>JAILKS010000069.1 GCA_024693715.1 Treponema sp. | reverse complement strand
AGAAAAGGTTGTTTATTAAAATGATTGTTGATGAATTAAAAACAGTATTATCTGTTTTAGATGATGAAAATAGATTTTTTAGAATCGAAGGTGAAAAAACACTCTGGTTTTATGATTCTTTTACACATTCTCTTTATACTGCAGATTCTTATGTCATAAAGGAATTAAAGAGAGGAAGTCATGGAGGTGTTCTCTTAAATCTTTCTATTGATGAAAGTTTTAAACTTTTTAGTTTAAGTAGAACTTTACAAAATTCAAAGAAGGATATTATTCCTGAACTTAAATCAGACAAAAAATGCTTTGCAATGATAAATACAAGTAATAGATGTAATTTGAATTGTTTATATTGTTATAGAAATAGAAAGGATTCAGAGATAAATACTTATAAAACAATAAAATCTTCCATGGATTATGTAATTGAACATTATAAACCAGGAGCTAGTGAGTATGTCTTTTCTTTTTCAATGACATCAGAATCATCAGTAGATTTGGGTTTATTAAAACAGATTTTAAATGAATATTGTGATAGTCCTTTAATCAGAAAAGAAAGACCTTTTATTACAATGTGGTTTATGACGAATGGAACTTGTGTAAAAAAAGAATTTATAGATTTTGTAAAAAAGTGTAAAATAAATCCACTTTGGGTGAGTATTGATGGTCCTCAGAAAATTCATGACTATAATAGGAAATATAGAAATGGAAAAGGAAGTTATTCTGAAGTAATAAACAATATAAAAGAATTTCAAAGAAATGGGATAAACCTTAAAGCATCTGTTGTTCTGACATCTAGGTTCCCTAAACCTCTTGAAATTATTAATCATATTTTATCATTAGGTTTTGTTTCTATGTCTATGACTCCAGTAAGACCAGGTACAGAATGTTCATTTAATGATAATAACATAGTTGCTTTATTGGAAGGATATGATGAGGTATTTGAGGAACTTAAGATTACGGTTCTTAATGGTGACTATAAATTGTTAAAAATTTTAAGAGAGGATATGATTCTTTCTTCCTTTTATACTTTTGTTAAAAGGATAAAAAAAATAAAACGTTGTGCTTTTGATGAACAACTAGTTATAGATTCAAAAGGAAATATATATCCTTGTTTATATTTTACAGGTAATAAGGATTTTTGTTTGGGAAATATAAAAAATGGAATTGATTATAGAAAAATTGATTTTGATATTTATGTAACGCATAAAGAAAAATGTTCTTTGTGTTGGGCAAGATATTTATGTGGGGGCACTTGTTATTATAGTTCTTATAAAACATGTGGAAATTATAAAGCTACTGATCCTATAGAATGTAAAATAAAAAAACATCTGGCTATTAGATGTCTTCAATTGGTTGTATTTTTTAAAGAACATAATATTTCATTTGAATCATTTTTATTTGAACAATAAAAAACGGTTGTTTTAGAACAAAAAAATCTGCAATAAAACAACCGTTATTGTTTAACTAAATATTAGTTATAAATTATTTTTCGTTTTTGTTATATGAAGGATCGCTTGAAATAAGCATGATTGAATCCATGAAGAATTTACCTTCTGTTGCTTTAGCATTCTGGATTACAAAGAATTTCTGAACAGCACTTGTATCCTTGAAAGATGAAATGTTGAATACAATTGTGTGTACTCCTGGAGGACATCTCATCGAATCAGAAATATTTACTGTTGTTCCTTTTTTACCTGCTGCTTCAGCAGATACTGAAAGATAAAGATCATAAGCATTTGGATTGTTTACTTTGATTGTAACATAGTCAAATGCAGACCAGTCAGTTGAAGGAAGCTTTGTACATTCATATCCTGCTTTTCCGTTTTCTTCAATTGCTTTAAATTCACATAATACAGATTTTTTGAAATCCCATTTCCACTTTTTTGAAATAGAAACAGCTGTTGAAGAATCTCCTGCAACTGTTTTCCAGATTAAGTCTTCTTCTGCACGGTCTATTACTGTAAGTTTTCCTGCAGGAACTTCCATTTCTGTCCAACCTTCAATAGGTTCAACTTTTGTTGTTCCACAGCTTGTTAAAGCCAACAAAATAGCTGCAGCTGATAATAATGTGATTAATTTTTTCATGTATTACTCCTATTTGATGAAAATTATCATGTACTTACATTGTAGCACATCTTACACAAAAGACAAAATTTTTTTATAAAAGTTACACGTTTTTTATGTTTTTTTTAAAAAAAATATTATAATATTTACGTATGGATAAAAATAAACTTCGTGAAATGGCATATAGCGGTGAACTTGATAAAGCGACTGATTATCTTAAAAACGGAGGACTTATAAAGGTTCCTTCAGAAGAACAGTCGGAAGAAAGCATTTATAGGAAGGTTGCAAAATTTTTAATTCTTATTGGGGAGGATGAAGCGGCTAAGGTTCTTCCTCATCTTCCGGAAAATCAGATAGAAAAAATCATTCCTGAAATTGCTACTATCAGAAGTGTTGATAAGGATGAGGCAGAAATTATCCTTCAGCAGTTCAGCTCACTTCTTGATAAATCACGTGAGATGGGCGGAATTGATACCGCACGTGAAATGCTCGAAAAAGCCTACGGAAAGGAAAAAGCACAGAGAGTCCTTCAAAAATCTGTTGTTAATGAAGGAAAGCAGCCCTTTGATTATTTAATTGATGCAGACTGTGAACGCATTTATCTTTTAATAAAGGATGAAAATCCTGGTGTACAGTCAATGGTCCTTTCCCATCTTCCGCCTAAAAAAGCAGCTGAAGTTATAAATAAGATGAAGGAGGATGAGAAAAAGACAATTGTTCTTCGCATGGCAAAAATGGAGCCGGTAAGTCCTTCTGTTTTATTTAAGGTTGATGAAGCGATGCGCGAAAAATCACTTAAGCAGACTTCTGAAAAAGCAGAGGTAATTGACGGTAAAAATGCCCTTGCGCAGATTTTGAAACGTCTTTCACCAGGAATAGAACATAATATCATAAATTATCTTTCTGATTCAGATCCTGAGCTTGGTGAAAATATCCGTGAAAGATTATTTACTATGGAAGATCTTCTTGATGCAGATGACAGGTTTATTCAGGATAAGCTTCGTAATCTTACAGAAGTTGATATTGCTTATCTTATTGCAGATAAAAATGAAGATATCAGAAATAAAATTCTTGATAATGTATCACAGGGAAGAAGGGCAGAGGTGCTTGATCAGGAAGAAATATTAAAGCCTATGAAGAAGAGTGAATGTGAAAAAATTACATCTTCCTTTTTTGCAGATTTGCGTCGTGCATATGAAGAAGGCAGGCTGATAATTAATAACCGTGATGATGAGCTTGTAATGTAGTTTTTTTTGGCAACTGTATATTTTTGAGTATATAATTGTTTTATATTTTTTAAATTATAAGGAGATTTAAATGAAAAAAATTTTTGTTATGATTGCAACTCTTTTGTTTACTGCATCGTTGTTTGCAGAACCAAAAACAACCGGCATAACAGATAGTGATGTGAAAAATTTTATAAAAAATTCCAACGCAATTTCGAAAGAATTCGAAGAAGCTGGAATTAAAGCAAATAAGAAAATGTCATCAAAACAGAAAAAAGCTGCAGAAGTAATCCTTCAGAAATATGGCATCGAAGCACCTGCTGTTGAAAAGTATAAAATGATTAATAATTGTTTAGCAGCAATTGTTGCCGAAATGCAATGGGAGTCTCAGCCGGGAAGTGATGAGGAAAAAGCAATGATGTAGAAAGCAGGATTAACTCCATTTGCTCTTTTGAAACTAAGTACAAATTCCAAGGATTATGAAGTTGTTAAGGCAAATGCACTTGGAGTTATAGAGGCGATGAAAAACATAACTGGTCAGGATGTTATGGCACCTGCACAGTAAAGCTTCTGGTATTTATTCATTATTTTGCTTTGTTCGATAAAACGATAAAGGGTATTTCTGTCTACTTTCATAAGATTTGCAATCTTTCGTTTTGAAATACCCGTTATCAGTAGTTCGAGAATTATTTCATTTTTCTGATACAATTTGTGTTTGAGAGGTGAATTTTTTTTGCCCTTAGGTCTTCCCGGTATTACACTTTATTTTTTTAAATTAATTTATTCGGGTAAAAGTTTTTTTGCTTCTTCGGGTTGGAGAGGTTTTCCCCAGATATATCCCTGTATATAATCACAACCGATTTTTCTTAAGGTTTCTATCTGTTCTTCTTCTTCAACACCTTCCGAGATTATTTTAAAGCCCATTGAATGACCTATTGAAATGATTGCGGCTACGTACTGCTTTGAAGCTTCACCGCTGCTCATTTCATCAATAAAGGATTTGTCAATTTTAAGAAGATTTGCCGGATATTTATATAAATAACTGAGCGATGAATAGCCTGTTCCAAAATCATCAATCGCAACTTGAACTCCCATGTTTTTTATTTCCCGTATACACTGGAGCGCTTTGTCTGCAGTATCCATCATTATTGATTCAGTAATTTCAAATTCAAGCTGATTTTCAGGAATTCCAGTTGTTTTTATGATTTCTTTGACTTCATCAAGAAAATCATTTCGCATAAGGTGTCTTACAGAAATGTTTACGCTCAAAATTATATCAGTATGATTTTTTTTCAGGACTTCTCCAAAGAAAACTGCTGCTTTTCTGAAGACAGTTCCATCTACTTTATCTATAAGTCCGACTTTTTCAGCAACCGGAATAAATTCTCCGGGATTTATGTTGTTCCTGTCCTGATCTTTCATTCTCGCAAGAACTTCAAAGCCTCGAAGATTATGAGACATATCGTACTGTGGCTGCAGATTAAAATAAATTGAATTGTTTACCAGCGCGGCTCGTATTAAAGTTTCTACTTCAAGTGTACGTTCAGTTTTTAAAAGGCCTGGTGAATAACGTGCGATTCGGTTGCTGTTGTTTGTCCTTTTTACATCATACAGGGCTGCTTCTGAATAAGACAAAATCAAATCTTCTGTATCAGCATCTGTTGGATATTCTGCATAACCAAAGCTTGCAGTTATATAAAAATCATAATTATCAATCGTTATTTTTTCTTCAAGCATTGACTGATATTTTTTAATCGTGTTGATTACATCCTGTTCAGAATTGTAGGTGTGTATTACCAGAGCAAAATCATCGCCGCTTAAACGACAGATGAAATCGTGTGTTCCGGAATTTTTATTAAGGACATAGTTCTTCCATCTTGAACCAATTTCTTTTAAAACCTGATTTCCGGTAGTTCTTCCAAGACTGTAGTTTACACTTTTAAAATTATTCAAATCAATTGAAACTATCGTAAATCGTTCACCTTTTTTTATGAGTGCATTTACGTATTCTGTATAGGCAAGCTTGTTTGCAAGTTCGGTTAATTGATCAGTAAGGGCAAGGTCCTGAAGTTTAACCTGATATTTTTCAATCTGGCCATTTCTTTGAAAAATAATAAGCAGTGCAATTATTATAACCAGGCTTGTGAATAGACCTGGAATGCTTGGAAGACTGTGTAAAAAGAATATATTTGTAAAAAGCCTTATAAAATGAATGCAGTAAATTATAACGCAGGTATAAAAACCTTTTTTTCTGTAAAACACGACAAGACAAATCAAAGTCATGTTCGCTATGGAAGAAATCACGCCTGCAAAGGAAGAAACCGGAAGATTTCGTCCCAACAGATTAATCATTTCCGTTGATTTTGAGACATAATTTGTGGCGAAAGCTGAAAAAAGATAAAAGATGAGCAGAAAAATAAAAAAAGCATTTGACGCAATTTTATTTGCTGATATATTGTCAATAATTTTCCTTATATGACTCTTTTTACTGGACGACGACTCATTTTTCATAGTTCTCTGCTCCTGTAAGTTCTTTAACAAAATATTATAGCATGATATATAAAAAAACAAAACTTTTATTTAACTTGACATGCTTTTATCAATTGTTAATTTTTAGTTTTTGTCATTCATTTAAAATTGTGATATACTGAAAAATCATGGAATTTATAAGACAACATCAATCGGGAATAATGCTTTTTCTGGAAGGAATATGTATCATTATTTCTTTCCTTGTTTTAATTACAAAAAATCCTTCAAAATCACGTAAAATATCTATTTTTCTGCTCGAAATATCCTGTTTTTTCGTAATGCTCTCTCATCGCTTTAATTTAAGATATGAAGGTACTCCTGGAAAAATTGCAGGAAATATTTTATGGGTATCACATTTTATTTCTTTTTTGTCTGTCATTGTAGTTTTGTATTCATTCAACATGTATCTTAAAAGCTTGTTTAAAAATGAAGGCTCGTTGAATAAGGCCCCTTTTGTTCTTAAATCATGCGATTATATTCTTTATGTAAATTTTATAAGTCTGATAATTTCAATATTCAATGGATTTTATTTTACAATAAGTTCAACCAACAATTACGTTCGCGGTAAAGGAAGGGTGCTTGCTTACGGAATTACTTTTGCAGTTTTGTTTCTGGAGTTAATCTGTCTTATCTGTAACTATAAACGGTTTTCAAAGAGAATCAGAATCCCTATTTTTTTATTCACGCTTGTTCCTTTTGCTTCGGTTGCCGTTCAGTTTCTTTATCAGGGAATATATTTTACAAACATGACAATTACAGGAATGGCGATTATCCTTTATGTTTTTGAAATTCAGGAAATGAACAGTAAGGTTGAACGCGCTCACAGGCTTGAGGTTGAAATGCTCGAACGTTATAAGGCTGAACTTGAACGGACAGTTGATGAGCGTACACGGGAATTAAGGATTGCAAACGATAAAGCAGAGCATCTTCTGTTGAATATACTTCCCGAAGATATTGCACATGAGCTTACCGAACATCCCGATGCTACTATTTCAAAAAAATACCCGAATGTTACAGTTCTTTTTACAGATATTGTCGGTTTTACAAAGATGAGCAGTAACATGACCGCTTCAGAAATAGTTACCATGCTTAATGGAATGACTTCACTTTTTGATGACCGTGCAAAAAGGGAAGGTATAGAAAAAATCAAGACTATCGGTGATGCATACATGGCTGCGACTGGTCTTACAGAAGAACTAAATAATGATGGCGCTGTAAAAATGGTTCGTTTTGCACGAGGACTTCTTGAGGATGTAAGGAAGTTTAATGAATCGTCTGCTAATAAAATTCAGATTAGAATCGGAATTAATTCAGGTGAGCTTGTTGCAGGTGTAATCGGTAAAACAAAATTTATTTATGATGTCTGGGGTGATACAGTAAATGTTGCAAGCAGAATGGAAAGCACTGGCGAACCTATGAGAATACATGTTTCAGAAACAACACATTCACAGACAGATAAATATTTTTCTTATTCAGAGCCTGTTAAAGTTGAAGTAAAAGGCAAGGGGCTTATGAACGCCTTCTTTATATAATCTGATTTATAAGAGTTTACTTATTTTATTCTTAATCAGTTTTAAAGTATTATGTTTTCAAATATGGTTTAATTAGTACAGAGAGTAGGAATATAAATAATTCTTTCTGGAGGAACATAATATGAAAATTAGAAATACTTTGATTAAGGTAATAACAGGTCTTGCAGTTGCAGTAATGATGTCAAGCTGTATCATTATTTGTCCTGATGATGACGGTTTTGGACGTTCAGGTTACTATCATGATTATGATGTATCAGATTACGGTCATCTTAAGATTGTAAATCTTTCTGATTATAACGACTGCTATATTGATGAGGTTATTGTAAGAAAATATAATTCAAATTCATGGAAGCTTGCCTGGAACAGTGATTCTTCCGGATATGATGGAAACTGTGCTTTTAATCTTGAAGAAGGAAGATTCGAAGTAAAGTTAAACGTATATTTCTATTCAACAAGATCTTACAGATCAGTTGTTTATAACGGCAGCGTTTATATTGATGAAGGAAATACAACAACACTTTATTTCAATGGTGACTACATCTCTGATTCACAGGGAGTAACAATCTGTAAATAACTGAGTTTATGTAATGTTCATCTTCTTGATTAATTTCGTAAAAACGGATATATTAGTAATGTTTTACGGAATTACCGCAAATAAGGAGGTGAACATTAATGGCAACAATCATGGTTGATGATTCAGAAAACCTTGAAAAAGCAATCAAACGTTTTAAGCGTATGGTTGAAAAAGAAGGTATCATCCGCGAATACAAAAAGCGTGAATATTTTGAAAAACCTTCTGCCACTCTTCACCAGAAGAAAACAACTCTTGAAAGAAAACTTTTGAACAAGAGACGTAAGACTGAAAAAAAAGAATTCTAATTATTTAGAAGATTTCGTCAAAAGGACTGTACTTAAAAGTGCAGTCCTTTTTTTTATTATTTACAGATAAAAAAAGGGGGCAAAAGCCCCCGTTTTAAATTATTTTACAAATTCCTTTTTCAGGAAATCAAGATCAAGTTCCGGATAAAGTACATGTGCGTTGAGAAGTTTGTTTACTCTTTCTCTTGCAGCTTTTACTGTATCATCAGAAATTTCAATTTTACCTTTTGCAGGTTTTCCTTCTTTTGTAACGCCAGGCTTTGTATTCTTTAAAACAAAGTCAATTATGTCTGCAACCTCTTTCATGTCTGTTTCATTCATTCCAAGAGTTGTAAGACCTGGTGTTCCGATTCTGATTCCTGATGTCCACCAGGCACCGTTTTTATCATAAGGAAGAGCATTTGCATTTGCAGTTACACCGCATTTGAATAAAGCTGCTTCTGCCTGTTTTCCTGTAAGACCGTAAACAGTTACATCGCAAAGCATAAGATGGTTATCTGTTCCACCGGTTTGTAAAGGAATACCATGAGATTTACAGCCTTCTGCAAGAGCCTGTGCATTTTTTACAACGTTATGAGCCCATGTCTGATATTCAGGAGTGTTTGCTTCTTTAAATGCGATTGCCTTTGCAGCCATTACGTGACCAAGAGGACCACCCAATACCATAGGACAACCCTTGTTTACATAATCTGCGAATTCCTTTTTACAGAGAATCATTGCACCACGAGGTCCGCGAAGAGTTTTATGTGTTGTTGTAGTTACAACATCTGCCCATTTTACAGGGTCATAATCACCTGTAAGAACTTTTCCTGCAACAAGACCGGCAAAGTGAGCCATATCTACCATTAATACTGCACCACATTTATCTGCAATCTGACGGAATCGTTTAAAATCAATCTTTCTTGGATAAGCAGAGAAACCTGTAAGGAGAATTAATGGCTTAACTTCCATTGCCTGTTTTTCAATTGCATCGTAATCTAAAAGACCGGTTTCTTTATCAACACCGTAAGGATGACTTTCAAACATACGTGCAGAAACATTCATTTTGTATCCGTGTGTAAGGTGTCCACCGCATGAATAGTCTAAGCCCATGAGTCTCTGGTTTCCGAACTTTTTACGAAGTGCGTCGAATTGTTCTTCTGTAAGATCATTTAATGATTTTACTCCAAGTTCTTCAAGAGTAGGAGTTTCTATTTTTGCACTTAAAATTGCCCAGTAAGCAACAAGGTTTGTATCTGCACCGGAATGAGGCTGAACGTAAGCATATTCAGCACCGAAAAGCTTTTCTGCTTCACGTGCAGCAATATTTTCAACAGCATCGATATTTACACAGCCGCCGTAATAACGGTGTTCAGGATATCCTTCTGCATATTTATCTGTAAGAAGATTTCCCATTGCAGCCTGAACATTCAATGAACAGTAGTTTTCGCTTGCAACTAATTTAAGGTGACTTCTCTGGTTGTCAATTTCATTTACGATAGATGCTGCAATATCAGGTCCAACTGCGGCAACCTGCTGAAGGTTTGCAACATAAGAGCACATTGCGGCTGTAGGTTTTCCGCCGCAAGATGCAAGATAATTTTCTAATGGTGTAGCCATATTTATTTTCCTCGCGATAAATTTAATTATATTAAAATATTTTAGCGGATTTTAAAGATTATTGGAATAGGAAATCAGGATACATGTTCAGTTAATGACAAAACCATTGTGTTATTTTATAATCTGATTATGTCAGCGTTTCTTTCAGATTTTAAGAATTTTATTTCTCCTTCCTGTGACAGACTTTTGTTTATTCAGCGATATCTTAATGAAAGGGGAATTAATTGTAAAATCTTACCGCTTGGCAATAAAAAACATGTTTATGTAGATTTTCCAAAAAATCAGTATAATCCCTCGTATAAAATCAAGACAATTATTGCTCATTACGACAGGCTGGAAAATACTCCGGGTGCAAATGATAATTCCTTTGCAGTTTACTGTCTTCTTGAGTTTGCGGTAAAGCTTTTTAATGCGAATAGTTTTCATAATGTTCAGATTATTTTTACGGATGGAGAAGAAACTTCTTCTTCGCAAAAAGATTTATCTGCATATAAAAATAATGTAATGCAGCTAGGGTCGTTTGCACTTGCAGAGATTTTTAAAAGACTGAACATTACGGAAAATGATATTTATGTTTTTGACTGCATGGGTAGAGGAGAGGTCCCTGTTATCTGTGAAAATAATTTTCCGGAAGGTATAAAGACAGATTTTGTCAATAAGGTTATCGCTCTTGAAAATAAGGCAGAGGAGTTTATTAAAAAAGCGGCTGATGGCAGATGGTATAAATTAAAAACAGCATTTTCTGATAACGCGGCATTTATAGCAAACTATATTCCATGTGTGCAGATTACAATGCTTCCTTCGCGTGAAATAAGTGATTATTTAAATGGAATTATTCCTAAAACCTGGACTCTTTTTCATACGAAGGATGATACTTTTGATTCTTTGACCTTACCTTCATATGGAATCTTTATGAAACTGCTCGATTTAATCTCTTTAAATAAAACATCTTCTGCATTATAATGGAAATATCATACATTTAATATCAAGGGTATAAAAATGTCGGTAAAAAACAGTTCTGATATAAAAGGAATAAAAATTAAAACCGTAAACCTTTTTCTTATGATTGTTGCCTGTCTTTTATGTGTTATGGTTTTTGTAGAATCATTTTTAATTACTGAACGTCACAATATTTATAAGGCATCAATGGATGATTATGTTGAATGTCATAAAGCAATAAATGAGTTGAGGAATGCCTCTGATTATCTTACAAGTCAGGCAACCTTATATGCTGTAAATCTTGATTCAAAATATCTTGATGAATATTTTAAAGAAACCTTCCGTGACCGTAAGCGTGAAACTTCTCTTGAGGTTCTTGAACTTTCTCATAACGGTGATGCCTGTGATATAAACATGAAGCTTGCATTAAAGGAATCACTTTCCATGCAGCAATCGGAATATTATTCAATCCGTCTTATTCTTGAATCTCAGGGAGTTGATTTTGAAGAATTACCGGAAGTTCTTCAGACTGTTGTGCTTTCACCAAAAGACAGATCTCTTAGTGCAGAAGACAAGCTTATTCGTGCACGCCAGATTTTCTATGATATAAGCTACAATGAATCTAAAAAACGTGTGATTGAATATACATCTGCCGCATCAGCTTCACTTGTAGATATTTATTTACGTCAAAGTGCTCAGGATGAAAAAGACCTTTCAAAAATGTTCATGGTAGAACGTATTTTAATCATCACGCTTTTTATAGTGAGTCTTACGCTTTTTATTTTCCTTGCAATTTTTGTTCTAACGCCGCTTCATCAGCATATAAAATGTATTTCTGAAGGGCAGAGGATGTATTACAGGGGTGCTTATGAGCTTCGTTATATTGCAAAAACTTACAATGGTCTTTTAGATAAAAATGAAATTCGTACATCCATTCTGCGTCATAAAGCAGAGCATGATCCATTAACAGGATTAATCAACCGCGAAGGCTTTGATCATATAAAGACAATTCTTGCAGATTTCTCTGAAATGATTGCTTATCTTATAATTGATATAGATCTTTTTAAATCAATAAACGACAAATATGGTCATCTTACGGGAGATGAAGTCCTTAAAAAGATTGCGCTGCTTTTGAGCGAGCAGTTCAGAAATACAGACTATGTTGCCAGAATTGGAGGCGATGAATTTGCAGTTATAATGACAAAATGCGGTGATTCGCCTGAGGATATTATTCAGTCAAAGATTCAAAAGCTTAATAAAATGCTTCAGAATAAACAGGATGATTTACCATCGGTTTCCCTGAGTGTCGGTGTTTCGCTTTCTGAATGCGGATACGTAAAGGAAATGGAAGAACAGGCAGATAAAGCACTTTATAGAGTTAAAAAGGGCGGAAGATGCAACTGTTCTTTTTATGATGCAGGACTAACAGATTAGCAGGAGGTATTATGAAAAAGAATTTAAAATTTGTATTTTTGTCATTTTTTGTTTTATTTATTTTTGCATGTAATTCAACGAAGGTTGAAGAAAAAAAGACTGTGCTTTACAAATATCCTGATGCAATGCTCTGGCGTATTGACGGTTATGATAAAAGAGGAAAGCCTGCAACAGTTTATTGTCTTGGAACGATTCATTATGCCGATGAACGCCTTTATCCATGGCCGGAGTGTATAGATGAGGCTTTTAATTCTGCAAAACGATATTATGGTGAGCTTTCTGGAGAAGATGTCAATAGTGTTTCTAAAGAGGTTATGTCAATGCTTGTAAAATCGGCAATTGCATTGAAAACAACACATAAGAATGAAAAGCCGCTTCCTGAAGGTCTAACTAAAAAAGAAATTGAATATCTTGAAAAGAATGTCGATGGATTAAAGAATTATTACAGCTTTGAACCATGGGTACTTAATATAGTTTTGTCTCAATTTGGAAATTCCGGACTTTATTTTGAAAAGGGATACGATTCGTATATCATGCAGAAATTAGATAAGCGTAAGATAAAATATCTTGGAATGGATGTTTTACAGGATCAGCTTGATGTTTTGAATTACGGTTCATGGAAATTTCAGCTTCATAATCTTAAAAACACTTTAATGGAAATAATGACTCCTGAAAAAATAGAAGTTGATGTAACAGATTTATATAATGCATATTTATCTCATGATGAAAACAAAGTCTTAGCGGTAATGAAAAAATCCATGGAACTGGAATATGCTGAGTTGAAGGAAGAATATACTCAATATGTTGAAATGATGCTTAATGCCAGAAATCAAAAATGGGCAAAGAAAATTCCTGAATTATTAAATATGGGTGGAACAACCTTTATTTATGCAGGCTGCGCTCATTTTATCGGTGAAGCAAGCACCTTTGAATACATGCGTAAAGACGGAACTCTTGAGTAATCAGAACAAAAGATTTATTACTTTTATAAGTGCTGCAAAAATCCATGCGATTGCACACTGACCGATTACCGTCAATACAGCCCATTTAAATCCCGACTCTCTTTTTATAGAAGCGATTGCAGCAATGCATGGTGTATAAAGCAGACAGAAAACAAGAAGCGATGCGCATGACCATGCATTTAAAAGCCCTGTTATTCCATCCTGACCGAACAGCAGGATTATTGTAGAAACAACGCTTTCTTTTGCTATAAAGCCGCTTATCAGTGCAGTCGTAATTCTCCAGTCGCCAAAGCCAAGCGGTTTGAAAACAGGTGAAATAAAGTTTGCAATGACAGCAAGCATGCTTTTTGAAGAATCGGAAACAATGTTAAAGCTGAAATCATAGGTCTGTAAAAACCAGATAATAATTGTCGCAAGAAAGATGATTGTAAATGCTCTTTGCAAAAAATCCTTGGCTTTTTCCCATAGAAGCTGAAGTACGTTTTTTGCACCGGGCATTCTGTAGTTTGGAAGTTCCATTACGAATGGAACAGGCTCACCTTTTTTAGTAATTTTCTTTGTAATGAGTGAAACAATAATGGCAGTTAAGATTCCTGTAAAATAAAGCAGAATCATTACAAGACCGCTGCATGAAGGAAAGAACGTTGAAGCGAGGAATCCATATATCGGTAATTTTGCACTGCAACTCATGAACGGTGTAAGAAGTATAGTCATCTTTCTGTCGCGTTCAGACGGAAGTGTTCTGCTGGCCATTACTCCTGGAACCGTGCATCCAAATCCGATGAGCATAGGAACAATACTTCTTCCCGATAAACCAAGCTTACGAAGAATTTTATCCATTACAAAAGCAATGCGTGCCATATAGCCTGAATCTTCAAGAAGCGACAGGAAGAAGAACAGGGTGACAATTATCGGGACAAAGGATACGACAGAACCTACAGCGTTGAAAATTCCATCTATGATGAGTGAATGCAGAAATTGATTTACATTTAGTTTTGTCAGAAAAGAATCTGTCAGAACAGTTAAGAAGTCAATGCCTTTTTCCAAAAGTGACTGAAGGAATGAGCCTATGACATTGAACGTTAAAAAGAAAACAAGCGACATTATTATAAGGAAGGATGGAATAGCCGTCCATTTTCCGGTAAGAATTTTATCGATTTTTTCTGAGCGGATTTTTTCCTTGCTTTTTTTCGGTTTAATTACTGTTTCACTGCAAAGCCTGTTGATAAAGGAATATCTCATGTTAGCAATTGCAGCCGCTCTGTCAAGCCCGCATTCTTCTTCCATCTGAATAATGATATGCTCTATCATTTCAAGTTCGTTTTTAGAAAGGAAGAGTGCTTTTGTAACACGTTCATCACCTTCTATTAATTTATTTGCAGCAAAACGTAATGGTAATTGAGCATATTCCGCGTGATCAAAAATTAAATGCATTATCGCATGAATGCATCTGTGAACTGCACCTGAATCCTCTGCATCCTTGTCACAAAAATCGGTACGTCCGGGATGCTCCTGATATTGTGCAACGTGAAGAGCATGATTTATAAGTTCATCAATACCCTGATTTTTTGAGGCAGATATTGGAATTACAGGGATTCCTAAAAGCTGCTCCATTTCATTAATTTTGATTGTTCCACCGTTATTATGAACTTCATCCATCATGTTAAGTGCAAGAACCATAGGAACTTCAAGCTCAATAAGCTGCAGGGTAAGATAGAGATTTCTTTCAATGTTTGTTGCATCTACAATATTTATAATGCCGGTAGGTTTTTCGTTTAAGATAAATTCTCTTGAGACAATTTCTTCGCAGGTGTAGGGTGATAAAGAATAAATGCCCGGTAAATCCGTAACATCTGTATTTGGTTTTCCTTTTATTGAACCGCTTTTTTTATCTACAGTAACACCAGGAAAATTTCCCACATGTTGATTAGAGCCTGTCAGCTGATTAAACAAAGTAGTTTTTCCGCAGTTTTGATTTCCTGCCAGTGCAAAGGTTAAAGGAGTTCCAGGTGGAAGAGGGTGTTCATCTGCCTTTACATGATATTTTCCACCTTCTCCAAGTCCCGGATGCTCAGCAGGTGATTTTTTTTCTTTTGTCTTTTCCTGCTCGGTTTGTTCCGCTGATTGTTCCGCTGATTTTATTGTAATTTTTTTTGCATCAGAAAGAAGCATTGTAAGTTCATACCCATGGATAGTTATTTCCATAGGATCTCCCATAGGTGCAAATTTCTGGATTGTAACTTTTGTGCCGGGAATAACTCCCATATCCAGAAAATGCTGTCTTAATGCACCCTTACCGCTTACCTTTTGAATAACTGCACTTTGCCCAGGTTGTAATTCTGCTAATGTCATAATTAATTGTCAGGTTCTAAATAGTATAAACCATTACTTTCCCTTTGTAAGATGAAATCATTATAACTCCAGAATACTTGTGAAGTTATATCTTTATTTGTAAAAGGAATATGTTTTGTTATCAGTTCATTTACTGCTGCTTCATCCAATGTAATTTTCATTTGTACTTGATTTGTAAAGGTATTGTCAAATTTAAGTAAAGGTTCCCCCGATACATATGAGTTTTCAGCTTTTACAATCTTAATATCAGGGATGTTGCAGGAACCTTTAAAATTGACTGTTGAACCTGTTTCGATTTTAATTCCGTTTGTTCTTTCATATCCTTCTTTAAGAATATAACGAACGTTGTTTAGTGTAATAGAACTTCCGTTTCTTACAATAATGTCAAATAAATGATATCGGGTGTATTCGTTTGGAGTTATAGTTACATTGTTTAATGATGTTGTTCCGTAATTATCAATAAAATAATAATAGTTATTGAAGTTATTCATATTATAGAAGAAGTCGCAGGGATTATTGAATAACTCTAAGTTTTCCATTGTTAACCAGGAATTATTCTCAGTTATGTATAGAGGTGTAAAATCCAATAAAGGAGAGTGGGAGTTTGATGTTACGATTCTCAGTTTTTCATCTGTTCCCTGTATGTCTGTTCCGTCAATTTCCAGTATAATACCATTTTTTACTTTTCCTGTAAAAGCCTGAAAATATGCTCCGTTGGAATTCTGGTATTTATAACAATTTGTTTTAATTGTTTTGTTTCTGAGAATTTCAACAGTCTTATAACTGTTATCGCTTCCTGTTTGACCGTAAGGCTGAATAGTAATTTCACTTTGTGCTAAGGATGAAAGGAAAACATTGAGTCCCCCATATACATACTTTCCTTCTGAATTTATTTTATAGCCGGGAAGAGTTATATCGAAAATCTGATCCGGAGTTTTATTGTCTTGAGAAGAATTAAATAAACATAGAGAGGTTGTGGGGTAGTTTTCAAGTGTAATGAAAATCTTTCCGTTCTGAGAAGGAGGTCCTTTTGTATTTGAATCATATGCAATGAGATTTTGAGGAGTTTTCGAGCCTTCTCGTTGTAGTTTTATAGATCGTACTGTGCAGTTATTTAAAGTAAGAAGCTGGGTTTCATTGACAATTGGATAAGCTTTCATAACAATGTCTGCTTTGCTGTTCCCTTCAAATATTACGTTAGAAAGGGTTATTGTTCTTATTGCCTGAATTAAATATGAATCCGTATTTGTACCTGTAATTGTTATTGTATTATTGTTTTTCCCAATAATAGAAAAATGTGTTTTGCATTCTGTAAAATTAGTGTCAGAATTTGTAAACCATTCTTCCGGGTATTTAAAAATTTCTGCTCCGGAAATAGTTGTATCCTTAAAAGCATAAAAACCTAATTCTTTGATAATTCCTGGAGAATCTGTTGGGAATTCCGGAAACAGTATAGGGGTTGTCAGGTTTATTTGTTGGTCTTTAAAAACTGCATATTTGATTGGTTTGTTAATATTTGTGATATTATTTTCATCTATAACTGCATAAACCTGATCATTATCTGCAATGAATCTTTCATATTCTCTTCCGTCAATGAGTATGCTCTTTATTTCAAAAGTATCATGCTTTTTACCGTTTGAAGAAGAATCTTCGTTGCAGGCTTTAAGGTCATCATCAAGATAAAGATTTAATTTATTATTTCCAATGTCGATGTCACTGTTTACCAAAATACCTTTGTATGAATTTGTGTAAAGATTGATATTGTTATTATAATTTTCTGCAGTGATGTTTATAAAACCAGAAAAAATGATATTTGAATCTGATTTTATATTTAATGAAACATTTTCATTACCCATTAAACTGGAATTTTTGCAAGCATAAGCGAGATTTTTTATACTTATTTTTCCTGTTTCAGATGAATTTGATGTAAGCTGTTTTGTGTTTATTATGTCGTATGAAATTTTGTTTGAAGAATTAAATTTGGTTTGGATACCGGTAGAATCTAATTTTATTATTGCATCCTTTGTTGCATTAATAAAAGTAAACTCTTCAACATTTGTCTGTTTGTCTAATGAGCCTTTATTAAACGATAGTTTTGAATTATTTTTTAGCGTAAAAAGATTCTGACTGCTGCTGAAATCCTTTATATAAACAGAATCAATCGTTAAAGAAGATTCATATTCAGGATTATCAGGATAGTATTTGTCTTCCTGAGCAAACAGGCAGTTGAAAGATACATCATTTCTGATAAAAATATCACCGTCTTCATTACTTTGTTTTTGAATGATTACATGACTGTGATTAGGAAGATTAATTGTTTTGTCGTATGGATTAAGGTCTGAATCATATATATTAATATTTTCTGTTAAAAGTATTTCTGTGAATGTATATGGTCTTGCATTTTCTACAGCTTCCTTCAACTGTGCATATGTTGTAATTCCAGTAACGTTGTTAAAAAAATCAAATTTAAGTTTATTTAATCCTTTTTTAATTTTATAGACATTCGTTCCTATGATTTCATCTGTATCTTCTGAAATAAGTGAAAGCTTGAGTACTTCTCCATTATTTTGCATGGCTGTTAAATCAAATATATATTCCGCAAGGGGAAGAGTCAGTTTACAGGCTTTGTTAGGGTAGAGTGTAATTCTTTTATATATTTCAGGCTGACTGTCAGGAATGTCTTCTTTCGGTAATTTTGTAATTATAAGTTTATATTCATAAATATTTTTTAAAAAATCATCTAATTCATCTTTAGCAGATCTGGAATTTGAATTTCCAGGAAGTACAATTGTTACATTACCTGTAAAATTAAATTCCGTTTTGCAGGAAATAAAGATTGAAATAAAAGCCAGAAACAGTATTGATAAATTGAATGATTTTTTCATAATATAATCTCCCGTAAATTACACGGAAGATTATATCATTTGCCGGAGGAAAAATAAAGTAAAATATAAAAATAGATAATTCTAAAAGTTTATCTTAATGTTATTTTTACTTATATGTTATAAATATTGTACTTTTTTATTTTTTCCAATAATAGTAATCACCTCGTTTTTCCAGATAGTAAACTCCTGAAAAACCTGTATAAGCAATTTGTGGTTCGTTATTAATATTTTTATTTTCATAAAAAGGAATGTTGTTAGTTATCATCTTTTCAATTATGCTATCTGTCATATTAATTGTTAATTGATTTGGAATTGTCCCGTAACCGTTAGTACCTTCGCCTTTTATATTAGTGTAATCTGCATAAAAAACAAATAGTGGTTCGCTTTGTGAGGTTATTTCTGAATCTAATACTGTGATATTTGAAATACTGTTTTGTCCTTTAAATGAAGTTTTGCTTCCTAAATAGACTTTTATGCCACAGGCAGAATAACCATCTATTCCATATGGTTTTGTATAAGCATTATCCTTTTGTATCGTATAGTTTAATTCATTAATTGTAAGATTGCTTCCTGGATGTGTTATAATATCATATACTCTTGAAGCATTTGGCTGTATGTATACATTATTTAATTCGGTTGTTCCATAATTATCAATTGAGTACATATTTCCATTTTTTGATACATCAAAAAATAAGTTGTTGACTTTTAGAGTTGCCCCATTTTTAACTTTGTAAACAGGAATGGAATTTGAGTTACCTGATTTGTAACACAGAATCTTATTATATGGGATATCTTTATTTATTTCCACAGTAACTCCACTATTCAAACTAGCTGTGAAACCATGTAAAAGTTCGTTAGTTCCCGTTTCCTGTCCTGAAAACCAGAAGAAATCTTTATCAACAGGAATTATAACTTCTGTGTCTAGACTATTAGTTCCTATATATTCTAGTTGTGTTAATGATGATTCGGCTTCACTTTGACTGTATGATTCATAGAAATGTATTATTTTTTTTCCTACAGTTCCGGTATTGTCTAAACCAAATAAAAAATTTGTAATTTCAAAAATCTGATTTGGTTTTTTGTCGTTTTCCTTAGGATTTATATATACTAATTTTTGGTTAAGATAATGTTGAGTCTTTTTCAATGTGATGAATATTTTCCCGTTTGCATTTGTTCCTTTTACATTGTCACTATAATAAATTTGACTTCTTTTCCAAGCTGGTCCATTATCGGCTGCTTCCTCTTCTTCCATTAGAATGGAACTAATTGAAGAATTATGCAACACTAATTGTGTTATATTTTCATTTTGAAGGGGTTGATAAATTTTTATATCCTTTGCCTGACCGTCGCCTGCAAAAATAACATTTTCAAGCGTCGTTATGGTATTGGTATCAATAATGCAGTCATCCGAATTAGTACTATTTTTTATGAAAGTTATTTTAGAGTCCCCGATTCCTTTAATTGTGATTTGTCCCCTGATATTAAAATCAATTGAATCATCAGCTTTTATAAAGGAACCGCTGTTAATGGTTATATTACGGTCATTAAAAGAATAGATTCCGACTTCACCGGAAGCCGTAAAAGGTTGGTTATTCAGAGTTAAATCATTATCTAAAAGTGAAAAAGGCTGAAGGGATGTATTGTCGCCTTTTATGATTTTTTTATAAACCTGATCATCATCTCCAATTATTCTGTTTTTCAGTTCAGGTCTGTTCTCTATATCTATTAATTCAAAAATATCTTTTTTCCACGGAGATACATCGGAATTTGTATTCTTTTTGTTTGTTGCAGTGCTATTTTTGTATGAGTCTCCGTTATCATAAAGATAAAGATTGATTTTATTACCACTTCCGTCTAAGTTAGTCCCCTGTCCGGTTATTGACATATAATCTTTTACATAAAGGGAATTCAATCCTTCAATTTTGTTAATAAGACCTATTCTTATTCCTTTTTCGTCATTAATAGCTTCTACATTTCCAGTTCTTATCTGAAAATCTGTGTAACCTGACTGTGAATTGCAGGTAAGGTTATACAGGCTTATTACTCCTCTTTCATTAAAGTCACGTTCTGTTTCATCTATATCTATAATTCTAAATGCTTTAATTTCAGAATTTTGTTCAAGAGTTGTGTAGTCATTTATTATTACATTGTCAAAAACAATTTCAGGATAAAGGGAAGATTGAATGATTGTTCTTGCTGTATCCATCTTTAGAGAAAGGGTAACGTCTTTTAAGGTAAGCTCACTGCGGTCATAGGCATAAAATGGAGCAGCAAGATCTCCTGTATGATCACCCTGTTTATTCCATATGCATTCAATGTTTTCTAAGGATAAAGATGCCATATCTTCAAGGTTGAACATAACAGAAAAGGTATGAGGAAAAGTGATATCCCTTCGTATTCCTGAATTATCAGATTTTATGATGATTTTCTTTCCATAATCAAGATAAAAACTGTGGATATCATCAAAGCTTTCGTCTTCTGCATTTATATCCTGAGAAACAGTAATTGTCGTAAGCTGGAAAGGAACTGCATTTTGTACGGCAGTTACTATTTCTGCAAAAGCACTGGCTGTTACCTCTACATTTGCAAATTCAAATTTGAGGATATTTTCTCCTCGCTTTACATGAAAAGGCTTTTTTACCTGATATTGTTCTCCGTCTTCTGCAACTAACGGAAGATTCATTGAATCACCGTTTTTTGTTATTGCGTTCAGGTCAAAATAATAATTTCCTGGTGTAAGCTTGATTCTGTATTCTGTATTTTTGTAAATTGTAAGTGATTTTACTATTTTCGGCTCTTCATGAATGTCATCATCAAGAATATCGCCAGAAGCCTTTGAGATTTTTAAAGTAAAATGACTTATGGTCTTAAGAAATTCAGGGTAGTTTTCTGCACTTCGTTCATTGCTTCCCGGAAGAACTATTCTAATGTTTCCGCCAAAATTAAAATCGGTTTTACAGGAAATAAAACCGGCAAGAATTAAAAGTACGGTTAAAAGATAAAAGAATTTTTTCATACAATCTCCATAGTGAAAAAGATACTATTAATATATTACTATATTAAATAATTGTAAATGATTTTGTGGAGATTACTTTATTGTGATTTTTATGTACAAAGAACCGTCCCAGCTTCCCTGTTCAATTTCTTTTTTTTGATTTTTTGACAAGGTAATGTCTTCATCAATTAATGCGGGAATGAAATTGTTTTCATCATATTGAATATTTAGACGATAATATGAAAGCTTTTTGTTATTAAAATCATTTTTTCTTTCAGATACAATTTCTTCTATGTATTCATATATTTCATTTATAGTTTTAAATTCTATTTTTCCCTTCGATGAATAAAAATCAAAAGAATCTTTATAGCCTTCATCCTCCGGTAAAAGATTATCCACTGTCAGGATTAAAGTTCCTGTCCCGTCTGTTACATTTACATTTCCTTTGATTGAATCCGGGATGAGCTGTGAAATCGTATATTCAAATTCATAATTTTGAAGATTCTGATTATTCCAAGCTTCAGACATTCTGTTGAAAGTATCTTCGTCAAAGGACCATGTGCGGTCAGTTTTGCCGTTTAAATCGCATGAAATAAAGCCTGAGATGTTCAGACATAATAAAAATATAATACATAATTTTTTAAATATCATAATTACTCTCCTGAAGGTCTTAAAAAGTTAATTTGATGAAGTTTATATTGATAATAAAGATCTTCTCCTTCCACAGATCTTATATCAGAATCGTCAATTAATTCTCCATTTCCAAAATTTAATACACCATTTAAATAGTAACCATTATATGAACCACCCCAACCAGGATTACAGTGTACAAAATTATCAGTAATTGTGATTGTAGTTATTCCGTTTGTTGCAGTGCAACTCATATTATAATATCCGTCAATTATAAATGCATGACCGCCTGAATAACTGGTATTAGTTGTAGTCCATGTCCACCATAAGAATTTGTGATTAGTTTTAGTTATATGTTTTTTTGATTGACCACAGATTGGAACTGGGTATCCTGCATCAATAGATGCTTTTATATGTTTAAAGGAATAGTCTGAAGTTGAATCATATTTATACCCTTGTTGTTTTAAATAATTAATTCGGTTATTTTCATATGTACTTGTTCCGTTTGTTCCATATTCAGACTTACATCCATCAGCAACATCAAATAAAAATGCTCCGAGTTGTATTTTAAGATCTTCAGGACAATTTGAATAAGGTCGCTTTATAGATGTTAAAATATCAAAATCATATTTTCCATTCCAATTTGAAGCTAATGCCCATTTTTCTTTAATTTTTTTCAAGTTTGGAGATATATTGATTTTTGCATATTTATGATAAGCCATTATCTGTGCAACTTGAATAGCTCCACAACCGATGTAATATGCATTTCCACCTTTTACCGAAACTAAACAATTATTAAAGGGAGAAGGATTTTGATTCCAATTTACCGGTAGTTGACATTTTGTATTTCCTGAATTTTTTATCCATGATGAATATGTATAATTATTATCATTTACAATATCTTTATATACGGAACGAGATTTGTAATCACATATATCTTCATCTGTAATCGAATTCCATTGTTCTGCCGTATTTAAAACATAGTTATTCAGACATTCTGCAAACATGATTGAAAAATCATTATCAGAAATGTCTTCTAAGAATTCAGATTCAATGAGAGCAAGAACATTACCAATTCTTTTGTCATCAGATGCAACAGCATGCCACTTTTCTTTGTCAGTTTCTATAGAATATAAATCAAAATTAATTTCATTACATTCCTCAATTATTGCAGAACGTGATTCATTAAATGAAACGGGAATACTTATTGATGATTCATTAATTTTATTGATTTTGATAAAAGAATTATTTACAGTTCTGTTTTCATTTTTAAAGATAGAAAGTATTTCATTTTGAACTTCTTGATCAGCTGACTTCCAATTTCCTGTTAGAGCAATTTCGATTAATTGATCTTTTCGTTCTGAAAAAGAAGATACTATTTTTAATGATTTTTTATCATCAGAAATGTTTTTGCATCCTAAGATAAAGAATGAAATAAATAAAAATGAATTTAATAAATATTTTTTTGCAAGATTTTTTAACATACACTTTACTCCTATAACTTTTTTTTTAGTGTAATTTAAAAAAAATATTTTGTAAATAAAAATATTTTTTTAGTAGATATAAAAATATATATGAGATTTTGAGCCGATAAAATGTAAAATCGTATTAAAAAGTAACTCTGTAGCCTATGTCTGCACCGATTCCATCATACCAGTTACTGCGGATAAAATCCATTATTCCAAGCTTTACCTGAGCATGAATTTCACCGGAGAGCAGGTTAGTCGAAATATAAGGAGTGATGTTGATATTGAAATCTCCGGATTTAATCGGAGTGAGAATATCCTTTATGTCCGTAAAATATTTGTCCGGAAAAGACCACGCTATGTTTGTACCGAGTGTGTATTTCTGACTTCCAAAGATTAACGATTCGGAATAGATGTTGAGGTTTATTCCAAGATTGTCGTCAATAAAAAGAAGCTGATTTACTGTGTTTTCTGGAAGCGACCAGGCGGTAAGGTTTACGTGTGTGTTTTTGATTTTAAATCTTGGTTCAATAAGGATATAAATATCATCCTTGAAAGTATCCGAAGAATTTTTTCCTGGTGCAAAAGCGGCGTTGAAAATTCCTGCCTGCATAAAAAGACCTTGTGTATAATTGTTTCCTATTAAGAGTGTTGCACCGGCATGCCAGTAAAGCTTTTCTACTGCAACTATAACTTCTTCACCCTTATAATTGTCTGAAAGGGGAGCGCCTATTCCACCGGCAATATCAAAGGTAAAGAATCTGTAAACTCCTGCAAAACGTAAATCAGTATTAAAAACATAATAGTTTTCATCTTCATTGTTGAAATAGCAGTATAATCCAAGTGCTAAAGGCTGTTCACCGAATTTAAGTACATCTGATATTCCTATTCCAAAATGAGGATATAAAACAGATGCGGCCTGTCCAAGCCAGCTTTCAGTAAGTTTTGATGATATTTTCTGCTGTCCAAGATATCTTTGAAGGAAAATATCCGAACCTATCGGATCATAAGTTCCCATAAAACAACTGAAGTAATTTTGATTTTTATCTATCTGTGTTTTAAAAATCACAGATATTTCATCAATTTTGAATTTAGAATCAACTGCTGAAAAAAGATCTACATTTAAAAAATCACCTGTTTTAATAGAGAAATCCAGATGACTCCATATATTGGAAGAAATGTTGAACTGTCCTTCGAAAAATGCTTCGAGACATAACTGGGGATTATAGGACGACGAGGTTTTGTCTGCAGAATAATTAATTCTTCCGCCTGTATTTCCGCTGAAAGATGAAGCAGATATGTGTGCCGTAAAAAACAACAAAAATAAAACTGATATAAAAAGTGTCTTTTTTGTTACTGTCATAAAAATCCTCCGTATACAGTTCAACTCTGTAATTATCGGTAGAAAAAAAGCTTTTCTTTAGGAATTTCAACTTTAGCAAATAATGAGCAGTTTTGTAAATGTGATGTTGAAATCTGATTATGAGCATTTTATTTTTTTAGTAAAAAATTGTTTTGTTTTTTCTTGAAAAATGGTGATTTAAGTATATAATGGATTATATGAGTGATTATCTTGACCCAAATAATGAAGAACTTCTGAAAGATTTTTTCGCAGAAGCCGAGCAGCAGGTCGAGCAGCTTGAAAGCAATATTCTCGTTATTGAAAATGATCCTACAAATCACGAGGCTATTGATGAAATCTTTCGTGCTGCACATACTCTGAAGGGTGGTTCTGCTACAGTAGAAATGAATGAACTTTCTCACTTTACTCATTCTGTAGAGGACGTGCTTGATGAAATCAGATCAGACCGTGTAAAAATAGATGAATCAGTTGTAGATCTTTTGTTAACTTCAATCGATGTAATTAAGGCAATGCTGGAGGCACGTCAGAATGGCAGCCAGTATACAGAAAATATAGACAGCATATTAGAAAAACTTCACTCATATATTCCGCAGAAAGATTCTGCACCCGCTAAAAAAATTAACATTCCAAAGCCGGCAGCTCCGGTTTATACACCTCCTGCACCTCCTGTTCAAAAGACAGAACCGGTGCAGATTCCTCAGACATCCCTTGCTTATCCGTTCATGTCAGAGGATGATTATCTTGAATTGAAAACAGCTGTTGACGCTAATCAGAAGCTTTGGTGTATCGGTGTTCAGTTTGATGAATCTAATCCTATGAATACCGTCGGCGGTATTCAGGTTTTTGCAGCCTTGAAGGCAGTCGGAAATGTTCTTAAAACAGCACCAGATTTCGATGCACTTTATGAAGATCAGTTTTATGAAAATGTTTTCTATTACATTTCTACTTCAGATTCTGTTACTGGTCCACAGATTGAAGATGCTGCCTTTTTAAGTGACGTTACTTTGATTACAGATGCTCATCTTCTTACAGATGATAATTATAATATTTGTCCTGGTCCTGAGCAGAGGGCGGCAAGTGCTGCAAGTTCGGATTCTGCACCGGTATATGAAGCAGAAAAAATAGAACAGGTTGTTTCTTCATCACCGACAAGTGTTTCTACTCAAGCGTCTGAGTCTGAGGTACAGAGTGCAGCATTACCGGAAGAAACAGAAGCAGAACACAAAATCAGTGAGGTTCAGAATCAGATTCAGGAATCAAAGCCTGAAACGGTTAAGAAAGAATCTCATGGACAGCAGAGTTCAATCCTTCGTGTTGATTCACGACGAATCGATAATCTTTTGAACCTTGTTTCTGAAGCAGTAATTATAAAGGCATCCTTTAATCAGCTTGCAGCTCAAAGTTCTGCACAGCTTATTGAATTCCAGGCAATTGAATCTCAATTTAAAGAACGAATATCGTCAATAGCAGACAGACTTCCTAAATATTTCCAGAGAATGAAGGACGGTGATAATTTTGCCGAAGTAAAAAAATCATTCCAGGAAGAATATGGCGGAATGGCAATGATGTTCGATACTTATGAACAGGAATATAAATCTGTTATTAATCGTTTCCGTTCATATACACAGAATCTTGGAACAATTTCCGGAGAGCTTCAGGAAGGCGTAATGAAAATCCGAATGGTTCCTATCAATCAGATTTTCAGCCGCTTCCCGCGTGTTGTCAGAGATTTACAGAAGGATCTTAACAAAAAAATCAACCTCATTATTGAAGGTGAAGATACAGAGCTTGATAAATCAGTAGTTGAAGATCTTCTTGATCCTATCATGCATTGTGTACGTAATTCTGTTGACCATGGAATTGAAACTCCTGAGGAACGTGTAAAGGCCGGTAAGGATGAAACAGGTACTGTCTGGTTAAGAGCATCTAATGAAGGCAATATGATTGTCATTGAAATAAAGGATGATGGTGCCGGAATAGATGTAGAAAAGGTTAAGGCAAAGGCAGTACAAAAGGGACTTATTCATCCGGATAAAAACATTACGGATCAGGATGCATATCAGCTTATAATGCAGCCTGGTTTCTCTACTGCAGATAAGATTTCGAATATCTCAGGACGCGGAGTTGGACTTGATGTTGTAAAAACAATGATTACAAACCTAAAGGGTAATATTTCCGTTAATTCTGAAAAAGGAAAGGGAACTTCGTTTATAATCAAGCTTCCATTAACTCTTGCAATTATTCAGGGACTTCTTGTTCAGGTTGGAGATGAAATTTACTCTATTCCTATTGCTAACGTTATTGAAAGTCAGTGCATTCCTGTAAGTGAAATTAGTCATATTGATAATTATGAAATTATGAATGTACGAAACGAGGTTATAAGCGTTCTGCGTCTTTCAAGACTCTTCAACATTGAAAATACTGTCGAAGGCGATGAATGTTATATCGTAATAGTCGGAACAGAAGAAAAGAAAATTGGTGTTATGGTAGATTCCCTTATTGGTGAAGAGGATGTCGTTATAAAACCATTGCGCGGTAAATTTACAGTTTCGCCAGGTATTGCGGGTGCGTCGATTCTTGGAGACGGTTCAGTTTCTTTGATTATTGATGTAAGTCAGCTTGTTGATTTAGGTGTTAAGCAGGAAATCCTTGCACAGGCACAGGCCAGTTTGAATGAATAGGGGAGCACAATATGGAACAAAATGAAGTTCAGACAACAAGTATAAATGAAAGACTCGCACAAAGTATGTCTATGCAGGCTAGTGCCGATCAGGTGCAGGAAAGAAAAGAAGCTGCTCAATTCATTGATTTTAAGATGATTACATTTACTCTTGCCGGTAAGGATTATGGAATTGATATTATGCACATAAAGGAAATTGCTAAAGCGGGACGTTTTACCTATGTGCCTAACACAGAACCTTTCGTGCTTGGAGTTCATAACCTTCGTGGAGAAATTATTCCCATTCTTGATCTTCGTATTTTCTTTAACGTAATGGAAGAAACGGAAAAATCCATAAAGAAAATGCAGAATCTTCTTATCCTGAACGTAGAGGATCAGATATTTGGTCTTGTTGTTGATAAGATTGATAAAGTAATCGGGGTTCAGAAAAGTACGATTCAGCCGCCTCATCCTTTGTTTGGTGATATTAATATTAAATATATTAGCGGTGTAGTGGAAAATAACGGAAGACTTTATGTCCTTCTTGATGTAATGCGTATTTTCTCTATTCATGAAAATGATAATGCAGAAATTGATAAGTTCAGTAATGTAAAGGCGCCGCCTCTTCCTTTAAAAATGAATGCACAGCCTGTGAGTCAGCCTGCAAAACAGGAAATACAGGCAGCCCCGGTTCAGAATCAGAATGAATCTGCTGAGCCTGATAATTCTGCAATAGATTTGAAATTCATAAAAGAAAGTCTTGCTCAATATATAAGATTTTATGTTTCAGATATAAATGAAAAATGGATTTCGAAACGCTACGAGGAATGGAAAAAAATCAGGGGCTCTCAAAGTCTTCAGCTTCAGAATGAAAAGGATGCAGATGATTTTATTCAGGGCTTCTGGTCTGTTCATAACTGTGAATGGTGGTCAAAACAGTATGCCGATTCAATTAAGGCAATACTTCCTGATAATGCGGCCAGACAGATTGTCGTATGGAATCCTGGATGTGCAAAAGGAATTGAAACATATAGTCTTGCATGCGTTTTGAAAGAAAGATATCCTCAGGCAATAATCCGTATTTATGCTCAGGATATAGATTTACTTAATGTTTCGAATGCTTCTTTAATGACAGTTCCTGCATCTCTTGCAGAAGAATGGTATGCTCCTTACTTAACAAAGACAGCAAATAATGAGTATACTTTCAATAAAGAGATAAAAGAATGTATAATGTTCGAATATCACGATTGTAAAAACGCTAACATTCTTCCTTCATCAGATATTATTTTTGCGAGAGATGTGCTTTCTGTATGTGATGAAGCTTCTCAAAAGGCAATAATTTCCGATTTCCAGGAAAAATTGAAAGGAAACGGAATTATAATAATTGGAGACAATGAATATCTGGGACCAGCTTATGGTTTTAATGAAAAAAGTGTCGGTGCCATTGCGGCATACATCAAAGATTAAAAGGGGATAAACATGCGAGTAGAATATATTAACCCGTTTGTTGAAACTTCGTTCCGTGTCCTGCAGGAAGTACTTGGAGGTGCGGAAGTAAAGCGCGGAGATTTATACTTGAAATCGACTGCAATGCCTGTTATGGGTGTAGCAGCTTTAGTTGGTCTTGCCGGCGATGTTGAAGGTCGTGTATTGTTTGACATGACAATGGAAACTGCCTTGAATGTAGCATCTGCTATGAATGGAGAAGCCTTGCCTTCTTTTGATGATCTTGCAAAAGCTACAATCAGTGAATTGGCAAATTTAATTACTGCACAGGCTGTAACTAAACTTCATGAATTGGGTTTCAAATTCGATCTTACACCACCTACTTTGTTTGTTGGTCAGAAGATGGAAATTGCAGCATTGGGCGGAACTACTGAAAATGTAGAGGCATTGATTGTTCCTCTTATTTCAGATTACGGTAAAATAGAAGTTAACGTAGCTATTAGAGAGCGTACTTAATATAGGAGTTTAAAGATGAAAACAATTCAGGATTTTCCTGCAATTAACGAAAGACCTCCAGAGGGATTAAAAGGGGACGGAACTTCGTTTAAAGTATTGGTTGTAGATGACTCAATGTTCGTTGCTAAGCAGCTGGGACAGATTCTGGCAAGCGAAGGATATGAGGTTGTTGCAACTGCTGTAGACGGTTCAGAGGGTGTAGAAAAGTACAAGGAACTTTGTCCACATGTTGATATTGTAACAATGGATATTACAATGCCAAAGATGGATGGTCTTACCGCTCTTGAACAGATTATGGCTTTTGATAAAAATGCAAAGGTTGTAATGGTAAGTGCTCTTGGAAAAGAAGAACTTGTAAAGAAATCTTTGATGCTCGGTGCAAAGAGTTATATTGTAAAGCCTCTTGATCGTAAAAAGGTTCTTGAAAGAATTTCCAAGGTATTAGCTAACTAGCGACAATATTATTTTTTAAGAATTTTCATTCAGGGGACTGTCCCGGATTTCAGAATGTTTGCATTTATTGAAACAGGACAGCCTCTTTGTGTTTTAAATTAACTTTGATTATATGAAAATACAACGTAAAAGCGGAATTTTATTGCATCCGACATCGCTGCCTCAATCATACGGAATTGGTACTTTAGGACAACCGGCTTATAAATTTGTAGACTGGCTTGAACAGGGGGGACAGTCCTTGTGGCAGATTCTTCCTTTAGGTCCAACGGGTTATGGAGATTCTCCATATGCATCTTTTTCTACGTTTGCAGGAAATCCTCTTCTTATTGATCTGGACCTGCTTGTAAACAAGGGATGGGCGTTATCCGATGATATTATTCCTCCTGATTATATAAAAAATACCGGTAATGTTGATTTTGGAAGTGTAGTGTGGTGGAAGCTTCCTGTATTGAAAAAATGTGCGTGGTTTTTTTACGAGCATTCAGATTCCAGACAGGTTTTTGTTGAATGGGCGAGAAAAAATAAAAGCTGGCTTAATGATTATGCACTTTTTATGAGCATTAAGGATGAGTTTGATAAAAAAGCGCAGGAAGAAAAGCCGGTAAGCTCAATGTGGAATGTCTGGTGGCCGTCAAAGCTTGCATCGCACGATGAACTTGCATTGAAAGACTGGGAAAAATCACATAAACAGGAAGTGCTGGTTTATAAAATCATACAGTTTTTCTTTATGATGCAATGGAATGAATTAAAGTCATATGCAAATTCAAAGGGAATAAGTCTTATCGGAGATATCCCGATTTTCGTTGCACCTGACAGCTGTGATGTATGGGCAAATCAAAGGTTATTTCAGGTAGATAAAAAAGGAAGACCTTTGTCTGTTGCAGGTGTTCCTCCTGATTATTTTAGTGCAGACGGTCAGCTTTGGGGAAATCCCTTGTATAACTGGAAACGGATGAAGGAAGAGAACTACGGCTGGTGGGTAATTAGAATTAAGCATTCTCTTGAACTTGTTGATATTTTACGAATAGATCATTTCAGGGGTTTTGAAGCATACTGGTCTGTTCCTGCCGGAGAAAAAACTGCAATCAATGGAAAGTGGAACAAAGGACCTGGAATTGATTTATTTGATCAGATAAAGAATAATCTTGGTGAAGTTGAGCTGATTGCAGAAGATCTTGGAGTTATTACAGACGAAGTTAAGCAATTGCGCGATGAATGTGGTTTTCCTGGAATGAAAGTTCTTCAGTTTGCTTTCAGTGAAGATGAAATAGAAAATAACGGAATGACTAATTATTTTATTCCGCACATGTACGATACAAATCATTGCGTCGTTTATACAGGAACTCATGATAACGATACTTTACAGGGGTGGCTTTTAAATTGCAGTGATAAAAAACTTTGTTATACCGCTTCATATTTTTGTGGAAGAAATATATCGACTGAAGAAGCAAAGAAGCTTGTTTATGACGGCACACTCCGTAAACTTATGATACGAAAAGCCCTTGAATCTGTTGCTGAATATGCAATTATTCCTATGCAGGATATTATAGGAATTGACAATAAAGGAAGGATGAACACTCCGTCTACAACCGGAAGTAACTGGAGCTGGCGTATGGAAGAAACAGATTTGAAAGATGAAGACGCACTTTTGTTAAAAGAGTATTCTTTTCTTTACGGCAGAAACATCAAAAAAAAATAAGTCTTTGAATCATTGTTTTTTTTTTTGAATTAAACAGCTTTGTTTGTCCATTCTATTGCCATTTGTCGTAATTCGGCAGAGGATGCACAGTGAAGTTTTGTTTTGATGTTTTCTTTGTGAGTATCAATTGTTTTTATGCTTAGATTCAGTTTTGAAGCAATTTCAACAGTGCCAAGTCCTTTTCCAATTAATGTAAAAATCTGCAGCTGCCTGTCTGATAATCTAGAAATTGTATCAAACGAATCTATGCGGTCAGTATGAAGTCCCTTTGAAATTTCTATAAGTCTTTGTTTTTCACTCTGGCTTAAATATATTTCACCGTTCATTACAGTGTTGATTGCATTAATTACCTGAGATTCTGCTTCTGCTTTCATTATGTAGCCTTTTGCACCAGCCTTTAATGCGCGTTCAGCATAAAAGCGTTCATCATGCATTGAAAGAACAAGAATCTTAGTGGAAGGTTTTTGAATAAGAATGTCTTTAATCAATTCAAGACCATCTTCATGTCCGAGATTCAAATCTACAATGGCAAGGTTTGGTTTTGTATTATTAAGCAGTGTAATTGCTTCCATGCGGTCTTTTGCCATCCCGATAACTTTGTAGGATTTTTGAGTTTCAATTAATTGTGCAAGTCCACGGCTGAAAAGAGGATGATCGTCAATAATTATTACCGAATATTCCATATAAAATATATTACCACAAAATTAAAAATAATTGTATAATTATTTTATGAGAATCGGTCTTGTTTTAAATATTCTGGATGAAGAATATCAGATTTCTGTGTTTCAGGGCGTAAAACAAAGGGCAAAAGAACTGAATGTAGAACTCATATGCTTTCAGCAGGAGAATTCAATTTTCAGTTCAGAATCAATTTTAAAAAAATTAATTGATAAAAAAAATTTTGATGTTGACGGAATCATAGTTTTAAGCTCAGTTGTTTCTGACAGTGATCAGATTGCAACAAAGACAAAAATCAGAAAATATCTTGGTAATATCCCTATTATTTCGCTCGGTCAGGATATTGAAGGAATCCCTTCCCTTATAGTTCAAACAGACGATTCGATGAAGCAGCTTGTTGAACATCTTATCTTAAAGCACAGGTACCGTAAATTTTATTATATAAGTGGTTCTTCAACTCATAATGATGCGATTATGCGTGAGCGTATTTTTATTAAAACGATTCAGGCATACAAACCATGGGAAAGTGGACTTGAATATAAAATAAAGCGGGGCTGGTTTACCGAACGTGCTGCAGTAGAAGCAATGAATGAATTTTATGAAGAAGATCCAGATTATGAACCGGATGCAGTTGTATGTGCAAACGACAATATGGCAATTGGTGTATATAAATATCTTAAAACACATAAAAATAAAATCAGCATTAAAAAATGTGCGGTAACAGGGTTTGATGATATTCCGCAAAGTCGATTTGAAATGCCTCCATTAACTACAATTCGTCAGCCGCTGGAAAAAATCGGCGGTGAAGCGGTAACTTCTCTTGTAGATTTAATCAACGGAAAAAAAATAAAGGATTGCAGTTATATAGAATCTGAATTGATAATCCGTCAGTCGTGCGGCTGTAAAAATGAAAATGAAAACGAGAATGCAAATGATTTTGTTGAAATGATGCAGGAAAATTATCTTCGAAATGAACGGCTTTTAAAGATGGTCAGTCATATCGGTCAGGATTTAAATTATGCACAGACTATCGACGGTCTTAAATATATCATTAATGCGAACATGGAACAGCTTGATGTTTCTGATTATTGTATTCTTTCATATACAGATGTTTCTAACTGTATGATAAAACCGGTTTATGTTAGAAGAAACGGAAAATATTTTTATGAGTTTGCCGGTAATAAAGAGATGTCTCTTGGTGAATTCTTTAAAAAATATCAGTCGTATGATGAATATAATCCGAGTGTTCTTGTAATAAAGCAGCTTACTCTTGGTGAGGAGAATCTTGGCTGCGTGATTTATGAAACAAGTGAAGATCAGCTGCCGTATCTTTGTTCCATTGCGCTTAATATCACTCATACCTTGAACAGAATTACGGAGGCTGCAGAAAGAAAAAAACGAGCAGAATATCTTGAAAGGGAAGTTTCAAAGCGTACAAGGGAGCTGGTGCAGGCAAACAATAAACGCATGGAAGTTGAAGCAGAGGTTTTGAAAATCAGTGAGATAGAACGTCAGCGGTTCAGTACAGATTTGCATGATGATATTTGTCAGAGGCTTGCGGGTATTTCCATGTTATGCAGAAGTTATTCAAATCAGGATGCACCGGTTGAAAAACAGCAGATGACAGAGCTTGCACAATTGATTGGAGAAACGCTTCAGACAACAAGACAATATGCGCATAACTCATATCCTGTTGAACTTGACAGTCTTGGTATGAATCACAGCTTGAGTAATCTTTGTAATTCATTTGAGCAGCAGTCCGGAATTAAATGTGACTATTCCTGGATGCTTTCAAAGGATTATTCTTTTGAGCCTATTCAGCGTCTTAATATTTTCAGAATCATTCAGGAGGCCTTGCATAATGTAATGAAGCATTCACAGGCAGATTATGTGAGCGTTACGGTAAAGCCTGTAAAATCAAAGGATAAAAAAATTGCTGTTATAATCATTGATAACGGTATTGGAATTTCTGAAAAAAATATTAAAAAAGGACTGGGGATGAATTCCATGCAGTATCGTGCTAATCAGATTGGTGCAACCTTCCGGGTAACTAACTGTAAACCGAAAGGCACTTGTATAGAAATAAAAATGTAAATATTATTACGAAAGGATTTTATGAACAATAAAAATAAATTTTTACAGCTTCTTGATATGTATCTTGTTTTTGCCAAAATAGGCTCCTTTACAATCGGCGGTGGACTTGCGATGATGCCTATGATGCAGCGTGAATTGATTCAAAAACGAAACTGGATTACAGATGAAGATTTAATTGATTATTATGCGGTTGGTCAGAGTACACCGGGAATTGTTGCAGTTAATGTTGCGACTTTTGTCGGTTATAAGCAGTGTGGAATTTTAGGAGGGATTTTTGCAACTCTTGGAATGATAACGCCATCTTTATTGATAATTATGATTCTTGCCTCCCTTATAAATTCAATAGACAAATATCCTTATGTAAAAAAGGCTTTGAGTGGCATAAATGTTGCAGTTGCCGCTTTACTTACAAGTGTAATCGTGAAATTTGCACAGAAAACCGTCAAGACTTTTGTAAATTTTTTATTCATGCTTCTGGGGTTCGTTCTAGTTTTCTTTTTCAAAGTTCCATCGTTTTATATTATAATTGGTGCAATTATAATCGGTCTTATAATTTCCATCGTAAGATGTAAGCGTGCAGGAGAAGTTAAATGACATTATTTCAACTTTCCTGTACATTTTTTTATATAGGATTATTTACAATTGGTGGTGGAGTAGTTTCTCTTACACTCATGCAGCAGACGATTGTTGCGCAGGGATTAATTTCTCAGGAACAGTTTTATAATATGGTTGCCATTTCAGAAAGTACTCCAGGTCCTCTTGGAACAAACATGGCAACCTACATAGGCTTTAATCTTTTTGGAATTCCCGGAGGAATAATTGCAACGCTTTCTGAAATTCTTCCGTCTGTCATAATTATTTTAATAATTGCACAGTTTTTGAAAAAGTTTAATGAAAATCAGCTTGTAAAAGGTACATTGAAATTTCTTCGTCCTGTAACTACCGGATTAATTTTAGTTCCTGCTGTTCAGATATTTCTTTTTACGCTTGTTAATAAACCGGAAAATTATAATGTTCTTCTTACGCTGGCAGGCTGGAAGGGGTTGTTCAACTGGACATGTCTTGCGGCTTATTTTGTGTTTGCATTTCTGCTTTTTAAATTTAAACTTCATCCTGTTTTATTGATTTTACTTGGCGCTGTTTTTGGAATAATATTTTTGTAAGTTTTTAATGACAGTTTTGTATTTTCAATTTATACTTAATCTATGAGTACACATATCAATGCACCAGAGGGTGCAGTTTCAGATCTGGTTCTTCTTCCGGGAGATCCGCTTCGTGCAAAATTTATTGCAGAGAATTTTTTGGAAAATGCTGTCTGCTATAATGAAGTAAGGGGCATGTTTGGTTTTACAGGAACTTATAAAGGACGACGGGTTTCTGTTCAGGGAACGGGAATGGGACAGCCTTCAATGTCTATTTATGCACAGGAATTGTTCCAGTTTTACAATGTTCAGAAAGCAATCCGCATAGGAACTGCAGGCGGAGTTAATGAAAGCGTTCCGTGTAGAAGTGTGATTTTAGCAAACGGTGCCTGTACAGATTCTGCCTTGCAGACTCAAAGGTTCGGATTAAATCATTTTGCTCCTGTTCCAAGCTTTGAATTATTAGATAAAGCGTATAACAAAGCGAAGGAATTAAATCTTCCTGTTGTTGTAGGTCCGTGTTTTTCAGGCGACCGTTTTTATGATGAAAACGATTCGTGGAAGTTCTGGAAAAAATATGGTGTAGTAGGAATTGAAATGGAAGCTGCAGAACTTTACACTCTTGCGGCAGAGTTCAACAGAAAGGCTCTTGCAATCATGACTGTCAGCAATAATTTTGTAACCGGCGAAGAAACGTCTGCGGAAGAACGACAGACTACGTTCACCAATATGATGAAGCTTGCTTTGGAAACTATAATTGAATAATTATGCTTAAACTTAATCCTGTTGAATTAAAACGAATCTGGGGTTATGAGCTCTGGATTGCATCGACTCATCCAAACGGCAGACAGGAAGATTTTGCTCAAAAATGCCATTCGTATCCTCTTCTTGTAAAGATAATTCAGGCTGATGATATTCTTTCGGTGCAGGTTCATCCTGATGATGAAAGTGCCGTAAAATATGAAGGCGATGGATTCTGTGGAAAAACTGAATGCTGGTATGTACTTGATGCCGAGCCTGATGCAAAAATTGTTTATGGACTTAATCAGGAGATTTCTGAAGAAGATATAAAAAAAGCAATTGATGAAAATCAGCTTGAACAGTATTTGAATTTTGTGAATGTGAAAAAAGGTGATTTCATTTTCATCCCTTCAAAGACTATTCATGCGGTCGGCAAGGGATTAAGGCTTCTTGAAATTCAACAGTCCTGCGATTTAACTTACAGGCTTTATGACTGGGGACGGGGAAGGGAAGTTCATCTTGAAAAAGCCTTGAAGGTTTTGAATTACAAAAAAATGCCGGTAATAAAACAGTTTTCACAATCCTTTGAGTGTGAATATTTTTCGCTTGAGCAGATAAACGTAAAGGGCGGCTGGAGCATGTATTGTTCAGGTGCAGATGCTTCGAAGGATACACAGCTTCTTTTTATAATAAGTGAAGGGCATGCTGTAATTAAATCTTCAGATATGAAAATCCCTGTTCCTGTCAAAGCAGAAGAAATTTATGCTGTTTTCCCCGGTGAAAAAATCACTGTTGAAGGAAAAGCCTGCATAATGCGAATCAGGGTAAAATAAAATCTCTTTTTCTTTATTGACCATTATACGAATAACTTGTATTTTTAACGTATGTTGTTATTTTTAATTTTATTAATCCCTTGTGCTCTTGTGTTTTATTGTCTTGAAAGAAGGGATTCAAGAATTGTTCCCGTAATGTTCATCGGTTTAATGTGTGCAACAGCATATTCTTTAATAAGACTTATTTTCTTTTATTCGCATCGTGTTATTCCGGATTCATTCTTTTTGAATTTTATTTATTATTATCTTCGTCTTTCACTTATTCCTAATCTTGTTATTTATTCGCTTTATTGTCTTTTGACAAAAGGAAGCATGGAATTTAAGGTTAATTCTTTTTTCCCGTTGATGGGTGTTTTTTATGCAATTTTCATTCCCTATAATGTTGTAGCTTTTACAGATTCGATTTATTCAGGTTATGATTTATTTTTAAAGCCTGCTTTGTATCTTGCAATGCTTGTTGAGTTTACGATTTGCCTTAAAAAGTTTTTTGCCATAAAGGAAGGAAAAATATCCGGAAACAAAACAGTTTGCATTACATTGATAGCTTTATATTCAATTTTCCCGGCTGTAATTGATTCCTTGTACGCTATGTATAAATTCTTTTATCTTTCACTGCCGTTATGTATTTTGTATATTGTTTTTCCTTTTATTACTGTTGCAGGAAAAGCAAAGCTGCTTTTTAATTCAGCGGCTGAATAAAAATATTATTAATAGAAACGTTTTTTCTATTGACTTAATGTGCTTAAAAACTATATAATCGCAGTCAACAAGCTATTTTTGGAAATGGAGGTAAAAATATTATGAAATCTTTTAATTCTTATTCATTTTATTATTATTTTTACTTTTATTTCTCTCAGGTTCGGTAAAGAACAGATAGCTTAATAATACAGGTAATATAAGCGGTTCTATTCTTTACGCAGAGTAGAGCCGCTTTTTTTATATACAGGAAATATTATGGAAAATTTAGAAGAAAACAGAAAAAAGATTAATGAAATTGATGAAAAGATTGCCGAGCTTTTTGAGCAGCGGATGGATGCGGCACATCAGATTGCACTATATAAAAAGGAATATGGTCTTCAGATTTTTGACAGCGCGCGTGAGGAAGAGCTTTGCAATCGTGAGCTTGAGCAGATAAAAAATTCAGACTACAAGTCTTACTATCTTGAGTTTCTTCAGAATTTAATGAACGTTTCGAAAAAATATCAGAGTTCTATTGTAGAAGGAAGCAGAATATCATATTGCGGAATTGAAGGTGCATGGGCTAATATTGCGGCAAAAAGAATCTTCCCGAAAGGAAATTTAGTATCATATTCATCTTTCGAAAAGGCGTATGAATCTGTCGTAAACGGTGAGTGTGATTTTGCAATTTTACCGGTAGAAAACAGTTTTGCAGGAGATGTAGGCCAGGTTTTTGACCTTATGCATATCGGTCCTCTTTTTATCACCGGAATGTATAATCTTAAGATTTCTCAATGTCTTACAGGAATAAAAGGCTCTGTTTTATCTGATATTAAAAAAGTAATCAGTCATCAGCAGGCAATAGATCAATGTACTGAATTTCTTCAGAAGCATGGTTTTGAAGTTGAATATTCTGCAAATACAGCAATGGCGGCAAAAGAGGTTTCTGAAATGAATGATAAATCTGTTGCTGCAATTTCAAGCAGTGATGCGGCAAAGTTGTACGGACTTGAAATTATTGAAGAGGGAATAAATCAGAATGCGCAGAATACGACAAGATTTGCAGTCTTCAGCAGGGTTTTGAGTCAGGAATCTAATCCGAATGCAAAATCAATTTTCCAGATGATGTTTACGGTAAAAAATATTCCAGGTTCTCTTGCGCGTGCCGTTAAAACCTTCGGAGATGCCGGCTTTAATCTTCGTGCCATAAGAAGCCGCCCGATAAAAAATATTCCGTGGCAGTATTATTTTTATGTTGAAGGAGAAGGCTCCCTTAATTCTATCAAGGGTAAAATCCTTCAGGAAGAATTGAAAAATGAATGTGAGGAAGTAAAAATACTCGGACATTTTACCTCTGAAAAGGATATTTAAGATGGGCGTTGTAAAAGTTAATTTGAATGAAAACAGCTATGATGTTGTAATTGAAAAAGGGATATTTGATTCTGCTTCAAGAGAATTGAATCTTTGCAGAAAGGTTTTGATTGTATCTGACAGTGGAGTTCCTTTTGAATATGTGCAGAAGCTTAATTCTCAATGTAAGGATGCAGTAATCGCTGTTTTTAAAAAGGGAGAAGCTCATAAATCGTTAAAGACAATGCAAAGGCTTTTTTCTTTAATGCTTAAGAATAATTTTACACGTAAGGATTGTGTTGTTGCACTGGGTGGTGGAGTAACAGGTGATCTTGCAGGCTTTACTTCAGCAAGTTATATGAGGGGAATTGATTTTTATAACATTCCTACTACAGTTTTATCATGTGTTGATTCTTCTGTCGGCGGTAAAACTGCGGTAAATTTTGATAAAGTAAAAAATATAATCGGTGCTTTCTGGCAGCCAAAAAAAGTTCTTATTGATGTGAATCTTTTAAAATCTTTATCTGAACGCCAGGTTTCGAATGGACTTGCAGAAGCTTTGAAAATGTCTTTAACTTTTGATAAAGATTTATTCAATCTGTTTAAAACTGAAAATCCTTGTGAACATCTGGAAGAAATAATTTACCGTTCGGTTCAATTAAAGGCAAAAGTTGTTGAACAGGATGAAAAGGAAGCCGGTTTAAGAAAAGTATTGAATTTCGGTCATACAATAGGTCATGGAATAGAATTGACCTCAAAAGAAAAGCTTTATCACGGAGAATGTGTCGCACTGGGAATGCTTTGTATGACAGGCGATGATGTTCGTAAGGAACTGATTCCTGTTTTAAATAAGTTAAAACTTCAGACAGTCTGTTCTTTCAATGAAGAAAAAGTCTGCAAAACAATCATGCATGATAAAAAATCAAAAGGTGATTTAATTTCTACTATTTTTGTTGAAAGACTTGGAGAATATAAAATCAAAGATTCTTCTGTTGCTGAATTAAAGGAACTTTTAAAGGTTATAAAAAAATAAAGGGAGCAGGCTATGAAAAATTCAATCGGAAATAATATGCAGGTAACTCTTTTTGGTGAAAGTCACGGACCTTTTACAGGCTGTGTAATGGATGGACTTGCACCGGGATTGAAAATCGACAGGGATTTTATTAATCATCAGTTAAAGCTTCGTCGTCCGTCAGGTAAGATTTCTACTTCAAGAGTAGAGGAAGATGATTTTCAGATTGTCAGCGGAGAATTCAATGGTTTTACGACCGGCACTCCCTTGTGCATTTTAATTCCGAATAAGGTTCAGCAAAGTAAGGATTATTCAAAAACAAAGGATTTAGCAAGACCGGGACATGCAGATTTTACCGCAGAATGTAAATATCACGGCTTTCAGGATTATCGTGGAGGTGGACATTTTAGCGGAAGAATAACAGCATCACTTGTTGCTGCAGGCGCGGTTGCAATCAAGGCATTGTCAGGAAAAGGAATAAAAATCGCTACACACATAAAATCGTGCGGTGGTATAGAAGATTCAGATTTTTCTTCAGAATTAAATACTTTGAACAGTCAGATAGATATGCTGAATGAGCTTGAGTTTGCAGTTATCAATTTTGAGGCCGGACAAAAAATGAAAGATAAAATACAGCAGGTTGCAGCTGATAAAGACAGCACCGGTGGTATTCTTGAAACAGCAGTTACAGGATTTTCTTGTGGAGTCGGAGAGCCGTGGTTTGATTCTCTTGAAAGTGTTCTTTCTCATGCTTTGTTCAGTATTCCTGCAGTAAAAGGTGTACAGTTCGGCGATGCCTTTGAAAAAGTTAATGGAAACGGCAGTGAATATAACGATTCGTTTAAAATGGAAAATAATAAAATTGTTACACTTACAAATAATAATGCCGGTATAAATGGCGGAATATCTAATGGAATGCCAGTGATTTTTTCGTGCGCGGTAAAGCCGACTCCATCCATCTATAAAGAACAGCAAACGGTAGATTTTAAAAATCTTAAGGATGAAAAACTGATTATTGAAGGCAGACATGATCCTGCAATCATTCACAGAGCAAGAGTTGTCGTTGATTCGGTTGCAGCTCTTGTGCTTTATGATGTTCTTTGCGGACGTTTTGGGACAGACTGGTTTATGGAGTAAAGATGCAGTACGGATTAATCGGTAAAAAATTAGGTCACAGCTTTTCAAAAGAGATTCATCATCAGATTGACGCTTATGATTACATTCTCAAGGAAATACCAGAAGAAGAACTTGATTCTTTTATGAAATCAAAGGATTTTAAGGGAATAAATGTAACTATACCTTATAAGCAGGATGTAATTCCTTATCTTGATTTTATTGATGAAAATGCAGAAAAAATCGGTGCGGTAAATACGATTGTCAATAAAGACGGAAAGCTTTTCGGTTACAATACAGATTTTATCGGTTTACGAAAAATGATTGTGAATGAAGGAATTGAACTGAAGGGCAAAAAGGTTTTGATTCTTGGAACAGGCGGTACAAGCAGAACAGCATGTGCAGTTGCAGAATCACTTGAAGCAGGTTCTGTGATTATTGTAAGCAGAAGTGAAAAGGAAAATACTATCACTTATGAAAAAGCATCGGTAGAGCATAATGAGGCACAGGTAATTATAAATACTACTCCGTCCGGAATGTTTCCCTCTGTTGATTCAATGCCGATTGATTTGAGTCATTTTAAAAAGCTTGAGGGAGTTGTTGATGTAATATTTAATCCGCTCAGAACAAAGCTTGTTGTAGAAGCACAGAAATCCCGGGTAAAAGCATGCGGCGGTTTATTTATGCTTGTTCAGCAGGCGGTTTCTGCTTCAGAACTGTTTTTTGAAAAGACGATTCCTTCTTCAAAAGTATTTGAGATTTATGGTGATATCATCTCTAAAAAAAGAAATATTGTTTTATCGGGAATGCCAGGCTGTGGAAAATCATCTGTCGGTAAACGTCTTTCCGCTGAACTTAAAATGCCATGCTTTGATTCTGATGAAGAAATTATAAAGCGTGAAGGAATGACTCCCGCTCAGATTATCAGTCAGAAGGGTGAACAGGAATTCAGGAAAATTGAATCTGAAGTAATTAAGGAGCTTTGTCTTAAAAATAATATAATAATTTCAACAGGCGGTGGTGCAGTCTTAAAAGACGAAAATATCATCCGTTTGAAGAATAACGGCTTAATCTTTTTTATTGACCGCAGTATTGATAAAATCCGTCCAACAACTGACAGACCTCTTTCAGATTCGCAAGACAAATTGAAGAAGCTTTTTGATATAAGATACCCTGTTTATTGTGAAACAGCAGATTTTCAGATTACGAGCGATGAAGTAATAGAACATACTGTAAATAAAATTATTCAGAAGTTCAGGGAGGAAAGATGATTATAAATCCTTCGAAAGCAAAGGGTGTTTTTGTTTCTCCTCCTTCAAAAAGCATTGCTCACAGATATCTTATTTGTGCAGCGTTAGCTGACGGTAAAAGCGTAATAAATAATGTCGCATTTTCTGAGGATATAAAGGCAACCCTTGAATGCATTAAACAGATTGGGGCAGAGGTCGTTGTTGAAGAAAATAAAATTACAGTAAAAGGAAATCCGAAAGCGTTGTTTTTGAACGAGGGTAATCCTAAGACTTTTAACTGCAATGAATCTGGTTCAACATTAAGATTTTTTATTCCTCTTTCAATGCTTAATAATATTCCTTCAAGATTTGCCGGCAGTAAGGTTTTGATGACGCGTCCTCTTTCTGTTTATGAAGAAATCTGCAGAAAACAGAATATTAGTTTTGAACAGAAAAATGGAGTACTTGAAACATGCGGAAAGCTTAATCCCGGAGTTTTTAACATTCCTGGAAATATAAGCAGTCAGTTTATTACGGGGCTTTTATTTGCCCTGCCGCTTTTAGACGGAAACAGTGAAATTAATCTTACTGAATCTATTGAAAGTAAATCATACATTGAACTTACAATTGAAGCATTGAAGGATTTTGGAATTGATGTTCAATGGAAAAATGGAAATACACTTTTAATTCCGGGAAAACAGTCGTATAAGCCGAAGGATATTATTGTAGAAGGTGATTATTCTAATGCAGCTTTTTTTGAAGCGCTTAACTTGTTGGGCGGTAAGGTTGAAATAAAAGGATTACGGGACAATTCCCTTCAGGGCGATAGAATATGTTTTGATTATTTTAAGAAAATTAAAAGCGGTTATACATCAATTGATATTTCTGATTGTCCTGATCTTGGACCTGTTTTATTTGTTGCAGCAGTATGTTTTAAGGGTGCGGAATTTATCGGGACAAGAAGATTGAAAATTAAGGAAAGTGATCGCGGAACTGTAATGTGCGAAGAACTTTCAAAATTCGGTGTAAAATCACTGCAGGAAGAAAACAGAATCATCATTTATGAGTCTAATTTGAAAAAACCGGAACAGCTCGTGTGCGGTCATAATGATCATAGGGTTGTGATGAGTCTTGCTGTTTTAATGACAGTTACTGGTGGAAAGCTTGACGGTGTTCTTGCAGTTAAAAAAAGCTTCCCTGATTTTTTCAGAAAATTAAAAGAACTTGAAATAGATTTTAAATTTGATGCAGAAGGAGAATCAGATGGGTTGGATAACTAAACAGAATATTCTGATTGTTGGTTTGGGTTTAATGGGCGGAAGTTATGCAAAAGCATTAAAACGAATCGGTTATAATATTATGGCAATCGATACAAATGAACAGTCAATACAATATGCTTTGGAAAATGACATTATTAATGAAGGTGAAGTTTTTGCAGAGCCTGAATTAATAAAAAAAGCAGATGCAGTTATTTTTGCATTGTATCCTCATGTGTTCATAAAATGGATAAAAGATAATCAGAAATATTTTAAGCAGGGAATCAAGATTACTGATGTTACCGGTGTAAAAAGTGCAGTTGTCTATGATATTCAGAATATCCTCCGTGATGATGTTGAATTCATTCCGTCTCATCCAATGGCAGGAAGGGAAGTTTATGGAGTTCAGAATAGTGATGATTCGATTTTTCATAATGCAAATTATATCGTTACACCGACCGAAAAAAATACTCAGGAAGCAATTGAATGGTGCAAGGATTTAGGACGACTTCTTGGATTTAAACGTATTTCAGTTCTTACACCACAGGAGCATGATGATATGATTGGTTTTGTATCACAGCTCACCCATGTAATTGCGGTTGCACTTATGGATTGTAAGGATAATATTCATCTTGTTGATTATACGGGGGATTCATTCCGTGATTTAACAAGAATTGCAAATATTAATGATAAGATGTGGAGTGAATTGTTTTTAATGAACAAGGAACCTCTTTTAGAACAGATGAATCTGTTTATAAATGAAATGGAAACTCTGCGGACTATGTTAAAAAATGATGATAAAGATGGCCTTCGTAAGAAAATGCAGCTTTCTACAAAACGAAGAGCCTTTTTCAATAAATAACAGATTACTGGAGGTATATTATGAATATGGAATTTGAAAGAAAACTGACAATCCCTGCAGAGGTAAAGGAGCAGTATCCTGTTACCGCAAAGGTTACTGATATAGTAGAAAAAAAACGTGCAGAGCTTAAGGCAATTTTTGAAGGAAGAAATAATCGGATGGTTATTATTGTCGGTCCGTGTTCTGCAGATAATGAAGAGGCTGTTCTTGATTACATGCAGCGTTTAATCCCTGTACAGGAAAAGGTCAAAGATAAAATTATGATTGTTCCCCGATTATATACAAATAAACCTCGTACAACCGGTGACGGCTACAAGGGACTTCTTCATAATCCTGACCCTACCGGAAAACCAGATATGTACAAGGGAATATTGAGCACACGTTCAATTCATATGAATGCTGTAGCTCAGACAGGTTTTATTTTTGCAGATGAGATGCTTTATCCTGAGAATTATAAATATCTTGATGATATTCTTGGTTATGTTGCAGTAGGTGCACGTTCTGTAGAAGACCAGCAGCATAGACTTACCGCTTCTGGTATTGAAGTTCCTGTAGGAATGAAGAATCCGACTTCCGGTGATTTTAATGTAATGATGAATGCAATTTCTGCAGCACAGCACAGACATACTTTTATTTACAGAGGATGGGAAGTTCATTCTCAGGGAAATCCATGGGCTCATGCGATTTTACGGGGCTCTACAAGCAAGCATTCTGCAAATGTTCCGAATTATCATTATGAAGATCTTGTACGGCTTTGTGACTGTTATGAAGCAAAACCTGAACTTACTAATCCGGCATTGATTATAGATACAAACCATTCTAATTCGAATAAAAATCCTTTCGAACAGCCAAGAATTATTTTTGATGTCCTTAATTCATGTAATCATTCTGAGAGGATTAAAAAAATGGTAAAAGGCTTTATGATTGAATCTTATCTGGAAGATGGTGCCCAGAAGCCTGGCGAAGGATGTTATGGTAAATCTATTACAGACCCGTGTCTAGGCTGGGAAAAAACCGAAAAACTTATATACGATATTGCAGAAAAAATATAAAAAAAAATGCTGCCTGAAAACAGGGCAGCATTTTTTATACTTAGAATTGCCGGTCTCTATGCGACCTTACCTGATTTTGCTTTCACAAAACCAGCAATGCTTAGTCGAGGGCGTGGCCAGCTGAGCCTAATACCTCTATATTCTTGTGCATGTACATCTTCTTTGCTTCGTCACGTGCAGCAGAAAGGAACTGGCGTGGGTCGAAAGCTTCCGGATTTTCTGCAAGGAACTTTCTTACAGCTGCAGTCATTGCAAGACGACCATCAGAGTCGATGTTAATCTTACATACAGCAGACTTAGCAGCCTTGCGGAGCTGTTCCTCTGGAATACCAACTGAATCAGGAATCTTTCCGCCGTACTGTTCAATAATCTTTACATATTCAACAGGAACAGAAGAAGAACCGTGAAGTACGATTGGGAATCCTGGGAGCTGCTTTTCAATTTCTTCAAGAACGTTGAAAGCCAGTGGAGGAGGAATAAGAACACCGTCAGCAGTGCGTGTACACTGAGCTGGAGTGAACTTACAGCGTCCGTGTGAAGTACCGATAGAAATTGCAAGTGAGTCACATCCTGTTTTAGAAGTGAAGTCTACAACTTCTTCCGGTTTTGTGTATTTTGATTCTTCAGCAGCAACGTCATCTTCTACACCGCCAAGTACACCAAGTTCTGCTTCAACTGTTACGTCGAACTGGTGAGCATAGTCAACAACCTGCTTTGTAAGTGCAACGTTTTCATCGTATGGAAGGGCAGAACCATCAATCATAACAGAAGAGAATCCGTTATCGATACAGTCTTTTGCAACTTCGAAGTTTGGACCGTGGTCAAGGTGAAGAACGATTGGAATATCACATCCAAGTTCGTGAGCATATTCAACAGCTCCGCGTGCCATATTGCGCAAGATGTACTTGTCTGCATAAGCGCGTGCACCCTTAGAAACCTGCAGAATTACAGGAGACTTTGTTTCAACACAAGCCTGAATAATAGCCTGCATCTGTTCCATGTTATTGAAGTTATATGCAGGAATTGCATATCCACCCTTAATAGCCTTTGCAAACATATCACGTGTGTTTACAAGACCAAGTTCTTTATAACTAATGTTAGCCATTTATACATCCTTTTGCCGGTCATATAGATGCCGGCGGTTCTTTATACTGTATAATAGTTTAAAACAGGCTTTTATTCAATAAGAAGTGTTTGACAAAGAAGTTTATTGAAAATATAATTTTAATGTAATAATTTTCGATGAATATGCCGATATAATAATGAAGTAATCTTTTATCGAAAGATAAAGTTTAAGGAGTTTTGCATGAAAAGAGGACTAAAAGTCTTTATCGGTCTTGCGTGTCTTTTAGTTATTGGACTTCCAGTGGCAGCACAGCCAAGTTCAAGAAGTATTGAGACATTTGTAATTGATACTTTTGATTCTGAAAGTGATCAGAATTATATGTATAACGGTGTTAGTTATAATTGGAGCTGGTCTGTTAATACTAGCCGTTATATTGCTAGTGATTATCCAAAAATGGGATATTATGAAGGATGTCCAAATTCTTTGAAAGTACTTCGTAAGGGAGATCCAACTCCTGCACAGGTATTAGGTGTAAAAACTCGTTTTAACCGTAAGGGTGATAACTGGTTTGAGATTTATCCTGAAGCTGATGGAAAGCCTTTTGAAGTTCCATTTGTCGGTAATGTAACAACCCTTGATTTCTGGGTATGGGGTGCAAACTATAACTATTATCTTGAAATCCTTCTTCGTGATGCAACTGGTCGTGTACATGTACTTCAGGCAGGAACTCTGGCATTCAACGGCTGGCGTAATATTATTGTGAATGTACCTGGTTATATTCAGCAGCATTCTCATTTAAGAAGTGGTCCGGAAAATCTTGTTTTCGTAGGCTTCAGGGTTCGTACAGATCCTCAGGAATACGTAGATAACTTTGTAATTTTCTTTGACCAGTTTAAGTATACTACAAATGCATTGTCATTTGTTTATGATGGATATGAATTAAAAGATGTAACATTCGAGGATGATTCATCAGAAAGGAACGGAAAATGAAAAAGATAGTATTTTTATTAACATTATTAGCAGCAGCAGGACTTCTTTCTGCTCAGACAATTACAGAGCCTAATCCAGAGACAGTTGGTGCAGATTCTGCAATGCTTTCTTTGCGTGAAATCTCTATCGATAAGTTCGAAAGAGAAGGTTCCTGGTATGTTCACATCTCTGCAGATGACGGTGTAATCGCAGGAAGACTTTTCCCGGGTGGACCTGCAATGAAAGAACCTTTACCGGAAGATGAAAAGAATCCTCCTGAAGATGATGATGAAGTTTTAGGTATAAGAGTTGACTTTTTCAGAAGAGGACGTGATTCTTTCACAATTACTTCTGGAAGACCATTACCAGTAGAAGGAACAGTAAAAACAATTTCTGTTTGGGCATGCGGTCGAAATCAGAGTCATGAATTGTATGTTTTAGTTCAGGACTATTTCGGCAGAAATTATGAGCTTTACATGGGTTCACTTGCTTTCAGCGGATGGAAAAAATTAACATGTGTTGTTCCTCCTAGTCCGGATGGAGAACATGGTATTGTACAGAGCAGTGCATACTATGGTGATAAACCTGGATTAAGAGTATTGGGCTTTAGAGTTGATTGTAATCCTATGCAGGCACGCGGCCAGTATTATCTATATTTAGATGATCTTCGTGTTGTAACAGATCTTTATGATTTTGAACATCATGACGAAGATGATATGAGTGATAACTGGTAACCGGAAGACATAAATGCAAATCCAAAAAGGACTTTGATTTAATTCAAGGTCCTTTTTTTATGCTTATTTAATAGAATGAATGATTATTGTCTTTCAGTGATTTTATAATATCTGCTTCGTTTTTTTATTCCGGTCTGTCGTATAACTTCCATTCGTACTAAAACCCAGATAATAAGATGTGCATATTTTGGAAGATTAAAATCCTTTGCACAAAATTCCTCAGGCAAATTCTCCGGCAGAAGCTTTAAGTAATCCTCAGGTGAATTAAAGGTATACGTTTCTATTATTTCTTCAAGACGTTTGTTTACCTTGAGCCAGTCGCGTTTGAACCTTCTGCTTTTATTTGCAGTCTGTACCGGTTCTTTATATTTTATGCGGTGTTCTATCATGTTGATTTTTATAACTTCAAGCGTAAAGTCAGGATTCAGCAGAATTGAATATAAGCCCGTCAGTTCTCTGAACATGTCATATATACATCCTTTTTTGGGGCTTAATCTAGATGATATTTTATTTCCATTTTCGTCTGTCGTTATTATACGAGTGCGGTATATGAGAGGATAGATGAGTTTTACCCTGTGACCTTTTGAAAGTGTATCAGAAAGCTTGCCGTATAGCTTTGACAGGTTTTTAGTCTGTATTTCAATTACCGTTCCATCCTTCGTTAAAACATCATATATATGTCTGTCTGCTTTTACTTCGGTTTTTCCGTCATATAAGCGGGCATAAAAGGCCTTTAAGGTGTTATGAAGACTGCTTTCATTGTAAGTGTTGATAGAATAGTGTTCCAAATTTGTTAATCCTACTATATATGGTGCTATACGAAATAAAAGTATAAAGATGTAGCGGAAAAAAGATAAAAAAAAGCTTCTTTTTTTAATTATCTGTTAAAAAATGCGTTGACTTTAGAATTTTTTACTATAAAATGATAGGTAAGTGGGAAATAGTGGTAAAAAGTGGTAATAAGTGGGTATGAATCTGTTAACTGGTGAATACAATAATACGCTGGATGAAAAAGGCCGTGTCTCATTTCCTGTTAAATTGAGGACAGCCGTTAACCAGAATGTACTTATGGTTACCAAGGGTTTAGATCGCTGCTTATGGCTTTTTACTCTAGAAGAATGGGAATCGTTTGCGTCGAAAATAATGGCAAATGCATCGATGATGAAAAAAAAGAATCTTGATGTAATAAGACATTTTATTGCTCCGGCGCAACAGGTTGAATTTGATAAAACCGGACGACTTTCAATACCACAGAGTCTTCGTGAATATGCCAGCCTTTCTAAAGAATGTACTGTCCTTGGAATTGCAAAGTATATTGAATTGTGGGATGCAGCTACATACAGCGAGTACCTTACTGCAAGCGAAGATTCCTTCCGTGATGCTGCGGAAGAATTTAATGATATTAATTTTTAACAGTTAAATTAAATGGAAATTGTACATACGCCTGTTTTATTAAATGAATGTCTCGAATGGCTTTCACCGGTGGGAGAACCTTATGAAAATCATGCTTTGATGATTGATTCAACTCTTGGTGAAGGCGGTCATACTTATAATTTCCTTTCAAAATATAAAAATCTGAATGTAATTGGACTTGATGCTGATAAGGTAATTCAGCAGAGAGCTAAAGAACGTCTTTCGTCATTTGGTGACAGAGTGAAGTTTTACAACGGATGGTTTAATGATTTTTATGATAACTATCCGTCAGAATATGAAAAACCTGATTTAATTTTGTTTGATCTTGGAATATCTGTTTTTCATTATGAAAAGTCGGAAAGAGGTTTTTCTTTCAGATATGATGAAAAGCTTGATATGAGATTGAATGAGAATACCGAAAAATCTGCTGCAGATCTTATAAATAATTTGAGTGAAGAAGAGCTTGCAGATTTAATTTATTTATATGGTGAAGAAAAATTAAGCAGAAAAATATCTAAAGCAATTGTTCAGGCAAGACAGGGTGGGAAAATAGAGTCTTCCAAGGCACTTGCTCAAATTATATGGGATGCTGTACCTGCTGGTTATCGCTATGGCAATATTCATCCGGCAACAAGAACCTTTCAGGCTTTGAGAATTGCAGTTAATTCGGAGTTGAAAAGACTTCCTTCTGCACTTCATTCAGCATTCAATGATTTGAAAAACGGTGGAAAAATGGGAGTTATAACCTTCCATTCTCTGGAAGACCGTATTGTAAAAAATTATTTCAGAAATTTAGGTAAAAAATGTGTATGTCCGCCGGAAGTTGCTGTGTGCAGATGTGGCGGAGAGCCTTGTGCTCAAATCCTTACAAGAAAACCAATTTGTCCTTCTGAAAATGAAATCAAGGAAAATTCTCCTTCTAGAAGTGCAAAGCTTCGTGTTATACGCAAAATCAGAAATGCAGATAAGTACAGGTTAGAGGCATGTTAAATGAAAAAAGAAACTAAATTAAAAGGTAAAGAATTTTTAAGGGCATTTCTCATCTGTATTTTTGCAGTTACAATTCCTCTTCTTTGGGGTGTATATGCTTTTCAGGCAAAAAAATATACAGACTTATCAAAAGAGATAAGTGATCTTGAAAGAAAACAGGAACAGCTTATTGAAGAAAATAAACGCCTTGTGAGTGATATAAGCATTCTTACAAGTGCAGAAAGGATAGAAAAAATTGCAACGGAAGAACTTGGGATGCATAAAGCTCAAAGTGAAGATATTATCCGTGTTGAAATGACAGGAGAACGGAAGTAATGAAATCTTTGCTGAAAATCGATGAGCTTTTAAATGCTGTTGGTGGAAAAATCATTGGTGACTCGAAAGAATGTTATTTTACATCGGTTCAGACAGACAGCCGCAATGTCGTAAAAAATACATTGTTTGTTCCATTAATTGGTGAATATCAGAATGGTCATAAATATATTCCATCGGCTCTGGAAAAAGGTGCTTCGGTTGTTTTTGTAAAGAAATCAGAATATGAACAGTTCAGACAGAATTATGTTCTTCTTTCAAAGGATTATCCTAAAACAGTATTTATTGTTGTTGAACAGACGATGAAAGCCCTTCAGGATGCTGCAGAATGTTATGTTGAAAAATTTCCGTCTCTTTTAAAAATCAGCGTAACAGGTTCCTGTGGAAAAACTACAGTTAAAGAAATGCTCGTTTCTGTATTTAAAGCAAAATATGGCAGAAAGGTTGTTTATACAAAAGGAAATTTCAACTCAGAAACAGGTTTGCCGTTATCTGTATTCCAGATAAGAAAAAATCATAGAATCGGTATTTTTGAAATGGGAATGAACCGTGTTAATGAAATCGGTGAAATATCTAAGGTTTTAAAATCAAATTATGGAATAATTACAAACATAGGTACAGCCCATATTGGAATACTTGGTTCACAGAAAAACATAGCTGAAGAAAAAAGAAAATCACTTGCTTATATCAATAAAAATGGCGCTGCTTTTGTTCCTGCTGCCGATGCTTTTGCAGATTTTTGTACAGAGCAGGTAAAAGGAAAGGTTGTTAAATTTGGAAAATCTGTATGCGATGAATATGATGTAAAATTTATCAGCGATAATGGATTGATGGGGACAACCTTCAGTGTTTCGAATCTTGTGATAAACCTGAAACTAAGCGGTGAGCATAATTTTGAAAATTGTCTTGGGGTTATTGCTCTTGCAGAAGAATGCGGATTAAGTCCAAAAATCATTAAGAAAGGACTTGAAAAATTAAATGGACTTTCCGGAAGAATGGAAACAGAACAGTTAAAGCTTAACGGAAAGAATGTAACTGTTTTAAAGGATTTTTATAATGCAAATCTTGATTCTATGGAGAAAGTCATTGAATTTGCAGGAAGCCTTAAGAATACCGGAAAAATCATTTTTGTTCTTGCTGATATGAAGGAGCTTGGAGAAAAATCAAAGGAAGCTCATACAAAAATCGGAAAGCTTATTGCTCAGAAAAAGGCAGGATTTGTTTTCTTTGTAGGTGAGGAAATGAAAGCTGCTTATGAAGTAATTCAAAATGAGCATATGGATTATTTAAATAATTCTGCTTACAGAGAATCGATTGACAGTTTTGAAGAAATTGCAGGAGCTATTAATGAAATGGTTGAAGAAAAATCAGTGATTGTTTTAAAGGGTTCTCATTCAATGCAGCTTGAAAAACTTCTTCCGTTAATTAAAAAAGGAGGTTTACGATAAATGAATTCATATACATTTTTTGCAATGAAACCTTCTGAAAAATATAATAAAATTGATGTTGGCTTTTTAGTTTCTGTAATTCTTTTATGGGGTTTTGGTTTATTTACTGTTTTTGTATGTTCTCAAAGTTATGCAGCACGCTTTTTTAATAACGATTCTTTTTATTTCGTAAAGAGACAGCTTGCCTGTTCTGCAGTAGGCTTTGCTTTCTTTTTATTCTTTATGTTTACCGATATAAAAGTTATTAAGAAGCTTATAATGCTTATTGTAATTGTGTCCTTTGTTCTTTGTGTTTTAACTTACATTCCGTTTTTATCGGTTGAAAAAAATGGTGCAAGACGATGGCTTAAACTTCCGTTCAATTTTACATTCCAGTCATCAGAGCTTGTGAAATTTACACTAGTTATTTATCTTGCAAATTATTTTGAAAAACAGTTTGAAATTACAAATGAAAAAGACAGGGATGTTCTTCCTTGCGTGGGAGTTTTCCTTGCTTTTGTTATAGTTGTTTTGTTTCAGAAAGATTTTTCGACAAGTATCTTCCTGACGATGATCGGTCTTCTTATGTTCTTTGTGAGCGGTTCAAAATTGAAATGGTTCTGGCCGTTTTTAATACTGGCAATTCCAGTTGTAATCATAATGATTGCATCTGAACAGTATCGCATTGAGCGTATAGTTGGTTTCCTCCGACCAGCTGAAGGCAGTGGCTCGTTTAACTACCAGGTTAATGCCGCAAAAAATGCTATAAGTGCAGGCGGTTTATGGGGAGTAGGAATCGGAAGAGGCTTGTCAAAATTAAATAGTATTCCTGAAGTTCAGGCGGATTACATTTTTGCCGGATGGTCTGAATCGATGGGGTTTGTTGGTGTAATAGCTTATCTGGCTATGCTCATCTTTTTTGCTTTGCGTGGTTACAGAGCCGCATTCAGATGTCCGTCAAGATTTGCCGCTTACGGTTCATTTGGATGCGTCTCTGTAATTTTTCTTCAGTCAATCATTAATATTATGGTTGTCTGCGGAATGCTTCCGTCAACAGGAATTCCTTTACCTTTCTTTTCTGTAGGCGGTTCTTCAATTATTGTCACTTTGATAATGTGCGGATTTGTAGTTAATGCTTCACGTTGTGAAGAATCAGGTGATGAACCTGGAAAATATGAAGAAGTAAATATTGATACTTTAACGGTATTATAAAATATAAGGATAATAAAATGAGCGATGTTGGTTTACTGTTTAACACTATGAATTTTGAAAAGGAGGAGCCTGTTATGGAAGAGGTTTCTTCTAAAAAGGAATATTCAAGCGATAAGAAAGTACGTCTTTTGAAGATTATTTTCTGTGTTTTATGTCTTTTCCTTGTTGCAGAGCTTGTAATTTATAAATATGTAATGCCTGGCTTTGCTAGTCCAAAGATTACCGTTAAAGGAAACCGTTCGTTTACCGCTGAAGAAATCGGTTTAAAGCTTCTTGCGATGGATTCAAAGTCATGGCTTGATTTTGATGTTGAGAGTGCTGTCGCTATCCTTTCTTCTGAGCCTGGAATTGACCGTGCAGTTGTAGAAAAGAAATTTCCTGATAAAATATATGTTGATATTACAGAACGTGTCAGTGTTGCAGTTACATTCGTAGTTGTAGATGGAATTTCATATCCTATGCAGGTAGACAGAAACGGATATTTATTCCCTGCAAGAGATTCTTCTGTTCTCAATAATAATTCAATCCCTATTATTTCCGGACTTCCTGTAGAGTATATGGCTGGCGGAATGAAAATCCCTGCAAAATTCAAACCGCTTCTTGAACAGATTTCAACAATCGGTGAAATGAAGCAGAATTATTTTGCAAGCATTTCAGAGATTTGTGTAATTGACAAGGATTTTGGAAATTATGAGCTTGAACTTATTCCTGCACAGTCAAAAGTAAAAGTTCTTACAGACAGGTCCTTGAATGAAGATGCACTAAAATATATGATGGTAGTATTAGATGTAATAAATTTTTTGGAAACCGATGTTGAAGAAATTGATTTGCGTTATGGCTCGGTTTCGTGTAAAATAAATGATATTATATCGACTTTGGATATTGGGGAACAATAATGGGTGAAAGAACTATTGTCGGTCTTGACATTGGTACAAGTATAGTAAAGGTAGCAATTGGAGAAATCAATGATGAAGGTAAGCTTACTATCCTTGCTACTTCTACCAGAAAATCTTCGGGTTTAAGAAATGGTGTCATAATTAATATAGAAGATGCCAAGGATATTATTCGTGAAACTATAGAAGATGCAGAACGTACGGCCGGTGTAATAGTTGATTCAGTTATAGTAGCAGTCGGCGGTTCACAGATAGAAAGTGAAAATGCCCGTGGTGTAGTTCCGATTCGTCCTAATGGAAGGACAAACAGAAGTGAAGTTACAAAAGAAGATGTAAGTAAGGTAATCGAAGTTGCAACTGCATTAAACTATCCTGCCGACAGAGAGAAAATCCATGTAATACCGCAGAACTATCTTGTAGACGGAGTCGGTGGAATTCAGGACCCTGTTAATTCCCTTGCCTTTAAGCTTGAAGTAGAAGTTCATATCGTTACTGCTTCTAAAACAATCATACAGAATATACGTTCATGCATTTCTCGTGCTAATTATATTCTTGGTGGAGTTATGCTTAAGACTCTCGCTCAGACACAGTCTGTATGTCATCAGGATGAAATTGATTTAGGTTCAATAATCATAGATCTTGGAGCCGGTACTACTGATGTAATTGTTCTTATTAATGGGGCACCAATCAGTACGGCATCTATTCCTGTAGGCGGAAATCTTGTTACAAACGATATAGCGGTTGTAACAGGTATTCCTGCAACTGCTGCAGAAAAATTAAAAATTGATTCAGGTTCATGCTGGGTTCCGGGAATTCAAAGTGATGAAGATGTAATTTTACCCGGTGTCGGAGGAAGAGCTCCTGAGCTTCTTGCAAGGTCATCTCTGGCACAGATAATCCAGGCTAGAATGGAACAGATTTTCTCACTTGTTCGTGAAGAGGTAATCAAAAAGACGAGTGATAAAATCAAGCAGCTTTCAGGTAACATCATTCTTACCGGCGGTGGTGCAAAGATGGAGGGCGTTGTTGAACTTGCACAATATGTTTTCAATACATCAGCAGTAAGAATCGGTATTCCGGAAAGTCTTGGCGGTAATGAAAGCGAGTATAGAAATCCTGATTTTGCTACAGTAATCGGACTTTTGGAAGCAAACAAACTTATGCCTGTACAGAGAGATCCTAGAAAGCATGCGGCTAATAAAGAAAAAAAAGATGGATTTTTTAAGCGTATTAAAGAAACATTCTTTTAATTATTTGTAAAACTGTGATATAATGATATAATATTTATTAATCTTGTAATTTACTTGAAAATTCATAAAAGGGAGGAAATATGGATTTTTCTATAGTAGAGGACACAGCAGAGGATTCTGTTAAGGAAACAGAAAATACTGATATAAGTCCTACTGTCATAAAAGTTGTAGGTTGTGGCGGTGGCGGATCTAATGCCGTAAACCGCATGATTGAAGCGCAAATTTCCAATGTAGATTTTATCGTAATAAATACAGACAGACAGGCTTTGAATAGTTCCAAGGCGCCTGTAAAACTTGCTATCGGTCAAAAAGTAACAAAGGGGCTTGGTGCCGGCGGACATCCTGAGGTAGGTGAGCAGGCTGCGGAAGAAGACAAGGAAATGATTGCTAATCAGCTTCGTGGAGCAGATATGGTTTTTGTAACTGCCGGAATGGGCGGTGGAACAGGAACAGGTTCTGCACCGATAGTTGCACAGATAGCCAGAGAGCTTGGTGCTTTGACAGTCGGCGTTGTAACGACTCCTTTTGATTTTGAAGGACCGGTAAGAATGCGAAGGGCTAAGGCTGGTCTTGAAAAGCTCCATGATAAAGTAGATTCTTTGATAGTAATTCCAAATGAACAGCTTCTGAAGGTTGTAGATAAAAATACTCCTGTACCGGAAGCCTTTCTTGTTGCCGATGATGTCCTTCGTCAGGGTGTAGAAGGTATTTCAAATATCATCACAAAACCTGGTGTAGTAAATACTGACTTTGCAGACGTAAAAAATACAATGAAAGGTCAGGGAAAAGCAATTATGGGTGTAGGTGTCGGTACCGGTGAAAACAGGGCCGTTGAAGCAGCAACAAGAGCAATTAATAATCCTATGCTTGAAAATACACATATTGACGGTGCAAAAAATATCCTTATAAACATAAGTGCCTCCCAAGAAGTTTCGATGAGTGAAGTAGGAGAAATTTGTAAGATTGTTACTGCATCGGCTGCCGAAGAATTGAATCTTTGCTGGGGTCAGGTTATTTCTGAATCCATGGGTGATAAAATCAGCGTAACTGTCATTGCAACAGGACTTGAAAATTGTGAAGATGAATTTAATTTTTCCAGAGCTGATGCTCCTAAGGAAAAACAGCCTGTAGTTGAAGATTCAAATGTTATATCAAGTTCTCTTTTTACAGAAATATTGAATAATCGGATTCCTAAAGATTCTTTTGGCGGTGATTTTGCAGCAGAAGATGAAAATGAAACTGAACAGAAAACTTCTTTTGATAAAAATGAATTTCCTTGGTCTGGTCAGCTTGGCGGTGAAAAAAAGAAGGAGACTGAACCTGAAAAAGAATCCTGGGGTGATGCTTTTTCAAGATCTGCAAGCAGAAGAACTATAACTCCTCCACCTGGTTTTACTGCAGATAATGATTTGAGTAAGCCTGCTGTATGGACTAAGGGAGAATTTGGCAGGACAATAAACCTTACAGATAATTAAAATGAACAGTATAGAAAATTTTGTTAATCAGTTTTATACAGACTTAATTCTTGTAAAAAGAGATTCTGAACAGACTGCATTGACCTATAAAATTTCTGTAGATGAGTTTTTAAACTGGCTTGTTGTCAAAAGAATAAAGCTTAAAGCGGTAACAGCGTCGGATCTTGTATATTACATTGTGCAGCGAAAAAATGACGGTGTTCAGGAAATAACTATTGCAAAAGATATTTCTGCTTTAAGGGCATTGGGTGAGTATCTTGTCCGAAAAAACATTTGGACGGAAAATATATCTTTGCAGCTGGATAAACCGAAGGTTGCAAGGAATCTGCCTAAGGTGTTAACGAGAGAACAGATAGATTTATTGCTTTCTTCAATCGATACCTCCACCGATTGCGGAAAACGCGATGTCTGTCTTTTTGAGTTAATCTATTCCTGCGGATTAAGAATAAGTGAGGCTTGTAATCTTCAGGTTTCGAAGGTTCACCTTAATGAAAAACTTATTTTTGTTCATGGAAAAGGCAATAAAGAAAGGATTGTTCCTTTTGGAACAGTTGCAAAAGAAAAGCTTGTGGATTACATTCAGAATGTAAGGCCACGGTTAGAGAAGGATAAATCTGTAGCAGAGCTTTTTCTTAATTACAAGGGAAAGAAAATATCCAGAAAAGGTGTCTGGAAAAGATTTGGTGAACTTCAAAAGGCTTCGGGTATTAAAGCAAAGGTTCATACTTTAAGACATTCTTTTGCTACACATCTGCTTTCTGGCGGAGCGGATCTTCGTTCAGTTCAGGAGCTTTTAGGTCATTCAGATTTATCTACAACGACAATTTATACGCATATAACTGATAATCAGCTTGAGGCGGCACATAAAAAATATTTTAATGAATGAGGATAGTATGAAAAAATTATTTGGTGTTTCATGTATTTTATTAATTTCAGTTTTACTGTTTTCCTGTAACAGGGTTTCTAATCAGTATATTACCCGTTTACAGAGGATGGAAGAAAATGTAGATAAACCTACAACTATTGAGGAATATAAGGAAGCAATAGAAAAATATGAAACACGTGTAAAGGACATTCAGCTTGCTCAGACACAGATAGGCATCTGGTATAAGCTGCTTGGCCAGAAATATATGGATGTTACGCCTCCGATGTATGGAGAAGCACTTAAAGCTTTTCAGGAGGCTTTGAATTATTATCCTTCTAATCCTAATTTGTATTATTATGTTGGAATATGCTCCGGTTATATGTATCATAAGGAAAAAGACGGTACCGGTAATATGGAAATGGCTGGGAAATATCTTACGCTTGCAGAAAATGCATATCTTCGGGCAATACAGCTTGATGATCGTTTTGTAAATGCTCTTTACGGACTTTCAATCGTTTATGTTTATGAAACAATTGAGCCTGAACGTGCAATTCCTTATCTTGAAAAACTTCTTACTATTGATACAAAGCATATTGACGCAATGTCAGTTCTTGCAACTGCATATTATTTGAACGGGGAATTTGACAAAACTCTTGAAATATTAGATAAAATAATAGATACGACAAAATCAGCTGAAACTAAATCCATCGCCGAGGAGAAGAAGAAAGCTGTACTTGAACAAACGCCGTTTCAATGATTTTTCGGAAGCAGAACAGATTTTTGTTTTAAGCCTTTCGAGAATCTCTTTTCTTTCATTTGAGGAAAAGAAAATTTTAGAAAAAAATCTTGACAGTTATATTGATATTGTATTACTGTCTAAAGATGATATTGCTGCATTGATAAAGCGGGACTTGAATAGAGCCGTCTGGGATGGTAAAGAAAATTTAAGATGTGCAGAAATTGCAAATTATTACTGCAAAAAAATGAATATTCAGGTTCTTCTGAATTCAGATGTCGGATATCCGTACTTGTTGAGAAATGCTTTTAATCCTCCGTATCTGCTTTATTGCAGGGGAAATACGGAATGTCTGAATAAAAAAAGTGTTTCTGTTGTGGGAACAAGAAAAATTACACCACAGGGAAAAGATGCTGCCATTAAGTTTTCTTATGAAGCAGCTCTTGACGGCTGTAATGTTGTTTCCGGGCTTGCAAACGGGGTAGATGGTTATGCACATCTTGGCTGTGTCAATGCATATTTTGATTTGCTGGAAAAAGATGAATCTATGGCAGAACTTGGAAAAACTATTGCGGTTTTGCCGGGAAGCATAGATTCGATTATTCCTTATAATCATAAGAAGCTTGCTGCAAATATATTAAAAAGCGGCGGTTGTATTGTGAGTGAATATGAACCTGCAAGTCAAATGGCGAAGTGGCATTTTATTGAAAGAAACAGAATAATTGCCGCTTTTTCACCTGCAACTGTAGTTATTCAGGCTCCATGCGGAAGTGGTGCACTGATTACTGCTGATTTTGCACTTGATTTTAACAGGGATGTATTTTTTCATACTGCTGCTTTTTCTGAGCTTGCAATGCAAATTAATGGAAGGGTTGAGCAGCGGCTGGATTCTGATTTTGCCACAGGTAAAGTCAGCAGATATAAAAGGGAAAATACACCGCAGAAGTTCCTTTTAAGTGGAGCTCCTGTAATTTGTGATTACAAGGATTATTGTGCGGTTCTTGGTGAACAGCCTGGAATACGCAGTTCTTTAATATTTCAAAAGGAATTATTTTAAGGATAGATTTATGGCAGAACAAACAAAGAAAACTTCAAAGAAAGAAAAAGTTCCAAAAACCTTAGTTATTGTAGAATCTCCTGCTAAAGCTCATACAATTGAAAAATATCTTGGAGCAGGTTATACAGTAAAAGCATCAATGGGACATCTTATTGATTTACCAAAATCAAGGATGGCTATTGATATAGAGAACGGTTTTCAGCCTGAATACATTACAGTAAGAGGCCGTGCCAAGCTTTTAAAGGAACTTCAGAAGGATGCGAAGAAATCTGATTTTGTTCTGCTTGCTTCCGATAATGACCGCGAAGGAGAAGCTATTGCGTGGCATTTAAACAATGCGCTTAAAGATAAAACCGATGCAAAAATCAGCAGAATTGTTTTTAATGAAATTACACCGGCAGCGATTACTGAAGCCGTTAAAAATCCTGGAGAAATTGTAGAAGCAAAGGTAAACGCACAGAAAGCAAGACGTGTTTTGGACAGACTTGTAGGTTATAATCTTAGTCCGCTCTTGTGGGCCAAAGTAAAAAACGGACTTTCTGCAGGACGAGTTCAGTCTGTTGCTTTAAGATTGATCTGTGAACGTGAAAAAGAAGTTGAAGATTTTTTACCTGAAGAATACTGGTCGCTTGATGCAGATTTTGCAAAAGGAAAATCTTCCTTCACCGCCCAGCTTGTAAAATATAAAGGAGAAACTCCTGAATTAAAATCAGAGGGCGTTGTAAATGAAATAATCGAAAAAATTAAAAGTGCTCCATGCATTGTTACTTCCTTGAAAAAATCAGAAAAAACCGTAAGGCCTAAGGCTCCGTTCACAACTTCAAAATTACAGCAGGCAGCGGCAAACAGACTTAGTTTTACATCACGAAAAACAATGCAGATTGCACAGCAGCTTTACGAAGGTATTCAGATAGGACAGAATCGTGTCGGTCTTATAACTTACATGCGTACAGACTCTGTCCGAATTTCTGAAACTGCTTTAAATGATGTAAGGGCATGGATTACAAAAAATTATCCGTCAGATTTACCAGAAGAACCGATTCATTATACAGTTGGTAAAGCGGCACAGGATGCTCATGAAGGTATTCGTCCGACATATACAGAATATACTCCGGATAGCGTAAAAGAATATCTTACACACGATCAGTTTAAATTATATTCAATCATCTGGGAACGTTTCGTTTCAAGTCAGATGAATAACGCAAAAATGATTACAACTTCAGTTGAGATTTCTGCTGATGATGCGGTATTCAGAGTTGCGGCCAGTAAGATTTCAGAAAAAGGCTTTTATAACGTAATTAAGCTGCTTTCATCAAAAGAAGATAAATCAACGAGTCTTCCTTCGATGAAAGAGGGTGAGCAGATTAATGTCCTGAAATTTCATCCTGAACAGCATTTTACCCAGGGACCTGCACGTTATACAGATGCTTCAATTGTAAGAATGCTTGAAGAAAAGGGAATAGGTCGTCCGTCAACTTATGCTCCGATTATTTCAGTTCTTCTTGACAGATATTACGTTACCAGGGCAAATAAACAGCTTGTGCCGACTCAGCTTGGACGTATGATTGCAAAAATTCTTGTAGAATCCTTCCCGGATGTTATAAATGAATCATTTACTGCAGAAGTCGAAAACAAGCTTGATGATGTTGAAAAGGATACTCTTGTCTGGAATACAATGATGAAGGATTTCTTCGGTCCGTTTAAAAAACGGGTTGATGAAGTTATGGAAAATACAGAAAGTATAAAAGGATTCCTTGATGAACAGACTGATAAGGTTTGTGAGCTTTGTGGCAAACCGATGATTAAAAAACTTGGTCGTTTCGGTTTCTTCCTTGCCTGTTCAGGTTTTCCTCAGTGTCATAACACAAAATCGATTCCTCTTGCTAAATGCCCATGCAAAGGCTGCGGCGGTGAAATCGTTGAGCGAAAATCAAAGGGAAGAGGAAAATCCTTCTTTGGCTGTACAAATTATCCGACTTGTACTTTCATAAGTCACTTTAAACCGATAGATCAGTATTGTCCTGAATGCGGCTGGTTCCTTGTTGAAAAATTCGATAAAAAGAATGGAAGTTACAAGAGCTGTATCAATCCTGACTGTAATTATCTTCATACATCGACTGAAGAAGAAAACTGATAAAATCTCTTGTTAACGGAGGATTTTATGGCAAAATATGTAATTGCTCTTGATGAAGGAACAACTTCGTGCAGGGCAGTTCTTTATGATGAAAATGCAAAACCTCTGGATAGCCGTCAGCTTGAATTTGAACAGATATATCCTAAGGCTGGATGGGTTGAGCATGACGCGGAAGAAATTTTTAAATGTCAGCTGAAAGTTCTTCAGAATCTTATCGTTGAATCAGAAATAAAAAGAGATGAAATTGCAGCAATAGGAATTACTAATCAACGGGAAACTGTAGTTGTCTGGGATAAGAAAACCGGCAAGCCTGTTTATAATGCGATAGTGTGGCAGTGTCGGCGTACGGCAGATTATTGTGACGAACTTATGAAGCAGGGGTGGACGGGAAAAATTCGTGATAAAACAGGTCTTCTTATTGATGCATATTTTAGTGCTACAAAGCTTAAATGGATTTTAGACAATGTTCCCGGAGTAAGAAAGCGTGCTGAAAAAGGAGAGCTTCTTGCCGGAACAATAGATACCTGGCTTATCTGGAAATTAAGTGGTGGTAAGGTTCATATTACGGATTATACTAATGCAAGCCGTACAATGCTTTTTAATATATACAAGCTTGATTGGGATGATGAGCTTTTGCAGCTTATGAATATTCCACGATGTATTTTACCTGAGGTTTGTGATTCTTCAAGGATTTATTGTAATACGGAAAGTTCTGTGTGTGGATTCAGCGCTCCTGTTGCAAGTGCAATTGGTGACCAGCAGTCTGCTTTATTCGGTCAGGGCTGCTTTAATAAAGGCGATTCAAAAAATACATATGGAACCGGTTGCTTTATGCTTATGAATACCGGAGATAAACCTGTGCGTTCAAAAAATCTTCTTACAACAATTGCAATTGGAATAGACGGAAAAATTGAATATGCACTTGAAGGAAGTGTTTTTATAGGCGGTGCACTGATTAAGTGGCTTCGTGATGAACTTGAAATGATAGACACTGCGAATGATGTGAATATTCAGGCCGCAAAGGTTAAGGATTCAAATGGTGTTTATATTGTTCCGGCTTTTGTTGGTCTTGGAACTCCTTATTGGGATATGTATGCTCGTGGAACAATTACAGGCTTGACAAGAGGTGTAAAAAAGGCTCATATCTGCAGGGCTGCTCTTGAATCAATTGCCTATGAAGTTCGTGATGTTCTTGAAGCTATGGTAAAGGACAGTAATATAAAAATCACAAAACTTAATGTGGATGGTGGAGCGTGTGTCAGTGATATAATGATGCAGTTTCAGGCAGATATAATGAATACAAGGGTGTGCAGACCGAAAAATGTTGAAACTACAGCGCTTGGAGCAGCATATCTTGCAATGCTTGCATGCGGTTTGTTAAAAAATAAATCTGAACTTTTGAAAAAACGTACAGTAGATAAGGTATTTGAACCTAAAATGAAGACTGAACAGAGGAAAACCTTGCTTTCAGGATGGGAAAAAGCCGTAGAGCGTTCAAAAAAGTGGGAATGCTAGTTTTTCTGTCGATAATATTATTATGAAATTAAATGAACTGACAGATGAATTTCTTCTTTATCTTTCTGCTGTACGCGGATTAAGTGAAAATACATGTATCGGTTATAAGAATGATCTTTTGCAGCTGCAGATTTTTTTATCACCGGAAATGGAAATTCATTCCATCACAAAGGAAAATCTTCTTCTTTGTATTGGTCAGCTTTCGAAACAGAATAAATCAAGTGCAAGCATAAACCGTTTTATAGCGGCAGTCCGTACGATGTTTTTATATGCTGCTAAGTTTAATCACCTTTCAAATAATCCTGCACTTGAGCTTAAGACAGTCAAACTTGAAAAGAAGCTTCCTAATTTTATGACAAAGGCAGAGGTAAACGAAATCTGTAATGCTCCTGAAAAAAATAAACTTTTATGGAAAACAAGGGATGAATGCCTTTTTAAAATGCTTTATTCTTCCGGATGTCGTATAAGTGAAATCAGAAATTTAAAAATGACAGATTTTCTTAATAATTCAAGTGCAGTTGTGAGTGGAAAAGGAAATAAGCAGCGAAGGGTGTTTTTTTCAGAAGATGCGGTGAAGTCATTAAACGAATATCTTTGTGACAGAAAAAAAATCCTTTCGGAAAAAGCATCATCGTTTACCGATTATCTTTTTATAAATCAGAAGGGACAGCCTTTAACGACAGGTGGCATCAGATTTATATTATCTAAATATTCAGGAGTTGAAGGAACAAAGCATCATGTTAATCCTCATGCATTTCGTCACACTTTTGCTACAACGATGCTTTCTAATGGAGCTGATATCAGGCTTGTTCAGGAAATGCTTGGTCACAGTTCAATTTCTACAACCCAACGATATACACATCTTACAACCGAACAGCTTATTGAAACATATAATAAAGCGCATCCTCATAGCTAGAAGTTTTGATTTTTTTTAATTGCCTAGCCTGATTTTTTTCATTATATTTAAATTGAGGTAAATACATGTCAAACACAAAAATTAGAAGCACAACTATTCTGGCGGTAAAAAAAGACGGACAGGTTGTAATGGCAGGTGACGGACAGTGTACTTTAGGTGATACAGTCTGCAAAGGAAATTCAAGAAAAGTACGAAAGATTTATGACGGTAAGATATTAACAGGTTTTGCAGGAAGTGTTGCAGATGCTTTTACATTGCTCGATAAATTTGAAACAAAGGTTAAAGAATATAACGGTGATATAATGCGTTCTGCTGTGGAGCTTGCAAAGGCATGGAGAACGGACAGAAGCCTTCAGAAGCTTGAAGCAATGCTTTTAGTTGCAGATAAATCTAAAATTCTTTTGATAAGTGGCGATGGAAATGTCATCGAGCCTGAAAAAGATGCAATTGCAATTGGTTCGGGTGGAAATTTTGCATATTCAGCTGCTCTTGCATATCTTGATGCTTCAGATTTAAGTGCAAAAGAAATAGCCGAGCGTTCCCTGAAAATTGCAGGCAATATTTGTATTTATACAAATGAAAATATCACTGTGGAGACTTTAGAATAGAATTATGAATAAAAATGATAATTTAACACCAAAACAGATTGTAGAAAAACTTGATCAATATATTATAGGTCAGGAAAAGGCGAAGCGTGCTGTAGCGGTAGCGTTAAGAAATCGTTTCAGAAGATTAAAGCTTGATGAAAGCATAAGGGATGAGGTTGCTCCTAAAAATATTCTTATGATAGGTCCTACAGGATGCGGTAAAACCGAAATCGCACGACGTCTTGCAAAATTATGCGGTGCACCGTTTTTAAAGATTGAAGCAACAAAATATACAGAAGTAGGATATGTTGGTCGTGATGTAGAAAGCATGGTAAGAGATTTAATGGCTGTCGGTTACAACGATGTTAAAGCAGAAATGGAAGATGAAATGAGAGGACAATCTGCAGATAAAGTTGAAGAACGCCTTCTTGACCTTCTTTTGCCAGGTACAGATAAAAAGACAAAATCAAAAAAAGAAGATGAACAGCCTGCCGGTTTTATTTCGCAGACAAGTCCCGTAGAAATAACAATTGATTTAAATGCTGCTGTTGAAGAGAAAAAAGAAGAAAAGCCTGAAGAAAATTCTACAAGGGAAAAATTCAGACAGATGCTTCGTGAAGGAAAACTTGAAGACCGTGAGATTGAAATGAATGTTCAGAGAATGCGCGGTGTGCCTAATATGGAAATTATAGCCGGCGGTTCACTTGATGATTTACAGAACAGCATGAACGGTATTCTTAACATAATGAATGGCGGTGGAAAAAGCCGTAAACGTATGGTAACCGTTAAGGAAGCGCGTAAGATTCTTACAGAAGAAGTTCTTGATTCAATGATAGATCATGACAAGGTTGCAGATATTGCAAAGGAAAGAGTAGAACAAAGTGGAATTATTTTTATCGATGAGATTGATAAAATTGCTGTAAGAGGGCAGAGCAGTGGTCAGGATGTAAGCAGGGAAGGTGTTCAAAGAGATATTCTTCCTATCGTTGAAGGAAGTAATGTAAATACAAAATATGGTGTTGTAAATACTACACATATCCTTTTTATTGCCGCAGGTGCATTCAGTGTTGCAGCCCCAAGTGATTTAATTCCGGAGCTTCAGGGAAGATTTCCGCTTCGTGTTGAACTGGAATCACTTCATAAAGAAGATTTTGCAAGAATCCTTCGTGAACCGAAAAACAGTCTTATAATGCAGTATACAGCTTTGCTTGAAACAGAAGGCGTAAAACTCAACATTACCGAAGATGCAATCGATAGAATGAGTAGTGTGGCAGAGGAAGTAAATGCTTCATCAGAAAATATTGGTGCAAGAAGACTTCATACCATAATGGAAAAAGTGCTTTCTGACATTAATTTTGATGCAGATGAACATAAGGGTGAAACTATAACGGTTGATGCTGCCTTTGTTGATTCAAAGCTTACCGATATTGTTCAGAGTCAGGATCTTTCAAGATATATTCTTTAGTCTAAAGGAGGGGGAAGCTACGTTTCACTACCGAGTTTTGTTTCCAATTTAAGTATTGGAGAACAAAACTCGCTCCCCCTCGCTACAACCAAAAAAAGCACGACGGTTTTCACCATCGCGCTTTTTTCGTTTTCCGCTACCCCTTCTAACGGGGGCTCAAACGCCGCCCCCTGCCTAAAATCGAAGAGCCGTTAAAAAAAATGCACTGAATTTTTTAGGCTCATCGATAAAAATGGCTCGGAACAACTGGTTGTTCCGTAACGCCCCGGCTTTATATTGTTTTCATTAAATTTTCAATAGCTTTTAATTGTTGTTCGTTTAAGTGTTCTGCTTGTTTAATAAGTTCATGATATTTTTTGAATAATAATATTTGGTTTTCTGTTTCTGATGATTTAGAAGAATCGTTTGCATTTTGTTTTCCTGTCACAAGATATTCAACACTTACTCCAAGTGCGGATGCAATTTTAACAGCATTTTCAGCAGATGGCATTTTTGCTGCAGCTGATAAATATTGCTCTATAGTTCTAGGATTAATACCTGCTTTATATCCAAGTTCTTTAATTTTGATATCTTGAAAGACAAGTTCATTTTTTAAGTTTTCTCTAAATCCCATAAGATTAAAATACATCTATTTGCGTAATAAGTGCTTTAAAACACATCGAAAGGAGTGTATAATTATTAACAACACATCTAAAGGTGTGTTGCATTACAAAAGACTTCTTTCGGAAATTATTATGGCAAATGATAAATTACAGACTGCTAAATCAGCAAAAAATGATGAATTTTATACACAATACGTTGATGTTGAAAAAGAAATGAATGCTTACATCGATTATAATCCAGAAGTATTTAAAAATAAAACAATTCTATTACCATGTGATGATCCAGAATGGTCTAATTTTACAAAATACTTTGCTCAGAATTTTCAAAGATTTGGTCTCAGAAAAGTAATAAGTACAAGCTATGCTGTTGAAAGTAAGAAATACAAAGTTAATTATCAACCTAGTTTATTTGAGGAAGAAAATGAAAAATTTGATATAGACAAAACAAGAATTAAAGGAAAAATATTTATTCTTGAACGTGATATTAATAATGACCAAAAGATAAATATTGATGATTTGGAATGGAATTATCTTGAAGGTGATGGAGACTTTAGAAGTGAAGAAGTAAAGAAACTAAGAGATGAATCTGACATCATAATAACGAATCCTCCATTTAGTTTGTTTAGAGAATTTATTGCATGGGTTTTAGAAGCTGAAAAAAAATTTGCAGTTATTGGAAATATGAATGCAATTACATACAAGGAGATTTTTCCATTAATAAAAGAAAACAAAATATGGCTAGATAATCCATTTGTAAGAGGTGCTGGTTATTTTACATCGCCTCTTGAACTCAATAAGAATTTAAGTTATTTCAAATCACATGATTATCGTGAAGGATTTATTCGTGTTCCTGGTGTTCGCTGGTTTACTAATCTTGAGCATGGTAGAAGACATCAACCTTTATCTTTAATGACTATGGCAGATAATATCAAGTTCTCACGGCATAAAGAGATTAAAGATATTGGATATAATAAATATAATAATTTTGATGCAATCGAGGTCCCTTTTACGGATTCAATTCCTGATGATTATACAGGGGTAATGGGAGTTCCTATATCCTTTCTTGATAAGTATTGTCCAGAACAATTTGAAATTATTGGAACTGACAGTCCATATTATATTGATGAATTGGGTATTAAACCTATGGGCGAAAAATGGATTGAAGATTATAGACGAATGGGTGGAACTGGGCATTTAACAGCTAATATGCATTCTTTATGCTTGTATGATGCAAATGGAAATCCTCAATCAGTATATAAGAGAATCTTAATAAAAAGGAAACGATAATGAATACACAACTTCACACCGAAATCACTATAAAAGAAATCTGCAACGGCTTTACTTATAACGAACTTGAAGGAAAAGGCTTGTTTGGTTTATCAGGTAAACTAACAATTCAGCCAGAGTATCAGCGTAATTATATATATGCTGATGGCGTAAAAGATGTTGCTGTTATTGATTCAATCATAAAAGGTTATCCTCTTGGTATTCTTTATTTTGTAAAAACAGGAGAGGATTCCTACGAAGTTTTAGACGGACAGCAGCGTATTACAAGTTTTGGTCGTTATGTAATTGGTAAATTTGCTGTAAAAGTAAATGGAATGGAAAATTACTTTACAGGCCTTGATGAAGAATTACAGGAAAAAATACTTAATACAAAATTATTGATTTACATCTGCGAAGGAACAGAAAGTGAGATTAAGGAATGGTTTAAAACTATAAATATTGCAGGTGTTCCTCTTAATGAACAGGAACTCTTGAATGCAATTTATTCCGGTAAGTTTGTTACCGCTGCTAAAAAAGAGTTTTCTAATAGTCAGAATTCAAATATTCAAAAATGGAGCGCATATATAAAAGGTGATGTAAAACGTCAGGATTTCCTTTCTTGTGCTTTAAATTGGGTAAGTAAAGGTAATAAAGAATCTTATATGTCTGAGCACAGAAACAGTGAAGATATTTCTGAACTCAAAAACTATTTTACTTCTGTAATTGACTGGGTTTCCAGTGTTTTTAAAACTGTTGAGCGTGAAATGTGCGGGCAGAAATGGGGAGAGCTTTATGAAAAATATCATACAACTCCTTATAATCCGGATGAAATTGATAAAAAGGTAAAAGAGCTTTATGCAGATGGTGCAGTTAAAAATCGAAGTGGTATTTTTGAATATGTTTTAGGCGGTTGTATCGATACAAAACTTTTAAATATCAGAATCTTCGAAGACAGAGATAAAAGAATTGTTTATGATAAGCAAACAAAAGAAGCAGAAGAGAAGGGAATTTCAAATTGTCCTTTCTGTGCTATTTCAGATACTCCTAATAAAATAAAAATCTGGAAACTTACTGAAATGGATGCAGATCATGTTGCCGCTTGGAGTAAAGGTGGCGCTACTGATATTTCAAACTGTCAGATGCTCTGTCGACCGCATAATATTGCAAAGGGAAATAAATAATAATCATTAAAACTTTATGCAGGTTCTAATGAATAAGATTGAAAAATCTCAAACAACTAATATATCTTCGTCTCCCTTCTATCAGGCATACCTTAATTTCCGAAAGAAACTTGAATCAGATAATTTTACTGACGAAGAGTGAAAAGAAGTTTTCGAAATCAAACGAGAAAAGACTGTTATTCGTCATCCAGAAGATTTTGAATAATTAAGAAATTATTTTCGTTTGCCCACCAACTCAAAACTTCTCTGAGTCAGTTCACATAACTTTTCAAAATCAGTAATGGCCGTAAGCAATACTGTAATCCAATGCTTCTTACTCATGTGCCAGGCGGGAAAGACTGAGAGGCGGTCTATCACAGAAGGAATATCATCGGCATCATGCTTCATGTTTACGACCCAAACGTCATCGTTGCCCGAGCCAAGACCTAGTTGTTTATATTTGATTTTCATCACAAGCGCAAACCATTTGTCATTGGGGCAGCGGAAAACGCAGTAATCGGGAGAGTCGTCCCATGGAAAGTCTGGCTCCGCACCAAAATGCGATGCCAGATAAGAAACATATTTTTCATGTAAATCCTGCTCTGTAAAACAAGCTGCCTTAAAATTATCAATAATCTTCTGTACTTCTTCCCGCATTTTTCCTATAAAGGCTCCGCGGGCTGTGGGCATATCAAAAAGTGAATATCTGTCTCCCGTTGTCTTATCAAAAACCTGAGCAGTTAGGGAAGTGCCTGGTCTGCATGATATAATTACATCAAAAATTGAACCGTCCACATCAATTGATTTTTTACAAACATATTCATCCCTATTTTGCTCAAATCCAAACGTCTTGAACTTTTCAACTATAGGTACTGCAGAATGTAAAATGTAACTATAATCCATGCCTTCATCATAATATAAATTCACATCTGGATAAAGAATCTCTCTCTCAATAACTCCGCCAAACATTACATCCAGTTGCTTGCAGGAAAATGATGAAACTAGTATAGATACAAAATTTAATTGAAAAAAGCGGAGGTGGATTGGGTGGGGCGGAAAAAACACTCTGAAGCGCGGCCACAAAGTGGGCAAGTATATAATTACAAGGTGCTTCAGCGTGTAGCGGGCGAGCCCGCGTTTTTTTCGACCCCCAATCCGCCGTGAGCTTTTTTTTTATAAGATTTGTTTTTTTTCTAAACTATTTCCCCATTTTTCCGAAAATCAACTAGATGTAAATAAATATATGGATTTTCGGAAATAATCCGATTTTCTTCAGGAGGAAATGACTGTCATGAATAGTTTTACACGTTCAATAGATTTGCTGCAGCGTGAAATGAATGTAACAAATCTTCGATATCAGGTAACTGCGAACAATCTTACTAACATAGAAGTACCTAATTATAAAAGACAGATTGTAAATTTCGAAAGTGAATTAAAACGGGCTTTTGATTCTGAAGAAATCGCTAAAAATTCTTTTCATCTTACAACAACAGATCCTCGTCATATTCAGATTAATGTTCCTTATGATTACAGGAAGGTTGAGCCAAGACGCGTAACAGACTGGGTATCAACTGTAAAAAATAACGGTAATAACGTTGATGCAGAAACTGAAGCAAACAATATTGTTCAGCTTCAGATGCAGTACAGATTATTAACTCAGCTTACAAATTTTGAATTTGAGCAGGTAAATACTGCAATGAAGAAATAATAGGAGTATAAAACTAACATGGGAATTTTTACAAGTATAAATATAGCAACAACAGGAATGAAGGCAGAAAGAACAAGAAGCGATGTAATATCAAATAATATCGCCAATGCTTCTACAACACGTACACCCGAAGGCGGTGCTTTTAAACGTTCAAGAGTAATTCTTGCACCGGTTGCAGATGAAAATCCTCAGTGGCGTTCTCCATTCGTTCCACAGGATAAGGATAACGGTCCCGGACGCGGTGTTAAAGTTCTGGAAATTGTTAAAGATACAGAAACAAAAGGTCGGCTTGTGTGGGATCCGGAACATCCTGATGCAATTAAATCAGGTCCTGATAAGGGTTATGTTGAATATCCGAATGTTAATATCGTAAATGAAATGGTAGATTTAATTTCTGCATCAAGAGCATATGAAGCGAATGCGACGGTAATCGATGGTGCAAAGGATATGTTTATGGCTGCTATGGAAATAGGCAGATAATCATTGACAGTTTAAAAAAAACTGATATATTTAAATCAAAAGATTTTGGGTGGAAGGAAAATATATGATTATTCAGGAATTCGGAACATTACAGCTTTCTCGTACTGAACCGGAACATTTTGGTTATACAAAACAGATTAAGACATTAAATAAATCTCTTGATGATACTACACTTCTTCATACAACTGAAAAAGAAGGTACAAAAAGCTTCAAGGATTATATTTTTGATTCAATCAATAAGGTTAATGATCAGCAGATTGAAGTAGCAGACCTTACACAGAAGTTTATTACAAATCCTGAAGAGGTTAATCCTGAAGAAATTACAGTTGCTATGTCTTGGGCTAGAATGAGCCTGAATCTTGCTCAGAATGTAATTGACCGTATAATCAGCGGTTGGGATCAGATTACTACTACAAGATAAATTTTTTCTATATTCTGTTTAAATTAGTTGTCAAATTTGCCCTCCTATGATATAATTAATTAAATTTAGTATAAATTTCTTTAAATTCGTTCAAAGGGAGGGGAACTAATGAACGAATGGCTTAAAAAGGTTGGCGCTAAGATTAAAGAACTTTGGTCAAAGTGGAAACCGATTCAGAAAGTCATAATAATAGGTATAATTCTTGTCGTCATTGTTGTTATAATTGTAACAGCGCGTCTTTCAGGTAAACCTTCGTCTGTAAGGTTATTCAATGATAAAGTATCAGATACAACTACCAGAACTCAGATTCTTACTCGTCTTGATCAGGCAGGAATAGAAGCAACTACCGATAATGACGGCTACATTTATGTAGAAAACAAAGATGTAAAAAGACAGGCTGTTATTCTTCTTAATGATGATAATCTCCTTCCTTCTAATATTGATATATGGTCTGATTATTTTGACAGAAGCTGGTCTACTACAGATGCGGATCAGAACGTAAAGTTGAAAGAGAAAAAACGTCTAGAAATAGAACGCTTCATTGAATCATATCCGGACATTTATGATGCAACTGTAACAATTGAAATGCCGGACAATACTTTGTTTTCAGAAACTCAAAATCCTGTTACCTGTTCTGTTATCTTAAAGACTAAATCAGGAAGTACACTTTTAACTGACAGAAAACGAATCCTTGGTATTCAGAAGGCTGTTTTAGCCGGTATTGAGGGTTTGAAGGAAGATTATCTTATCATTACTGATGAAGAAGGAAATCAGATAAATGATTTTGCGGGAATGGCAGATTCAGATGCTGTTGATATTGTTTCAAAGCAGCAGAAATTGATTTTACGTCGTGAAACTGAAATCCGTGCAAAAATCCTTGATGCCTTCAGAAAAACATATACCACAGACAGATGTCGTGATGTTCTTGTTTCTGTTGATATGGATATGTCTAAAAAGACAAGCGAATCAAAGGTATATTCAGGAATTGAAATGAAAAAAGATAATCCTGATACACCATGGGATGATTCAGAATACAGGGATTATCTTCCAATAAGTCAGCAGACAGTTACAAAGGTGTGGAAGGGAACTGGTTATAATCCTGAGGGTCCTGCCGGTACAGAAGGTGAAAATCCTCCTGTTTATTCTGATATGACTAATGTTGTCGGAGAATCATCTGAAACCGGATTAACACAGAATAATGCCCTCAACGAAAAAACAACTCAGGAAATTACCTCTCCGAAAATAGATCGTGTTACTGTATCTGTAAATATTGACGGAACCTGGAGCCTTGTGCGAAATAAAGAAACCGGAAAATATGAGCTTGATGATGAAGGCTGGCGAAAGCGTGAATATAAATCACTGACTCCTTATGAAATATCTGAGGCAGAAAAGGTTGTAAAAGGCGCTATCGGTTATAACAGGGATCGTGGTGATCAGGTTTATGTAACAAATATAGCTTATGACCGTCGTGATGAACAGCATGCCGAAGATCTTCTTTATTTTGCTAAAGAAAAACGTACAATTGTAATCATTTGTATTCTTGCAGGTATTGTATTCTTTCTTATTGCATTTATATTATTCAGAGTTATCAGTAAGGAAATTGAAAGACGTCGTCGTGAAAGAGAAGCTAAGCTTCTTGCTGAACAGCAGGCTGCCCGTGAAAGAGCACTTTGGGATGCTAAAGATGATGGAATGGAAGTTACAATGTCTGTTGAAGAAACAAGACGTATGGAGCTTCAGGAAAATGCTATTACAATGGCAAAAGAACATCCGGAAGATGTCGCTATGCTTATCCGCACTTGGTTGATGGAGGAATAGAATATGGCTGATGAAGAAGTAATTGAATCAACAGATAAAACCAAAAATAATCCTAAGCCAGTTCCAAAACCTGGAAGTTTAAAACCTGCAGTAGGTACAACCTCATCAAAGAAAAGCAGCAAGGATTATAAAAGTCTGACCGGTCGTCAGAAGGCAGCCATATTCCTTATTTCTCTTGGCCCTGATGTTTCTGCAGAAATCATGAAGCATTTAAGGGAAGATGAAGTAGAAACTTTAACCTTTGAAATTGCACGTCAGGAAAAGGTAAATCCTGAATTTAAAGATGCCGTTCTTGAAGAGTTCCAGGAATTGATGAATGCACAGAACTTTATTACAACCGGTGGTATTGATTATGCCCGTGAGCTTCTTGAAAAATCTTTAGGAAGTCAGAAGGCAATTGATATTATCAACCGTCTTACAAGTTCTCTTCAGGTTCGTCCGTTTGACTTTATCCGTCGTACTGACCCGGCACATCTTTTGAACTTTATTCAGCAGGAATATCCTCAGACAATTGCCTTGATTCTAGCTTATCTTGAACCTGGAAAAGCAGCTGTAATCCTTCAGAATCTTCCTGAAGAAATGCAGGCAGAGGTTTCAAAACGGCTTGCTACAATGGACCGTACATCTCCTGACGTTTTGCGTGAGGTTGAACGAGTATTGGAAAAGAAGCTTTCAACTCTTTCTTCTGAAGACTATACTGCTGCAGGTGGTGTTGAGGCTATCGTAGAAATTTTGAACCTTGTTGACCGTTCATCTGAAAAGTCTATTATTGAATCTCTTGAAGAAGATGATCCTGATCTTGCAGAGGAAATCAAAAAGCGGATGTTCGTATTCGAAGATATCGTTATGCTCGACAACCGTGCTATTCAGAAGGTACTCCGCGATGTCGATCAGCAGGAGCTTGCAAAAGCGCTTAAATCTGTTGATACTGAAGTTCAGGATAAAATCTTTGGAAATATGTCAAAGCGTGCGGCAAGTATGCTTAAAGAAGATATGGAATTCATGGGACCTGTACGTCTCAAGGATGTTGAAGAAGCACAACAGAAGATTGTATCTATTATCAGACGTCTTGAAGATAGTGGAGATATCGTAATTGCACGTTCTGGAGAAGACGAATTAGTAACCTGATTAAATAGAAGGAAGTGTTTATGGCAAAATCTGTTTTTCGCCCGGGCGAAGCAAACGTTGAAAGTTCAAAAATTCTTTTACCTCTCGTACATGACTATACTCCGAAAGAAGAAGAAGTCGAAGAGGTCGTAGAAGAATATACAGGACCTACTGCTGATGACTTAAGGAAGGAAGCTGAGGCTTTTAAAAATCAGTGGGATGTAGAAAAGCAGAATCTTATAAATGAAGCACAGGTTACTGCGGATGATATTATCAAACGTGCTGAAGATACAGCCTTTGAAGAAGTAAAACGACAGACTGACGCTGCACAGGAAATGAAGGCGCAGGCTGAACGTGATGCTGAAGAAATCATTAATAAAGCTAAAGAAGAGTCTGAACGTATAATAGCAGATGCAAATGCTGAAAAAGACAGGCTTGTACGTGAAGCTCATAACGAAGGATATGAAGACGGTCACCGTGAAGGCTATGATAAGGGTGAGCAGGAAGTAGAACGACTTGTTGACCGTATGCACAGAATTATTGAATCGGTAATGCAGCGGCGTGAAGAAATCCTTGCAGAAACTGAAAGTCAGATTGTTGAGCTTGTAATCTTAATGGCAAGAAAAGTAATAAAAATTCTTTCTGAAAATCAAAAGAATGTAGTTATGGCAAATGTTCTTGCCGCTCTTAAAAAGGTTAAGACTCGCGGTAATGTTACTTTGAGAGTTAATCTTGAGGATGTAAAGCTTACTACTGCAAATGTTGATGAATTTATCAAGCACGTGGAAAATGTAAAGGGCATTACTGTTCTTGAAGATACAACTGTTGATCGCGGCGGATGTGTTGTAGAAACTGACTTTGGCGCAATAGATGCAAGAATTCAAAGTCAGCTTTCAGAACTTGAAAATAAGATTCTTGAAGTTTCTCCTGTTAAAAATGTAAAACGTTCGGATTCTTTGGTTTCTGAATAATCAGGAGGAAAAAATGAAATCTTCCTATACCGGTGACTTTAATTTTTCAAAATATTTAGAGACTGTTGTCGATGCAGAAACCATCAAATACACGGGAAGTGTAACTGCGGTAAAGGGACTTGAAATTGAAAGTGACGGTCCACGTTCTGTAATCGGTGAAATGTGCACAATCAAATTATCTGACGGCTCATCTCTTCTTGCCGAGGTTGTTGGTCTTGAAAATACAATCGTTCGTCTTACTGCCTTTGGTGATACAAAAGGAATTGAAGTAGGGTGTGAGGTAATTGCTTCCGGCTCTGTTCTTCAGGTTCCAGTCGGACCGGAGCTTCTTGGAAGAGTTGTAGATGCAACCGGGCATGCAATTGATGATGGCGGTGAAATCTATCCTGAAAAATATTATCCTGTTGTGAATGAAGCGCCAGATTCAATGAAGCGTCTTCCTATAAATAAACGTATTCAGACAGGTGTCCGTGCCATTGATTCGATGCTTACAATCGGTAAAGGTCAGCGTGTCGGTATTTTTGCGGGAACAGGTATTGGAAAATCGACTCTTCTTTCAATGATTGCAAGAAATACAGATGCAGATATAAACGTAATTGGACTTATCGGTGAACGAGGACGTGAGGTTCTTGAATTTATAAATAATGATCTTGGTGAAGAAGGCTTGAAAAGATCGGTTGTAGTTGTTGCAACCTCCGATAAACCTTCCATCTGTCGTTTAAGGGCTGCTTATGTGTGTACCGCGATTGCTGAATATTTCCGTGATAAAGGAAAGGATGTTGTTTTAATGCTTGATTCAGTAACACGATTTGCACAGGCACAGCGCGAAATTGGACTTGCAAACGGAGAGCCACCTGCTCAAAAGGGGTATCCGCCTAGTGTATTCGATATGATTCCTAAACTGCTTGAAAGAACGGGAACGAATGATAAAGGCTCAATTACTGCTTTTTATACTGTTCTTGCAGATGGTGATGATATGAACGATCCTATCGTAGATAAGGTTCGCGGTACTCTGGACGGTCATATTGTTCTTTCACGACGGCTGGCAAATATGTTTCATTATCCTGCAATTGATGTTCTTGCTTCAATCAGTCGTATTTCTAAAAGGGTTACAGGTAAAAAAACACAGGAAGCCTGTGGAAAAATAAGGGCTGCAATGGCTGTTTATGCAGAGCGTGAAACAATGATAACGGCAGGAATTTATCAGAAGGGTAATTCTGCGGAAATTGATCAGGCAATTGAACTTCATGATAAAATTGAAAAGCTTCTTACCCAGGAAACCGATGATGAATGTAAAATGGAAGATACACTTAAAATGCTTTCAGAAATATCGGGAATTGAGATTCCTGAAGAAGAATATGCAGAAAGTCCTTTGACAAAAGCATAAGTTGTGTTTCGGTAATCTAAGAGTTTAACATATGGCAAAATTCAAATATGAACTTCAGGATGTTCTTGATTTAAGAAATTACGAAAAAGAAGCCGCAGAAAATGAATTGAGTAAATCACTTGAGGTTGAAAATCAGATTAACAATGAGCTTGAATTTATTGCCTCTGAATACGTTCGGATTAAGCATTTGATGAAAGGCTCCAAAGATATTGATGACATTTTATGCCAGAATAATTATCTGAAGCTTCTTGATTTTAAGAAAGAAGATGCTCTTGAACGGCTTGCCCAGGCTAAAATTATAAGTGAGCAGAAACGACAGGTATTAATGGAATGTACAAAAAAAACAACTGCCCTGGAGAAGCTGAAAGACAAGCAGTTTGCAGACTTCAAGGCAGCTGAAGATTATAAAGAATCTGAATTTATTGATGATCTTGCGACATCAAGATTCAGAAAAATTAATAATTAAATGCACTTCCACCAATAAATTCACGTATGATAGAACGTTCAGGAACTTCTGTCGGAGCGACTGTCGCAAAGTTTTCAAGGAAATTTAAAAGTCTCTGTGCTTCAGAATATTCTTTCATTGTAGGTTTTACACGACGTAAAAGAGGTGCAGCATAAACTCGAAGAACAGACAGTTCGTAATCAAGGGCTGTATTTAATATTGCATCTGCATTTCCATGATACGGGAAAATATGAAGCTCTTCGCCCTTTTGAACGCTTGGCCACATTTCAATTGTTCCTTCTGCGCTTTTTCCACGGAAATTATTATCGCGCACAATTCGTCTAATCAATCGGTTATCGCTGGTCGAAACCCTGTTATGATCATCAAGATTTAATTGGGTCAAGGCAGAAAGATAGATTTTAAATTTAATATCATCTGGAATTTTTGGAGTAAGCTTTGGATTTAGTCCATGAATTCCTTCCATAATAAGAATCTCATTATCTTTTAATGTCATCTTGTTTTTATCTTCAAAATAACTTGTTCCAGTGTGGAAATCATAGCTTGGAATTGTGACTTCTTTTCCTTCAAATAAATCAACAAGATTCTGATTAAGTAAATCGATGTTAAGTGCTTCAAGACATTCAAAATCAGGATTTCCGTTTTCATCTAAAGGTGTTTTATCACGTCCTGAATAATAACAGTCAAGGCTTATGATTTTCGGCTGATAGCCCATTGCAAGAAGCTCAAGTGCCAGTTTTTTTGCAGAGGTTGTTTTTCCTGATGAAGATGGTCCTGAAATTAAAACAACACGAACCTTTTTGCTTTTTACAATTTGTGATGCGATTTCTGAAATCTGCTTTTGCTGATGAGTTTCCGAGATGTCAATAAAATCATCAATTTTTCCCTGTGCAATCAATTCATTTAAAGATGCCGCAGAAGTAACATTTACACGTTTTCCCCATTCTTTGTACTGCTTGAAAAGACTGAACAGTTTTGATTCATCTTTAAAAGGAGGTAAAATTGACGGAGACTTTGTTTTAGGAAATCTTAATAATAATCCGTTCTGATATTTTACAAGATCAAAAACCTGTAAAGCACCTGTAGAAAGTACAAGCGGACCAAAATACATGTCAGAAAAATCATCGATTGTGTTAATGTGGATTTTTGATTTGCACATATGGTCAAGCTGTTTTCTTGTTTCCTTGAGATTTAATTTATCAAACAATTCAACAGCCTGTTCCCAGGAAATGTATTCAGATTTTATTTTTATATCCTGTGATATGATTTTCTGCATTTCTGTTTTTAATTTATCTGCATCAATCGGTTCACCGTCAAAAGTATAATAGTAACTGTAGCAGATGCTGTTTCCAACAAGAATACGTGTATTTGGATTTAATTTATGTGCTGCAGCGGCAAGTAAAAGACAAAGAGATCGGCGGTAAACAGCCATTCCTTCCCGTGTATTGTTATATATTGGTTCTACTTTACAATCATACTCAAGTTCTGAATCAAGTGAACATAATTCATTGTTTACTTTTGCTGCAACAAGCTGATTTCCGTTTAAAGAAAATCCAGGCATAAAACTGAATACCTGTGTTCCTTTTTCTGTTTCTACGGTATGTTCTTTTCCTTCTCTTATGTAAGTTACTTTAATTGGTTTAGCCATAGTTGTATCCTCCGTTAAGTGTACATTAATTATATATGTACTTTTAAAAATTGTAAAATGAATCAGCTGCTTTGTTTTTGTTCTTTCCGTGATTTTTGCAGATATATTGAAAAATACTCTTAAAAATGATATTTTAAACCAAGAGATTTTAAATATCAGGAGTAAAAATCATGACATACACTGCAGAAGTGGAACATATGTGTCCTTTGGCTAAAGGAGCATATCATGGACCTGCCCCAATTCCTGAAGAAGGCGAATGGGTAAAGGTTAAGAAAATTGAAGATGTTTCCGGATTCACACACGGAATCGGCTGGTGTGCACCACAGCAGGGCACTTGTAAACTTTCATTAAACGTAAAGAATGGTATTATTGAAGAAGCTTTAGTTGAAACTATCGGTTGTTCAGGTATGACTCATTCAGCTGCTATGGCTTGTGAGATTCTTATTGGTAAGACTCTTCTAGAAGCTTTGAACACTGACCTTGTTTGTGATGCTATCAATACTGCTATGCGTGAACTTTTCATGCAGATTGTTTACGGTCGTACACAGTCAGCTTATTCTAAAGACGGTCTTAAAGTTGGTGCTTCCCTGGAAGATCTTGGAAAGAACCTTCGTTCACAGGTTGGAACAATGTTTGCTACACGCAAAACTGGTCCTCGCTACCTCGAAATGACAGAAGGTTATGTAGAAACTTGTGCAGTAGATAAAGACAATCAGATTATCGGTTATAACTGTATCAACTTTGGTAAATTGATGGATGCTCTTAAAGCAGGAAAACCTGCAGAAGAAGCTATTGCCGGAGCACGCACACACTATGGTCGTGTAACTGCTGATCAGGGTATGGTTCGCCTCATTGATCCAAGAAAGGAGTAGAAAATGGCATTATTTGAAGATTTTGAAGGCCGCATTCCTCAGGTGAATAAGGCTCTTAAAGAATATGGATTTAAAGAAGGTGAGGCTGGCTTGAACGAAGCTCGCGAACTTTGTAAGGCTCGTGGTTTTGACCCTTATGAAATTTGTCAGTCTACACAACAGATTTGTTTTGAAGATGCAAAATGGGCTTATGTATTAGGTTCAGCTATTGCAATTAAAGAAGCAGAAAAAACAGGTGACAAAACTGGTTCTACAGCCGCTGCAAATATCGGTAAAGGACTCCAGGCATTCTGTTTACCAGGTTCTGTAGCTGATGACCGTAAAGTTGGTCTTGGACACGGAAACCTTGGTGCACGTCTTCTTTCTGAAGAAACACAGTGCTTCGCATTCTTAGCAGGTCACGAATCTTTCGCTGCTGCTGAAGGTGCTATTAAAATCGCTGCTAACGCAAACAAGGTTCGCAAGAACAAGCTCCGCGTTATTTTGAACGGTCTTGGAAAAGACGCAGCTCAGATTATTTCACGCATTAACGGCTTTACTTATGTTCAGACAGAATTTGATTACTTCAACGGTGAAGGAACAGATAAAGCTCTTAAGGTTGTAAAGGAAGTTCCATACGGATCTAATCCGGACCGCCTTATCGTAAAATGCTACGGTGCTGACGATGTTCGTGAAGGTGTTGCAATCATGTGGCACGAAGATGTTGATGTTTCAATCACAGGAAACTCTACAAACCCAACACGTTTCCAGCACCCGGTTGCAGGTACATATAAGAAGGAACGTCTCCTTGCAGGTAAAAAATACTTCTCTGTAGCATCTGGTGGTGGTACAGGTCGTACACTTCACCCTGATAACATGGCTGCAGGTCCAGCATCATACGGATTTACAGATACACTCGGTCGTATGCACTCAGACGCTCAGTTTGCCGGATCTTCATCAGTTCCAGCTCACGTAGAAATGATGGGCTTTATGGGAATGGGTAACAACCCTATGGTTGGATGTACTGTTGCGTGCGCAGTAGCCGTAGCCGGATCATTCTAAAATATGTCATTGCCGGACTTGATCCGGCAATCTGATATAAAAAAAAGCACTTCATTATGAAGTGCTTTTTTTTATTGATGCAGCTTACTGTTATTCTGTAATACCGATTTCTGTTGCTACTGCTAATTTAAAATCTGCAATTGCTTTTTCTTTTGTCTTCCATCCCTTTACATAAGCACGTACCTGTTCAATGAACAAATTACTTATTTCAACTTCATGTTCTGTGTAAATTACACCAAGTCCTTCTGAATTTGCAGAAGCTGTTGCATACTGTTCAAAAATATTCTGATTACCGCATAAAGGATGGTGATATGAATTGTTATCCATTACAACTTTAGATGGAACACAATTGTAATCGATAATATTAATTTGTCCATTTGCGATTAAAGACATTGCACCATTTGTTGAAGTATCTAAGAGTAACCATGTTATTAAATCTTTTAATGCTTTCGTTTTAGAATTACTCATTTCTTTGTTATTTACAAGAACAAAATTTCCTCCCCAAAAACTTGAGAGTGGAGCCTGACAAATACCCCATGAAGCTGGATCTGAGGTTGAATTAAGATAAATAGTATATTTTAAAAACCACAAAGGGGCAAGGAATCCGAAAGTTTTTCCTGATTTTTTCATTTCTTCATACCATTCTTCATTCCATTGGTCAAAAGCAGTATTTATATATCCGGAATCATAATAGAGTTTGGCAGTATCAAAAAAGCTCATGCGATATTCATCTATATATAGTTTATTATTTACAACCCAGCCATTTGTTTTTACAGAATCTTTCGACATCTGCCATAAATCACCAATGCTAGGTAAGAAAGCATAACCTGAGGTTTTTAATGCGGCAATAGAATTTGAAAGGTTTGCAGGGGATATTTTTTCTGTAATGGTGGAAGGATCATCTGTATTAAATACTGTTCTCGCAATATCTCGCCGGTATGCAAAACAGCAGATATTAGAATATAAATCCAAACCAATGAGTTGTCCCTGAGGATTTTTTCCTAATTCCAGTAAATATGGAGAAATTTGAGCATCATTTATTTCCTGTTCAGTAATTCCAAGTTCTGCAAAAGGCATTGCATATTGTGCACCATCACCTTTTAAAAATTCACCAATATAAGCAGAGTCCACAATATAAATATCATATTCACCAGTTTCAAGATTGTTTGATAAAGAATCATGATATGTGATTGTTGGTAATTGATTTGCTTCAAAATTAAATCCACAGTCTGGATGTGTATCAATATACTTTTGAATTAAAGCTTCTAATTCTGATGTATATAGTCCTACCTTTAATGTAAAAGGTTCTGCAGGTGTATCCGGAATACTATTATTTTCGTTTTTACATCCGGCAAAAAATAATACAGCAGATATAATTATTGCTGTAAATCCGATAAGTTTTTTCATAAGAATTCTCCTTTGTTTTAAGTATTGATTTTATTATGACTTTATAATTATAAAAGAAATAGTTTTATTGTCAAACTTTTTCTTTTGTTGATGTGACAATTCCTTGTGAATGCTTTATAATTGATTTTATGAAAAAACAACCAAAGCTTTTAAGTTTAATTGATAAGGCATGTTTTGATTATAATCTCATCAATAACTCTGACCGTATCCTGATAGGTGCAAGCGGCGGTAAAGATTCAACTCTTCTTGTAAAGTATTTTGCTGAACGTTCAAAAAGACCGGATTCAAATTTTTCTTTTAAGGCTCTTTTTATAAAATCAGATTTTTCACCTGATTTTCCGCTGCAGATTAAAAATGTTTTTGATTCCCTTAATGTTGATTTTGAACAGCTTGATGTAAATATTCTTGAACGCGTAAAGGATAATCAAAAGATGAGTTGTTACTGGTGTTCTACACAGCGTCGTACAGAATTATTGAAATATGCAGTAGAAAATGGATTTAATAAAATTGCACTTGGACATCATCTTGATGATGTTCTTGAAACTTTGATTATGAACATGACAGAGAAGGGTGAACTTTCTACTATGATTCCATCGCTTGTTTACCAGAAATATCCGGTAACAATTATAAGACCCTTGTGCTATATCACTGAAGATAAAATTATTTCCTATGCACAGGAAGAAGGCTTTGACGGTTTTACCTGTACATGCAATTATATGGAAAATTCATTCAGAAAAGAAGCGAGAAAAAAGCTTGAGATTCTGACAGATTCAGACCCGATAAAAAAAGAGAGGCTTTTTGCCTCCCTTAAAAACATTCAGAAAGAATATCTTCCTTAAATTATTCAAACCAGTAAGAAAGGACTGGTTTGTAGCCATGTCTGTTTAAAACCTTTACGGCATCATTGTAGCCTGTTTTAATTAAAAGCTGAATTCTGTTTGCAGTGAAATTAGTTGTTCCGTCAAGAATGTTTCCAAGATCTATTGACGGTATAATACGGATAAGTTCATACTGATCATAATCTATATCACGATAATCACGGCTTGGTTTATTTGAAAGGAAAATAATGAAGATTTTATTGATATTTGTTCCCTTTGGTCTTGTCTGTGTAATCGGATCAATTGGTACGTTATCTCCACCAGCCTGTTCGAAACCTCCGTCAACATATTCATTTCCGTCACTGAGTTTTATCGGTTTACATACAATAGGAAATGCTGAAGTTGCGAGAAGCTTGTTTTTAATTTCTGAAGTATAAGCCTCTGAATTAAGATTAAATCTTGTTGCGTTAGTGCCGGGCTTTTTTGTAAAAATCTTACCTGCAAGGAATTTATTTTTTACAGCAGTTACAAAAACCTGAGGATAAGGATTTCTCTGCAGCTTGTTCAGCGAAATACGATCGATGATAGTTCCCAAACCTTCCTGTGATATTAATGCATCATTTTGAGTTAAACGGCTTGGTACCATTGTTACCCAAATGCGTTCAATTTCATTTATGTCTTTAATGCATGAGAATAAAGCAGCATTTAATCCTCCTACAGAGGTTCCTGAAATTGCAGTTGTTTTCTGTGCGATTCCATATTCATATAATGCCTTCCATACACCGACTTCATAGGCACCTTTTCCACCACCGCCGGAAAGGACGACTCCGTATTCCTGTGCACTCAAAAAATTTATGAATAAGAAAAATATTGCCGCTTTAATAAAAGATTTTTTCATTTTGTACTCCTTTTATTCTGCTTTTTCGAGAATTGTAAAATTATAGCTCTGATTCTGGAAAACTGAACTGAAATATCTGAATGTACCGTCAAGCTTTAATAGAGAATAATCTTTTGTATCAGCCCATGAAAAAATATCAAGATTTTTCATTATTGTTGCTTCCGGAATAAGAATTTCAACATTACTTACAAACTGAACTGAAGTAGGTCGTCGGACTTTTACTCCTTTTTGAATTCCATTTGCATCTGCCAAAGGATAATCTTCATGATAAATATATGGAATTGCTGCAAAACGCTTGTTCCAGGCATTTTCAATAGTGATGTTAGTTCCATTGGCATAAGCAAGCCATTTGTATGAATCATCTGTTTCGTTATATCTGATTAGAAAATAATCTGTCGTTCCAATTTTATATGGATAGATGATTGTAAAATCTTCTCCAACCCATTTTCCTTCAAGGTTAGAAAGTGCTTCTGCTTTGTTCCATTTTACCTTTGCATATGCAGATTCATCAGGATTTTGAGATGAAGGTGAAGGATTTTTTGTAGTTACACAAGATGTAACGAAGGTTATAGTAAAAATCGTAAGTAAAATAAATTTTTTCAAAATTTGCTCCTTTTATTATAAAACAATTTCAGATGAAATCTGTAACAGATATTTCTTCTTCCTGCGATTTATTGTCGGGATTATGCAGCCGCTTTGCATATTTATAGGTAAATGCTGCAACTGTATATCTTCCAATAAAGCGTGACAACAATGCATTAAATTTCCATTTGAATCTTAAAATTGATGTTTTTCTACCTTTAAATGCCCGTTTAAGACATTGTTTTACAACTTTTTGTGTTCCGATGCCGCCTTTAACTTCTTTTCTGGCTCCATTTGATGCAACATCTGCGAATTCTGTACTTACAGAACCAGGACATAATGCACAAACCTTAATGCCTTTTTTATTTAATTCTGCTGCAAGAGCAATTGAAAAATTAAGTACGAATGCTTTTGTAGCACTGTAAGCGGCAAAATTTCCAAGAGGCATGTAGGCGGCAAGACTGGCTGTGTTGATAATTACGGCTCCTTTTTTCATGTATGGAATTGCGACTGAACAGAAGCCGGTGAGTGAAGTGCAGTTTAAATCTATCATCTGCATGGATCGTTCTGTAGAAGTTTCTGTAAAAGGTCCGTAAGTTCCAAAGCCTGCGTTGTTTACAAGAAGTTTAATTTCAATTGAGCTTTCAACCTTATTTAATTTTTTATTTTCTTCATCAAGCAGTTTCTTAAAATCATACACACCCTGTTTACCGCTAATATCCATTTGAACAGGTTTTACAACTGTGAAATTTTTGTTTGAATTTAAATCATCAGCAATCTGCTTAAGATTTTCAATACGGCGTGCAATAATCCAGATTTCGTCGTATTCATTTTTATCTGCAATCTGTTTTGCAAATTCTTTCCCGATTCCAGAACTTGCTCCTGTTATTATTGCTAAATTTTTCATGTAATCATTATAGCGTTTTTCTTACTTTTACAACACCCCAAAATAGTATATAATTTTATTATGAATAAAAAAATTCTGTTCTTACCGTTGATTATATTGGTTTTGTTTTTATCATGCACAGGAAAAAAAGAAAAGCTCTTGACTCAAAAAGAGATAAAAAAACATCAGAATGCATCGTTAATGAATGATTTTTTGTATAGAAGGGTTGAACAAAAACAAAAGGCAATAGATGAATATGTAGACAGACTTTCACTTGAAGAAAAAGTATGTCAGCTGTTTATTGAAAATCTTGAGGGAAATAAAAACTTTTTGCCGGTAGAAAAAATGACTCTTGTAAATCCTTCTGCCGGTAAGGATGATTACATAATTCCGGGCGGTTATATTTTCTTTGGTTATAATATTGCAGATACCCGTGATGATATGAAGGCTTTTAATAAATCAATTTATGAATATTGTAAAAAGCATAATAAAATACCGCCGTATCTTGCAGTAGATCAGGAGGGCGGTTCTGTCAGTCGTTTAAAAAAAATCAATACAAAGCTTTTGTCACCCCTTGAAATTGCCAGTCTTTCAATTGATGAATGTAAAAAAATCTATTCTTCCCAGGCAGAACAGATGCATGAGCTTGGCTTTCATATGAATCTTGCACCTGTGGTTGAAGTAATAACGGAGGAAAATAAAACTTTTCTTGATGACAGAAGCTTTGGTTCAAAAGAAAAAGTTATTGCTTATGGTTCTCACTGTATAACTTCGTATGAGGATAATTCAATTGCAACCGTGTTAAAGCATTTTCCAGGAAACACAAATACGGATCCACACAAGGGACTTCCTTTAATTAACCTTCCTGAAAATGTTCTGATGGAAACTCTTGTTCCGTTTGAAATCCTTCTTGAAAAAAATCCATCCGGTGTTTTAATGTCGCATGCAATTACAACGGCAATCGAATCAGAAAAAAATACTCCGTCCTGTCTTTCTGATTATTGGGTAAACGAGATTTTACGTAAAAAATTTGGATATGACGGAATTATTTTTTCAGATGATATTTTTATGGGTGCGCTGAAGGATAATGGTTTCCCACCGGAAATTGCAGTTGTAAAAGCCATAAAAGCGGGAATTGATGTAATTATGATTTCTGAAAAACGCATTGCAATTCCGGTTAATCTTATAGTGTCACTTGCTTCAAAGGATGAAGAGGTTGTTAATCGCATTAATCAATCGGTAAAAAGAATAATCAGATATAAGATAAAAGCAGGCATTCTTTCTTGTGAATATAATAAAGATGGAAGTTATTCGATAAATATTTCAAATCAGATTTATTAAAGCTGGTACGAGGGATGAAAAAAGAAAAGAACAGACTTTATGGAAAATCCGGTTTTGAAGAATATTATTCTCAGATTTTTAACGAAAGATGGATAAAATTAAAGGAAGCATTTTTATCAGAAAAGGAAAATGTTGAGCTTAAAATAAAAGCTTGTGAAAGTTATTTTCTTGACAGCGCATCAATTATTCCAGCCCTTTGTTTACCGCTGAAAAATGCAGAAAAAATTCTTGATTTATGTGCTGCTCCGGGTGGAAAAACTCTTGTTCTAGCAAGCCGTATGAATGCTTCTGCAACGCTTTTTTCAAATGAACGTTCTTTGGAAAGAAAAAAAAGGCTGTTAAATGTTGTTAATACCTGTCTGCCGCCAGAGATAAATGAACGGGTAGAGGTGAGCTGTAGTGACGGAGCAGTGTGGTGTACAAGGGAGAGTGAGTGTTATGATTCCATTTTACTTGATGCTCCATGTTCTTCAGAACGGCATGTTTATCTTGATCCTAAATATCTTAATGAATGGACACCATCAAGAATAAAAACTGTCGCTATGGAGCAATGGGCTCTTTTGTCCTGCGCATACAGACTTCTTAAGCCCGATGGATTTCTCGTTTATTCAACATGTGCTTTATCACCGGTCGAAAATGATTTGATGATGGAAAAGCTTATAAAAAAATATAACAAAACCGGTAATGATTTTGAATTTTTAGAGCCTGCTCCTGATTATTCTGAATTAAAAGAATTCGTAAAATTTAATCCTCCTGATTTTGAAAAAACAAATTACGGATATCAGATTTTTCCCGATGTTCAAAACGGCGCTGGTCCGATATATTTTAGCATTATTAGAAAAAATAAATCTTTTTTTTCTTGATTTTTACCGACGATTAATATATAAGATATAGTGTATCTATATGGAGAAAAAATGCTATGAATATAAAGGAAAACTCTGTTTTAGATATTCCTAAAGATGATGATAAGCTTAAACGTGTAATTGAAATTGAACGTGAATTGGGAGAAATTCAGGACGTTGATGTTCTTCTTGAACGAATCCTTACAGAAACGCGACGTATTGTTAATGCAGATGCAGGTTCAATTTATGTTGTTGAAGGAAATAGTCTCAGAATAAAATATGGACAGAATGATACACATTTAAAAGAACTTCCTGCCGGTGCAAAATTACCATATACATTTTTTTCATTTCCGATTAATCAGCAGCAAATCTGCGGATACGTTGCATTGACAGGCGAGCCTCTGAACATAAAGGACTGTTATAAGATTCCAGAAAGCAAGCCTTATAAATTTAATAAAGTTACAGATCTTACGACTGAATACCGTACCAAATCAATGTACACGATTCCCTTGAAAATGGCTAACGGGAAACTTCTTGGTATTCTTCAGATAATTAATGCTAAAGATGAAAAAAATAATATAATTCCTTTTGATGAGGATGCTGAGCTTTTAATTTCACATTTTGCTTCAAGTACCGTTCAGGCGCTACAACATGCTTATTTAACAAGTGATATGGTACGACGCATGCTTAAGATGGCCGAATTCCGTGATCCTAAGGAAACATATCCGCACGTTGAGCGTGTATCTTCCTATTCGCTGGAAATATACGACCGATGGGCTTTTAATCATAATGTCCCGGTTTCTGAATCTCATACTTTCCGTGATACTTTAAAAATTGCGGCAAAGTTCCATGATGTCGGTAAAGTTGGTATTTCTGATGTTATTCTTAAAAAGACATTCCCTCGTTTTACAGAAGAAGAAAGGAATATAATGAAGGGACATACATGTATCGGTGCACAACTCTTTGATCCACCGGAAAATATGCTTGATCAGATGTGTCAGGATATTGCACTTCATCATCACGACAGATGGGATGGTGGAGAGACGGGCTATCCTGGTAAAGTAGATCTTTCGAAATTTTCATTAAAGAACGGAGTCGTTCCTGAAAGTGAACCGCTTTCCGGTGCTGATATTCCTCTTGCGGCGAGAATTGTTGCTGTAGCAGATGTTTTTGATGCGTTGAGCCATAAACGTTGTTATAAAGAATCATGGTCAATCGAAGATTCTTTTGCAGAAATCCAGAATTGTGCCGGTAAACAGTTTGACCCTGAGGTTGTTCTTGCTTTTATGGAAATAAAAGACCGCGTATGTTCAATTCAGCTTGCTTATCCTGATGACCCCGAAGAATAATATCAGATATTTCTGATTAGACGGTTCAAGACCTTATCAAAGCAGTCTGCGAATTTTTTGAATTTTTTATTATCGTAGCCCTCATGAAAATGTTTAACTAAACCAATTTGTGAAAGGTTATAATTATATTCTCGTTCGCTCAAAAGTTCCTTTATGTTTTCGGTTGTAAATTCAATTCCTCTGTCGTTTATAACAGCAATTTGTTTTTCTACGAGGCGTGATGCAAAAATGATATCCTTTGTAATAACTAAATCTTTTTGACCTGCATTTTCAAAAATATAATTATCGGCAGAATCTTTTGTCTGTTCTGTAATTATCATATTAAAGTTATTAAAATCGCAAGATATGTTTTTATTTGCAACAAAATTTACAGTAAGATTTGTTGTTGCTGCAGTTTTTACGACGTGATTTCTTACTAAAAGAGGGCAGGAATCTGCATCAATCCATAACTTTATATCAGACAATTAAAGCACCTTATCAATTTTATTAATCATATCGAGAGTTCTTGAGTTTATTTCTTTATCATTGTCTGAATTCTGTGATGGGAGTGTTTTTCCTTTTGTGATTGCAAGAAGCTTTGATTTTTCTTTATACAATTCATCACAGAGCATTATTCCTGCAAGAATTGAATTTTGAATCGGTAATTTTACTGAAGGGATTTTTTTTATGTCTTCCGTGATTTTTTCGTAGTAGGTTAATAATTTTTTAAGATATTCTTCTTCTTCGTCAGCTTGAATTGTGAAGGATGTATCAAGAATATTGATGTGAAGTTTACCCATTAGAATATATCGAATCCTAAATCTTCTGATTCACCGTCATTTTCTTCTTCATCAATTTTATCTTCTTCGAGATTTTCCATTGAATCGAAATTAGGAGTTTTTTGTTCATCGGTAGACGATTGTTCAGAATTAAACATACTTATTACAGGTATGTCATTTTTTACAGCTTCCTTAACAGGTTCTGTACTATGTTCAATTTTAGGCTCCTTTGAAGCAGCCTGATTTGGATTAGTAGTAATTTCCTGACCTACTGATTTCAAGACTGAATGTTCAATCTGATTAAGATGGTCAAGTGCTTTCTGAATACCAGACTCGATCTTGTCCTGATCTGATTCAAAAGTAATAAGTTGCTCCGACTTAGCCGCCAACGCATTTTTGAGCTCTGAACATTCATTGCGCAGAGCATCGTTTTCGGCCTGCAGCTGTTTTATTTTTTCAACAGCACTTTCAACCTTTTGTTCCAGAAGTAAGACTTGATCGAGTGTATTCATCAGCTTATGCCTTTAATGCTTTCTTTGCGGCTTCTACAACTGCTTTGAAAGCTGCTGGATCTTCAATAGCCATATTAGAAAGAGCCTTTCGGTTCAATTTAATACCTGCTTTGTTTACACCGTTGATAAACTGTGAATAGTTAAGACCTTCTTCACGAACTGCAGCATTAATACGGGCAATCCATAAAGTGCGGAATTCATGTTTACGGTCACGACGATCTACGTAAGCATGTCCCAAAGCCTTTGTTACAGCATCTTTTGCCGGTTTATAATTTGATTTTCTGTCGCCTCTAAAACCTTTTGCAAGTTTTAAAATTTTAATACGACGATTCTTTCTTTTTGTTCCGTCTATCGCTCTTGACATTTGTTCACCTCATTAACCGTATGGAAGCATCTGCTTTCTGATTTTCTTTGCATCAGCTTCATCTACATAACCTGCAGATCTAAGATTTCTCTTTCTTTTTGGAGAACGTTTTGTCAAAATATGACGAAGGTTCTGTTTCTTGTGCTTAACCTTGCCAGTGCCAGTTAAAGAATAACGTTTAGCAGCTGACTTTTTTGTTTTCATTTTAGGCATTTTATTTAACCTCTTATTTTGCGGCTTTTGCCGAGATAGTCATTGACATATTTCTGCCATCCATTGCGGCTGGCTTGTCAATGTTGTACGCTGAGGTAAGTCGCTTTAACACCTCGTCCATAACTCCAAAACCAAGGTCAGTATGAGCAAGTTCACGTCCGCGGAAACGGATTGTAATCTTTACTTTGTCGCCTTCGTTTAAGAATTCCTGGATATGCTTGGCCTTTGTATCAAGATCCCCAGTGCCGATTTTCGGCTGCATGCGGATTTCCTTGAGTTTCAATACCTTTTGATTTTTCTTGGAATCACGGAGCTTTTTTTCCTGTTCAAAACGGTATTTACCATAGTCCATGATTTTACAAACCGGCGGGTTAGCATTTGGCGAAACTTCAACAAGGTCGAGTTCCTTTTCATCTGCCATTTTGAGAGCGTCTGCAGTGGCTACTACGCCTAACTGATTCCCCTCATCATCGATAAGTCGTACCTCACGCACACGGATATTCTGATTGATCCGCTGCCCCTTATTGTTATTGTTAGTAGTTTGTGCTGTGTATGCCAACGATCCTCCTAGTGTTCATAAAAACACTTTTTGCATATAGCGTTTATCTTTATATTATATGAATTTTTATTCATTATGTCTATATAATATATCTGTAATCTGCTTATTTATAAATTCACGTATATAAAAAAAATAACCACACTGGACGTTTAAAATCATAAGATTCTAGAGCCCGTGTGGTTTTATTATTCTGAAAATTAAAGAGATTACAAATTAAGCATTAACTGCAACTTTTTCTGTAATTTCTGTTAAATATCCTGTTCTGATGCAGCTGTCGAAAAGTTCGCGTGAAATATAATCAGTTTTGATATCCTCGTAGCCGTCCATATCACGAACGATTTTTACGACAAAACCATCTTCCATCTCTCGAACAATTGTCATGTAGTCGGTATTTTTACCAATGCTTTTAAGTGTATAGCTTTTCATTTTATTTCCCCTTTATTAAAATGATTATATTCTTTTTTTTCAAAAGAAAGTGTGCCTATATTATATTTTTCGGTTATAATGAAAAAAATGTTAGAAAATAATTCAACTTTTTTTGCAGATGCTCATTTTCATTACAGCTGCTGTCTCTCGGACGGTTGTTTTAATCCTCCTTTAAACTGGAAGGGCTGCTCATGCGCCCATAGCATTGAAGAGTGGGAAATTCAGAAAAAATCTATCGGTGATAAAAAAATTGTTCCCGCTTTCGGACTTCATCCTCAGGGAAATTATACCACAGAAATTGAATTTTTAAAAACACTTTTAGAAAAAAATGAAGTGCAGGCTATAGGCGAAGCCGGTTTTGATTTTTTTACCGGTGAATTTAAGGCAAAGAAAAACGAACAGGAAAATAATTTTATTCTTCAGGCTGAACTGGCGGCATATTACAAAAAGCCTCTGATTATTCACTGCAGGAAGGCAAACGAAAAACTCTTTGAACACTCATCCCTTCTAAAAAAAATACCTTCCGTTCTTTTTCATTCATTTATGGGGTCCTTTGTTGAAGCACAATCTTTATATAAAAGGGGAATCAATGCATATTTCAGCTTTGGAAAACAGGTGATGAACAATAATAAAAAGGTTGTAGAGTGCGTTCAGAAGCTCCCGCTCGAAAAACTTCTTTTAGAAACAGATGCACCGTTTCAATTTTTAAAAGGGGAACAAAGAACTTATATTTCTGATATAAAAAATATATATGACGCTGTAAAAGATCTTCTGAAGCTTGATTACGATATGCTGCTTAACGTTCTTTCAAATAATTTTGATTCGCTTTTTAACTTTTTTTAATTCTCTGTATCTTTTGTTTTGATTTTTTGTTATATTTATATCAGGAAAATTATTTATGGAAAAAACAAAACGTTTTAATCTTTACATTTATATTGAACTTATTAGTGCAGTTCTTTTTTCATTGTTATCAGTTTCATTTCATACTGATATTTCACTTTTAGCATTTCCACTTGCGGCAGGTTTTACTGCTCTTGCCGTTTTCTATGTGTATTTTAAAATGCTTCGTCATACTGACGGAAAAAAGGCATTCGGTTCCTTAAGATTTCTTGAATACCTCCCATTTGTACTTCTTCTTTCATTTATTTTACGAAGGGCAGGCAAAAATGGCACTTATTACTGGTATGATTTAATTCAGGTGCTTTTATGGTGTGTAGTTTTTATTTCATCGCTTATAAATGCATATATCATGAATGAAAAACGAATTAAGAATTATACGACAGACTGGAACGTTGCCCCTGAAAAAACAAAATTCAGCGGAAAAGCAAAAATAATATTTGAAGTTATTGATTGGATTGACGCTCTTGTTCAGGCAATTTTTATGGTTCTTCTGATTCAGATTTTTATCCTTCAGCTTTATGTAATTCCTTCCGAATCTATGGTTCCAGAATATCTTGTAAAGGATAAGGTGGCAGTATTGAAATTTGACTGTGGTCCGAAATTTCCATTAACAGAAATTGGATTAACGGATTTTAAACCGTATAAACGCGGTCAGATTGTTGTTTTGAGAAATCCTCACTATAAGCTTGACAGAAAATCTGAGGTTAAGACAGTTACTTCACAGCTTGTGTTTATGCTTACGTTCACAAAAGTAAATCTGAACAAGGATGAAGACGGAAAAATCAAGGCCGATCCGCTTGTAAAACGAATTACAGGTCTTCCTGGAGAACAGCTTGTAATGCAGGATGGAATTCTTTATGCAAGAACAAAGGATTCTGATGAATTTAAGCCTGTAACAGAGGATGAAAAATATGCATGCTGGAATCTAAATGCTCTTCAAAAAAACATTAAGGCTAAGGTACAGGAATTTAAATTTACTCAGGAAGGTTATGAGGCAATGCTTCAGGTTGAATCACTTCGAAGAAGTTATGATTTGAACAAGGCACAGGCAGATGCAGAAGAAATGATTGAAAGCCTGAAAAAAATGACTGCAGGAAAAATTAAGAGCGGAACTTTCTCTGAGCCATCCTTATTTTTAAATAACTGGGAATTTAATTATCTTACGGTAGCAGGAAATATCCTTAATCAGAATGGGGGAGTTGAATGGTTCGAAAAGTTCATCACTTCATGGATTCCTGCAAAGGATGTTAAAAAAGATATGTATGCTGATGCGGCATATAAACTTGAAGTTATGCACAAAATAATTTACGGAAAAATCATTACAAAAATAGCTTCGTATATCTACGAAGGAAATATGGAACTTATTAATTCTGATGAAAAATTGAAGAATAATACACAGCTTCAATATTATTTTTATGTTTATCAGAAATATTATCAGGATGAACGAAATATGCCTGTTTTCCCTGCAAATGATGAAAATGGAAATGCACAGTATATTCCGGAAAACTGTTATTTTATGATGGGTGATAACAGGTTTAATTCACTTGATATGCGTCATACAGATAAAGAATATAAGGCACCTGTTACGGAGTATGATCCAATGCCTATCGAATATGCAAGTTTTATGAAGCCTCAATATGTAAATAAAAGTCTTATCATAGGAAAACCTGTAATAAGACTTACAAAAAGAAAATAAATATTATGCAGTGCAGTGATTTTTATATCCCTGCACTGTAACCGGTTACAGATTGTTTTTTATCTGCCGCAGCACTGCTTGTATTTTTTACCGCTTCCACATGGACACGGATCATTTCTTCCAACTTTAGGCATTGTTCTTCTCACAGTTGCATTTGCGCTTTGTGTTCTCTGCTGCATTGCTCCTGATGCGGCCTGTCTTCGTGCCTGATCTCCGTTGAAGCTTGAAGCAGCATTGTGTTCTGCCTGTGCTCTTTGTGCATTAGCGCCGAAAGAAGGAGCTGCTTCTGAATGTTGTGCATTCATGTTTTTGTTTTGTGCTTCTACCATTTTTCTTCGCTGTTCTGCTGCTTCCGGTGAAAGCTGAACCTTAACTTTAAATACACGTGACATTACGGAAGTTCTGATTGAATCGAGCATATCATAGAAAATATTGAATCCTTCTATTTTATATTCTGTAAGAGGAGTTTTAGAACCATAAGCACGCAGGTTTACAGCATCACGAAGTCCTTCAAGTGTTTCGAGCTGATCGAGCCATTTCTTGTCAATAATCTGAACATACTGATAGCGGATAAACATGTTAAGATTTTCTTTACCGGCCAAAGTTTCCTTGTTTGTAATATCATTTTGGAGTTCTGCAATAACAGCATCCTTCGAAAGATTTTCAAGCGGAATCTGAAGACCGAATGTATTTCTGATTTTTTCTGCAAGCTCAACTAACGGTGTATTATCCCTCTTATTGTGCTTTGCTTCACTTTCGTATATTTCGAACATCTCTTCAACTTCTTCAGTTGCATTTTTCATGACACGTCCGGAAAGATTTTCGTCTGCAAGAAGCTCATCTCTCTGCTGATATATCAAGGCTCGTTGTTCGTTCAAAACATTGTCATAATCAAGAAGGTGTTTACGGATTTCAAAGTTTCTGTCTTCAACCTTTGTTTGTGCCTTTTCAATTCCTTTATTTAACCACGGATGATCTATTGGTTCACCAGGCTTCATTCCGATACGGCTCATCATGACCTTCATTCTTTCACCGCCGAAAAGACGCATTAAATCATCATCCATAGAAATATAGAACTTAGAACGACCCGGATCTCCCTGACGTCCAGAACGTCCTCTAAGCTGATTATCAATTCGTCGTGATTCATGTCTTTCAGAACCGATTACATAAAGACCACCTAAAGCACGTACTTCTTCATAATCTTTTTTCCAGTTTTCTTTTTCTATTGCAAGAGCAGCCTTATACTGTTCTTCTGTCGCATTTGTACCGGCTCTCTTTCGTGCCCTGAATTCAGGGTTACCACCGAGTTTAATATCAGTACCACGACCTGCCATGTTTGTAGCAATTGTTACGGCTCCCTTTGCACCGGCTTCTGCAATAATCAGGGCTTCACGTGCATGGTTTTTAGCGTTCAATACTTCGTGTCTAACTCCCTTCTTTGTGAGGAGGGTAGAGAGAAGTTCAGATTTTTCTACTGATACTGTACCGACAAGTACCGGCTGGCCTTTTTCGTGTGCACGTTTGATTTCTTCAACCATTGCAAGGTATTTATCCTGTGCATTAAGGTAAACCTCATCATTTTCATCTTTTCTTGCAACAGGCAGGTTTGTCGGAATTGAAACTACATCGAGTTTATAAATTTTATTGAATTCGACAGCTTCAGTTGCGGCCGTACCAGTCATACCGGAAAGTTTTTCGTACATACGGAAATAATTCTGGAACGTGATTGTTGCCATTGTTCTGTTACGCTGTGCAATTCTGATATGTTCCTTTGCTTCAATTGCCTGATGTAATCCGTCTGAATAACGTCTTCCTTCAAGTACTCGTCCTGTAAATTCATCTACAATCTGAACCTGACCATCCTTTACAATATAGTCAACATTGTTGTGATATAAAACATGGGCTCTTACTGCCTGAGTAAAATAATGTGCATATTCAAAGTTTTCTTCATCAACAAGTTCTCCGCGGATTAAATTATGCTTGTGAAGAATGTCATTAAGATGATTCATACCCTTGTTTGTGAAAGAAACTCTTTTTGATTTTTCATCAAGAGTGTAGTCACCTTCAATTTTATCTCTTTCTTCAGGAGTCATCATTGTTTCATCCGGATATTCTCCTGTTTTTGGATCTTTTGCTACTTCCTTGAGTTCACCTACGTATTTATCAACTTCGTGATATTTATAGGTATCATCTTCACCGGCACCTGAAATAATGAGAGGAGTTCTTGCTTCATCAATTAAAATAGAGTCAATTTCATCGACGATACAATAGTTGAAGCCTCTTTGTACTTTATTTCTTAAATCTATCTGCATGTTGTCGCGAAGATAGTCAAAGCCGAATTCATTGTTTGTTCCGTATGTTATGTCGCAAGCATAAGCTTCACGTCTTGCATCATTGTCCATGTTAGAAAGGATTGCGCCTACAGTTTGTCCAAGATAAGCATATACCGGACGCATTGTGTTAGCATCACGTTCTGCAAGGTAATCATTAACTGTTACGATATGAACACCTTTTCCTGTAAGGGAGTTCAGATATGCTGGGGCAACTGCAACGAGTGTTTTTCCTTCACCGGTTTTCATTTCTGTAATTCTGCCTGAATGAAGCACGACAGAACCGAGAATCTGAACATCGAAAGAACGTTCTCCTCGTACACGATATGCCGCTTCACGAACAAGCGCAAAGGCTTCCGGTAAAATATCATCAAGGGTTTTTCCGTTTTTAAGTTCTTCCTTAAATCTTTTGGTCTGTTCAGGGAAGTCTTCAGGTTTTAAGGATTTTGCCCATTCTTCCTTTGCATTTACTTTTTCAAGGATTGGTTTTAATGCTTTTAAGTCACGGTCATTCTGAGAACCGAAGATGGCTGTAAGTATTTTATCGATAATCATTTTATAAAATTCCTGTTTGTTGTAAAAAATTTGTTATTTATTATATCCAATTTTAATTAAATTTACTATATTTATAGTATAATTGACAAGGAAAAAATGTCAGGAAAATGATTATGATTAAGAATAAAATTATCTGTTTATTGATTTTGCCGCTGATTTTTATTACCGGGTGTGCAAAAACCGGAAAAATTGAATCTATCAGTGAAAAGGAACAGTTCAGATTAAAGTATGGAAATTTCCCCGAACAGTTCAGTATCAGGGATTTGAACGATGTCGGTAATATACGCATGGGAATTGCAATGCGTGACGGTTTCTTTTATGCGGTAGATGGAAATGCAAAAAAGGCTGTTGAACTTAATTCATATGGAGATCTTCTTTCTCTTTACTATAATGAAGATTCTGAGCTTGCTTCATTTATTGAAAAAACCCAAAGGCATCTGGATCATTTCAGCTGGGAAATATCATATCCGTTTACATTCACAGGTTTGATTACTGTTGATACAAATAAATGTATTTATGCGGCATGTTCAATCCCTCGTAACCGTGAAGAGATTGGAGAAGAAGGGCTGCTTTATTGTCAGGTAGTAATGCGCATTTCCCGTGACGGTTCCTCTATCGATTATATAGGACAGCAGGGTCCTGGCGGTTCACCGTTTCCATATATCAAAAATATTTACACAACCCAGAAAAATGAACTTGTAGTTGTCTGCAATACAAATGAGGGGGTAATAGTTTACTGGTTTACGGACACAGGCTTTTTGAAAAAAATTATTCCAATCAGCATAAAAAATGTTCCGGTTTATAATGCAAATGATGATAACATTGAATCTTATCATACAATCGAAAATGTAATTCCTGATCCGGAGGGATTTAATCTCTTTGTAAAAATCGATTATTATGCTACTGCGATAGATGAGGATTCAAAAGTTCAGACTGGAATTAATTATATTCAGACACTTCTTTATTCTCTTGACTGTGAAGAAGGTGTTTATGGAGATCCTGTTTCAATTCCTCCTTATGAAGAGGCGGTTGTAGTAGATTACAGTAAATTGAATTATAAAATGCCGTATGATTTTCTTGGTGTTGCAAGTAACGGCTGGAAATATTTTATCATAAAAACAACTGATGGATTTAATATCGAAATTGTATCAAGTGAAAGTCAGAAGATTTTACGAAGGCAGTTTTCGGTTAATCATGCAGATAATCTTTACTATAACATGAACGTTTCGTTTGACGGTATTATTACTGCTTTATATCTGGATAAGGAAGCTGCTCGTGTCGTATGGTACAGGACAGATAATCTTATTGATGCCTTGTTGAAAAATTAGGAGATTGTTTTGGATTTTACGAATATTGAAGAATCTAAACCGGATGGTGAGCAGCCTCTAAAGTTTTATTATAATCGTGAAGAACGTCTCGAAAAAGCTCCGCAGGTTGTCCAGGATTTTTATTCAGGAAAATTTAAAGCAAATAAAGGAATAAAAGCAATTTTCGCAAATAAATCAAACAGATTCATGCTTGGAACGGTTGCTGTCTTAACTGCATTTGTCTGGCTTTATCAGGGTGTTTTTGCTAAAAAAAATACAGCGGTTATTAATGATATAAAATATGAGCTTCAGGCATTTTCCTATGCAGATGAGGTTTACTCAACAATAAAAATCAGTTCAAAAAAAAGTGCAGTATTAAAAGAACCCCTGAATATTGATGCAGATGTTTTTGTAATAAATGCCGATAATCAGATTATAGATAAAGAGCATCTTTCGCTTGTTTACAGTGACGGTGAACAATACATGCATGCAAAAACAACTGATTTTGATGTAAAACGGATTGATGTTCTTCTGACGGTTGCAGATGAGACTTGTGAACTTACTGCAGTCGTCAAAAAATAGGAGTTGTATTATGATGCAGTTTTATTTTTTGTCAGTTTTATTAAATCTTGTATGCGCTTTTTTTCTTTTTTACAAGAGCGACCGTAATTCAAAATTAAAGGATATTAAGTTACTTGATAATCCTGTGATTATTCTTATTACAGGCTGTCTTACTTTTGTAACAGGTCTTGTGAAATTATTTTTAGTTTGTCATGGTGAAAAAAACGGCATTATCATTCTTGGAGATTTCATTCCGTCTGTCAGCGGACTTATAGGCGGCAGCAGTCTGCTTCTTCAATATTATAAAATGAATTCTTCGGTAGAGCTTCAATTGCCCGAAGGAGTAAAGAAGGTTTTTCTTGATAATAATTTTATAATTGCTGTTGTCTGTGCTGCAAGTGCTGTGCTTCATTTTTTTCTTGCAAAGGTAATTTTTTTCTAAGAGATAATAATGAGCAGTTCTATAGCATGTATTTATTATAAGGATAATAAGCTTTTTATTGCAAAAAGACAGAACTCTGGTCAAATGGGCGGACGCTGGGAATTTCCTGGTGGAAAGCTTGAGGAAGGTGAAAGTTTTGAACAGGCAATAAAAAGAGAAATGTATGAGGAATTTAAAACTGGTGTTTCGGTTATAGAAAAGATTACTGAAACACAATTTGTCCATAACGATAAAAAATGTTCTTTACATGCCTTTGCAGTTGAATTTGAACATGACGGAATAAAAACACCCTTTGTTTTGAGTGAACATACAGAGTATAAATGGGTAGACCCGTCTGAAATAAAAAAGCTTAATTTTGTAGATTCTGATTTAAAGATTTATAAAGCAGTTGTAAAATATTTAAAGGGATTAAAGAAACATGAAAAGAATTAATTTTGTCATTATCATTCTTTTAGCTTTTTGCATTGCTTCCTGCAGGGGAAAAAGAGAAGAAAAAATCATTCTTGATAATTCAGAGCCTCTTGCCCTTGTGCCGGATGTTTCCTGGGCGCTTGTTACAGATCCATACGCCGCTTACAGAAAAGATTATAACTGGGAATCTGAAAATATAGGTCATTGCAGAAGAGGTGAGATTCTTCGTGTAATCGGAAAATCTATCGATGATGATAATTTTGAATGGTATTTATTTGAAGAGGGATGGTTACCTTCATCATGTCTTACCGTCTATTCAAACAGATACAAGGCATTAAACGCTGCTAAAAACCTGAAGGATTAGGATGAGTCTTATAATTGCAGAAATTGGAACTTCACATGAGGGCTCTTTAAAAAAAGCAAAGCAGCTTGTAGATTGTGCCGCTCAAAGTGGAGCCGATGTAATTAAATTTCAATGGGTTTATGCAGACGAAATCCTTCATCCAAAAACAGGCTATGTAAAGCTTCCCGGCGGAAATATTGCGTTATACGACAGATTCAGACAGCTTGAATGTAAAAAATCATTTTATAAAAAAATGCTCAGATATGTTCATTCAAAAGGATGTAAATTCTGCTGCAGTCCATTTGGTTTACGGAGTCTCAGGGAGCTTCTTGAAATAAAGCCGGACATTGTGAAAATTGCTTCTCCTGAGCTTAATCATTACAAGATGCTCGAAGCCCTTCGAGATTACAGAAATGCTCAGAAGAAAAAAATTGCTGTAATTTTATCGAGCGGTGTTTCTAAAATGGAAGATATAGAAAATGCTGTCTCAATTTTAGGTAAAGAAAATGTAAGTCTTCTTCATTGCATAACAAGTTATCCGGCACCTGAAAGTGAATATAACTTAAAAATTATTCAGACGCTGAAAGAAAGATTTTCAATAGAATGCGGAGTAAGCGATCACAGCCTGGACCCTGTTTTAGTTCCTGCTTTAAGCATTGCATGCGGCGGAACAATTATTGAAAAACATATCACATTAAGCAGAAAAACAAGCGGACTTGATGACCCTGTTGCTCTTGAAGGCGAACAGTTTGCGGTTATGGTACATGTTGTTCATCAGAGCGAGGCTTCCATTAATCATTACGGAATTGATGAAGGAAAACGAAGGATTATAAATCAGATTTCAGAACAGTTCGGTAAAGAAAAAGTAGAGCAGGTTTTAGGAGACGGAATAAAAAAGCTTGCAAAATCAGAGGAAGAAAATTACGGACGGACAAACAGAAGCCTTCATTTTATGAAAGACATGAAAAAAGGTGATGTAATCAAACCGGATGATATTGCAATCCTTCGTACAGAAAAAATCTTAACACCTGGAATAAGTCCCCGTTATTACGATTCATTAATCGGAAAAAAACTATCACAGGATGTTTTAGCGGGTGGGGGTGTCCGACTTGATGATATTGAACAATAAAATCTTCATATTTTTCAGGCAATATATTATAATCATTTTATGTCTGAATTCATTTCAACTTTCATAACAGGCTTTAAGGATATTGTTGAAAACAATTTGAAAGAAAAACTTGAAGGCTGTAAGATTCTCAATGTTTTTGATGGAATTATTCATTATAAATATGACAAAAATTCCCATGATTTAGAAAAAATTGTTTATTTTAACAATACTTTTTTTGTTCTTCAGACATTCTGGAAAAACGAAGATTTTCCTGCAATGGTAGATGCTGTCTGCTCTCAAAAAAAATATTATCTTATCAGCAAGGGCTTGTTCCGTGTAAGATTTCAAAAAGAAAATCAGTTTGTAAAGACAGATAAAAATATCGTTAAAAAAGCAGAAAATACTGTAATTGCAAATTCAAGGTTAAAGCTGGACAGAGTTTCTCCTTCAACTGAAATATGGTATTCAAAAAGGCGTGACGGCTTTGGTTTTTGCGGTCAGCTTATTTCAAAGAGGGAATTTACAGAAAAAAATCTTCATAAGGGTGAGCTTCGTCCTGAAATTGCATATTTAATCTGCTGTTTTGCCCGGCTGAATGGAAACGAAAATATTCTTGAACCGTTCTGCGGTTATGGTGGACTTGCTGTTCAGCTCACTAAAAAATTTAAATTCAATAATCTTTTTGTAAGTGATATAGATAAAGAAAAAGTTGATTTTATCATGTCAAAAAAACAGTTTATCGGTAATCCAAAAATAAATGTCAGCATTCAGGACGCATTTATTCTGGACAATATTGATGAACATTCCATTGATTGTATAATTACAGATCCGCCGTGGGGATTTTATGAGGAAATAGAAGATATATATGATTTTTATGAAAAGATGCTTGTTTCATTTAAACGTGTTTTGAAAGAAGACGGTTTTCTTGTAATTCTTACTGCCCGTAAAAGCGAATTTGAACAGGTGTGCGGTAAACTTGGAATTACAGTCAATCAAAGACTTGATACACTTGTAAACGGCAAAAAAACAGGTTTATTCAGAGTCACCTTCTGATACAGTCAGAGTTTGTGTTTTTACTGTTACTTCCTCAGCATTTATAGTTCCTGATTCACATGCTTCCATAATCAGTGCGTGATATGTATTGATAAGTGTAAGCTTAAGGTAAGGTTTAAAAATCATATCGACAATTCCGCGGGTAAAGAAGGATGCAAGGAACCATAAGATAAAGCTCAGATATAAAATCAACAAATCCTTTATGTGTCCTTTTGTAATGATGATGCTCAGTTGAATGCATCTTCTTACACTCATATTTTGATATTCTGCAGCAAAGAAAAAAGTAAAAGAATATTGAAGATATTTATAAATCATCGGAATTAAAACTCCGAACAGTAAAAGCAACGGAATGATAGAAACAAAACCTTTTGGACCACCTATAAGATTTATTAAAACTGTCAGGGCAAAGGAAATTACTAATAATCCGAGAGTTAATAAAAATGCCCAGATAAAAATCCAGAGATACATCCATAAACCTGTGAGAAGTGCACGCGGTGTTTTTTTAAATGCAATAAGAAACTCCTTGAAGGAAACAGGCTCCGGTGTTCTTGTCATTTTTATAAAATAAACATTCTGTGTATATTCCGTAATGCAGCGTAATATTATTATGACGACATAAAAAACAAGAAGACTTATTTTGTCTGCAGTTGATAGCTGCGATAAAAGCATGACTCTTTCTTCTGCGGCTGTAGTCATGAACTGTTCAATAAATGAAAGAAGAGATTTCGGTAAGGGAAGTGTGATAAGAAAATTAATAACTACAATTGAAAGAATAATAAGTGAAGGAATTAAAATACGTGATTTTAATTGCTGACGCGCGAAATTTTTATATTTGAATCTATCGAACATGATTCTAGTATAATATATTTTAAAATAAAAAAAAAGTTGAAAAACCTCACACGCTTTTCAACTTTAATTTTTAAGTAAACAAGGTAGACATCTGCAGGTGTCTGGATGTCGATATTCACCCGCTGAATGCCTTACATTTAAATTATCGGTAAACAGATAATTGACTTTAGAAAAATTTATAAAAAAATGTTTTTTGTAGTAAATTTTAGGTGTGTATAGTTATTTTATAACTTGACTAATATCTTTTTTTTTTAGATTATATCTAAATTATGGAAGAAGAGAAAATAAACAGGGTTTATTTAGAGACACTTACATTTGCTGATTTGACATCTCTTGCAGATGAATATGGAATTGATGTTCCTGAAAATCTTGACCGAAGAATCTTAATCGGAGAGATTCTTGACCTTCTTGATGAATCTAAAAAGGTTGATGAAAATCCTATTGTTTTAAATACAGATCCAAATGATGAAGAGACTCAGTTTTTACCGGGAAATTATAATGAAACTCAGGTTACATGTATTTTAAGAAATCCAATCTGGGGATTTGTTTTCTGGAATATAAGTGAAGCGGATGAAGCAATGCTTCGTGAACTTGACAACTGTTCTTTAATGCTCAGAATCTGTTCTTTATCTTCTCCAGATGAATTAAAGCCTGAGGAAGCGTTTGAAATTCAGATTTCGCGTAAATCTTTCGAGCAGTATGTGCTGCTTCCAAGAGGTAAGGAATTTATAAGAATTGAGCTTGTTTATGTTGCAGGAAATGTTGGAAAGGTGCTTGCTTTTTCTCCGGTGGTAGAAATTCAGCAGGCTTCAAGATATATTAATGATATGCAGCCTGGCAAGACACAGAGCTTTAGTAAAATCATTGAGCTTTCCGGAATGCAGAAGATTCTTGCGGAGCATTATAAAAACTACATACATTCATTCTAAGGAAAGGCTTTATCGTTATGAAGAAGAATATAATTTTTGTAATAAAAACAAATCAGGAATATATAAGATTTACAGGCAAAGAATTAAAAGAAAATGAGCCTTTATTGAATTCTTTTTTTGAATCTGTTTCTTCCGTTTACATTCCTCTTTTGAATATGCTCGAAAAGCTTGATTCAAAGCAGTCATGCAAATTTGCACTTGTTTTTACTCCTGCGCTTTTAAATCTTCTTTCTAATCATGAAATTCAGAATACTTATGTGGAATATCTTGATAAAAAGCTGCTTCTTGGAAAATCTGAATTAAAGCGTTGTTCAAAAGACAGTGCTCTTGTAAAAAATATCAATGAAATAATAACTAAAACTGAACAGTTAAAATCAGATTTTGTTAATAAATATAAAAAGGATCTTATTTCAAAATATAATGAATATTATCAGGGCGGAAGAATTGAACTTCTTGCAACCTGTGCAACTGATATTTTTATGCCTCATTATCCGGATATGCCTGAAGTAATTTCTGCACAGATTGAAACAGGACTTCATGCTTTCAGAAGTGCTTTCAGTCAGAATCCTGATGGTTTCTGGATTCCGGAGCTTGGTTATACAAAGGGCATTGAAAAAATCATTCGCGGTTACAGTTATTTGTATACAATTGTTGATGCCAGAAGCGTTCTTCTTTCTACAACAATGCCGGAAAACGGAATTTTTTATCCGGTCCGCACAGATAATTCTCTTGTTATTTTTGCAAACGATCCTGAGCTTCATGATGAGCTGTTCGGTAGTGAAGGGGTCGTAAATGATCCTGTATTCAGAAATATAAATAAGGATATTGGTTTTGATCTTCCTATAAAAAATCTTTCTGCATTTTTTAAAGAGGGTGATGCCCGTTATTCGACAGGCTTCCAGTATTACAATAAAATGTTTAATGAAGATAAAAAAGGCATATATGACGAAAAGGAAGCTGTTGAAAAGGTAAGACAATATGCGCGTGATTTTATTGCAAAAAAGGCTGAGCTTTTAACAAAAGCGTCTAAGGCTGTAAAGAAAATTGATTTTGTAAATCTTGTATGTACGTTTGATGCAGACTTGCTTTTGAAAAACTGGTCAGAAGGAATTTACTTTCTTGAAGAAGCCTTTAATTGTGCAGAAGCATCTGACCTTAAGGTTACGACTTGTAATCAGCTTCTTGAAAAACAATTTGTTCTTGATAAAGTTGTTCCATATTATTCTTCATGCGAAGGAGAAGGTTATGGCGAAAATCTTCTTTCAAATAAAAACTGCTGGATGATGCGTTATATCCGTAAAGCAAGTGAAAGAATGGTAGATCTTGCCGACCGTTTTCCAAACGACACAGGATTAAAAACTAGACTTTTGAATATGGCTGCAATTGAACTGATGATAGCACAGTCAAGCGGTTTACTTAAAATGATTGAAAATGAAGAATTCCCTGAATATGCGTCGAAAAGATTCAAGCAGTCTATTTCTGCCTTTACATCTGTTTTTGATTCACTTGGTTCAAATACAGTTAGTACGGAATGGCTTACAACTCTGGAAATAAAAGATAATATTTTCCCATGGATGAATTACAGGATTTTCAGTAAGAAAAAATAATCTGATTATTCTGATTTTTGTTCGAAGAACATACTGTTCCTTACATTATCAAACATGTCAATCTGTGATTGTGCGCTTTGTATACCGATAATTGCAGGGTCGTAACGTTTATTTATTTCCAGAATCTTTTTCCAGGTTTCTATTGCTTTTTCCCATTCTGAATTATAGTAATAATATAATCCTTCGTTATAAAGCACATCTATTTCATGCTGAACTGCTGCACGTCCGCGGTCACCCATATTGATTCTTGCACTTACACTAAAACGGTTTACAGGAGCCAGGGAAGAAGTCAAATCAAGAGTGTAGTTTACATTAAAGCGTGTGTTTTTAAATTCGAATTCTGCTCCTGCACTTAATTTAGGATTACCGCTTTTTATTTCAAGTCCGAAAAGAAGATTGAAAATATTTGTAAAATCAAGAATTACACCTGCCCCTAAAGAAAAAAGCTGATATTTATCGAGCGCTGCAAGATTAACCGGCTGTTTTATATCAATTATGGCAGTTACAAGAGGGATAAATTTTACAGACATTCCTGCTGCGATATATGTTGGAAGAGGGTCATCAATTTTGAAGGAAGAGCCGGCTCCAGTAAAACCTATACCAAGATTTTCAATTGCGAATCCGATTTTTACGTTAGGATCACGGCTTGAAAAATATTTCAAAAAGTTAAATTGCAGCATAAGTCCAAAATCAAACATCAGTGCAATGCCTGACTGAGAAAGACCGGAATTACTTATAACTTCATTTGTATCATTGTCCGTAAAATCAGGAACGGAACGGTATGCGCATTTAAAATTACTTCCCAGCGCAAAACCCTTGAATTCATATCCTGCAAGAAAATTATATGATGCATTAAGTGAAAAATAGTTTTCTGAATAATAACTTCCGGCAGTTCGTTCACCCATCATGTTGTATTCTGTAAACGGAAGGTAGAATGTAGAAAGCTGAAGTCCGAAAGCAAAATTATTCAATCGTGTAGTGTAGGAAAGTGTTTCAAGATTTGAATCTGCAATCCAGGAATTATGAAAAAAGCCTGCCTGTGTTTCTTTTAAGATGCAGCTTGCGGCAGGATTATAATTAAAGAAAGCAACGTCATCACAGAAACCGGTGTATGCACAGCCAAGACTCTCGCACCTGCCGCCGACAGGAATTAAAAGTGAACGGTAAGACGTTGTTCCTTCGTTGTCGTTTGAATAACCGCCGAAAATATCTGTAATGGCAGATGAGAAATCAATAAAATCAAGTGCATGAATCTGATGTGAGAAAAATAATAATACTAAAAAAAACAGCCTTTTTTTCATTCTTCGTTAATTATAAACTATTTTCTTTAAGATATACACAATATTATCGGTTTTTTTCTTCATATATATTACTATTAATACCGAAAATATAATATAATACAAAAAAATGAAAAAAATATTTGCGCTAATTATCAGTTTATTTTTTCTCATTCCGATTTGTGCACAGAATCAGACAGATGATACTACTAAGAATATTGTCGAAGAAGATCTTGATGAAGATGTAATGTCTCTTTTTGAAATAGATAAATTGATACGTAAAACTGATTATAACAGGGCGCTTCTTGAGCTTCATAAATATATTGAAAGATATCCTGAACGTTTTGATAATGCCCAGAGGCTTATTAAAAATATTATGACACGTCGAAACAGGTATTCTGTTTTAACTGAAAAAGCCATAAAGGTAAGTACGGAAAATCCGGAAGATCATATTACTCCTTCAGAAATAATTCTTGAAATGAGAAGCCTTGAAAAGAATCCTCCGGAAGATATTAAGAAAGTAATTGACCTTCTTGAAGACATGCACCTGTTCAAATATTATGCATATCTTTTTGAAAAAATACAGAATGAATCTGCAGAACTTTCGCATAACTCTAATACGCCCGGTGCTTTAAATAAAATTCAGGAAGGCTTCTGGATTTATAAAGATGAATTTCTGGCAGAATGGGCATCTAATCAGTCTATCATAAAGGAAGCACAGGATATTGAAGCAGATCTTCTTGCAATCCTTAATGATTTTAAGGCAGTTGAATTCCGCGAAAGATTGAACACTCTTACAAATCAGTTTATTAAGGCAGTCAATGACGGAAATTATATTCAGGCAAATGAACAGCTTTCTTCTCTTACACGCGCATTTAAAATTTATGCAGATAAACGTAATTCCTTTAATTCAATCGTTTTAAGGTACAGAAGCCTATATAATAAACAGAAAAGAATAGATCCTCAGTTGACCGATGCGTGTTATGTTGCTTTTATGGAACGCTTTGTTTCAGGAATTCAATCACTTAATGATTCTGGAATTATCGGAGCTGCTGATTATGAATATTCATCGAACATAGAAAAAATTAAGAATGCAGTTTTTACGATGTTTGATGCAAAAACAAAAGAATATGTAAATGCACTGCCAAAGGATATTTTTGCAGCACCGATAGATGAAGCCTTTCTTACAAAAAATGATACGATTGCAAAAATTACGAATTTTACGGAAATTGTAAAAAAAGTGAATTCATGCTATTCGTACATTCAGTCTACTGACAAAAAATCTTATAATCCGTATCCGGAATTTGATTCACAGGTCGATTATCTTTCATCGCTCGTAAAACAGAATGTAAAGGTATGTGCAATTGTAAAAAATGTTTCTGACGAACAGGCAAAGCAGAATGAAATACTTCAGATTTTCAGAGACAGGAAAAAAGACCAGACCTTTAATTCTTCAGAGCTTACAAAACAATTATTTAATTCTGTAGGAAAAATGAATTCGATAACAGGAGAAAAGGAAAATCTTCTTATTGAGCATTTTAACTGGAGCAGCGGAAAAACAGACAGATGGAAGCTTCTTTCTGACAGATATAAGGATTATGTAGAACAGATTTTTAATTCAACAAGCAGGAGTGTCATTCTTGCATGGAAGGAAATATCAGAAAGCTATGTTTCTAATGCAAATAATTATACAAAACAGCTTGAAGAATATGTAAATTATTCAGAGATTTATCAGAAAGGTTTTGCAACTCAGATAGATGAAATAACATATAAACGGTTAAAAAAGGATTCTGATTATCTTCTTGAATATGTAAAAACAAACAGGCAGTCTTCTTCACAGGATGTTCTTTATCATTATCCGGATCTTACTCTCGAAATGACTGATTTTGTCGTAAAGAAGGCAGAAGAATATCAGAAGTCTTTGCAGAAGGCACAGGATGAATTAAAGCAGAATGCATCGTTGAATAAGGAATGGAGCACTAATGCTGAAATTTCAAAAATAATAAATAATTCTCAAAATGCGATTACAGATAAGCAGAAGGTAATAAACAACGTTTCTTTATCTTCAGGAAAAGCAAAGCAGAAGGCTCAGCAGGATCTTGATGAAGCAAAACGTCTTGAAAGAAACGGCGATTCAATTTTCCAGGAAGCAGAAACTGAATACAGACGTTCTAATCTTCAGAATGCAGAAAAGCTTGTTGATGATGCAACTGAAAAATATCTTGAATCTCTTAATCTTGCAGAGAATTATGAACTTAGAAAATCAAGTGAGTCAAAGAGAACAGAACTTTTGGCAAAGATACTTTTTGCTAAAAATGAAATTGTCGTAAAAGAATCACGTGAGCTTTATCTTAAAGCAAAGAATGCTCATAATTCTGACAGATTTGATGATGCACAGACTTATATAACTGCAGCAATTACTAAATGGGCAGAAACTCATGATGAACCTAATGCAGAATTCCAGGATTATCTTGAAATCGTAAATACTGCTGTGTCAATGAAAACAGGTCGTGTTCTTCTTACTTCAGATCCTCTTTATGCAGAAATGTCACAGCTTATGAGCAGCGCATATCAGGCCTTTGATGCGGGCAGTAAGTATTATAAAGAAGGAAATAAAGAAGAAGGAAATAAATCCTTTGAAGTTGCAATTGACTGTATAGATAAAATTAAACAGGTATATCCTGTTAATAAGGAAGCTTCTTTACTTCGCCTTAAGATAGATAAACTTCAGAATCCAGTGAAGTTTGAACAGGATTTTTCTGAAAGAGTTCGTATTGCCGTTAATAAGTGTAGAAAGTCAGATACAAGAATTGAAGGTTATAATGATCTTGTAACTTATTATGATTTGAATCCTAATTACCGTGGATTAAAATCAACAATTGAAAATATTGAAATTGAACTTGGAATGAGGCAGAAGCCGGTAGATAATTCTGCTGCGGCAAGATCTAATCGTCTTACTTCTGAAGCACAGTCAATTTTCAGCAGTGCAGGAAACAATCAGTCAAGGCTTAATACTGCGCTGTCAAGAGTTAATGAGGCAATCAGGTTAAATCCAAATAATACTCAGGCACAGAGATTAAAGGACCGTATAAATACACAGCTTGGTGCAAGTAAGAATGTAATTCTTTCGGCAGAGGATGAACAGCTTTATAATCTTGCTAAAAATGCATATCTTCAGAAAAAATACGATGAAGCAAAGGCATATATGGATGAGCTGTGGAAAAAGACTTCAAACAGATCTATAGAAAAGGTCAAGAGTCTTAAAAAATCTATAGATTCTAAGGTATAACGATGCGATTGAAAAAATGTTCAGCTTTAAAAAGATTATTACTATTATTTATTCTCACAGCATCTTTTACCGGTGAAATATCTGCACAGGAATTATTCTGGGAAAATCCGGTTTCTTTTTCTACCGCAGATTCCCGTTTTCCAAGTGTCATAAAATCAAAAAAAGATTCTTATGTTTTCTGGCAGGAAGTTGATGCTTCTTCAAACAATATTTATTTATCCTGCCGGCATTATTTTTCAAAGGATGTTTATACAGACAATAAACGTTTTTGTGGACCGATAAACTATTCAAAGGAAGTTCCTGAAATATATTCTGTTGCAATTTCCGATTCTGGAGTAGTTGTAGCGGCAACAGTTTCTTCTGATAATGAGCTTACAATTTACTGTTCAACCGATAAATGCCAGACTTTTACCTCAAAAACAATAAGCTATGAATCTAATCTTATTGCACCGAGGGTTTATTTTACTTCAGGCGGAAGATTCAAGGTATATGTTTCTACAGTTGATGAAGGGGTATTTGCACTTTATTCGCTTGATTCAAAGGACGGTAAAAACTGGAGTGCCCTTAAGAAATTTTCACCGGCAGAAAAATTCCGTAATCCTTTTATTCCGGTAAGCATTAAAAGCGGTTCTGGAGATTTAGTCGTTTTTCAGGCACAATATTCTTCGCAGGTATTAAACAGACTTTCATATCAGCTTTTCTGTTCATATACGACAAATGACGGTAATTCCTGGTCAGCACCTGTTTTAATAACAGATCAGCGTTCCCTTCCTTCTAATGTTACTGTTGATTTTGCTTCTTTTCAGAATCAGAGGGCGAATTTAATCAGATTTAAAAACAAAACACTTATGGTCTGGGAAAGAACCGAAACGGTAAATTCAAATATATGGATTGCAGAAATATCAGCGAATGGAATTGTTCCTAAAACAGCAAGACAGATTACGGAAAATGCCAATGCAAGCCGTCCGCAGCTTTTTGAATTGAACGGAGAATTATATGTTGAATGGTTTGATACTCGAAATGGAAACGAATCAGTTTTTATGGCAAAGCTTGATGAAAATCTCGACTTTACCGAATATCAGATTATAAACAATGATTACAAAAATCTTTTTTCTTATCCGTTGATTTTCAGTGATAACAAGCAGTCATCGCTTTCATTTATTTTTCAACGAAGCAGTGATGTTTCAAATTCAATCTGTATATTAAATCCGGATAAAAGTGTACTTCCGCCAAAGCTTAATCCTTTAAGTTTTAAAAAGGGAAAGCATTCTTCGAAAAAAGCAGTACAGGTTCAGGTTGAATATCCGTCTGATTCTTCTGGCATAACTGGTTATTCCTATACCTGGGGAAAAGAAAATGAAATTGAGCCTGCACAGACCGTTCAATATTTTGGTAATGACAGAACAATTAATTTAACTGCTGATGAGGATGGTATTTATAATCTCATAGTAAAAGTTCAGGACAGGGCGGGCAACTGGTCTCAGTCAGAGCGTCTTGTATATAACAGAGATTTGTCTCCTCCAAAAAAGCCGCAGATTACTCTTGATTTTCTTGATGAAAATGGATTTGTAAGCAGCAATACATTTAAGGTGAACTGGCAGGCAAATGAAGAAAATGATATTGCGGGCTTTAATTATGAACTCGAATATGTTGACCGAATACCAAAGGCATTTGTAGAAAACAAGACCCATTTGATAACAATGGAACGCGAGGAAATTCAGGAAGAGCTTGAAAAGTTAAATGAAAAATATTCATCAAAACTTGAAAAGAAGCTTTCACGTGACAATATTATCACAAGTTCCGGCGAATCAAAAATGTTCAATAATAAAGATAATGGTATTTATATTTTCAGAGTGTGTGCGGTTGATGAAGTCGGAAACGTTTCAGATACGGAATCTATTCTTCTTGTTTTGAATAAATATGAACCGCAGACCTTCGTAGATTCAGCACAGAAAATTTCGTCTAAAGCAGGTGAAGTTGAACTTGTAATAAATGGAGGCGGCTTTACTTACGAAGGTGAAATTACGAGAATTGCTTTTGCAAAACGCGGTGAAAAAGAAAATACACTTGTTTTATATAGAGAGAAAAATGAATATCAGATTAATTCAGATTCAAAAATTTCTGGAATCAGGCTTCCTTTTGATATGGAAGAGGGTGTATATAGGCTTGGATTATATCATTCAGACAGAGGCTGGTATTGGACAAATGATATTATAAATGTTTCAGAGGGCGGTACTGTAAAAATTGAATCTGATTATGAATTTAAATCACGCTTCAGAAAAGTTGAAAGAAACTATAAATTCGTAATTATTGCTGGAAGCATAGCGGCAGGCTGTATTGTATTGTTTGCGCTTCTTATTGCAGTATTATTTATCATCATTTTTGTAAAGAAAACGAAAGAAAACAAACTTATTAAAAAGGAAATAAATTCGCTCATAACGGGAGATTATATGCCATTGCTTAAGAGTAAATCAAAAAAGAGAGAAGGAAGAAGAAGTCTCAGGGTAAAACTTGTTTCATTTACTATTGCCCTTGTAATTTTTGTAATTGCCTTTGTAACCTATCAGAATGGTAAAAAGCTGATGAGGATTCAAAGTTCAACTTTAACTTCCGGTTTACAGAATCGTGTTGAAGTTTTGATGGAAAGTCTTGCATCAGGTGTTAAAAATTTCCTTCCTACAGAAAATGATGTTGAACTCGGACAGTTGCCGGATCAGATGGAAGCAGTGAGCGAAGTGCAGAAGGTGTTGATTGTAGGTCAAAGACATTCAAGAGAAGGTCAGGAAATAACGGAAAAAGATGCAGAGGATTTATCATATCTTTGGGCAACAAGCAATATAAACGAACGAGCAGAAACAGTTGCCGGTGAAACAAAGGTTGAGGATAAGACTGTACTTGAAATATTAAAACGCTTTGAAGGTCTGAATAAAATTGCATTTGACAGAGTAGAGCAGATTTCAAAACAGATTACCGCAAACTCCAGGGAATTCTCATCGCTCGTTAGCAGCAGTGATCCTGACAGTATTGAAAGACGAAGATATCTTTCTTTGACAAATGAACAGCTTCGACAGGAATTAAATAATAAGCTTTCAAAAATCGCAGAGGAATATACTAATTCAGTTCCTTTGTTTACCGAAGATATTTTTAATTCAGATACTACGACATATACTTTTTATAAACCGGTTTTGTACAGGCAGGGTGAATCAAGTGTTTATCTTCATGGTGCTATTATCGCTGAAGTTGATGTAATTACTCTTGTAAATGAGCTTCATAATGAATTACGCTCTGTAACAGTTTCTGCAGTTATCCTGGCTGTAATTGCAGTTGTGCTTGGTGCTTTAGGTGCTTTCATACTTGCTACATTTATTGTACGTCCTATCAGAAAACTTGAAAATCATCTTGAGGAAGTAGGTACTTTGATGACTAAATCTGTACGTGAACGTCAGCGCCTTGAGAAAAAACATATTGATATTAAATCGAAGGATGAAATAGGACGTCTTGGTGAGGTAGTAAATCAGATGACACTTTCTGCAGGACTTGCTGCTTACGAAGAATTCCTTCAGCTCGACGGAAAGGCAGTTCAGGAAAGATTTATTCCGCTTGCAGATGGAGAAGGCGGCAGAAAGCTTCCTATCGTAAAATATAATGAAGAAAAGCTTGATCTTTATGCATTCTATAAGGGAGATTCTGCTGTTTCGGGAGATTATTTTGATTATCAGAAGCTTGATGAAAACTGGTATGTATTCATCAAATGTGATATTTCAGGTCATGGTGTACCTGCAGCACTTTTAGTTTCTGTTGTTGCTACAAAGTTTAAGGATTTTTACTATTTCTCTAACTGGAATTATGCAAAGAATGGAATAAACCTTAAGAAATTCGTTTCTGCAGTAAATGATTTTATCTTTGGTTTAGGAACAAGAGGAAAATTCAGTACTATAAATATCAGTTTGTATAACAGAAATACAGGTGAGCTTTATATATGTAATGCCGGTGATAATAAAATTCATATTCTCGATGGTGCTACTGGTAAATTAAAGGAAATTGAACTTTCAAGTTCGCCGACTGCCGGTGGTATTTCTACAGATTTGATTGAAATGTCGAACAATGGATTTAAAGTTGAAAAAACAATTCTTAATAGGGGTGATGTTCTTTATCTTTATACTGACGGTATTGATGAATCTGAAAGACTTTTACGCGATGTAGATTTTAATGCTCTTGAAGAAAAAGAACAGTTCGGTCAGGAACGAATTACTCAGATTATAGAAGCGGTAATGAACAGAAAGAAATATGTACTATATAAAAAGGATAATCCTGTTAAATCAGAAATTCTTGAATTTGATTTTACAAACTGTAAGGGAACTATCGATGAATCTATTCTTGCACTTGCATCAGTTGAAAGGGTATTCAGATTCGTTAAATCACCATCGGCAAGACAGAATGATGAAATTGAAATAGATAAGATTCTTGATGCTTTCCTAAAGGAACATTTTACGCTTTATTCAAAATACTGTTTGCCATTTGTTTCTTTACAAGCAGCTGATGATGAGGACAGACGAAAAGAAATTGAAGATCCTAATATAACAAGATATTCATCTCTTACAGAAGATAAACAGGCTGATGATATAACCCTGATAGCAATCCGCCGTGCATAAAAAAGTTTACAATTTGATTTTTTGGTATTAAATTAATAGTAGAGAATCAAACGGAGGAATTATTTTATGGAAAACAGAGATGAAAAAATAAAAGATTTCTTTTCAAAAAGTGCAAAGGTAACTAAATCTGCATTTGAAAAAGCGAGTTCTGCAGTTCAGTCCTTCAGTGATACAAGTATAGCTAAAATTGAACGTACACAGCTTAAAAGCAGCAGACAGAAAAAATATGCACAGTTAGGTGAACTTCTTTCGACTCTTTTACTTGAAAAAGGTGCAGATATTACGGCTCTAGGAAAAATAAAAAAAGAAAGCAATGATTCTGTTTTTCAGGATATTCAGAAGCTTCAAAAAGAAATTGTCGGTTTAACAAAAGATATAAAAGAACGCGATAAAAATCTTGCAGATAAAAAGAAATAATGTGAGTTAAAGATAAAGAACCTGAAACAATGCTTATTGATGTTTCAGATTCTATTTTTTTATAACAGTTAAGATGAATCTAAAACAATGCTTTCGCATTGTTTTTTAACGATTCTCCAAAGTTTTCAGGTAAGAAGAATCTAAAACAATGCTTTCGCATTGTTTTTTAACGATTCTCCAAAGTTTTCAGGTAAGAAGAATCTAAAACAATGCTTTCGCATTGTTTTTTAACGATTCTTCAAAGTTTTCAGGTAAGATGAATCTAAAACAATGCTTTCGCATTGTTTTTTAACGATTCTCCAAAGTTTTCAGGTAAGAAGAATCTAAAACAATGCTTTCGCATTGTTTTTTAACGATTCTCCAAAGTTTTCAGGTA
>JAILKS010000054.1 GCA_024693715.1 Treponema sp. | reverse complement strand
TCCGGCAGATGTTACTTTTCGTACTTCATCATAACCGTCTTTAATTGCAGCAATTGTTTTCTGCAAGTCAATAATGTGGATTCCATTGCGTTCTGCGAAGATATACTTCTTCATACGTGGATCCCAGCGTTTTACCTGATGTCCGAAGTGAACTCCAGATTCCAACAGGTTTTTCATTGTTACTACTGCCATGAGTAACGCTCCTTCACGGGGACAGATTTCCTGAGTTTTCATTGTCTGAAAAGTTCAGGGCAAGCTTTGCCTGCGTCCCACCTAACTCTATTTCTCGTATCACATAAAGTGACCGGAAGATTTGGCTCTACGAGCCAATTTATTCAAGGACAGAATATCCCTGTTCCTTTAATATATCGAAAAGTTCATAAATAGGCAACCCGATAACACCGCTATATGAGCCGTCTATTTTAGTTATAAATAAAGATGCTGAGCCCTGTATTCTGTAACCGCCGGCTGCTCCATGCCAGTCACCTGTATCTACATACCATTGAATTTCTTCATCTGTCATTGGTGCAAAGGTTACCTTTGTTTTACAGATTCTTGAAGTAGAAGAGTGCTTTTTACCATTATATAAAACAAGAGCGGTAATTACATTGTGAGTTTTACCCTGAAAGGTTTTTAAATAGTTGAAAGCTTCTTCCTGATTCTGAGGCTTTCCAAAAATCTTAGAACCATAAGAAATGATAGTGTCTGCTCCTAAAACCCATGGAATTTCCTGTCCAGCAGGAAGACTTCTGATAACTGAAGTTACTTTTTCTTTTGCAATCAGTTCTGGAATAGATTCTGTACCGGTTGCAGTTATTGATGATTCATCTATATTCGGCATTATTACCCTGAAAGGAATTTTAAGCATTTTCAGAATATCCTGCCGTCTTGGAGATGATGAAGCTAAAATTATAGGATCCATTTTGTTTACAGTACCTTATTTTGCATTTTTATTTGAGCCGCTGCTTGATATGTTTTTGAGAACCTTCAAAGCTTTCTGTCTTACAACTGTAACATAGCGGTAATTAGAAGAAATTCCTGTGATAGAATCAACCATAAGTCTTTTGTTTTCAGTATTTGGTGCCAGTTTTTCATAAGCATCAAGAACTTCCATTGCAAGTGAACTTGTAGGATTCAAATATTGATTTCTCTTATTTGCAAAAGCTATAGCGGCAACTGTTTCATCATTTTCATTGATTCCGATTTCACCAAGAGATTTTACAGCAGCAGCAACAACCATCGGTTCATTATCTGCAATTGCTATTGAAATCAAAGTATTAACTGAATGTTCTGTTTTAACCTTTGCCATTAAAAGACAAGCCTGTCTTCTGACTTCAGGGAAATTATTTACGAGTCTTCCGTTTGCACGTGCCGGATTGATAAGGCCTTCACCTGCAAGCTGATCCAAAGCCTGAATTATAGTTTCAGAGGTATTTCCGTTATCTAAAGCATCCTGTAAATATTGCAAAGCTACAAGCTTACTGTCCAGATCGTCTGCATTTGCAAGTCCCATTATAATATCACCGTCTACGTCATTTAAATATTCATTTTCGACAGATGTTTCTTTTTCTTTTTTCTGAGCAAAAACTGAAGAACAGCAGCAGATTACGGCTGTTATAAAAAGAATTTTCTTAATAAGTTTCATTTTTATCCTCCGGAAAACTTCAAATTTCCTTAATTTAAAATTATAAGTTATAGAACTTAAAAAATCAACGTTTAAATTATCGGTAAAATATGTCAAAAAAATCATTCTAATTCAGGAAGATGAACGAGCCATTGTCCGTCAACCTTCGTGAAATAATAATAAACGACTATTGAGCCGTCGGGCTTTACGTGAACTGCCTTTATGCTGTTTTTTGAAATATATCGAATCTCATCAACCTGACTTCTCTGTCTTGATGGAATGAATACATAATTGAAATAATCACTTAAAGATTTTAGCTGAATCCTTTTGTTTGGAAGTTTATTCTGCGCTTTCCTTAAGTTTGACGGATTTGAATAATATTTTATGGACTGTGGATCGATGAATTTCAACCAGCTGTTGTAATCCTTTGTTTCCATGATATTTGAAAGATCTGAAATATCACTTAAAACTGCCGCCTTATCCTTACTGAATTCTGAACGCGTAACTTCATCCCTATTATCAAGATTTATGATGGAACGCTGATATTCTTCTTCAAGAGGATCAATTTCTATTTCCGGTTCTTCAACTACAGCTTCAACCGGTAACTGTGCAGGCTGCTGTATTTCATTTTTATTTTCCTCTGCAGGCTGTTGAACTGGTGCCGGCTTTTTAGAAAAAAGAGATGTCAGGAAAGCAAATTTATCCGGATTACAACCCGTAAAAAACAGAGAAACAAATATAAAAATCGGAATAAATTTTTTAAATTTCATTCAATATAAATATAACATTGATTGTATTAATCCGTCAAATGAGTTATGTTATAAATATGGTAAAAGCAGTATTTGCAGGTTCGTTTGACCCTCCGACAAACGGACATCTGGACATTATTAAAAGAGCATGTAAGCTTTTTGATAATATTGATGTTGTTATTTCAGTTAATCCCGAAAAGAAATATCTTTTTTCTGACGAAGAAAGATTTAATCTGTTGAAGGAGCTTTTGAAGGATTATAAAAATGTAAATGTTCATATCTGGAAAGGTTTGATTGTTAACTATGCAAAGGAAAATAATGCAAAAGTACTCATAAGAGGCATCCGTTCGACAAATGATTTTGCATATGAATTTGATCTTGCTCATATGAATCAGAATCTTAATCCTGAAATTGAAACTTTATTCCTGCCTACAAAGGAAAAATATGCAATTGTAAAATCAAGTTCTATAAAGGAGCTTGCAATGTTCGGTGGTGATATAAGCAGAATGGTGCCGGAAATTGTAGAAAAAGCGCTTAAAAACAAATATTTGGTTTGATATTTTTCTCATTTATTGACATTAAGGCTTAATTTTTGTATATTATTTGAGTTATATTAGTAAAATTTTAGTGAGGTTTTATAAATGGCAGTACCTAGATCAAAAACATCAAAGGCCGTTACAAAAAGACGTCAAACTATAAACATGAAACTTAAAGCACCTCAGCTTGTTGAATGTAATAACTGTGGTAACCTTGTTCAGTCTCATCATGTTTGTCCAAAATGTGGATTTTACCGCGGACGTCAGGTAATTACACCTGAAGTTAATGGTTAATAATATTTAGTCTATAGGAGAATTAAAATGGACGAATTGTTTGAAAAAATGCAGAAATTAATAGTTGAAAAACTTGATATTGATCCTGCTAAAGTAACAATGGATGCATCTTTCAGAAACGATCTTGGTGCAGACAGTCTTGATACTTATGAATTGGTTTACGCTATTGAAGAAGAATTAAGTGTAAACATTCCTGATGAAAAAGCAAATGAATTTGAAACAGTTCGTGATGCTTACGAATTCATTAAATCTGAATTAGGAAAATAATTTTTTCAAAAATTATTTTGTTTATAAAAGTACAGGTTTTATAACTTGTACTTTTTTTTTAGAATTTATTATTTTACGTTATGTTTGAATTAACCAGAGATAGAAAAAAACAGCTTTTGACATTCTGTAAGAAAACAAAAATCAATTTTAAAGATTTGAATTTATTGAATAAAGCTTTTTGTCACAGGTCAATTACAAATGAAAACAAAAATCTTACAAATAACGAACGGCTTGAGTTTTTAGGGGATTCTGTGCTTGGCATGGTAACAGCTGCTTATCTTTATAATCATCTTGAAAATAAAGAAGGTGATCTTGCAAAAATAAAATCTGCTGTTGTTTCTGAAAAAGCACTTGCTCCGGTTGCAAGAAGATTTGACATCCCGTCGCTTTTAATAATGAGTCATGGTGAAGAAATAAGCGGTGGAAGACATAAAAATGCAATTTTAGCAGACTGTATGGAAGCCGTCATCGGTGCATATTATTTAGACAGCGGTTATAAAGCGGCCGAAAAATTTGTCCTTGAATTTATTATTGATGAAATAAAAGATGTTATTGAAAATGGAATCGGAAGTGAAGATTATAAATCTGTCTTGCAGGAAAAATATCAGAAATTAACAAAAAAACTTCCTGTGTACGAGCTTATTTCTAAAACCGGTCCTGATCATAAACAGCTTTTTACCGTTCAGGTAAAGCTTGATAATAAAATCTATGGTCCTGCAAGCGCCTATTCAAAAAAAGAAGCCGAACAGCTTGCCGCAAAAATTGCTTTAAAAGATTTATAGAAAAAAAATCACTTATCTGATATAATATTCTCCATGAAAAACAAGAAATTAACAGTTAATTTACTAATTATTTTTATTGTAACAGTGATTTTTGCAGTTACATGCGGTTTGAATTTATTTGAAAAGCTTGATTTGAGTTTTTACAATGGTTTATTGCATTTAAAGAAAAATCCTCCGTTATCAGATAAGGTAATGATGGTTACTATCGATGAGGATGATATAAATGAAATCGGAGACTGGCCCTGGACACGTGATATTTTAGGAAATGCTCTTTTAAGAATGAAGCAGCTTGGTGCAAAGAATGCAGTATTCGATATTGAGTATATTTCACCTTCCTTAAAGGGTGTTGCATCAAATGCTGAAACAAAAATCAACAACAGAATTTATCAGACAGAAAATGTAGTTAAAGATTTGTTTGAAAGCATTCCTTCCGTATTAAATCAGGGATATACAATAAATGATATCCCAAAATTCTATAATGATTACGTTTTCCCTGAATATTCAGAGCTGTATGATTTTGTTAACAATAACGTTGCTGCCGACAATGATGAATATTTTTCAAAATGTGCACAGTTTTTCGGAAATACATGGCTCACCGTAAATAACAATGAGCTTAAATATGATTATATTACACAGGATAAAGTTGATTACATAAGAAACAGAATGCTTGTATATTCTGTAGAAGATCCAAAACATCGCATCTTAAAAGATAACGATTATGAATTTAATAAATCATATTTTGGTATCGGAAAAGGCTTTACACCTGCCTTACATACAATGATGATGAGGGCAACAGGTGCCGGATTTACAAACTCAAATGTTGACTCTGACGGTGTACGACGAAGAATGGAGCTTTTGTATGAATATGACAATAAGTATCTTCCGCAGCTTGTTTTTGGACCGTTTTTAAGAATTGTTGATTCTACAAGACTCACCAGAACTAACAATGCACTGATTGTTCATGATGCACTTCTTCCAGGACAGACACAGCGTAAGGATATAAAGATTCCGCTTGATGACCATGGCTGTATGTTAATCAATTTTCAGCATGCAAAGGGTGTTTTGGGTGAAAAGGTCGACGGTCTTCCGTTTGTTCACGTAACGCATATCCTTCATCTTAATCAGATTGAAGAAAATCTTATCAATGATTTTAATACTATCTTAAGTGAATATTCAGATATAACCTATAACAATGATCTTCTTGAATATTATTATCATGCACAGGAACTTGTTGATTTTTATCAGAAGGTTATTGAATATAAAACATATTTGTTAAGTAAATGTACCGGCTTTGATGTAAATAACAAACCTTATGACGGAATATCTGACGAAGAATATGAACAGTATTTTACAATGTACAGCAATTTTTATGATTATGTTCTTCAGTTTATTCAGACAGATTATATGAAGCAGTATGAGCCTGTTTTTGCAGAATTTTCAGCACAGGTTCCGGAATTTGAACAGATTAAAGCTAATCTTTCGCAGATATTTGAAAATATTCAGAAGGATTATTCTGATTATGTTGACTTATATGGACAGTTGCAGCAAAAACTTGACGGTACCTGCTGTATTCTTGGTATGACTGCTGCATCTACAACTGATATCGGTGCGGTTCCTTTTAATAAACAGTACTACAATGTCGGCATTCATACAAACGTTTTGAATACTCTCTTAACCGAAGATTTCATTAAGCAGGGAAGATGGTTCTGGGGATTAATCATTACATGTATCGCTTATCTTCTTTTGCTGTTCACAATAAATCTTTCAAATTCGAAAGTAAATATCATAAGCGGTTCTGTAAGTGCAGTGCTTATTATAAGCTTTATTCTTCTGTTCGTTGTATTCAGCATTTATACACCGATGGTAGGAAGCGTTCTTTTATATAACATCGTACTTTTCTTAAGCGGCGCCATTTACCGGTATATAAATTCCAGCCGTGAAAAACGCTTTATTACTCAGATTGCTTCTTCTTTTGCAAATAAAGATACCGTTGAACAGTTGAGAAAAAATCCTGAAAGTTTTAAAACAGAAGGCCAGAAAAAAGTAATTACAGCTTTATTCTCAGATATTCAGAAGTTTTCTACCTTCAGTGAAAAAATCAATCAGATTTACGGTGCAGAAGGTCCAAATAAACTGATTGAACTTTTGAATGAATATCTTGGTGCAATGTCTAACGAGATTCTTAAAAATAACGGGAATATCGATAAATACGAAGGTGATGCTATTATTTCAATGTTCGGTGCCCCTGACCCTATGAATCTTCATAATCCTAATGAATGGGCATATTGCTGTCTTGATTCTGCTATCCGCATGAAAAAATGTGAGGTTGAATTTAATGAATCACATAAATTCCTGTTTGAACCTGTTAAAGTTAAAGATAAAGACGGAAATGATATAGAAGTAAAATTAAATCCTTTCCAGACACGTATCGGTATTAATACAGGAAATGCCTTTGTTGGACTTATGGGCTCTAAAACAGATTCTTTCAGTAAATTGAATTATACGATGATTGGAGATACAGTAAACCTTGCCAGCCGTCTCGAAGGTGTTAACAAGGCATATGCTTCATGGATCATGTGTTCTGATGATACATGGAATCTTGCAAATACGGGAGCAAATGAAGGAAAGATTACAGTCCGTCGTCTTGATAAGGTAAGGGTAGTTGGACGTTCAACTCCTGTTCAACTGTATAATATTGTCGGCTTTACTGATGAACTTACAGACAAACAGAAAAATATGCTTAAAACATTTGATGAGGCTCTTGATAAATATCTTAATAAAGAATTTATTGAAGCAGGCAAGCTTTTTGTTCAATGTTCAAAAATCCTTGGTGAAGAAGATTCAACAAGCTTAATTTTTGCCGAGAGATGTAAAAATTTCGCAGAAAAAGGTGTCCCTTCAGACTGGGATGGCGTAATGAATATGACAAGTAAATAGGATGGAGGATATTATGAAAAACATTTCAAAAATTTTAGTAACGGGATTTATTTGTTTAAGTACACTGTTATTTACAGGGTGTCCGTATTTAACAATTAATGGTGGTGAAAACTGGGGTAAAAAAACACCTGAATATTATGAATTTGCGGCTGGTAATGAACCTCAATTCCTTGTAAAAAAGAATTACAGCAGATCATCAAGTGTCAGTGCTCAATATACTGGAATTATTTCTAATTCAAGAAATGCCGATTCTGATATTAATGTTATAAATACAGTTATTCCGGATTACGGTAGAAAAGATTCTGAATTAATTATCAAGGCCAATAAAGAGGTTTTTGCATCAAATGCAAGAGCTGGTGAAGATGATTTAATTAAAGCCGGAGAAGTACAGGACCTTTCAACAGAAGACGTCGGTGACAAACGGGAATTCTGGTATATTACAGACCAGAATAAATATACTTTTAGTAAGGTTGAATTTACTAAAAAGGCAGAAGGTTCAAATTGTGTAGTATGGTTTTATGAAAATCAGGAAACACTTGAAAAGTTATATGGAAATTATGGTAATAATTTAAATATACAGCCAACTTTGGGCTCTGATGGAAAGTTAATCTGCCAGAAAAAACTTTTTTCTAAAAACTTTTATAATGCTTCTGAATTTATTACGATCGCCCAAATATTTGATAATCTTATTTCAAAGGAAGAAGATCTTTTTGGAAGTCATGTTCATACCAAAAAATTTAGAGGTTATATCAATCCGCAGTCAAAAATTGATATTATTATCTGTGATTTATTTAATGATGCTAAGTTAGATTCAACAGGCGGAACATTTGGATATTTTTATGCATTAGATTATATGAATACTTCTAGCAAAATAGATGGAAAATATTATTCAAATCAAAGACAATGCATATATGTTGATTCTTACTGGCTTCAGATGTGGACAAAATCTTTGTATTCAACAATTGCCCACGAATTCTGTCATCTTTTGAATTATTCTCAAAAAACAATGAATTGTGGAACAACTTTTGATACCTGGTTCACAGAAATGCTTGCAATGACAGCAGAAGATTATATGTCTGGTGACCTTTTAACCACGTCATATGAATCACCAAGAGGAAGATTAAGTAATTTTTGTTTTAATTACAATTTCGGATATACAAAATGGCTTTCAGGAGATAATACATTGATTTCTTATGCTAATGCTTTTGCATTTGGAGCATACCTTACAAGAAATTTTGGCGGAAAGAATTTTATACAGACAATTTCAACTAATGAATATGGAGATTTTAAAGCAATTGATGAAGCACTTAAAACAAGAATAAGCTTTGAGAATGATGAAGATGCAGAATTTTATTTGAATAATTTTCAATATCCTTATTACACATATGTAGATTGGAATTTTGCCAATGTTGTTATTGAAGCATTTATAAGACAATACAAAAATAAATATTCCATAACATTGGATGAAAATGATTTTTATTCTCTTCATAAATCTGTTGAAGGTTTTTCGGCAATTGATTTAAATGAGGTAATTACTCCTTATCAGGATAATAATGGACAAGTAAAAGATTTTTATGGTCCTTATGTATTAAATTATAAAGAAAATTATGATTTAGGTCCTGGTGGATTTACTGTTTATTACTTTAGTAGAAAAGTTTCAGGATTTAATTATACTTATTATGATAATGCGCCGGTTTATCCATTGTTTTATTAATATCAGAGGTTATTGATGAAAAAGATTTTAAGATTTTTTATATTATTTATATGTATGGGAATTTTTACTTCCGTTTTCTGTTCAGCAAAAAAGAATAATGCTGTTGAACTTACAGGTTATATTCACTGCACAGGTAATGAACCTTTTGTAAAGCCTGTTTTAGTAACAGATAATAACAAGCGTTATGCCATAATGTGTTCTGATGAACAGAAAATCGAAATTTTAGAATTGCAGGGCTATCATATTCAGATGACAGGTATAAGTGTAAAAGCGAAAAAAAAGTTATCACCTGATGAGGATGGTTATTTACAGGTTATCAGCTGGAAGAAATTGAATACAGATGAACAATAACTAAAATATCTTATACGAAAAATAAAAAAAGGAACTGTCTTATAAACAGTTCCTTTTTTATAACTAAATATTTATCACTAACGGAAGAACATAATCAGACACTTTGAAATGATTACAACTGCTACAAGAGCAATCGGGTAAGTTGAAGCATAAGCTCCTGCAACCTTTTCTGTTTTAGCAGAACCGATTAATGTTCCAAGTGCCGGAGTAGAAGTCATACCACCGCAGATCGAACCAAGGTTATTCAAAAGGTTGAGCTTTAATACAAACTTTGCAAAAATAAATCCGATAATCATCGGTAATATTGTCATGATAATACCATAGATGAAGTATACCCACTGGAAGTGTTTAACAAAGTTTGCACCACCTTCAACACCGGCACCGATTAAGAAGAGCATAAGACCAAGTTCACGGAATACCTTTAATGTTGATTCTTCCGGCATGATTTTTACTTTACCGATTTTCTGGAAATGACCAAAGATAAGAGCCATAAGAAGACATCCACCGGTTGTAGTTAAAGTAAAACTAACATTTACAGGACCTTTATGAAATAAACTTAAAATCCAGTTGACAGGATAATAAAAAATGACTTTTACAAAGTCAAAAGTTCCGACCATAATTCCAAGAACTGCAACAATAGAGAATGCACAGAATCCTAAAGGATCAAGAGCAATTTCTTTTCCTGTAAGTTTAGAAGGTGCTTCCTGAACAGATTCTGAAAGCTTTTTACGTTCATCATCCATGTTTGCTTTTGTAAATTTTGGAACTAACTGAACGAATAATACAACTCCGATTACTCCAAAGAGATATGCAATTCCGTGTCCTACAGTTACAATATTTTGAAGTTCATCTGTTGTTGATTTTACTGTTTCTTTTGCTGCAGAGAAAGCCGGAGTAGAAGTGAGGGAACCAGAAAGAAGACCAACGACCATAGCACCTGCTTTTTCAAGATCACGACCAAATACTCTATTATCAAATACGATACATCCGGCACAAGAAAGACCACCGATTACGATGATGAGGAAACCAAGAAGGATGTATGATTTAAAGTTTTTCTTTAAGTCACCAAAGAAGCTTGGACCTGCAATAAATCCAACTGATGTAACAAACAGTATAAGACCAAGATTTTCTACGATCTTGGTTGCTTTTGAAACGTAAGTTACGCCATCAACTATAAGCTGATTTGCCAGCGGTTTATACAAAAATGCACCAAAAAGAAGAGCTGCAATGAATACACCTGCAGTTCCCAGAGAAACACCTTTAATAGTGATTCTACCAAGCAGATAACCAAGACCTGCGATTGTTAATACACAAAATGTTAAGAATGTGATTGCTTTGATTGATAAGATTCCACCAAAAAGAACCATTTTATATACCTCTTAAGATACAATTATTATGTAATATTCTGACGAAGGTATTTCAAAAACCATAACGTCAGAATATATATGATTATTTAATTACAGAGTTGCTCCCGGAATTTCTTTTTCAAATTCCTTGTTTCCGTGTGTATAGCGTGGCAAAAGCTTTGGAGAAACTACGTCACCCTTGATTCCGGCAGCATCTCTTTCTTTTTCGAATGCTTTTACGTGGTCAAGGTTCATTTTGTCAGAAAGCTTGATGTTTTTAAACATCTTTCCGGCTTCGATTCCTGCTTCACGTCCGAATACAACAACGTCGAGGAGTGAGTTACCCATCAAACGGTTTGTACCGTGAACACCACCCGATGCTTCACCGGCAACGAGTAAGTTCTTTACATTAGTATGGCAAGTTTTATCGATTTCTACACCACCGTTCTGATAGTGAAGTGTAGGATAAACAAGGATCGGTTCCTTACGGATATCGATTCCATATTTAATGAACATGTTGTACATAGCAGGAATTGATTTAAGGATTGTTCCTTCTCCGTGAATCATTTCGATCATTGGAGTATCGAGCCATACAGCATCCTGAACGTCGTTTTTAACACCACGGCCTTCACGAACTTCGCGGATAATACCAGAAGCGTTTACGTCGCGTGTTTCAAGTGGGTGAATATAAACTTCACCGTCTTTGTTTATAAGTTTAGCTCCAAGTGAGCGAACCTTTTCTGTTACGAGCTTACCAAGAATCTGTGTCGGGTAAGCAGCACCTGTCGGGTGATACTGTAAAGAATCCTGATAGAGGAGTTTAGCACCTGCACGGTAAGCCATTACAAGACCGTCGGCTGTAGCACCGTAGTGGTTAGAAGTAGGGAATCCCTGATAGTGCATACGTCCAGCTCCACCAGTTGCAATAATTACAACCTTAGCTTTAGCAATGCGGATTTCACCAGTTTCGATGTTCATCAAAACAGCACCACAAGCTTCTCCCTTGTCGTTTTTAATAATTTCGATAGCAGCTGTAAAATCTACAACTGTGATAGAATCTGCGCGGTTGAAAGTTTCGTCGCGGAGAGTACGCATAATTTCGGCACCTGAGTAGTCCTTACATGCGTGCATTCTTTTACGGCTTGTACCACCACCGTGAGTTGTTACCATTGTACCGTCCGGCATCTTGTCAAATTCAACACCAAGTTCGTTGAGCCATTTGATTACAGATGGAGCCTTGTTTACGAGTGTGTATACAAGTTCTGGTTTTCCGTCAAAGTGACCGCCACCAAAAGCATCGAGATAGTGCTGAGCAGGTGAGTCATTTGGCTTATCAGCAGCCTGGATTCCACCTTCAGCCATCATTGTGTTTGCATCACCAACACGGAGTTTTGTTACCAGGAGAACCTTTGCACCAGCTTCAGAAGCCATGATTGCAGCTGAAGTTCCGGCTCCACCACCACCAATTACAAGAACATCTGCCTCATAGTCGATATGGTTAAGGTCGATTTTTTCTGGTTCAATGCGAGGTTTTGCCTGAAGCATTTCCAAAAGCTCAAGAGGAGCTTTCTGTCCTTTGTTAGGACCAATTTTGATTTCTGCAAACTGCTCAGGGATGCGGTCCGGATGGAACTTCTTAAGAAGATCATCTTTTTCATCAGCAGTAAGGCGTGCGTGTTCAAACTTCAAATTTTCTTCGCGTTTTGCTGCAACGATTTTTGCAGCTTCGTCCAATTGATTTCCGTACATTATTTTCCTCCTATACTGCCTTATTTTTCAATCTCGCGGTTGTTGTACAGGTTTTTAATCTGCTCTTTGTCGCCTGTAGACATTTCTACAAACTTCTTGATTGCTTCTTCGCACTTACCAGCGTCGATTTCTGCAACACGGTCAAGAAGGTGCTGTGTCTGTGGCTGCAGGTATTTACCGTTGATACGGCGTGCAAGTTCAGCAACCTGTGGGTGGCTGATTCCTGCAGGACAGCGTGATGAACAGCATCCGCACATAATACAGTCGAATGATGCGTCTGCACATGCTGCAAAATCACCACGCTGAGCGTAAGCGATGTACTGCATTGTGTTAAGGCTCTGAGGACAAGCACGTGTACAAGCGTTACATCCTACACAAGAGTAAATCTCAGGGTAGAGCTGCATCATAACAGCCTGCTCTGGTTTAATCTTGTTGATGTCGTAAATCTGTTTTACAAGTGGGAAGAAAGGAAGAGTTGCGATATACATATCGTTTTCTACTTTCTGTGAACAAGCCAGACAAGTCTTGAGCTGGTTCTGTCCCTTAATACGGTAGATAGTAGCACATGCACCGCAGAAACCGTTACGGCATCCGCAGCCACGTTTAAGCTGATATCCGGCGTATTCCATAGCATTCATTACTGTAAGTTCAGCAGGTACTTCATATTTTTTGCCGAACAGATATATTGTTGCCATTTCTTTTTTATCTGACATATTTGCTCCTAGCGTTAGCACCCCTGAAGGGGTGCATACTATTAATATTCTGGAGGAAGTTCTCCAAGCTGGTCAAAGCTGAATACCGGACCGTCTTTGCAGACAAATTTATCACCGATATTACATCTTCCACATTTACCGATACCGCACTTCATGCGCATTTCCATTGTTGTGAAAATCTGTTCGTCCTTGAAACCAAGGTC
>JAILKS010000021.1 GCA_024693715.1 Treponema sp. | reverse complement strand
CTGTGTTCCGGTGGCCGATGTTTCTGGTCATAAATAAAGCCTGCAACATAACCTTTGGAATAATCACTTGCGGTAAATAATACTAAAGCCTGGGTCCCGATTTCCGGAAGAACCCACCATCCGCTTTCCTTTTTCTTCCACTGTCCCGCTATCGGTATAAAAGGTGTCTGAGCCCCGGGTACTATCATGTCCATACTTACCCTTACCCGTCCAAGACAGTCAGGATCTTTATTATCTGTTACTATGCCTAAAATCATAGGAAAATGAGCTTGATTCTTCTTCTGGGTAAAAAGCCATTTTCCAATCTGACCTTCCCGTGGATCAGGACATTTTTCTTTTAATTTTGCAATTTTTTTATCTATATCGAAACTCATCAGGCTCTCCTTCCTGATTCAAATATGCATCAGAATTGTCATCCCCAAAAAGAACAACTTCTACTGATTCATTTTGAGTTTTATGAACTGTTTTTATGCGGATTAAAACGTTAGAATCTTTATTATCAGAGACCAGTGCGAAAAAGAAATGTTTTTTACTCATTTTAATACCACTTTATTTAATTTATTATTTTATAAATTACCTTATAACTTATTCTACCACATGGAGTATAATTATCAAGTACATTGTGCTCAAAAGCCAAAAACAGCTCTTATTCCATCAACGATTTTCCACAACTTGGACACATTGTACTTGTTTCAGAATCTATAGCAACATGACAATCCGGACAATATAATCCATAACCATATCTTGCAAAAACACGTCCGTTTGTAAATATAAATCCCATTTATTATTCTAACAATATAAGCCTAAGAATAAAAAAATCTTTATCAAACATCCATGGAGATATCCTGTATTTTGCATTATTTATTGAAAATCCAAGGTCAGCATATTCAATGTTTCTTTCTGTTATTTCATACATATATTCTATACTATCAAAATGAATTCCTTCATTTTCAAATAATGGAATCAAAGTATTTTGTAAAAAATCTTTTTTTATGCTATAGCCATCTCCGAATGCTTCCAGAAAATCATGTTTGTATTTATGTTTAAATACATATTCTGATTCTACAGGACAACCTCCAAATATTTTCTCTGGATGATAACTGTCTTTATTCGAAAGGATATATAAATACATTTTATTAATTTTAAAATATTCATTTATATTCTTTATTGCATCATATAATTTTGAATCTTCTATCACTTCTTTTTTTGCCAGAAAATTTATACATAAATCTTTGTATTTTGTACCTTCATATACTTCAGGAAAAGTAATCTTAATTGTTCCTACTTCACCAGGAGTTTCTGATAAAACTATCTTTTGAGGATTGCTTGTGTCTTTCAAACAATATTCTTTTTCTTTTTTTGTTTTATCAAAATATATTTTGATTTTTTTTGGTCTGGAATTTTTGTAATATAAATCCGGTTTATTTTTATCAACATAACCAATTGATATATATATTTCATTTACCTCACAATTGTAAATAATTAAATAAGCATATTTTCCATTATCATGAAAATCTGCAACCCAAGGCAGTTTTTTTAAAGGAGATAAATTTGAAACACCATAACTTACTTCATTTTCTGTTAAAAAACTTGAAGCTTCAATTTTAGGACGGTTAACATAAGGACTTTCCTTAAAAGGAATATATGTTTTTATATCTTTTGCGAACAATAAAGATGATATAAAAATAAATAAAGAACCTATGATACATTTTTTCATTTTTTTTTCTCAAAAACCCCAATGCGGGGCATCAACTCAAATTTATTATATAAATCATCAACAGTCAATTTTTTCTATTCATTTTATTACACATTTTTATTATAATGACACTATAAAATCAATCTGGCAGGAGTACCAATTATGAAAATCGGATGTATTGGAACAGGTGCTATGGGCGGTGCAATTATGCGTGCTGTCTGCAAAAAATTTGATGTAAAACAAATCAAAGTTACAGATAAAAACGTTGATATGGGAAAAGCTTTTGCTTCTGAAACCGGCGCAACCTTTGTTAATTCAAATACCGATGTTCTTGACTGTGATTATGTTTTTCTCGCTGTAAAACCACAATTCCTCGGTGATGTTTTTAATGAAATTGCAGATAAAATATCATCTGACTCTGTAATCATTTCTATGGCTGCAGGAATTAAAATCGAAAAACTTGAAAAATGGGCTCCAAAAGCACGTTTTGTCCGTATGATGCCGAATGTTTGTGCTCAAATAGGACAGGCAATGACCGCCATATCTTATAATTCAAACATAAAAGATGAAGAAGCTTCTAAAGTAATTGAAATATTAAGTTCTGCCGGAAGAGTTGAACTTGTCCCTGAAAAACTTATGGATTGTGTAACTGCAGTCAGTGGTTCTGGTCCTGCTTTTGTTTTTATGTTCATCGAAGCTCTTGCAGACGCTGCTGTCCGTAATGGCATGCCTCGTTCTCAGGCATATACTTATGCTGCTCAAACGGTATATGGTTCGGCCGGAATGGTTCTGGAAAGCGGAAAACATCCTGCAATTCTAAAGGATATGGTATGTTCACCGGCTGGAACTACAATAGAAGGCGTTGCTGCGCTGGAAAAAAACGGATTTAGAAATTCAGTAATAGAAGCTGTTTCTGCAGCCTGTGAAAAATCTATAGCCTTAGGAAAATAATTTTATGAAAAAAATCCTCAATCTCTTTTTAATTCCTGCAATAATATTATCAATGTCTGCTAATATTTTTGCTCAGGATAGTATTGACGCAAAATTCAGCGGATGGAAACAAGCCGATACAACTCATTTTACGTTTGTTTATGAGCCGGCCTTACGTTACATGGCAGAAAAATACGCTTCTTTCGCAGATGAAGCCTGGAATAAAATAGCAAAAATCTATTCCATACCGCAAAACAAAACAACTGTTTATATCACTGGTCGTACAAATACAGTTAATGCCTATACTTATTCTGCTCCACCAGAAATAATGATGTTTGAAACTCCAGTCTGTAAACCAGATTTCGGTTTTAGAGAAGACTGGAGCAAGTTGTTTTTTACACATGAACTTATTCATATCGCTAACTTTACTTTTGAAGATATGAACACTTTTTCTTACAAGCTTTTTGGTGAAGCAATCCGCAGTTATGATTTATCATCTCTTCCCGGCTGGGCATTGGAAGGTCTTACAACAGTTCTTGAAACAGAATTAACAGATGGCGGAAGAGGCAGAAGTCCTTATTTTGAACTTTTTTTCAAAGCACCAACGCTGGACAATGCATTTTTATCTTATTCAGACATCGGAAAAGAAGAAGAACCTCCTTATGGACAAATATATGTCATGGGTTATTTAATCCTCAGAAGCATTGCCGACAGATGGGGAATAGAAGCTCTTGCTGATATTGAAAGAAATGTCTGTTTGTATAATCTTTCCTGGGATGAAGCGACAAAATTTGTAACAGGCTTTTATCCTCATGAAATATATGCTGATGTCAGAATCTCTCTTGCCAAAAAATATAATGATGAACGAAAAATCCCGGAAGGAAAAATCATTTCTCCAAGAAACATTAAATCTGACTATTTTAAGCCTGCAGTGATTTTTGACGATGGTTCTTTTATCGCCTTAAGAAATGATAAAAAGAAGCCTTCTGCCGTTGTTTTTTATAATCCTGATAAATATTCCGGCTCAATTCATTCAGATAAAATCAAATCAAATGATGCATCTGAATCAAAAGTAAATGAAACTGTTCTTTTTACCGGTAGTTTTGCAGATTCTTTTTCTGTTACTGCCGATTTAGATGGTACTGTTTATGCTTCAATGGCAATCAAAGAAGAAAATAAAATGCCCGGTAAACAGATAAAATATGCTGTTTATAAATGGACAAAAGATAAAAAACTTGAAAAACTTACAAATGAAAGCTCCTTTATTGAACCATCTGTAAGTGCAGACGGAAAAACACTTGTTGCCCTTGAACAGAAAGGTCTTCAGTATAGACTTGTTCAGATTGATACAACCACCGGTAAAACAAAAATTCTTCTGGAAAGTCAAAATGAAAGCTATGTCCAGCCGTGTGTCAATCAAGACGGTTCAAGGGTTGCTTTTCTGGTAGTTGACGGAAAACGAGCAAAAGTTGCTTTTTATGATTTAATTACTGGAAATAAACAATATACGGTTGTTGCAAATGAAAGCGGTGAAATTACAGATCCTGCATATCCTTCATGGAATAGTGACGGAAAGCTTGTTTTTTCAAACAATGCGCGAGGACGTCTTGAGTTATACGAGGCTGCTTTTCAAAACAACAGATATGTATGTACACCAAAACTTTCAGATCCAATCAGTGTTTTATGGGGTGTGACAACTAATCGCGGAATTATATACGGTTCCTATGCTTCTAACGGTTATGTTATAAAAATCAAACCGCTGTCTGAATGGGGAAAAATTCCTTCCTTCGAAGGACCGTCAAAGCCTGGTCAAATAATGAAATTCGGTGATTTACAGGAGGATTATAAATCTTTTAATCCTTATACTGTCGCAAAAAGTGCTCAGGCAAATAAAAAAATACCTGCTGAATATTCAAAACGTTCTTCAGAAAAAATCAAGCTTCTCGAAAATCTCCCGGAACCGCAAACAGCTCTTTCAAAAGAAAGAATCTATGTTCCTCTTCATCAGCCGTTAATTTATTTTCCGCTTTTTGCTGCGCAGACTGTGCCCGGCTCAAAGGATGCTTTCGGCTTTGGATATACAGTTTTCGGACAATTTCCTAAAGTTCAGGAAGCGATGGGCTTTTTCCTGTATGATTTTCTGTATTATCCTAAAATCAATAACATCACGTTTAACTTCGATAATATCATTCCGATTGGAGTTTATAGTTTAGATTTATGGGTTGATAGGACTCTTTCTGTAAATGATACTGCTGACGGTAAATTGTTTACTGAAACAACTATTGCAAAAACAGGCTTTACAATTCCTGTAATTAAAAACAAGGATTCTTTCTCTTTTAATGATTTAAGTATTCTTACTTCTGCAGAATTTCATTTTATAAGAACGGATGAAAATGCTTTTTCCATGAATTCTTCTCTTCCTTTTACAAACCAGATGTTTTTACAGGCCGGTTTAGAATATGCAGGTTCTTCTCATGCAATAGAATATTATTATCATAATTATGATTTTACGGCTCTTGCCATAGGCTTTTCTGATTACAATAAATTTTATGCAGGCTTTGAAGGTGAAGCAAATTATAAATTCGGTAATAAATTCTGGAATTTCCTTGTCGGTTTTAGAACAAGATATACGAATTTCCCTTACGAAACACAATTACCTACAAGCCGAGCAAATCTTTTAAATAATGTTCTTGACTGTTCTTATCCGGGAAGGCTTATTCCGGTTGTAGAACTCAATTTTCCAAACCTGTTTGCCATTCTTGATTTAAAGCTTTTCTCTGAAAAATTATTTTCTTTTGGAACAAACAGTGTAAATTTCAATACTCCTGATAACAACAGCTTCTGGAATTTTACAATGGATCCTGATTTTCTGTTCGGTGTAGGTTTGAATTTTGTAAATGGCCGTCAAACTTTCGGTTTCGGATACCGATGGCTTTATAATCCTGAGCTTGATGACGTATACAACGGCGAATTTTACTTTGATGCAAAGTTAAACTGGTACAGACATTAATAAAATACCTCAAGGCCCGATAAATTTCAAACCTTGAGGTTTAATAATTTTATTTCATCTGTGCGGTTTCGAGATGTCCGCGGGTTCCGACACGAGTTGCATAACCGAGAACCGGGTTTGCGGTACCGTTACCGTATACTTTAGATGTATTTGTACTTGTAAGACCATTATTATTTGTATAAGCAACATCTGTACCAGTCATGTTTTTTGCTTTTCCTGTAGTCGCATCCTTCCATAAACCAATATTAATATAACTATATGCATAATTATCTGCTATACGACTCGATGTTGGAATTAATGATACATCCCAAACACCTGTGAAAGCATCACTAGAATCTACACCAGCAGGGATTACTACGGCTTCTCTTGTAGCCTTTGTAGTTGAAGAAGAAATAACTCCAGGAAGATTTACTGTTTTTGGTTTTTGAGTAGAACTCATGTAGTAACCGATGTATGGAATTATATAATTACCGTCATCAGAAACTGCAGTATCAAGCCTGATATTTGTTCCAGTGAATGCATAAGAATCTACTGTTACAACCTGAGGAGTAGCATCATCATAACTTGAAAGATAAGCATATACCAAATCTGCATTTACATTGTCATAAGAAGCAATGTGGATACCACCTGCTTTATCAACTGCAATCTGACTGTTTTCTCCGGCATTTTGAGCAAGAAGAATTTGTTTTCTCCAGTTACCGTCTGTTGGAGTTGCAGAAGGACTTGCTGCCATATCATTATCATTACAAGGATTAACTTTATAGCTGTAATACCAGTTACTTGTGCTTGCATCATACCAGGTTGCGACAATTACGTCAGTAGCAGCAGAATTACCTTTAATTACATCTATTGAAACATAATTTCCGGCTTTTGCTGTTAAAGAAGGTCCTGCTAATGTACTAAAGTTTTCCGGATTATTATTTGAATTAAAGGCTGTATGTGTTGTATCACCCATATTAGTAGCCTTTCTATAATCCATAAACTGATTAAATGTTATTCCAGTTTTACCATTTACACTAGTCTGATTTGTATTTGTTCCATAATATGAATTTGAAAGATTTCCCCACTTAAAGCGGATTTCACCATTCAAATCATCATAATATGCAAGGAATACATAAGTATCATTTCCATGTACGGCAGTTGCAAGAGAAGGAGAAGCAAATCTATCTTCTATGAAAACATAATCACTGAATGCAACACCATTATAAGTTCCTGCCGGAGCACCAATTGTTTCAAAACGACTGGAATTCTTTCCCTGATAGTTACCATTTATAGTAAGATCACTTATGCCCCATTTACTTGTAAAATACTGCATTCTTCCTGCAGAATGACTGTCTCCCGGGTTTGTATCAAGACCAACTGTAATACCATGAGTTACACCATTTTCATCAACTGTAAATCCACATGTAGAGAAGCGGGCATAGTTACCTACCCATGTTGTATAAGATGTTCTATTTGCTTCAGCAGCATTATATCCGTTTGCCATACAGAAGTTTGCAGGACCAGAGTTGAAACCAAAGTTGAGCATACCGTTCTTTGGATTAACCTTCATGATTGGTTCTGTAATATAACCGGAAGTCTGTGAAACACCAGCATCCTTGAACTGCCAGATATCGAGTACTACATCATCGGTGAGGAGGTTGTTGTTATCACCGTTTGGCTGGCGGTTATAGTAATTGTCGTAAATTGACTTTACTCCGGTTGGGTTTACAGAAAGGTTTACTGTGCCTGTGTAAGAGCCCTTAGCATCGTTAGCGTTAGAGTTATTCAAAGAGTCAATGTTGTTTACAGTTACAACAAGGTTTCCGGATTTTGCTGTTGCAGGGATTGCATATCCACCAACGCCTGTTCCCCCGGCATTTGCATTGTATGAAGCAGTTACAGTACCGCTTCCAGTCTTTATAAACTTGAGAGTTCCTCCATCAATATTAAAGCCTTCGATGTTCAAAACTTCTGTTGCAGAAACACTATAGTGACCCTTTGCTGTTCTTGCATAAACGCTAGGATTATTTTTCTTGAGGTCTGAAAGAACTGTCTTTACTCTTGTGATGTAAGGAACAATATCAACCTTATAGCATCCTGTAGGGCTGTCTGTAGTTGTAGAAGTAGTTCCAGGAGTAGAAGATCTTGCATTTGAATATGTTACTTCAGAACCGTTCATGGCAGGAGAACCCTTATCCATTGCTGTAAACTTGAAAGAAGCATTTGTCAAAGCCTTTGTGCTTATCTTTTCTGTATTAAAGTGGAATCTGAATGTAATGATATTCTTTCCGTCTTCGTCGTATACATCGCTTAAAAGTTCGAATACCCAATCTTTTGGTGTTTCGCCTGTAAGACTTGCATCGGCTCTAACTTCATCGCCCTTCTTGTAGTAAAGATTTGTAGAAGTCCATCCGTCTGTTGTTGTAGCGCTGGCATCACGCTGAGCAATTACAAATTCAGTTCCGCTGTTATAGTTAGGAATTGCAATCTTAATCTTTTCTACAATTACGTTGTCCGAAGCAACTCCGTCGAATGTTACCATTCCCGAAACTTTTGCATCACGGTCCTGTGCACCGCTTCCACCTGCTGTAAAGCCTGAAGGAAGTTCGTTTTCAAGTTCGATGTGTCCGTTCTTTGGATTATTCTGGTAAATTGAGTTTTCATCCTTGCTCTTCCAGAAGAATGGATATACAACTGCAGTAGGATTTACGCTGTCTGCAATGATGATGTTTACAGGAAGAATAACTTCTGCCTTTGCACTGCCTGTAGATTCATCACCCAAAGTAGATCCGTCTGTCTTATCCCAGATTGTGAACTTAAGATCCTGTGCACCTTCCTTAACCTGTTTTTCAAGGAAATCTTTAAGAAGGATGTCTATTGTAAGGTCATCTGTACGAACAGAACCGTCATTAGAGTGTCCAACTCCGGTGTACTGTGCTGTTGTAGTAGACTGAGTTACATTTGATTTATGCTTGTAAGTGTACTGCCAGCCCAAAGCTGTGTTACCACCAACAATCATTGGCTTAACTTTTACAGCACCCTTAACATTGATTGAAACAGGAATTTCATAAGAAGTGATGAGTTCACCCTGTTCATCCTGTCCGTTATATGTATTACCGTCTCTTACGTTTACAACATTTGTGAATACCGAAGAGTAAGAGGTAATAAGTTCTGTATTATCAACCTGGCCGTTTAAGTTTGTATCTGTACCAAAAATTACACCGGCAATACGAGGCGCATTGTTAGAAATCTTTTGTGCAATTGAATCTTCTGTGTAGTTACCCGCAGCATCGTAAGCAACAAAGCTCATTGTTACATTACCGTCGAGCATATTGGAAGAATCTACCGAAACGTTCCAGTTATATTCACCACCGGCAAACTGAACACCTTCGATCATACAGTCGCCGTCTCCGTTGGTAATTACATCGTTATTAGTATAAACAACTGTCTTACCACTTTCCTGCGAAAGGTTATCGATAATCTGTGCATAAGCAAAGTAAACCGGTTTAGCAGTACTGAAATCTGTGAGTGTACCGTCGAGGGTAATCTTTGTTCCAGAAATACCAGAGATGCGGTACATTACGTTATCTACCATACAGATTCCGCCCTTGCGTACTGTATTATTTGTGATAAGTGATGTATCTGTAATTGTAAGCTCGTTTGTATTTTCAAGAGTTCCATTTACTTTTCTCCAGTACAAGCCGTCTTTCTTTTCTACGTTTGTAATGCAGGTTTCTACTCCGCTAGAGCTGATGTTTGCAACCTTAACAAAGTTTGAAACACCTTCTGAACCTGAGTCGAGCATTGAATCAAGGATATAAAGTCCCTTAGCACCGCTTACTGTTCTTACACGAGTAAAGTACATTGCAATTCGTTTGAATCCACTCTGATTGTTCAAGCCTTCACTTGGTTCTGCAAAAGAACCCTGAACTGTATAAGCACCATTAGACTGATAGATTTTTCCACCGGCAACAAGAGCCTTACCGTTTCCATTCTTCATTTCAAAGTCCGGAGCCTTGTTATCATAGTAGATTGTGAACTTTAATGCATTTCCTGTCTGAGAATCTGAACCATCTGTTGCAGATATTTCATATTCTATTTTTCCAAAGCTGTTTGCAGTTGTATTTCCTACCGGGATTCTGAGTGTATAATTCTTGAATTTTGAAACACTCGAAGGAATTGAGTTTGGAATAACGCGGTTTGTACCGTCTGTCATTACAACTTCATTGTCTCCAGAGCCTTGTGTCCATACAATGTTTGTATCTTCAAGAGTAATCTGACGAATACCGCTGTCGTCTTCTATTGAACCGACAAGATACCACTGTCCCTTAAGATAAACCCCGCTTTCGAAGTTTCTGCTTGCAGATTCAACTGTCAAAGTAGAGTCTGTATACTGAACAAATCTTAACGGATCTGTTCCACCAAAAATTGGAGCATCCGGGTCAATTTCACACTTACACAAATCGGAAACTTTAACCTTCCCGGTCGAACTTATTGCATAAGCCCTGATGGCAATCTTACGGTTAGAACCGTTTACCTTTGAATTAAACTCTTTATTTTCATTAATCTTTAAGAACCAGTTGAGCTTTGAATTTCCCTGTGAACGGATTCCTTTTCCAATCTTATCTGCAAAGCTCTGTGTGCTTCCCGCTACTGTTGCAGTCGGATTATCAATAATTGAATAAGAACTTACACCCTTTGCATCCATGAGAGTCTGTAATTCCGTTGCCCAGTTAGGATTAAAGCCGGCTGCTTCATCATAAGAAGGGTCAATCTGGAGGTAAACTTCACTTACACTTGCGGCAACATCCTGAATATCAGTTGTACCAGTAATTCTTATTGTACCGCCCACACTTGAATCATTAGATGGATAAGTAATCTCTACTGCAGGTGTATCTCCGTTTGGAATTACATTGAAATAGAATGAAGAAGAATTAACACCGCAGTTTCCAAGTTCATCTGTTGCCCTGAGCCATACATAAACTTCTTTTGTTTCATCATAAGCAGCCTGATCTTCCGGTGTTTCAATATGATAGAGCGTAAAGAGTGTTTTTCGTAAAAGCTCTGCGTGATAGCTTGAAGAATCCGGTGTTGTCATTTTATCGTCGAATACAATCTGCCATCCAAGCTTACTTGTATATGTAATATTTGCTTCATCTGTAATATCTGTCCAGTCTGAGATTAAATCAATATCATTTTCTTTGGTGAGAGCAAACTCTACTTTAGAAATCTTGTTTGTATCAGAAGTAGCACCACGTAAGGTTACTGCAGAAGAACCGTAAACCTGTGAACCGCTTGTGTGGTTAGAAATTGTAATTTCAGGTATTGTGTTATCTACACTTACATCGTAAACCTTATTTACACCGCTTGCACCACTGCTTGCCGCTGCATTATCTTTAATATTGAACTGAATCTTTGTAATTCCAGATTCAACATCGTGAATATCAAAGCTTGAAATGCATTCTTTATATCTCAAATCTGTTTGAACTAATTCAAAAGTCTGAAGCTTTTCTTTATTTCCAAAGGTTGGTGTTACAGAAGAAATACCGTTTGTATCAAATGCCTTATATTTCATGTATACATAGCGGTTTGTTCCACCAAATTTATCTGAAATTAGGTTTGATTCAACCAGTTTCCAGCCTGTGATTGAATTCATCTGACTTTCGGTAAGCTGAACATCAGAAGTATAGTAATAGAATTTTTCCAAATCAGGAGCGATTGTATCTACCTTAAGATAAACGATATCATCCATCATACTATCAGCATCTGTATATCCAAATTTTACGGAATTGACATCGATAATCTTTGGACCGTATGTTCCAAAAGTCGTACTTGCGGTATTCGATGTATAAATCTTTCCTGTTCGTCCGTCTTTATCTGCTTCTTTAACACGGAAATAAAGCTTTTTAGCACCATCAGAATCAAAAGTATAAGACCAGATGCCGTTTGCATATTTATTAGAAGCATTATTCCATTCATTTTCTGTCGGTACAGTATTATTTGTTATATCTTTTGCAATAATCTTAAGATATTCAATGGCACCATCATCATCTGTTACTGTTCCTGTAAGATCACTTCTATTTAACCATACAGGATTAGCTGCATTCATTTTTTGAGTTTGATTTGCATTATCAAGATATGTTAATGCAAATGTTGAGAAATTGATTACAGGACGATCTGTATCCTGATTAATAACAAGAGGTTTTACGTCAGAATATCCGATGTTTCCTGCTTTATCCTTTACTGCAACTGTAAAACAAACCTTTGTATTATCTGCTATTGTATCTGTTCCATTAAGTTTTTTTGTATCAATATTCTTGAATTTCCAGTTTGTAGTACCTGTTTGTATTGCACTTACCTTATACCAGCCGTCTTTTCCTGAATCAGGAATTACTGTATTTGATGCCGGTGCAGAAGGAATTGCTGTTGTTGTATAAATCTTATAATAAAGACCGACAACAGTATCTATTCCGTTTTCATCATCTGATGTTCCCGAAAGATTTATAGTTCCGTTAATTTGAACTCCATCTGTCAAAGAATCTGCATCAGATGGTACTTCACTGTCCATCTCTACTACAGGCGCCTGTTTATCTACAGTAATTGTTGCAACGACGCTTGGTGTAGAGTTTCCTGTTCCGGCCGCATCTTTCGCAGTTGCTGAAATTGATACTGTTCTACTGTCTGACGGAAGAAGGGATGTTATATCTGCTTCCCAGATTCTTAATGTATCGTCCAGTGCTGCAAGATTTTGTAATTCCACAGAATCAGAAGATGTTATTTCACGAAGAGTTGCTTTAATTTCTGTATCAACTCCATCACGATAAAGAACAAAAGAATCTATTCCGGCCGCAGCTGCTTCTGAAGATTTATCTGAAACAGTTCCCCATAATAACGGCATGTCTGTTCCATTAGTATAAATGATTCCGGTAGAGCTTCTTGTAATAATGTCTGACGGTGGTGTTACGTCAAGGTTAATTGAGTAATTAACAAACGGTTGAACAACTCCTTCAAACTCTACATAACTGTAAATTATTTCTGTATTACCGACATTATCTTCTACTACAAGAATAAGATAGTTATTTCCTTCTCTAAGACCTGTAATTGTATCCTTAAATGTTGATCTAACATTCTTGTAATATTTATAGAAACCCTTTGAATTAGGTGATGTTGTAAACTGAGTACTGTCAGGATAAACCATACTTTCGTCCGGAACAGCCGGTGTTATATAATGTCCACTATTATCTTTTTTTCTTTCTACATTATAGAATACACGCTTTGTTTCCGGTTCATCCAACGGTGTAATAATTCCGGTTGGTTCTGTCTTAACCTGATGTAATAATTCTGCAAAGAATGCTGGTCTTTCTGCTACATTTGAAGGAACAAGATGTTCATCAGGATAAACCCTGTAATAAATCTTTGCTAAACCTGAACCGCCTTCATTATCCTCAATATCACCACGGAACTGAATTGTTGTTGTATTACCAAAAGTACCGAATCCGTATTTACCACCAACATCTCGGTCTAAATCATTATTCCAAAGAGAATCAGATGGTGTAATATCATCATTATTAGTAGAACCGACTCTTATTCGAATGTTCTTTAAGCTTGAATCAACTTCATCTTCTGAATGAGGAGCTGTTGTATCTGAAACAATTGTAATATTTGAAGTTATTTTATTTCCTGCCAGGTCTGTTACGATTATTCCTGCAATAACTTCTCCTGACAAAGAGCTTAAATCAAGATTTTCAAACTTAAAGCGGCTTTCATTTTCAATTGTTATTGGAGAAAGACCCGGTATATTCAAAACAACGCTTTCTATACCGGTATCATCAGTTGCAATACCGCTGATTTCAAATATTGCACCCGAAACATTTCTTACATAATATTTATTGTCTTTTAAATAAGAATCTTTGAATATAATATTTGAAATGCTTGGTTTATCTGAATCATATTTAAGATTAATTTTTGCAGTTGTAGAAACAATATCTCCGCCCTTCTTCATTCTGTAAGAAATTGAATCAGGGAATCCAAGACCGCTTAATTTTGAATAATTAAATTCTTCTGTTGCAATCCAGCTTCCTGCAGTTTGTGTATTTACAGTTATTGGAGTTGTTTCGCTGTCTCTGTAAATATAGTAAGGAGGTTCTCCACCATTCCAGGTTAATTCGGCATTGAATTTAGCGTGAATTCCCTGCCATGCTTCCGGATCCTGTGAAATATATTCCGGAACACCCTGACCGGAAAGTTCAATTTTTTCGTTTGTTGCAATAAGTTTGAAAGAAAAGTTACCTGTTTCTTCAATTGTATTTCCGGCTGTATCTCTTCCTTCTACAACAACTCTATAATAGCGGCCTGTATTCAAATCGGTGTAATTATTTTTACCAATCTGTTTTGTAGTTTTAAATTTATAAGATGTACCGGTTTTTGTAATTTTTACCTCAGAATAACTTCCGGCTTCTTCATGTCCTTCGCTTACAAGATAAATTACAGGGGCTCCTGAAACAAATTCTCCAATAGAATTACATTCACGTAATCCTACTGCAACTGAGCTGACCTTAATCGGTTTTTTATCAAGACCAGGACTTACTTCTACTTCAAGATAGCTGTTTCCGTTCGTAACCTGAAAATCAGAATCATCAAGGCTTGTATATGGAGCAGCAAAAGCATTTCTTGAGTTTACAATGAATGTCGGGTTATTCTTTGGGTTTACAGAGAATTTTCCGGTTTGTACTTTTGCATTTTCAAGTCCTTCAGTGATTACTGTATTTGTTGTTTCTAAAGTTCCGTTCTGGATGTGATATAAATTTGTAATCTTTTTGGCGGCTACAAGTGCATCTGCAATTCCATCATCTGTATAATAATAGTTTGCGCAGTTACCTTTTTCATCATCTTCCAGGGCATCGGCATCGTTAATAGGAATTCTTTCTGCACCATCATATACTTTGATTTTAAAATAGCGGTTTGCAGTACCGTTTGTATCTTTATCCGGAGCACCAGATAAATCTGATCTATATACTTTATCATATTTATCTACACCGTCTTCAATTTTTCCATGCTCTGCTGCATCAGTTTCTACCGTTAATGGAACATTCTGAAGAGTATATGTATAAAGGAAATCTTCTTCGTTACATTCTGCTGTTTTATAAACACTCAATTCAATAAGACCTACATCGTTATCATCTGTAGCCTTACCTTCCAAAGTGATTTTTTTACCATAAGAATCAAAATCAATGGAATCTATTGTTGTTCCAGGACGTGAAAGAACTAAAATAGGTGGCGTATTATCTATAACAAAGGATGTATTCTGTGTAATTTTATGTCCGCTTTTATCCCTGATAGATACAATTGCCTGATAAGGACCATCTATAAGATTTTTAGCAGAATAATCTACTATTGCCTTCCAATTTCCTGCTTGAGATTTATCCGGTCCTCTTTCCCATGTAACATCAGAACCTGATATTTCCCATGAACCAGAAATTCCATCTGTTCTTTTTAATGTTACCCAGATTTTATCTATTGCACCATCATCATCCCAATGTCCGGAAAGAGCAAAAACATCACGAATTACTGCACCTACAGCTGGTGTCTCTATTGTTATTTCAGGTGCTGCTGTATCTACAGAAGAACCAAGACCTACTTCACAAGAAGAAAAAAGAGAAAAAACGAATGAAAAACACCATACAAGAATTACTGTTACTGCAAGTTTTGTTTGTATCTTTTTCATAAACACTCCTATTTCACACAAAAAAATTACAAACTAACTTATATAAATACAAATTTTTACAATATCTCAATTTATATTATCGGCAAAAAAACCCGATTTCTTGATTGTGCGAATTTTGCAATTTTAAGGACTTTATTATGTTTCTTTTGAAGATAGATATTTTTACATAAAAAAAGCTTTGGATTTCCAAGTAGAACTAAATTTCATACTTTTCCCCAAAGCCCATAATAATTTAAAGCGAGTTTAAAGAATTTGCAAGAAAAATTTTATCAAATTTCCGAATTTTTACTATTTTTTTATTGAATTTTACAATTTTTTTTATCTTATAAGAAAATTTCGTATATTTTCACAAAAAATCGAAAATTCTTCAGGTTTTGTCTGAAAAGCTGCATTATAAACATCAGGTAATGCTCCGCAAATAGTTCCTGCAGCCCAGAAACGTACATCTTCTGCCTGTTTATCATACGCTCTTGCCCTTAAATGAACAGGAGCAAGCTTTGTATTATCTGATAAAAATTCCTGTGACTGTTTTGTAAAAAGTTCCTCTAAAATTTTCTTTGCACTTTGTTTTTTTGATAAAAGCATTCCGCATATTACCGGAGCAATAATTCCTGTTTCTTCTATATCCTTTGCCGGTGGAAGAAGATATGCTTCATATTCATTCATAATTTTCCAGTTAAAGTTTCGATGACTGCTCAAATATGTAAATAAAACGGCAGTTTGTTTTTCTTCAACAAAAAATTTCAAATCATTTTCTTTTATATTATACCAGCCGTTAAAAAGAAATCCTTTTTTATTCCATTCATCAAGAGTCAACAATATCTGATTTAAAGTTATTTCTTTTTTACCAAGCTTTACGGAAAGAAGACTGTTAAAATCAGTTCCTTTTTTTAATTCATCTATAAAATCCTTATATGCCTGAATACCGCCGATTTTTTCTATCAGATTTACGATTAATGCAGAAAGAATTTTATCATCATTTCCATTACAGATAAACGGTGAAATAACTGTATCTTTTGTTTTAGATAAATATTCTGTAAATCCTTCAAAATCTATCGGTAAATCTCCACCAAATTTTTCTGCTGCTTTTTTATTATATGCAAGTTCACAGTTATCTAACAATAATGGAAGATATTTATCATTTTTTATCGTTTCCGGAACAAAATTGTTTAATTTTGAAGGAATATCCTTTGCATAACCTTCAAGCTGATCAGAAACCTCTCCTTTCCATGTAAACATTAAATCATATTTTTTACTGATTGTTTTATAATTTACAGGACCTTTTTCCAGAACATTTACTATATATTTTACCTTATCATTTTTTGGAAACAATTCTTCAATAACTCTGCTGTATTCTTTTTCAATTCCATAAAATGCTATATAAACATTCTTATTATTCTTTTTTGAAGAAATTATAAAAATCATGAGAATTATCAGAACAAGAGATGCTGTTATTAAACTGATTAAAGTGATTAATTTCTGATTTAGCTTATTTTTCCTGGATTTCATAAAATTTATATCGGATAAAACCTCTTTTTTCTTAATAAATGCGCTATCCCGTCAAAATCATGTTATAATGGAAGAATAAATATATTAAAAAGAGGTTTTTTATGGAAAACAATTTAAAAGAAAGAAACTCTTTTACGGGGTCTCTTGGTTTTGTTCTTGCAGCAGCCGGTAGTGCAGTTGGACTTGGAAACATCTGGCGCTTCCCGTATCTTGCAGCAAAAGATGGTGGTGGATTATTCCTTGTAGTTTATCTCGTGCTTGCAATCACATTCGGTTTTACACTTTTGATTACTGAAGTAGCTATCGGTCGTAAAACCCAGGAAAGTCCTCTTACAGCTTATAAAAAAATAAACAATAAATGGGGCTTTCTCGGTATTTTCTCGTTCGTTGTTCCTTTTATCATCTATCCCTACTATTGTGTAATCGGTGGATGGGTAATTAAATACATGGCAACTTATCTTGCATTCCAAGGTCAGTCTGCCGTTCAGGACGGATTCTTTGGCGGCTTTATTACCGCTCAATGGCAGCCAATTTTCTTTACAATTATTTTTGCTCTTATGTGCTTTGTAATTGTTTACAAGGGAGTTGAAAAGGGAATTGAAAAATATTCAAAGGTTCTCATGCCTATTCTTGCAATCATCGTAGTATTTATTGCAATTTATGCTTTATTTATCAAATATACAGATCCAGAAACAGGAATAACAAGAACAGGTCTTCAGGGTGCCGCTATTTATTTTATCCCGGATTTCCACGGACTTACACTTAAAAAATTCCTTACAGTTTGTCTTGATGCTATGGGACAGCTCTTTTACTCACTTTCTATTGCTATGGGTATTATGGTTGCTTATGGTTCTTACATGAAAAAAGATGTAAATCTTGGAAAGTCAGTAAACCAGATTGAAATTTTTGATACAGGAATTGCTATTCTTGCAGGTCTTATGATTATTCCGGCAGTATTTGCATTCTCCGGTCGTGAAGGAATGTCTAAAGGTCCAGGACTTGTATTCGTTGCTCTTCCAAAGGTTTTTGATTCACTCGGTAAATTCGGTGAATTCCTTGGTTTGATTTTCTTTGTGATGCTTTTGTTTGCAGCACTTACTTCTGCTGTATCAATCCTCGAAGCAATCACATCTTCTATGATGGATAAATTCAAGTGGAGCCGCAAGAAATCTGCTATCATTATGGCAGTAAGCACGTTTGTTGTTTCTATCATTGTTTGTCTTGGATATAACGTATTCTACTTTGAAGCAGTTTTGCCAACTACAGAACAAGGCGGTTCAGCTCAGATTCTCGACATTCTTGATTATGCAAGTAACAACATTCTTATGCCAATCGTTGGTCTTCTTACATGTATTCTTATTGGTTGGATTGCTAAACCAAAAACTACTATCGATGAAATTACACTCAATGGTGAAAAATTCGGCCGTAAAACACTTTATATTATTATGCTTAAGGTTGTAGCACCGATTCTTTTGTTTGTAATTCTTCTTACCGGCTTTGGAATTCTTTAAAATCTAAATTTCTGTTTTAGAAATTAACGGCCCTTTAAAAAAGGGTCGTTTTTTTTTGTCAAAAATACTTGACATATTACAAAATGTCGTATATATTTTACATAAAGTTAAGGAGGATTAACTATGAACAATTCAACCCCATTATTAATTGGTCTTTGCAGCGGTATTCTTGCTGCAGTTACCGTTTTAGTCATCAGAAAGCTTATTCTGAAAGGAAAAGGAACAGAATATGATGAACGTCAGCAGGTTATTCGAGGAAAGTCTTATACAATTGCTTTTTATACGACAATCATTCTTGAAACAATTTATTTATTTATTTCAGAATTCAATATAAAGCTTCCTGCAGAAAACAACCTGATTCAGTTTGTCATTCTTATGACAGGTCTCATAGTCGCTGTATACATTCAGGTTTGGAATGACGCTTATTTCAGTCTTAAGGAAAATCCAAGACGCTGGTTTGGCGTAATGATTGCAGCAACAATTCTAAATATAATAAGCTTTATACGATTAAGCCATGATGAAGGTATTTTTCATGACGGTCATCTTGATTTTTCATGCATAACAATTATTCTTGCAATTTATATTATAATTCTTATGATTCTTCTTTGGATAAAGTCTGTAAAAAATAAAAAAAATGAACTGCAAGATGCCGAAAAATAATTTGAGGGAAAAACAATATGAAAAACCTTAAGTTAAAATCTGCAAGAGCTCTTAAAGATTTATCTCAGGATGAACTTGCAAAAATTGTAGGAGTCAGCCGTCAGACAATCAATGCAATAGAAAAAGGAGATTATAATCCTTCCATAAATCTTTGCATTTCAATCTGTAAAGCACTGAATTTAAAGCTTGATAATTTATTCTGGCCTGAAGAATAAAATCCATCATTAGTATTTAAAATAAAAAAGAGCTGCACAAACATAAAATGTAAAGTGCAACTCTTTTTTTTGTTTTCATTTATTCCTGTTATTTTTCAGGAACAAGATAAACAGTTGAATTATTATTCATATTAAAATATTTACTTATTGCTTTCTGAAGCATTTCTGCTGTAATTGTATCTGTAAAATCATCTTTCAACAGAATATCTTCAGGACAATTTTGATTAAAATAATAGGTTTTCAAAATATATATAATCCAATTATTTTCTTTTAAATCCGTTTCTCTGTTTCGTTTCAAGCTTTCCTTGATTTTCTGAATATAATCATCTGAAACAGGTTCCTTTTTTAACTGTTCAATTTCTGCTATAGCTGCATTTTTAAGTTCCTTTTCTCTTGCAGGATCACATCCAAAGGATATTTCAAATAAATATTCATAATCTTTATCACCATTTAAATTATAGTCTACAGAGACACTATAAGAGCCGCCTTTTTCTTCACGAATCAATTCTCTTAAACGAATTTCAAGAAGATTGGCAACAGCATTAAGTATTCTTTCTTCTGTATAATAATCTTCTATATCTATTTGTCCATAAAAATAAAGATTTATCATACCCTGTTTTGAAATACCTTTTTTAACAGTTGCTTCTTTCTTTCCCTTAAATCCAACCGGAAGATGTTTTTTTGCCTTTGGATTTTTTTCTGTTGGAAGAGAACCAAGATAATATGCAAACAAATCAATTAAAGTCTTATCATCAAAATCTCCAACAACAAAATATGTATAATCTGAAGGATCTTTATAAACATCCCTGCAAATTCTTTCTGCTGTTTTTGCATCAATTTTACTTACATAATTCATATCAAAAGGAGCATATCTTATGTTATTTCCAAAAAGAAGTTCCTTAATTTTATCTTGAAAAACATCATTTACCTGCGAACCGTGACTTTTTGCAACCTGATTTACTGTATCCATAAGGATTTTCCATCCTTCGTCAGTAAATCGAAGCTTTGTAAACATAAGATTCATCAATTGGAAGGCAGTTTCTGTATCTTTCTTGCTTGTCGAAAGATTCATAGAATTTAACTCAGGTGCAAAATTTGTATTAAATGAAATCTGCTTGTCTGTAAGAATTTTCTGCAGCTGAGTATAGTTCAAATCTCCAAGACCAGAAAGAAGTGCATAATTAAACATTATTTGTATTGATGGAAAATCTTTATCAGAAACATAATTAGAACCATAACGGCTTAATGCATTGATTGTTATTGTGTTCTTAACATTTTTTGTTTTTTTGGTGATTACTTTTATGCCGTTTTCAAAGGTATATTCTGTAGTTCCCAACTTAGTGTTTTTTACCGTAGATGTGATTTTACCTTTTACAGACGGTTTATCCATCAACTTAGTAATTACCTGATTTTCTGTATATGCGCTGATTTCTGTATTTGTATAATTATTCCATACATCTAACAACTGTTTTTCTGATGGAACTGTTGTAGAATTAACTGGAGATGCAATAAAGAGAAGTTCTCCTCTGTTTCTAAATGCTCTTTTTGCTACAAGCTTCAAATCATCGTTTGTAATCTGATTAACATATTTTTTTACATATGCAGATTCTTTTACGATTCCATAAACAGGAGCATTATTTAAAAATCCCCATACAATTGATGAAGCCCAGTTTGAAGATTCATTCTTATCTTTATTTTTTAAATTTAATGCAGCAGTTTCGATAACAGCTTTTTTACAACGTGAAATTTCTTCTTCAGTTGCTCCAAAAGCAATAAATCGTTCATATTCATCAATAACTGCTTTAAGACAGTCTATGTCCTTGCCTGTTTTTGGAACAATTGTAACACAGTTATAATTTTCATTTCTTGTCTGATTTAAACTGCTTACACTTGAACCAAGCCATGGAGAATCTACACTATTTGTTTTTTCAGATAATCTCTGATTAAAAATCATGCTGAAAATCTGCAAAGCAAAATTTTCATGCCTCTGTTTTTCATTTACTTCAGGTTTATAATTTTCATCTCTAGAAAAAATTGCTATCTGATTATAAGGCATTTCTTTATCTTTAAAGAATTTTACCTTTTTTGTTGAATTTGATGAAACGATGAAGCCTGGCAAGGTAACAGTTTTATCTGATGCTGGAATTGTTCCAAGAGTTTCTTTTATTGCCTTTTCCATTACAGCAGGATCTATATCACCAACAGCTACAACTGCCATAAATTCAGGTCTATACCATTTTTTGTAAAAATCAATTACACGCTGGCGAGAAATTGTATTGATAATTTTCATATCACCAATTGGTAATCTTTTGGCAAACTGTGAACCATCGTATAAGCTTTTAATAACTTCTTCTGAATAACGACCGTTTAATCCGCTTCTTAAACGCCATTCTTCGTTAATAACTGCTCTTTCTTTATCAAGCTCTGTCTGTTCAAATGTAACGTCATTAGCCCATTCTTTTAAAATCTGAAAGCTCTTTTTAATGATTTCCGGATTATCTGCCGGTATTTCAAGCATATAAACAGTTTCTTCAAAAGTTGTATATGCATTTAAATCAGGACCAAAACCCATTCCAATAGATTCAAAGTATTGTATGATTGAATTTTTTTCAAAGCTTTTTGTTCCATTGAAACACATATGCTCTATAAAATGAGCAACACCTTTCTGGTCTTCTTCTTCCATTGCAGAACCTGCTTTTACAACAAGTCTCAAGGATATTCTGTTTTGCGGCTGACTGTTTTTCAGGATAAAATAATCCATCCCATTAGATAAAGTTCCTCTTTTTATAGAAGACATCCACTGAAGCGGTGTTTCTTTTGTATTTACAAAGCTTCCTGCAAATACGGAAAAAATACATCCTGCAAAAACAAACAATGATATCAAAAATCTTTTTAATCCTGATTTCATTTTTTTTCCTCTCTTTCTTTTATTATTTATTTTACAAATTATTCTGCACTTACGACTGTTACATCAAAGCAAATATATGAATTGCCCGGTATAACTCCAGGAATTCCATTTGCACCATATGCAAGCTGTGGTGGAATAATCATTGTTCTTGTTTCATCCACCTTCATATCCTGAACCATTTCATCAAAACCAGGAATCATATCTCCGGCACCGGCAACAAAATCGATTGCTTCATGTCCCTGCGGATGGAATGCCTGTGAAGCATCAAATACTCTGCCGTCAGGTAAATATCCGCGGTATTCACAAGTTACATGCTTTCCTTCTCCAATTTTATTACCTTTTCCTTCTTTAACAATCTTATAGTAAACGCCGGATTTTGACTGTTTGCATCCGTCAATTAATTGTTCCAACGCTTTTTTTGCTTCTTCTGCTGCTTTTGCTGCGGCTTCTTTTTCAAATTTTAATGCTTCATCAAGACATCTGTCGAAATCACTCTGTGTTGCTGTAAAACTGTTTGCGTCATCACCATTTCTTACAATTTTGATTGATTTAATAACATCATTTGTTCTTGTTGTCTTTACGATATCCTGTCCAAAAACAACTTCACCAAAAATTGTATGTTTACCGTTTAACCATGGTGTTGGAACGATTGTAATGAAAAACTGACTTCCATTTGTTCCAGGTCCTGAATTTGCCATTGCAAGTAAGCCTGGTCGGTCAAAAATTAAATTATCTTTAAATTCATCAGGGAATTTATATCCTGGATCTCCTGTTCCGTTTCCAAGAGGACATCCGCCCTGAATCATAAAATCCTGTCCGTCACCGTTAGCAAGGCTTATTACACGATGAAATTTCAATCCATCGTAGAATTTCTTGCCTTTTGTTGCGTCCAAAGTTCCTTCTGCCAGTCCAACGAAATTTATAACTGTAAGAGGTGTTTCTTTATAATATAATTTTACTGCAACTTCACCTTTACTTGTTGTAATAATTGCAAATAAACCATCTTTTCCTTCAATTTCTTTCATTGCTTTACTCCTGGGACTGCATGCAACACTTGAGATTATAGAAATTGTTAACAGCAATCCAATTATTATTTTTTTAATATTCATTTATTTACCTCATTAAAATTGTTTTAAAAACCATTTATAAACAGCATCAATTCTTGTAGACATTGATTCGGTTACCTGTTTTTTAATTCCGGGAACCTTTTTACAGTTAGCATCTGTTGTAAGATAAAGCAAAAGTCCGTCCCCGCAATCAATTACAAAACAGATAATTCTCATGTTTCCGGCTTCAATGCCAGTTATAGGACCAATTCCAAGATCATCTACACTTGTAAATACTGCAAGAAGCATATTATTCTGCTGATGATAATTCAATTTATATCTGCATTCGCCAAAGCTTGCATCATCCTGAAGACAATATAAGACTTTTCCGTCTGCGCTGCCTTCTGTTTTATCTGCTACAGGCTCTTTACTGTCTGGTCCTGAAATTGTATATGCCTTTTTATATAAAACAAGATCTTTTTTTCTTGTTGAAGAATAATAAGTCATACCGGTCATTTTTGAAACAGATCTGAATATTCTTGAAATATCATCTATCGTGATATCTTTTTTAGAAGAATTACTTGAAGCTAAAAGAAAATCTTTTTTCATATAGTATAGACTTTCATATACAAACGGAAAATTCTTTTCACCTTTAGCAACTCTATAAGAATTGATTTTTGTCGTATAATCAGATTTTGGAACAATTTTTAAAACATCATCACCATCGTCATGAAGTCTTTTAATTGAACCGTTTTTCTTTAATTCTTCTGCAGTTGAAGCACTTACATAATTTTCAAGCTTAGCCTGAGCAAAAATATTTACAGCACAAACTGCAAAAACACCACAAAAAATGAATTTCTTCAGATTTTTTATCATTTGATTACCTCTTAACGAATGCCTTTATATAATACTCTTACCTGTTTATATAAACCATCACCTTCGCTTTTGGTTTCAACATCTGGAATATCATTTAATGTTGTATGAATTAATCTTCTTTCAAAAGGATTCATCGGTTCAAGAAGGATTGAATTCTTTGTTGAACGTACTTTATCTGCTGTTGTATAAGCAAGTCTTACAAGAGATTCTTCTCGTCGGATTCTGTAATTTTCTGTATCAAGAATTACACGAATTTCTTCATGACCAAGACGTCCTGAATATATATTTGCAAGTAACTGAATTGCATCAAGATTTTTTCCTTTTCTACCAATTAAAATTGATGAATTAGAAGATTCAAGCTTAATTCCAAGTTTTTTATCTTCTCTGTAAGAAATTTCAACCTTTACATCATAACCCATTTTTTCAATAAGATTTGTGATGAATTCTATAAGCTTCTGTTCAAATTCTCCCTGTGGTAAAGGATCTGCAAGAATTCTTGTGTGTTTTTCTTCATAACTGCGGCTTTCTTTTGCAAAACCTCTTTCGTCATCAAGTGTATGAACACGAATTTTTACATATCCCTTTTTAAAAAGTGAGTTTTTCTGTGTTTCAAGAATTTCTACATCAAACTGATCCCTTTCAAGATTCAATTCATTTGCTGCCAATTCAATGGCTTCTTTTTCTGTTTTTCCTTCAAATTCGTATGTCATTTCTATTACCTCTTATTTTTTCCTTTTGCTATAACAGGTTGTGAAGTTCCCATTTCTTCTCTCTTCTTTTTCATCATCTGATTAATTATTACCTGCTGAACAATTGCAAGAACATTGCTTGTAAGCCAGAACAATAATAATCCAGACGGTGCATTATAGAACATAAAGAAGAACATCAATGGTAAACCATACATCATAAGCATTTGAGTAGATTTCTTATTTTGTGCTGTTGACATTCCCTGCATCTGTGTTATTTTTGATGATAAAATCTGAGTTCCGACATAAATAATCGGAAGAAGTCTTATATTTTCTCCAAAAATACCAATTGATTTTTTAAATTTATAAATACTGTCTCCCTTTGACAAATCCGATACCCAGCCCGGAATAAATACACTGCCGCGGAAATCAAAATAATTATTGAACAGATTAAACATGGCAAAAAGAATCAAAAACTGAAAAATTAACGGTAAACAACCGCTTGCCGGATTATAATCTGCTTCCTTATAAAGTTTTGACATTTCCTGCTGCAATTTCTGCTGATCATTTGCATATTTTTTCTGTAAAACCTGCATTTTTGGCTGAAGCTGCTGCATTTTCAATGTTCCCAAAGACTGTTTCTTTGAAAGCGGAAACATTATTACTCTAAGAAGGATTGTAAGAACAATAATACAAACACCCCAGTTAGGAATGATTTTATGAAGTATTTCAAGACACCATTTTAAGATTGCTTCAAGCCAGCTCAACCATCCGGAAGACTGTAAGCTTTCTGAAAGTCTGTGTCCTGATAATTTGAAATAATTTTTCTCTGAAGAATTATATATTTTTAATTCTTTTTCATTTCTTGGACCAAAATATAAATAATAAGTATCACTTATATCTGAACCGGTAAAGCTTCTTCTTTCAAAAAATGCCTGTGCGTTTGCATAATCATCTTGTTCTACTTTTGAAGAATAATATACATTACCGATTATTGATGTATCTGTAGGAATTACAATTTCTTCAAAATATTTACCTGCTGTTGCTCCCCAGACAAAATCCTTTTCCCATCTGTTAAATTGATTTTTAGCAAGGATGATTTTTTTAACCTTCTTTCCATTATATGGTAAAAACTGTCTGTTTTCATATCTGTCACTTTTAGGATTATATCTAGGTCCAATTTGTGGAGATGTTCTTAATGTATAAGCAGCTCCATTTACATCAAGACCGTTTGCATCAGTATGAATCTTTATATCCAATTTGAACATATATTCATCATTTACAATGGTATATTCCTTTCTTACAAAATATTTTTTTCCGTTGATTTTTTTAGAACCGGTAAAAATAATTTTCTGTGTTTCTGTATTAGTATTTCCTTCTGTTTCAACGTTATAAATTGTGTTATCAATAGAATCTGCTGCAGAACCAAACGTTAAAGCACAAGTTCTGTTTAAATCTGTAACGCAATCAGAAATTTGAACACCTTCTTTAGTATCAATATCTTTATGATTAATTAATTTATAACTTAAAATATCTCCACCTTTTGAAGTAAATTCAATTTTTGCATGCTTTGTTGTAATTGTTTTAAATTCTTCGCTCAAAACTACTTCTGGTTCTTCTTCTGTTTCTTCTTCAATAACATTTTCTGAAATTGCTGCTTCCGGTGTTTTTTCCGCTGTCTGTTCAATTGCCTGTGCTACTTCCGGTGATTCAATATTCACTTTGTTTTTACTTTGAATAAGAGGCATCAAAATTGCCCAGCCTATAATCAGTATTGCAGAAAAAACAATAGCAAGTACTGTATTTTTTTCCATGATATTACTCCTTAATTGATAATTTCTATTTATACTTACGGAACAGGATCATAGCCGCCCTTGTGATATGGATTACATCTTAAAATTCGTTTTATTGACAGATAAAGCCCTTTACCAGGTCCATATTTTTTTATTGCTTCCAGTGCATATGCAGAACATGTTGGTGTATATCTGCATTTACCGGGAAACAATGGAGAAATACAAATTTGATAAAATCGTATTAAAAGACAAAGAAACTTAACGATAAATTTCTTTAAAAAATTGATTAATTTAATCAATCCTGCCTCTTTATTAAGTTTGCCTTTTGACAAAGTAAACGAATTTGATCACATCGCGAGCTGAACGAATCATTGCCTGGATAAATTAAAAATAACAAATCATATCCGGTGTTCAAATGTGATTTTAGTAAACGATAGACTTCTCGGCTGTATCTTTTAGATAAGTTCCTTTTGACCGCGTTACCGTAGCCACGAATCAAAGGAAAACCAACTCGATTCATTCCCAGATTATTTTCCAAAAAAAATAATTTTGCTCCGGGAATACTTATCTTTTTCCCCTCTTTAAACAGTTTCTTAAAATCAGCAGGATTTTTTATCCGTTCTTCTCGTTTAAAAAACCCTGTTTTTAACAAGTCTGTTTCCATCCCTACAAATTAATATTTTTTGTGTTCGTCTGAAACAGTTAATTTTGCTCTTCCCTTTGCTCTTCTTCTGGCCAAAACTTTACGTCCACCTTTTGTTGCCATACGAGCCCTGAAACCAAATTTTCTATTTCTTTTGACTTTGCTTGGTTGATATGTACGTTTCATGTACTTACTCCTTTAAAATCCCACATTAGTGGTCATGCATAGAATAGTAATAAAATATATCATTTATTATTGTTTTCGGTCAATAGACTTCTTTTCATGTTCTCAAATTTTTCAAGAAGTTCCGGAGGCAGATTTTTTGAAGAATCTTCTTTTTTTTCCTCAATATTTGCATTTAATTTTGCGTCATTTTCCAAAGTTTTCTTTTCTAACTTCGCATTTTCTTTTTTCAATAAATCATTGTAGTTATTACTTAAATTTACATTGCTTCCTGTAATTCTGAAGGCAAAATTTGATATTTTTAAATCAGGAAGTGCCCTTTTTAATCCGGTGATAATAAATTTCTGATAAATTTTTAAATATTGTATCCATCCTGAATGATCAGTTTCTATTAACAAAATTCCATTTTTTAAATCAACAACACGTGTATTTCCGGCAAGTCTTTCGCCAATCGGCATTCTTTTTTCTTCATCTTCATCACGGCTTGTTTTAATTTTAGAAACTATATTTTTCCATACATCCGGCAATTTGTTTAATCCTGAAGTTGAAATATTTGCCGCTTTTAAAATCATATCTGCACAGGAAACAATTCTTTCATTCATACCAGCCTCCCTGTTCTATTTTATACACTTTTGTTGTATCGTGCATATATCGTTCATAAGGTTCACCAGGCAAAAAAGTACAAATAAGCTGATCATATTGAGGTAAAAGCGAGGTAATTTTTGTTCTTTTAGAAGGGTCAAGCTCAAGAAGAACGTCATCCATTAAGATTACAGGGTTTAAATTTGTCGCGCGGGTATAAAAAACAGCTTGTGCAACACGAAGAATTAAAGAAATAAGACGGCATTGTCCTGTAGAAGCCGTCGGAATAAAAAATTTATGATCTTTTACAAAATCTATGCGATCGCGATGCGGCCCGGACATTGTTGTTTCATTTTCTTTTTCATTATTTCGTCTATCCAGTAAATAATTTAAAATATCCTGCGAAGCAGGAAAAATATTTCCATTTTCAGATTCTTTTTCTTTCCACGACGGATGATATGAAATATTTACTCCGCTGATGCCTGTTACTTCTTCAAAAAGACTCGAAAATATCTGATTAAATGAAAAAATTATGTTTTTTCTCTTTTTTTGAATTATTAATCCTAAATCTACAAGCTGTTTATCATAAATATCAAGCATTTCATATTCATGATTTTTTAAAACAGCATTCCTACTTTTTAAAACCTTTTTATAATTCCTTAAATCATCAATATAAATAGAATCATATAAAGTTAATGACTGATCTATAAAAAACCGGCGGTATTCAGGTTCACCAATCGCAAACTGCATGTCTGAATGACTAAAAAGAATACATGGAATTGTATTTATTAATTCCTTTCTATCTGCAATTTTTTTTCCGTTTTTTTCTATTCTTTTCTTATTATTTTCATAAATAATTGAAATTTTTTGTGTATTATTCTCATCAACATTATATAAAGCATTCAAGCTGAAATTTTTTTCACCATTTTTGATAATTTGAGAATCTGTATGTGTCCGAAATGATATTCCATATGCCGAATAATAAAGAGATTCAAGAATATTGCTTTTTCCTTGTCCATTTTCACCGACAAGAAAAATTTCTTTTTTCGATAAATCTATCGTATCATTTTTAAGATTGCGGAAATTATAAAATGTCTGATATAAAAACGGCATATTTAGTAATTCATTGGCATAATTACATGAATATAATCGCCTGCAGTATCTCCATGCATGATTACAGCTTTTGTAATATTTGTTTCTTCACCATTTACATTAAAATCAAATACTACATTTTCTGAATCAATAACACGTAAAGGTTCTGTAACATAAACGAAATTCAATCCCATTGTGATTTCCTGTCCATCGTATCTGCAAGGGATAATTTCATCTGCAGAACCGTTATCTGATTCAGGAGATATTAATTTCAGCTCGCCCGGTGTAATTTTAAATATGATTCTGCTTAATTTTTTATCTACCATGATTGTTGTTCGTTTTAATGCTGCATCAAGATCTGCTTTATTTACCTGGAAAGACATTGAAAGTCCCTTTGGAATTACATTCTGATAATTAGGGAACTGACCGTCTATTAAAGTTGAAGAAAATTCAACGTTTCCATATTTGATAAAAATAGATTTTTCTACAACTGCCAGCTGAATATTTCCTTCTTCCGGTGCATTTTTAAGAATGCATGATAAAATTTTTGTCGGAACTATGGCCGGTTGAAAATCTGGAACAGAAAGTCCTTTTTTATTTACACATGAAAGACGGCGGCCATCTGTTGCAACCATCGTAATAACATCATTATCTTTAACTAAATAAACACCAGTCATAAAATAACGGTTATTATCGTATGAAACAGCAAAAATTGTCTGCTTTATCATCTCTTTAAAGTCTTTAGATGGTACTTCAAAGAAAGAAATGCCTTCTGAAGTCCCCATTTCAGGGAATTTATCTCCGGCCTGACTCTTTAATTTAGCAGTAAATCGTTTTGCAATAGGTTTTATTGTAACTTCTATATCATTCTGGATAAATTCTACATCTCCTGAAGGTAAAGAAGTAAGAATACTCATGAATTTATCACAGAAAATTGTTGTTCTGCCTTCTTCCTGAATATCTACAGGAATTGTAGTTGTAAATTTAACAGTTGAATCTGTAGCTTTAATAGTTAATGAATTATTTTCTGCAATAACTAAAATATTTGAAAGAATAGAAATAGGACTTTTATTTGTAATAATTTCCTGTGCAATTGAAATTTCTTTAATCATTGCATCTTTATCAAAGGTGAATTTCATTTTTAGCTCCTTCT
>JAILKS010000055.1 GCA_024693715.1 Treponema sp. | reverse complement strand
CATCCCCAATAAGTGCCGCCAAGCAAGCCTGCAATCACATTTTTCTTATCATCATATTCAACAATATTCAAAAGCTCGTGGTTATCTGGACCAACCTTTTCATCATTAAAGCGGGCAAGGGAGTCATTTACAAAATCAATTTCTTTTTTTGGGGGATTAAAATTCATTTTCAAAAAACCTATTCAATATTATATGTCGTCATTCCAATAGTAAACGGCAGATGGGCATATTTTTGTGTTCCAATAAATTCAAAGCCGTTTTTTATATACCAGTTTTTGAGTTCTGTATGTTCATCTATAAAATCTACAAAAAGAATCTGGCCGCTAAGTTCTTTAGTTTTAGCTTTAGCAAAATCTAACAAAAGCTTTCCATAACCCTTACATCGCAGATTAGGATGCACACAAAGATTATGAATACTCCAGACACCTTCCTTATCAGGCACTTTACTCAAAGAAATATATCCTTCTAATTGGCCCTGTTCAGAAAAAATGCCGTACATCAAAAAGCCCCAGTTCCAGAAATTCTGAAGTTTTTCCATCGGCATAAAGCTGGTGTGGACAGGACAATTTTCTTTTGTAAAACCAAACTTGTCTGCAACACTCTTAAAACACAGGTGAATAAAATCGAGACATTGAGGCAGCTGGTTTTCCTTTATCTGAACAATTTCATCCTTCATTATTCAAACCTTATATTAAACGCCTTTTTGCGGGTGTCATCAAAACCAAGCGACCTGTAAAATTCATGAGCGCCTGTGCGGGCAATTCCACTTTCGAGGAAAACTTTATAACAGTTCTGTGCCTTTGCCATAGTCACAGCTTCCTTGAGCAGCTTTGTTCCAACACCTTTACCACGCCATTTTTCATCAGTCACGACATTTTCAATATAACCAATCGGGCGTCCCTGATTGCTGAAGTTGGGGATTATAACAAGAAAGCAGGTAGCAATGAGCGTGTCATTTTCGTAGGCGCCAAGGTAAGTGATTTTATCATCCTTTTGAATCTGCTCCCAGACCTCGTCTCGCTTTTCTTCGGACAAACCTTCATTCACGGGACTAAGCTGAACATACAGGTCCATCAGTTTATCTAAATCTTTTTCGCTTATTTTATGTATTTCCATAACAGACTCCAGATATATTTTATTTAACTGATTAATATTAAACTCCATTTGCCATTTTCTTTTTTCAACCTGAAGATACCGTCAAAAGTTCTGGAAAGAATATAGTCATCTTCTCCAAGCGGTAAAATAAAACTAGGATGCCATTCCCAATGATAATTGTGTTTTCCATTATCAACAGCAAAGTCCTGTTCAGGATTATTAAAATAAACTATTGGAGAAAGAATGTTATCAGATAAAGTGAATAATCCTGAATAGCCGGCCAGTAAAAGATTTTTATCTGTGTTTCTTACCGCAGAAATATCAAGTTTTGGACCGGTCTCTAAGGCACTTATAAAAGTGTTATTATAAAGAATTATATCCAGAGAGTTGTTGTTAGAGAGAACTAACAAAGATTTTTGGGAAGAGTCTTCTCCACAAGAAACATAGAGGTTTCCTTTTTCGTCAAGGGTGTAGGAAGCATTGTTTTCCCATCTGGGACCGTCCGGTCCAACCAGACCTGTCATTTCATAAAATTTTTCTAATTCACAGATATCTAAATCAAGTATCCATAAATTTTTCCCGTTCTCACCCTTGCCTTCATCTCTTAAATAAAGTTTGTTACCATATAACTGTGGCGGCAGACCGGAACGGGGTAAGTCTTCTTGTGAAGTATAGATCAGTGTCCAGCTTTGAGAATCTTGATATCTGTATATTTCTCTGGAATATTCTATGAGAAGTTCTTCACCTGCAAAACCAAGAATTGCACAGGCTTCTTCCTTTGGAACAGGAACTATAGTTTCTTTACCATTTTTGACAGAAACCAGCTTGTGTTTTTTTCCTTTCTTTCCATAGCACCACAAGGTATTATCTGTTACTATGCAGGATTCAACCAGATCAAGAGATTTAACTTTTATAGCTGTTATTTTATTTGTCTGTAAATCAATTTTATAAGGCTGTGTAATATAGAGGGTTTTGGGG
>JAILKS010000042.1 GCA_024693715.1 Treponema sp. | reverse complement strand
GTCGAAGATTACGGCTGCAAGAAGTACCATACCCTTTACAGCGCGCTGCCAGTTCATGTCTACACCGAGGATAGACATACCGTTGTTCAATACACCCATGAAGATAGCACCTACAACGGCACCACCAACTGTACCTGTTCCACCATAAGCCGATGCACCACCAATAAAGCAGGAAGCAATGGCATCCATTTCGTAGTTCTGACCGGCTGTTGGCTGAGCAGAGTTCATACGGGCAATTGTTACCAAAGCGGCAACGGCTGCAATAAAGCCCATGTTTGTGTATGCAAAGAACATTACATTCTTTGTGTTTACACCAGAAAGGCGGGCTGCTTTTTCGTTACCACCAATTGCATACAGGTAGCGGCCCGGAACAGTGTTCTGTGTAAGATATGAATATGCTGCAATTATTACACCAAGAAGAATTAAAACTACAGGAAGACCACGGTCGCGTGCAAGGAACTGACCAATAATAATGATTACGATAGAAAGAACTACAAGCTTTGCAATGAAAAATCCTGTTGACTGAACTGTATAATTCTTTCTGATTTTGTTTCTTCGGCTTATTATTTCAAGAATTACATAAGCCAGAATGGCTATGAGAGTTATAATAAGGGTTGTAACAAGAATATTAAAGTCAATATTCTGTCCGAACAATTCAAAGTCTATTCCGCTTGTCTTTGGTAAGAAGCTTTCAAAAAGCTTAAGATATTTTTCCGGGAACGGAGCAATTGGACGTCCGTCAAGAACAATTGTTGCAACACCACGCCACAAAAGCATACCGGCAAGAGTTGTAATAAATGGCGGAATGTGGATGTAAGCAATAAAGAAACCGTGGAAAGCACCAATTGCTGTACCTATTATGAGACAGGCAATTACTGCAAGCCAGATTGGCCAGCCCCAGTTTACAATGAACACACCTGCAAAAGCACCAATAAGGGCTACTACAGAACCAACAGACAAATCGATGTTACCACCGGTCAAAATACAAAGAAGCATACCAGTTGCAAGAATTGCTACATAGGCATTTTGACGAATGATATTTGTAATATTTGCTGGAGATAAAAAGTGTGCATTCCATTCTGTTTTTACTCCAATCAACAATTCAAATAACACCATTACGCCTACAAGTACAAAAAGCATTGTATTACTTTTTAGAACTGCTTTGATTGTATTTACCGTATTACCAGTCTTTTTTTCTTCCATTTCTATACTCCTAAATCAACAGTCTTTCCAGAATTAATAATCTCTGTCATTATCTTTTCCTGAGTTGCATCTTTTCCATTCATTTCTGCAATTATTTTTCCTTCGTTCATTACGTAGATGCGGTCTGCCATGCCTAAAAGCTCAGGCATTTCTGAACTGATCATAATAACAGATTTTCCTTCTGCAACCATTTTATTGATGATACAGTAGATTTCATACTTTGCACCAACGTCAATACCTCGAGTCGGTTCATCCAGAATAAGGATGTCAGGCTCTGCAAAAAGCCATTTTCCAACAAGTACCTTCTGCATGTTTCCACCAGAAAGGTTTCCTACATCTTCCATGACAGATGCACATTTTGTATGCATTTCCTTTGCCATTTCTTCGGAATACTTGCGCTCCTTATCAAAGTCAAGGATGTAGTGATTTGAAATCTTTTCCGGTTTTGCAGCAGTCGTGTTCTTGCAGATTGATTCACTTAAAATCAAACCGTTACCCTTACGGTCTTCTGTAACGTAAGCAAGTCCTGCCTTAATTGCAGATTTTACGTTAGGGAAGAATACTTCCTTGCCGTTCATATATATTTGCCCGCGGATATTTGCTCCGTAGGAATGACCAAAGATACTCATACTCAGCTCTGTTCGTCCGGCTCCCATAAGGCCTGCGATTCCCAGAACTTCACCTTTACGCAGATTGAAATTAATGTGGTCGCAAACCTTAATTCCATCAAATATCGGATGGTCTACACACCAGTCTTTAACTTCAAAACATATATCACCAACATGCGATTCTCGTTTAGGAAATCGGTCGGTAATGCTTCTACCTACCATGGCAGAAATAATCATATCTTCGGTAAAGTTATCTTTCTTTTTATCAAGTGTTGTAATTGTCTGTCCGTCGCGGATAACTGTAATCTTATCTGCAACATAAGAAATTTCGTTCAACTTATGTGAAATGATGATAGAAGTCATTCCCTGTTTTTTGAACTCGAGTATAAGATCGAGCAGGTGTTTTGCTTCTGTATCGTTCAAAGAAGCTGTCGGTTCATCAAGAATGAGAAGGCGTACGTTCTTACCAAGAGCCTTTGCAATTTCTACAAGCTGCTGTTTACCTACACCTATATCCTTAATAAGTGTTTTTGATGAATCTTTAAGGCCTACCGTTCTTAAAAGCTTGTCGGCTTTATCAAAGGTTTCTGCCCAGTTTATTTTAGCCTTGGAGCCTCTTTCGTTGCCAAGGAACATATTTTCGCCAATTGTAAGGAGAGGAACAAGAGCAAGCTCCTGGTGAATGATTACAATACCTTTTGCTTCACTGTCCCTGATTGTCTGAAATTTGCAGATTTCTCCGTCGTAAACGATGTCTCCATCGTATGTTCCGTAAGGATAGATACCGCTCAGAACATTCATCAAAGTTGATTTTCCCGCACCGTTTTCACCGCAGATTGCATGAATTTCACCTTCTTCTACGGTAAGGTTTACGTTATCGAGTGCTTTTACACCGGGAAACACCTTGGTGATATTTTTCATTTCCAATATTGTTTTGGCCATTGGAACCCCTCGTTTTAATTAATTATGAATTATGATTAAAAAAAGGGCTGTCATCCAGTTAAGGACAGCCAGCCCTTTTATTCTGTCAAATCAGACTATTGAAGTTCAGCTTCTGTGTAGTATCCTGTATCTACAAGAAGTGCCTTGTAGTTGTTTACATCACCGAATACTGGTTCACAAAGGAATGAAGGAACAACCTTTACGTTGTTGTCATAAGTCTTTGTATCATTGATTGGAGGTTCTGAACCTTTCATGATAGCGTCAACCATTTCAACAACCTTTGAAGCTAAAGTACGTGTATCCTTGAATACAGACATTGACTGTGTTCCCTTAATCATGTTTTTAACAGATGTGATATCACAGTCCTGGCCAGTAATGATTGGGAAGTTTTCTTTTGTATATCCTGCAGAAGAGAGAGCCTGTGTTACACCCTGTGCTGTAGAGTCATTAGAACAGTATACAGCATCAAGTCTCTGTCCTTTTGGACTATATTTGTTAGATGTAATAAGGTTTTCCATTCTTGACTGAGCTCTTTCTGTTGACCATTCAAGAGTAGCAGCCTGTGCTTTTTCTGTCTGTCCAGAAGGACATACGATTATACCCTTGTCGAGGTAAGGTTTAAGAACATCCATAGCACCACCGAAGAAGAAGTTGATGTTGTTGTCACCTGGATCACCAGTAAAGAATTCCATATAAACTGGATCATCAGCTGAGCGGCTCTTGAGACCGAGTTTGTCAACAAGGTAGTCACCCTGGAGAGTTCCTACTTTGTAGTTATCGAATGTAGCATAGTAAGAAACTGCATCTGTGTCCATGATAAGACGGTCATAAGCGATTGTCTGAACATTCTTCTGTTTTGCTGTTGCAAGAACGTTAGAAAGAGAAGAACCATCGATAGATGCTATAACAAGAACTTTACATCCACTTGTAATCATATTCTCAAGCTGAGAAATCTGAGTGTTGATGTCGTTTGCTGCATACTGAAGATCTACTTTGTAACCAGCTTTTTCGAGCATACTCTTCATGTTTGCTCCATCCTGATTCCATCTCTGTAAATCTTTTGTAGGCATTGAAACACCAACTTTTGTTGCGTTTGATTTTTTGCCGGTACAACCTGTCAAACACAAAGCAAGTGCTGCCAGCATTACTGCTAAAAGTTTTTTCATAATAAAAACTCCTTTTATGAAATATGTAGGATCTAAGATCCCTCAATTACAATTATATTGATAACGGCTTTTTTTAGAAAAAAATAATCTTGATTTTTTTGTTTTTTTATTGTTTTTTTTGCTGATTATTCTGTATATTTTCCTTGAACATTAGGATTTTTTTGTTGTAAAAATTATGCTAATTGATTATATTTAATAGTATGAGTAGTTATGAACAGCAGAATAAAGACATAGACAATGGAATGGTTGCAGATGTCTCAATTGAACTTCCTCCGGAATGCGATGTAATCTTCTTTAATGATGATTATACGACTATGGAATTTGTTGTCGATGTTTTAGTGTCAGTTTTCAATAAGCCTCGTCCAACCGCTGAACTTTTGATGACCGAAGTACATGAAAACGGCTCTGCAGTTGTAGGCCGCTACACTTATGATATAGCATATTCACGTGCAAATCTTACAAGAAGTCTTGCTAAAAAAAATAATTTTCCGTTGAGGGTAGAAGTCGAATAATGGCAGAAGAAAATAAAAATGGTTTTGTGCGACAGATGAAAGTAAGCCCTATGCTTACAAAAATTTTATCTGATTCCATGGCACTTGCCAAAAAGCTTAATCATGAATTCTTCACTCCAGAGCATGTGCTCGCAAATGCCCTTCAAAATGAATTTGTATGTCATCTCTTGTACGAAAGCGGAGGTGATTTTAATTCCCTTAAGCAGAATTTAAATGAATATCTTGCAAAAAAAGTTCCTGTAATTTGTGATGAAGCAGACTCCTCGTTAATAAAGGCACCTGTTGAATCAGCAGGCTTTCAGGCAATTATGAACAGGGCTGTTTTTTTATGTGTTTCAAGCGAAGCCCAGTTTCTTGATATTACTGATGTTCTTGTGAGCATGTATGAGGAAAAACGAAACTACTGTTCATATTTTCTTCGTTCAAGTGGTGTTGATAAATTAAAGCTGCTGGAAACAATTTCGAAGGTAAGGGGAGTTCGCGGAACAAAGAATCAGAAGGTTCAGCAGAATCCTCAGATACCGGAAGGTATGATGACAAATAACAGCGGAGGCCTTGAACGTTTTGCCATAGATTTAACTAAGGCTGCAAGGGCTAAAGCTTTTGATAAGCTTGTCGGACGCGAAGAAGATATAGAAAGAACAATTCAGATTTTATGCAGAAGGACAAAAAATAATCCGCTGTTTGTAGGTGATGCGGGTGTTGGAAAAACTGCAATTTCTTATGGTCTTGCACAAAAAATAGTAGAAAATGATGTGCCGGATTTATTAAAAGGATATACGATTTATTCTCTGGATTTAGGACTTCTTCTTGCAGGTTCAAAATTCCGTGGTGATTTTGAAGAAAGACTTCATTCCATAATAGATGAATTAAAGGAAAAGAAAAAATCAATTTTATTTATCGATGAAATTCACATGCTCATGGGAGCGGGAACTAATGGTTCTTCGCAGATGGATGCGGCTAATCTTCTTAAACCAGCACTTGCCGGTGGAGAAATAAAAGTAATCGGTTCTACGACCTTTGAAGAATATGCGGCACATTTTGAAAAAGACAGGGCGCTTGCAAGACGTTTCCAGAAAATTGATATTGTGGAGCCTTCAAGAGCAGAAACAATAAAAATCCTAAAGGGGCTCCAGAAAAAATATGAAGAATTTCATGGAGTAAAATATAATCCTTCGGCATTAGAAGATGCTGTTGATTTATCAGTTCAATTTTTCCCTGACAAAAGACTGCCTGATAAAGCGATTGATATAATGGATGAAGCAGGCTCGTATCTTAAGATTAATAAAAACGGTGGAACTGTAAATTCACAGATAATCAGAAAGGTGACTGCGAAAATTGCAAAGTTACCGATAGATGTCGTTGCCGGTGAAGAAAAAGAAAAGCTGTCAGAAATAGAAAATATACTTAAACAGTCAATTTTCGGTCAGGATAATGCAATTTCAATGCTGGGCAGGGCAGTAAAAAGGGCAAGAGCTGGTTTCAGAAATCCGGAAAAACCTGAAGCATGCTATCTTTTTGTAGGTCCTACAGGTTGTGGAAAAACAGAGCTTGCCGTTACACTTTCTAAATTTTTAAATGAACCGCTGCTTCGTTATGATATGAGTGAATATCAGGAAAAGCATTCGGTAAGCCGTCTGGTTGGTTCTCCTCCAGGATACGTTGGTTTTGAAGAGGGCGGACAGCTTACAAAGGATGTAAGAAAAAATCCTAATTCGGTCGTGCTTTTTGATGAGATAGAAAAAGCTCATGAAGATATTTATAACATTCTTCTGCAGGTAATGGATTATGGTGTTCTGACAGATAATCAGGGACGAAAGGCAGATTTCAGAAACTGCATTTTGATTATGACAAGCAATGCGGGTGCGCGTGATATGGAAAAAGGCGGCATCGGTTTTGGCAGAGAAATAAGTGATGATATCAAGGCAACATTAATTGAAGCAGTTAATAAGGAATTTGCTCCAGAATTCAGAAACCGTCTTGATTCTGTAATTCCTTTTAACTACCTTACCAAAGATATTGCGAAAATGGTATGTAAGAAAGAAATAGATAAGCTTTCTCAAAGAATGAAATCTAAAAAAGTTAAGATTTCTGTTACCGAAGATTGTATCAATTATCTTACGGATGAAGGATATTCGAAAGAATTTGGTGCAAGAAATATGGCAAGAGTCGTTGAAGCAAAAATTGCAGATCCTCTGGTAGATGAAGTATTATTCGGCAGCTTATTAAAGGGTGGAAGTGTAACTGCAGAATCAGTTTCTGAAGAAGGCAATATAGTTTTTGAATATGCAGAATAAAAAAAATAGAAAATCAAAACGATTGTATGCCGTTATCTTTTCTTTAATTGCAGTAATTGTTTTATGCATAACTTTTCTTTTAGGTACTTTTTATAACATACGAAAAACGAAGGACTCTGTAATTGCCGAAAAATCACAGGCAAGATATCACATCGTAGTATTGGGTAATTATGGCAACGAGCTGTTTTTGAAGCAGGTATATGAAGGTGCAAAAAAGCAATGTGAGCAGTATAACGCAGTTGTTGAATTTTATGTTCCTTCTTCCCGAGCCGAAAATGTTTCTTTTGAAAAGCTTTTTGATTATGCCGGTTTTGTAAATGCAGACGGTGTAATAGCTTATATAGATGATCCTGATATAAAGTGCAATCTTTCGCGAAAAATAGACGGTTCTGAAATTCCTCTTGTAACGACTGGTGTTTATGTTCCGTCGCTGAATCAGATTTCATACATCGGAAATAACTGGTGGGAGCTTGGTAAAAAAATAGGTAAGGAAGTAATCAAGTTTCTGGAAGGCGGCGGAAATCTTTATGTAATTTCAGGTGAATCTTCTTCTAACTACGGAAATTTGATAAGCAGTCTTTTTGAATCGCTTAACGCTCATTCAGAAATAAAGGTTTCGATGATAGACAGCATTTCCGACGATATAATTTTTGACAGCAATAAAAATGAAAAGAATCTTGTGCTTTGTCTTACCGAAGAATCTACTATAAGTACCGCACAGCTTACAAAGGAATTAAAGCCTGACAATAACAAAAACTACAGCATAATCGGTTTTGGCAGTAACGAAACGTGCATTTACTATCTTGAGAATAAAATTATTACTGAGCTTATTTCACTTGATCAGGAAAAAATCGGTGAAACGGCAATAAATCAGATTTTTGAATATTCAAATAACGGCTATGCAAACAGCTACATAGCGGCTGATGTAAAGTTTAAGGGAGCAGAATGAAAAAAGTGAACCTGCAGAAATTTTCAACTCTGCGCGGAAGAATTATGATGTGCTTTTCTCTTTCACTTTTTGTAATGTTCATAATCCTTTTTTCTGTAATCCGTCTTGATGTAGTTGGCATGCAGAATCTTGGAAACGCATATAAATCAAATACAGAGCTTAATTATTTTTCGCTTATGATTGCTCAGACAGAAAAAGCGATGGAAAATTACGTTGACTATCATTCTTACGAAAGTATCAATGCGTATTATGCAGGCTGCAGTAAGGTTGAGGAATTCTTAGATCTTATGCAGTCAAATCCATCGAACGATGAAGTTTTGCAGAAGGAATATATAGTAAAGCAGTTTTCAAAATCCTTTGTTTATTATTCGAACAAGGCTATCATTGCAAGACGTTCAAACAGCACTGAAACAATGAATCTGTACTATAAAAAAACACTGGACTGTTATAACATGCTTTTGTCACAGGTGCTCGAGCTGAATAAGCTGCTTCTTCAAAAAAATGCGCTGGAATATGAACAAAGTCATAACAACTATCTTATAACTACCAGGTTTTATTTCTGGCTTTTCACGTGTTTTGCATTTTTGATTTTCTGTCTTATCTATCTGATGATAACAAATCTTACAAGACCTCTGGCAGAAATTTCGGAAGTAGCTCACAGGGTTTCGAACCGTGATTTTGATGTTCCTTTGTTTAATAATTATACGAAGGATGAAATTGGAAATATCTGTCAGGCTTTTGACAGGATGATTATAAGTATTCGTGAATATATTGATACTATTTGGGAAAAAGCAAGAACTGAAGCAGAGCTTCGTGAAAAAGAAATAGAGATGCAGGCGCTTTATACAGATGCGCAGCTGAGGGCTCTTCAGAATCAGATTAATCCGCACTTTTTGTTTAATACGCTCAACACTGGTTCTCAGCTTGCAATGATGGAAGGAGCAGACAAGACCTGTTATTTTATTGAGCAGGTAGCAGATTTTTTCCGTTATAACATTCAGCAGCAGAGTAAGATTGCTACAATAGATGAAGAACTCGGACTTGTAGATAACTTTGTTTATATTATGAAAGTTCGTTTTGGAAACAGACTTGAATTTATTAAGGACATTCCGAATCAGAATTTTCCACAGCAGATCCCTGTTATGACACTCCAGCCGATTGTAGAAAACTGTATAAAATATGGACTGAAAAATACAACCGGAAGGGTAGTTTTAAGCATAAAGCTTGAACGAAAATTTATAGTTATAAATATAAGTGATAACGGAACCGGAATGGATAAAGAAATTAAAAAGCATGTTTTTGAAGCCGTGAAAAATGAAAAGACAAGACTTCCTTCTGAAATTGTTAATAAACAGATTGAAGCGTTTTCTTCAGTTGAAAATACAAAGCATACCGGAACAGGTTTAATAAATGTATTTTTACGATTAAAGCTGTATTTTCACCGTGATGATATTTTTGATATTACAAAGGGTGAAAATGGTGAAGGAACAAAATTTATTATAAAGGTGCCAAAAAATGTATAATGTTTTATTAACTGATGATGAACAGATTGTAATAGATTCTCTTTCTTTTATCATAAGTAAAAATTTTGAAGGAATGGTAAATCTGAAAACAGCCTTATCCGGAACTGAAGCAATAGATTTTGTTACTAAGCATAACATAGATATAATTTTTATGGATATAAATATGCCCGGTTTAAACGGACTTGATACGGTAAGCTGCATAAAAAAAATCAAACCGGATATTATAATTATCATGCTAAGTGCATTTGACAGATTTCAGTATGCACAGGAGGCGGTAAATCTCGGGGCGTTTAAATATATTACCAAACCTGTAAATAGAAATGTCGTTATTCAGACGGTTCAGAGTGCAATTGATTTTATTGAAGCTAAACGTGGAAAATTAACGGAGGATAAAGAACTTCACAAAAAGCTTGATTTTGTTTCACCGATGATTGAAAGTGATTTTATTTATTCATCGCTTTTTGAAAACGATTCGTCGTTTGATCTTGATACATATCTTGATTATTTTAACATTAAGAATAAATGTTACTGCTGCTGTTGCTTTGAAATTCCTAACATAAATTCAGAAAATCAGTTTTCGACTTATACGACGCTTAGAGATTTGATTAAATCAGAAATTGAATGTCTTGTAAGCTCGTTCATAATGAACAGAATAATAGTTTTATATACGGTAGAAGAAAAAAACTTTTCGGAAGAAAAAGAGCAGGAGAAAATCAAAAAGCTTTTTAAATTACTAAATTATAAGGTTTCTGCAAAAATCAAATGCGGTGTAAGTAAGTTCTCGAATGACTGGGAGCTGATAAAGGATTTGTATGAAATTGCCATTCGATGTTTGAATCAGTGCAGGAATGAAGGTGAAATCAGGTTCGGTGAAGAAGAGGATTTTCAGTTTAAAAATCAGAATAATACTCTGGAATTTAAAAAGCAGCTTATTTTACGTTTCCGACAGGGTGATTCTAGTGGCGTAAAATCTTTTTTGACCTTATATTGCTCAGGGCTTGTTTCAAGTAACACCGATTTGAATAAAATCAAGAATTCCTTCTTTGACATTATCATTACCGCTAGAAATATTACTCTTGAAATTAACGAAAGTTTTTACAGTGAATCTTTTGATAATGCCTTTGAAATATTGAGTAAAGAAAATGATATAATGATGCTTAAGGATTATCTTCAGAAAACACTTCTTGAATATATGACTGCAATTGCAAGCAGAAGAACACAGAATGAAAATCCTATAATTAAAAAAGTCTGTGCATATATAAATGATAACATTGCGGAAGATATTTCACTTGAAACAATGGCAGATTATGTTAATGTCAGTTCGTTTTATTTAAGCAAGCTTTTTAAAGAAGAAATGGGAGTTACCTTCATTAATTTTTTGTCGGACAGAAGACTTGAAAAATCTCGACAGATGCTTAAAAATACGTCAAAATCAATTAAGGAAATAACAGCCGAAACAGGTTATAACGATCAGAATTATTTCAGCAGACTGTTTAAAAATAAATTTGGAGTTTCTCCTACAGAATTTAGAAATCAACTTTAAGGAAAGAAAATGAAAAGAGTATTGATATTTTTAATCTGTATTTTATCGTTGTCGTGTACAAAAAAAATAAAAAAGAATGAAGCTTTTAACAGCGATGTAAAGGTTGAGTCAAAAAAGGTAATCGGTTTTTCAATAGACACTCTTGCCATAGAACGATGGCAGCGCGATCTTGATGTTTTTACAAGTAAAGTACGTGAAATGGATGCAGAGGTTATTGTTCAGAATGCGGGAAACAGTATAGATGAACAGAACAGACAGCTGATGTATCTTGCAGAAAGAAATGTGGATGTCCTTGTCGTATTACCGAAGAATGCAGTTTCCTTTGCAGATACAATTTCAAAAATCAGGGCAAAAGGAATTCCTGTTATTTCTTATGACCGTCTTATGTTAAACTGCGACATTGATTTATATATAACAATCAACAGTGAAAAAGTCGGTGAACTTATGGCACAGGGAACAATCGCCAGAAAACCGGGAAATTCATGGTTCTGTTTTCTAGGTCCCGAAGAAGATTTTAATATGACTCTCATTAAAAATGGAATTGATAAGGCAATTAAAGATTCAAAGGTTCAGATAAATCATCTTTATTATACGAACGGATGGGATTATGACCTTGCATTTCAGGAGATGAGCCGTCTTATTGCCGATAATCGTATTCCTGATGCAATTATCTGTGGAAATGATGCGGTTGCTTCAAGTGTAATTCAGGCGGTAAAACAGTTCTACAGGGGAAAGCATATCTGTATCTGCGGACAGGATGCTGATATTGCTGCATGTCAGAACATAATTCAAAAGGATCAGGATTTTACTGTTTATAAACCGATTTCAAAGCTGGCAGAACTTACGGCTGAATACGCAGTTAATCTTGCAAATGGAAAAACAATATCTGAGCTTGATATAAAGGATACTATAAATAACGGAAGCAGAGATATTCCTGTAGTGTGGCTTGAACCTCAGATTGTAGATGAGTCTAATATGGATAAGGTTATAATTGAGTCGGGCTTTCATTCACATAACGAGGTTTACAGAACAAACTGATAATTAATAATAGTCAGTTATTTTCAAAAATTTAATTAGTTTTTTTCGAAAAATGAGCTATAATGGATTTATGGCTTCAAGAAAATCATTTAAATTTAACTATGATGCTCCGGTAACAAATACGTTTGTATTGGGAACTATTTTTATATTTGTTTTAAATCTGCTGGTAAAAAACACAGATTTGAATTCATTGTTTTTTATGTGTCCTACAAGCACTTCCGGGACAATGCCTTTTTCTTTTTCGAAAATTGCAGATTATTTTAAGCTTGTGCTTTATGTTTTTGGCGGTACGGAAAAATCTGTTCTTTTTACGAATCTTCTGCTGATAATGCTGCTCAGTCCTCAAATGGAAGAGCTTTATGGTTCAGTTTCTATCGGATTAATGTATGTCATTTCTGCTGTTTTTGCAGGAGTATTGAATGTTTTTCTTGGGAAAGCTCCTGTGTGCGGTGCTGATTCAATTATTTTCATGCTGATTGTTCTAGATGTGCTTGCCTGCTTTAAAAGCAAAAGCATTAATTGTTCTGCGATAGTCGTAGTTGTTGTATTTATCTGTGTTCAGGTTTTCAGAAAAAATCCGAACGGTACAGTAGGGATAATTATCATCATTGCAGGAGGAATCTGCGGTAGTCTTCTTGCATTCTGTGCATTACCAAAGGCCAGAGCAAAAAAGAGTGCGGCAGCAAGCGTTATGTCAGGTCCTAAAAAAGTAAAATCATCTTCCTATTCATATAAAAGCCGTTCAGAAAAAATAATGGAGCAGAATGCCAGAAGAAAACAGGAAGATGATGATTCTACTGTAGTAGGAACACTGAAATTTTAGTTTAATCTATGTAATCTTGAATTTTATTTATTTATTCAGTTAAATAACAGAATCATGAAAAATAAAAAAACAGATTCAATCAGTAAAGAAAATAAGATGGGTACAATGCCTCTCGGTAAGCTTCTAATAGATATTTCGCTTCCGATGATGATTTCAATGCTTGTTCAGGCACTTTATAATTTTGTCGACAGTATTTTCGTTGCAAAAATTTCTGAAAATGCACTTACTGCAGTTTCACTTGCGTTTCCAATCCAGAATCTTATGATTTCAACTGCGGTCGGAACAGGAGTCGGCGTAAATGCCCTGCTTTCGATGAGACTTGGTCAGAAGGATAATAAAGGTGTAAGTGATTCGGCTATGAATGGTATCTTTCTGTATGCCGTTACATGTATAGTTTTTATTATTCTGGGTATTTTTATTCCAAGAATCTATTTTGAATCGCAGACAAGTAATCCTGAAATTATAGAATACGGTGTTCAATATCTTTCTATATGTATGATTGTATGTGCGGGCTTATATGGTGCGATACTTTTTGAACGATTACTGCAGTCTACAGGACGAACCGTGCTTTCTATGATTTCTCAGCTTTCAGGTGCAATTACAAACATTATTTTTGATCCGCTTTTGATTTTCGGTTTACTTGGCTTTCCAAAACTTGGAATTGCGGGTGCTGCATGGGCAACAGTTTTAGGACAGTTTGTCGGTTTTGGAATTTCGTTTACCTTGAATCTTATAAAGAACAAAGAAATTGAATTTAAGCTTAAGGGATTCAGACCAAAGCTTTGTGTTATCGCAAATATATACAAGGTTGGTGTACCATCAATTCTTCTTGGTTCAATAGGTTCAGTTCTGACATATCTTATTAATCTTATTCTTGGTACATTTACAACAACTGCAATTGCGGTTTATGGAGTTTACTTTAAGATTCAGAGTTTGATTTTTATGCCGGTATTTGGTTTGAATAATGGAATTGTTCCTATTGTTGCATATAATTACGGGGCAAAACAAAAGGACAGAATTATGAAAGCAATTAAGCTTTGTGCCGTTGCCGCCGTTTTAATAATGACTGTCGGACTTTTAGTGTTTGAATTATTCCCTCGCCAGCTGTTGAAAATGTTCAATGCTTCTGATGAAATGTATGCGATTGGTGTGCCTGCTTTACGTCGTATTGCCCTTCATTTTCCAATTGCGGCTGTCTGCATTACTTTGATTTCTGTTTTCCAGGCTTTAGGAAAAGGGCTTTTAAGCATGATAGTTTCATGTGTACGACAGATTTTTGTACTTCTTCCTGCTGCATATCTGCTTTCTTTAACCGGTGATGTAAATAATATCTGGTGGGCATTTATTATTGCAGAAGGAGCATCTGCAATTGCAAGTGCAATAGGAATGAAAATGGTGTATAATAAAGAAATAAAAAATCTGGAAAATTAAAGAATGATTTTTTAATTTTTTAGTAAAAACTGGAGGTTTATATGAAAAGTGTTTGTAAAATTGTATTTGCAGTATTAATTGCAGGTGTATTTATTTTATCGGGTTGTAAGGAAAAAGCAGAAAAAAAGCAGCCGGAAATTAAAGTTACAAAGGATAATGTTGTAGAAATAATTAAAAATCTGGAAAAGACTTCTACAATAATAGTTGAGGGTGAAATAGATTCTGACGTTATAATGGCGATGACAGAAGCCTTAAAAGAACTGTATGAGTCGAAACCGTCTGTAAGGGTCGATCTTGATATGATAAAAGCAACTGGAGTAACAAAGTTTCCTCGTGGTGCTTTTGAGGAATGTCAGAATTTAAGGTGCTTCGGAGTTCCTGAGGTATTAACTAGTAGAATTGATTACTTATCTACGTGTTATAATCTTGAAAAAATTATAACCGGTACAAATAGTATCGTATATAAAGTGATAGATGATATTTTATATTATATAAAAAAGTCTAGTGATAATCAGGAAGAAAAATATATTTCCCTATATCCTTCTGGTAAAAAAGATACTAAGGTTGTGATTCCTTCTGATGTTAAGGGAATTGCAGAATGTGCCTTTTATGAAAGTAATAATATTCAGACTGTAATAATATCAGAAGGGTGTACCGTTTTAGGTGATTTATGCTTTATGGGTTGTGAAAATCTTAAAACTGTTATTCTTCCAAAAACTCTTGAATCAATTCGTGAATCAGCTTTTTCCGGCTGCTCAAGTCTTAAGACTATTTATTTCAGAGGGACCGAGGAAGAGTGGAATAATATTCAGCCTGTCTCTAACTGGAATAAAAATTGCCCGGAAGATTTGGAAATTGTGTTTAATTACGACGGGGAATAGAGAAAATTAGTCAGAAATATAAAGCCAAAGACGATGCCCTAGATAATTATCAGATGATGTTATCTCTATTAGATATTGTCCTGTTTGATAGGTTCGTACATAATCAGCAATATCTGATAGCCAATATGCTTTGGATACTTCCTCAATTTCATTCATTTTTGTATGATCATCTTCTTGAATATTTTCAGAAAAGTACCATATGAAATCTGTTTTGTTATATAATACACAGGTAAATGAATCTTCAATATTATACGTATCCCACTTGTTTTCTTCAAAATCTGCTTTAACAAATTCTCTTAACAATTTAGCCGGCTCTTGATTTTTTGTAATATATATGCTTCCGCAGATTTCGGCTTCATCATCGTAATCATCATAATAAACACATAAAGCTCCTTGATCATAGCCTGTATTTACTCTTACCGTTACAGGTTTGAAACTTACATTAATTGTTTTTTCAATTTTTACTTCGTTGTGTCCAGTCTTACTAATTATAATTTTCAGAGAATGTTGTCCATCACTTAATGAATAATCGGAAATATTATCATTTATTGTTTGTCCATCAATAGTTACAGAAATTGAAGACCCCTGTTCAGCTTTATTCGTTATCGAAACAGTACAACCAGGATTATTAAGAATACTATATTTTATATTATTTTCATTTTCCACACCATTATATTTAATTTCAGGAGCGTCCAGTGTTTTTACAATTGCAATTTTTCTTGTAATTGTATTTGAAGACAGGGACCCTTCTTTAAGTGCGGTTATGGTTATAGTATGCTTTCCTTTACTTAGTTTATCAGAATTATATATATTTGTATTACTTGAAAAATTCTTTCCGTCAATAGTTCCTTGTATATGTGAGCCTTTTTCTGATTTTATTTGAAATGTTACAGTAGCTGAATCAGAATTAAGTTCTATATATTCGTAATTATTATTGTCAGTGAGGCCATTGAAAGATGGAGAAAATTCTATTGAAGGGTCTTTTACAACAGTAGTTCCAAATTCATCATTTGTAGAAATTACCCTGCTTTCTAATGTACGAAATCCTTTTACTTTGACAGTGTAATCAATTGTATACTGTTTATTACTTTTTAATTCACCTTCCTGAAAATAGAAAGTGTAATTCAGGTATCCGTCATTTATAGTGCCGTCCTGCAGTTTTATTTCTTTGGAGTTAGAACTAACTTTTTTACCATTTTCAAAAATATAATAATTTATATCATAAAATGCATCTTGATTTTTCACCTTAGTTTGTTCCGGTATTTTGAATGATAAATTTGCAGACTTAGAAAGAACGTTTATTGTTCCTGTCAGATTTGTTACATAATCAGGAGGAGTGTTCTGAATATAAGTTTCATTAACAAAAAGTTCCGGGTGGCTTGCATGTAATTGATTTTCAGGTAAATTTTTGTAATTTTCGGGCCATAAGCAGCCTGAAAGAGTAATTTTTTTACCCTCCATATTTTCTTTTAAACTTGCAGTGATTTTTATAATTCCGTTCTCATATTTTTCGTCAAGAGCAATGCTTTCATCAGAGCCTTCATAAGTCATTTTAAAACAGGAATCGACTCCTTCAGGGGTTTGCAAAAGCTCATAATTTTTATGGTTTATAGGATAAATATAAAATTCTACAGGTTTTTCTGCAGAAATATTTTCTCCTGTATTTAACAGGTGATGTTCAGTCATGATTTCAATGCCGGCTACCTTACATGTTTTGGTACAATCTTCAATATATTTTTTGACAGAGGCATCGAACGTTAAATTACACGTGGTGAAAAAGAGAGAATAAAATAAAACAAATAAAATAAAAAACTTTTTATTCATAGCATGCATGGGTAAATATTAACATGTTTTTTATGACAGAGCAACTGCTTTTTGGAAAAGCATTATCCGTGTGGTACTGTTGAAGAAAGTAAAAAAAAATACTATTCTTATGCCATGAACATTACAATAAGATTATTAAAATATGAAGATTGCGCACAGCTTTCAAAAATATTTCAAAATGAATTGGGCTATTCTAACTGCTCTCAAAAAACTGTTGAAAACGGTTTTAATAAACTGGACGGTAAAAGAGAAGCGGTTTTTGTTGCTGTAGATTTAGATAAGGGTGATTTTGAAGATTATATCTGCGGTGTAGTTCATATTGAATTGTATAATGTTCTTTATATGGAAAATATGGCTAATGTTCTTGGGATGGTTGTAGCAGAGGAATATCAGCGTCACGGTATAGGAACAATGCTTTTACAGAAAGCTGAAAACTGGGCAAAAGAAAATTCTGCAATGAAAATCCGACTTAATTCCGGAGCTAACAGAACAAAGGCGCACAAATTTTACAGGGCGCTTGGTTATGAAAATGAAAAAATGCAGATGAGATTTATAAAAGTTCTTTAACCTGTCTGTTATGAAATAATCAGAAAATTAAACTTCGAATTGAATTTTACGACCGGTAGACTGGTACTGATAGTATCTTACGCCGGCAGCGTTCATCAGTTTTTTTGAAGCTTCCACTGACGGTGTTCCGTCATATTTATTACTTGCATATACAACAGTTTTTATTCCTGCCTGAATTATTGCCTTTGCACATTCATTGCATGGGAAAAGTGTAACGTAGATTTTGCAGCCTTCAAGAGAACCGCCGCGGTAATTAAGGATTGCGTTGAGCTCACTATGACAGACATAAGCATATTTTGTATCGAGAGTTTCGCCTTCTCTTGCCCATGGGAATTCATCATCTGAACAGCCTCTTGGAAAGCCGTTATAGCCCATTGAACGGATTTTATTATCTTCGTCTACAATGCAGGCTCCTACCTGTGAATTTGGATCCTTTGAGCGGAGGGAAGAAAGAAGTGCAACTCCCATAAAATATTCATCCCAGGAAATGTAATCTGCTCTTTTTGGTGTGATATCTGCCATATATAACTCCTGAATTTATAATAGCAAAGAGAAAATAAAATGACAAGAATATAGTGAACGGTAAAAGATTTATATTGACGGTTGAAAATGCATAATGTGGTTTTATTGCAGTTCAAGAGTGAGAATTTGTCGAAGCGTTTTTATATCTGTCGGGATTTTTTTATTTTTCAGGTTGATTACAATATACAGCCTTTGTGAATTATAAGCTGCATCCGGAATCTGTTTTGCAATTATATTGTTTTGTATGAGCTTGTAAATATTTTCTGTGATGATAATATCTGTCGTATATTTTTTGTTGAGTTCCTTTATTTTATCTGCACCTTGTACGGCATCTCCAATTAAGGACGGGGTGTTTTTTGAACCGCCGATTTTTCCTGAAATTACGACACCACTTGTAACCGCACATCCTGTTCTTACCGGTTTAAGTCCTTTTTGAATCAGCAATTTATTGTAGTTAAAAAGAGCTATCCTCATCATCAAGGCGGAGGCAACTGCGTTTATTGCGTTTTGTGCAAGTGAATTTTCTTTTGAATCCTGTATAACTGTCCACGAGGCTGTTATTTTATTTGAAGAGGTGTCATTTATTACACCGTTTGTTTTTTCTATACACTGAGTTATTTTAAGAAGATATTCGTTTGAAAAATTGATTATTTCCTGTGCATTCATTTTTTTTACAGATGAATATGAAAGAATATCTGAACATAAAATAACCGAAAGATTGGTATCTGTTTTAATATCTGATTGAATTGTTTTTTGTTGAACGGGAGATTTTTGTTTTACTGTTTTTCTGTGAGTAATAAGGATTATCAGAATTGACAATATATATAGAACAAAGAGAATTAAAAATATTTTCATGGCAGTTATGATTACTGTTTTGTTCATTGCATTTTCAGAAACAGTCGTAATTACATAAAGTCCATTTTGAATTTTTGTTGCATTTATTACAAACTTATTGCTGTTTATGGTGATGTAGTTTGAAAATTCTTCCAGATTTTTTTCATCCATCTGTGCGATTATTTTTTGTGCAGAAGGAACTGTCTGTTTTTTTATGTTGACCTGTGGCGCTAAAAGAAGATTTGAATCATGGTCAACAACGAGTGTACTGTTTGAGGAAGAAGTATTTAACATTTTTGAAAGAGTTTGTGTTTTGACAGCAGCGACACCTGTTTTTACATTTGAGCCTGAACCGTACTTAAAAACGCATGCAATTGCAAATTGATTTACAAAATCCCGCATATCGAAAATAGAAGAGCTTGTGTCCATAGATAAAAGCCACAAATTGATTTTATCATCAAGCTCTGCAGAAAAAGGATATTCCGTGTTGTAGTAGTACCAGCCCTTGTTGTTTCCTATAAAAATTACATCTGGATTATATTTTAAGAATTTATTGTATGAATCATAACTGTCATTGGAGTTTTTAATTTTTGAAGCCGTATCAAGAAATACAATTGTATTATTAACTAGATTTTGAAAATATTGATTAAGTGAACCGGCAGTTTTTTTATTAATTTCTTTGTTTGTTTCTTCAACTGCTTCAATTTTTTTTGAACTGATTGTTTTTATTGAAAAAAAACTTGCAGCACCCAGAAAAACAAAAATTAATGTACATATAAGAATTTTACTTTTACGTTTCATCCTCTTTATCATACCATTTTTTTTCTTTTGTTGTAACTGTGAAAAAAATTTATTATAATTGAAGCATGTACAGACTCTACGTAGAAAGACGTGCAGGGTTCGAAAACGAAGCACGCAATTTTTTATCACAGATTAATGGATTTTTGGGAATTCCTGGAGTTACAGGCGTTCGTTATTTAAATCGTTATGATATAGAAAATGTTTCTGACGAAGTAGCAAAGATTGCGGCCACACGTATTTTCTCCGAACCGCAGAGCGATTTTGTTACCTTCGATTCTCTTCCAAATCCCGACAAGGATACCGTAATCATCTGGGAATATCTTCCGGGACAGTATGATCAGAGAGCCGACAGTGCAGAACAGTGTATTTCTCTTTTACGTGCGGGGCTTAAAAATGTAAAGGTTAATTCTGAGCCTCCTGTTGTACGCTGTGCAAAGGTTCTTTTGTTAAAAGGAAAAATCTCTAAAAAAGATATAGAAAAAATCCAGAACTATGTAATCAATCCGGTTGATTCACGCCTTACAGACGATAAAAAGCCTGCAACACTTGCAATGAAAATCGAAAATCCTGATGATATCCCTGTTGTAAAAGGCTTTATCGGATTCAACGACAGAAAGCTCGAAGAATACCGCAATAAAATGGGTCTTGCGATGGACTTTGCGGATATCAAATTCCTTCAGGAGTATTTTAAGGGCGAAGGACGTGACCCTGTAGAAACAGAAATCCGTGTACTCGACACTTACTGGTCTGATCACTGCCGCCATACAACATTCTTAACAGAATTAAAAGACATCAAAATCGAAGACGGACCTTATGCACCGCTCTTCAAAAAATCATTCGAAAATTATACAAACATGCGTACCGACCTTTATGCCGGACGTACAGATAAACCGGTCTGCCTTATGGACATGGCTGTAATCGGAATGAAGTATCTTAAAAAGCACGGAAAGCTTGAGGATATGGAAGTATCCGAAGAAAACAATGCCTGCTCTGTTTATATCGATGTTCATTATACAGCAGACGAAAAAGGCCGTCCTCTTAAAAAGGATGATAAGCGTGCAACAGAACGCTGGCTTTTGATGTTCAAAAACGAAACTCACAATCACCCGACAGAAATTGAACCTTTTGGTGGAGCCGCAACCTGTCTTGGTGGTGCTATCCGTGACCCGCTTTCGGGACGCTCATGGGTATATCAGTCTATGCGTATTACAGGTGCTGCAGATCCTACAGTACCTTTAAAAGATACATTAAAAGGAAAGCTTCCTCAGATTAAACTCTGCCGCGAAGCAGCACAGGGATTTTCCAGCTACGGAAACCAGATTGGTCTTACAACAGGCCAGGTTCAGGAAATTTATCATCCGGGCTATGTTGCAAAAAGAATGGAGCTTGGTGCTGTTATTGCCGCTGCTCCAGTTGATACAGTAATCCGCGAACGCCCGGAAGCAGGGGACATCATCATTCTTTTGGGTGGTGGAACAGGACGCGACGGTATTGGTGGTGCTACAGGTTCTTCTAAAGTACATACAGAAAAATCAGTAACAACCGCTGCCGCAGAAGTTCAGAAAGGTAATGCCGTAGAAGAGCGTAAGATTCAGCGCCTTTTCCGCAATAAAGATGTAAGCCTTATGATCCGCCGCTGTAACGACTTTGGTGCCGGTGGTGTTTCTGTTGCAATCGGTGAACTTGCTCCGGGACTCGAAATCGACCTTGATAAGGTTCCAAAGAAGTACGAAGGTTTAAACGGAACAGAGCTTGCAATCAGCGAAAGCCAGGAAAGAATGGCAGTAGTTGTGCGCAAAAAGGATGTAGATAAATTTATAGAAGCTGCAAACAAAGAAAACTTAAATGCTGTTGTTGTTGCAGTTGTTACAGATACAAACCGCCTTGTAATGAAGTGGCGCGGAAAGACAATCGTAAATATCGGACGCGAATTCTTAGATGCTGCCGGTGCTCACCACGAAGCAACTGCTCTTATTGAACAGCCGGAAGCTCCTGAAAAATCACCTCTTTTAAATCCTTTGGACAGTGTAAAAGAAAAGCTTGCTGCTCCAGTTAAATGCGAAAACTGTGTAGAACGCAATGTAAAACAGGCATGGCTTGCAAATATGAACGACCTTGCATGCTGTTCTCAGAGAGGACTTGGAGAACGCTTTGATGGTTCCATTGGTGCTTCAACTGTTTTGTTTCCGTACGGAGGAAAATATCAGAATACACCGGAAGCCGGAATGTCTGCAAAGATTCCTGTTGTAAGCCCTCGTGAAACTTCAACTGTTTCGTTAATGTCTTACGGCTTTGATCCGCGTGTTGGCCAGTGGTCTCCATGGCACGGAGCAAAAATTTCTGTATTGAGTTCGCTTGCTAAAATTACATGTCTTGGTGGAAAGGCTCGTGATTCACGCTTGAGCTTCCAGGAATTCTTTGGTCGTGCAGTTGATGAAAAAACATGGGGATATCCTGCAGCTGCATTACTTGGCTCTGTAGATGCTCAGATTGAATCAGGCTGTGCTTCTATTGGCGGTAAAGACTCAATGTCTGGTACCTTCGAAAAAATCAACGTACCTCACACTCTTGTAAGCTTTGCAGTTGGCCACGACGAAGCAGAAAACGTAATAAGCGGTTCATTCAAAACTTCGGGAAATAATATTTATATGATTAAGGTTCCTTATTCAGCGCTCCTTGCTCCGGATTACGAAACCTTCCTTAAAAACTCAGATGTTCTTTATGATTTAAATAAAGCAAGAAAGATTGCCGCAATGTACCCGGTACAGGCAGGTGGTGTTGCAGAAGCACTTACAAAAATGGCTATGGGAAATTTAATCGGTGCAAGAATTGATGACAAAGCTTTTGATGATGTAAACTCACTCTTTATTCCGACCTACGGAAACATCATCGTAGAAGTTCCTTCGGCTTATGTTTCTGATTTTGAAAAAGCACCGTTTGAAAAAGGTACACTTGTTAAACTTGGTCTTACTTTAGATAGTCCGCGTATCCTTATTAAAAAAGCAGTAATCGGCGGAATAGAAAAGAAAGATATTGAAATCAGCCTTTATGATTGTGTTGATACATGGGAAGAAAAATTAAGCAAGGTATTCCCTCGTGTAAGCGGTGCAGAACTTCAGCCTGAGCTTCCTGAATGGGCACTGAATGTACATAAATCCTTGAGTGATGTAAGAAAGGCTCCGGCCTTTGTTCAGTCTAAATCTCATCCAAAAGTACTGCTTCCTGTATTCCCTGGAACAAACTGCGAAATGGATATGGCACGCGCATTCAATCTTGCTGGCGGAAATACAAAGATTGTCGTATTAAGAAATAAAACTCCTGATATGCTCGCTCAGTCTCTTTTAGAGCTCGAAAAAGAACTTAAAGACGCACAGATTCTTGCCCTTTCAGGCGGATTCTCTGCAGGTGATGAACCGGACGGCTCTGCAAAATTCATTGCAAACGTATTAAAGGCCGGAAACATCAGCGAAGAAGTAATGAATCTTTTGAAAAAGAGAAAGGGCCTTGTTCTTGGAATCTGTAACGGCTTCCAGGCACTTGTAAAAACAGGTCTTGCAATGTACGGCGAAATCGTAGACATGAAGGATGACATGCCGACATTAACTTACAACAGAATCGGCCGTCATATTTCACGCATCGTTCGTACAAGAATTGTTTCTGCAGTTTCTCCTTGGGCTCAGCATCCTTCGGTAATAGATGAAAGAAATCACCTTATTGCAGTATCTCATGGTGAAGGACGATTTGTTTGTGATGAAGCAACAGCAAATAAGCTTTTTGAAAACGGTCAGGTATTCACACAATATGTAGATGAATTCGGAAAGCCTGCTATTGAAGAGCCTGATAATCCAAACGGTTCTGCTTATGCAATCGAAGGTATTACTTCACCGGACGGACTTGTTCTTGGAAAGATGGGACATTCTGAACGCGGAGTTGGAATGGAAATAAATGGAAGCAGTTTTGATTTATTCAAGAATATTGGCGGAAACCCAATAACAAATCAGAATGAAACAACCTGTGAAAATCTTTTTGCTGCAGGTGTGGCATATTTTAAATAGGAATATAAAAATGAAAAAATTATCTGAAATTTTATTTACGTTGTTTTTTACCCTTGCGATTATTTCATGCGGGGCAAAACCTATGCTGGATGAATGCGGCTGTTATGCATCTTTAGAGCAGGCAAAAAAAGCAGCTGCTAAACAAAAAAAGGCAATGCTTCTTATGGTTACTTCTGACGGAGATGATGAAGTAAGCACAGCTTTTGTTGAAAAAGTTCTTAAGGATAATTCTTTTAGGGAACGAACTCAAAAGGATTTTATTCTTTGTCATCTTGATTTTTCAGAAAAATCTTATCAGAAAACTGTAATTAAAGATGATGCATCAGAGGATGAGGTTAAGGCGGCAGATGCTTTTTCTGAAGTGATGCAGAAGAATTTTCTTTTTATTCAGAATGTAGGACTGGAATATGTTCCTGCAGTTTTTCTTATGACAAAAGAGTCATTTATTGTAAATGAAATATTTATTGAGGATTCATCTTATACCGCAGATAAATTTTTATCAGAGCTTATTACTTATCAGCAGCAGTTTGATGATTTCCAGGCGATGGTAAAGGCAACTACTAAGGGTTCAAAAAAGGAACGTCTCGAAGCAATGGACAATATTTACGATACTACTCCGGAAAGATATAAGGTTTCACTTGAGGGATTATGGAAAGCTGCCGTAAAGCTTGACAAAAAGAATAAGACAGGACTTGCAAGTAAATATATTTATATGGATGCTGATGGAAAGGCAGCAGAGCTTTTCTATAAGCAGGATATAGAAGGAGCAATGAACGTTTACCTTAAGATGATTGATTCAAAGGTTCTTAACCCTGAAGATAATCAGAAGGCATATTCAATGTGCGCTTATATACTTCAGGCATCTGGAAGTGCTGATATTACTGCAATGCTCAGTTATTACCAGAAGGCAATAGATGCGGCACCGGAAAGTGAATTTGCTCCTAATTTACGACAGGTTATGGAATATATTTCTCAAGCTACTTTGGCAGAGCCCCTTGCAGATGATGATTTTAAAGATATAGATTCTGTTGATGTGGAATAGAAGTTGGACGACATACCTTCCGTTTTATTGATAACAGCGATAGTTCTAGTTACTCTTTCAATGCTTTTTTCAATTTCTGAAAGTGCATTTTTGGGAATGAATAAGCTTCGTCTTCGAATCAGAAGGAAGAATAAAAAAGATTATCGTGCGGTGAGGGCAGGAAAGCTTCTTGATAAAAAAGAAAAGCTTATAAATACACTTTTGATTTCGAATGATTTAGTAAACATTTTTCTTTCTGCCATCATCACCTCTATTGCTCTTTCTCTGTTCGGAAAAAAAGGTGTCGGATATGCAACCTTCGCAACAACTTTAATCCTTCTTCTTTTCGGAGAAATTACTCCAAAGACAATTGCAACTCATTGTCCCGATAAAATAGCATATGGTTTAAGCAGATTCATTTCTATCATTACCTGGGTAATGCGACCGGTTGTTGCAGTTGTAACGGCTTTTTCAAAAATTATTTTGCGTATGTTCGGTATAAAACAGGATAAGGCAAAAAAATCTTATACGGAACAGGATATAAAAACTTTCTTTGACATCAGCTCTGAGCATGGAGTAATTGAAGAAGAAGAAAACCGCATGATGAGTCAGATTTTTAAATTTTCAGATCTTGAAGCTCAGGATATAATGGTCCCTCGTACAAAAATCAAGGCTGTGTCAATAGATTCAACTTATCGTGATATTGTCGAACTTTCTCAGCGTCTTAGTTTTACGCGATTTCCTGTTTATAAAAAATCAATTGACGATATTGTAGGGATTATATATTTAAAGGATCTTTTAAAATACAGTGATAATCCAAAGGATTTTTCTTTACAGAAGGTTATGAGGGATCCTCTTTTTATTTTAGGCACAACCAAGATGTCGTCTGTACAGCAGATGCTTTTTGAAAGCAGACAGTCAATGGCGATTATTGTCGATGAGTATTCGGGAACAGACGGACTTGTTACTGAAAAGGATATAAGCCGTGAGATTTTTGCGCTTCCGGGTGATAATACTCTTCGCGGCAAGTTTTTTGATTTTGATTCGATTGAAGATAAAAATGATTTTGAGATTAACGGACTTGTACTTCTGCACGTTTTGAAGGAAGGACTTCATATTAATCTGGAATCAGAAAATAATGAAACGGTTGCAGGATGGTTCATAGAAAAAATAAACAGAATGCCAAAAGTTAATGATAAGTTTGAATTTGAAGGATATCTGTTTACCGTACAAAAAATTCAGGCGCACAGAATTGAACGTATAAAAATTACGAAGGTGGTTTCAGATGATTAAAACTGTAATTACCCTTGCCGTTATTTTTATTCTAATTCTCTGCATAGGATTTTTCACATCGTCTGAAACTGCTTTTTTGTCTTTATCGAGATTAAAAGTTCGAAGCATGCTGGAAGAAAAAAAACGCAATGCAAGATTAATCTCCCGGTTAAAAGCAAATATGCAGCGTCTTTTGACAACTGTTTTAATAGGAACAAATTTCTTAAATGCTCTTGTCAGTGCCATTGCAACTGCTCTCGTGCAGGAAATATTTGGCGGTGGCGGAGTAGGATATCAGACGTTTATAATTGCGTTTTTTATTACAACCTTCGGACAGATTATTCCAAAGACAATTGCTTTTTTTAATCCTGAAAGAACGGCATCCTTTGCCAGCGTTGGACTTTATCTTTTGGAAATAATATTCTTTCCTGTAGTTTTTATTTTTGAATCCGTTTCATCCTTCATTGTATGGATTGTAAAAAAAATCATAAAGCCGTCAGATTCAATAGTAACTGAAGAGGAGCTTAAAGCGCTTATTGATGTAGGAGAAAAGGAAGGAACTATAGAAAAAGGTGAAAGCCGTATGCTCAACAAGCTTATAAAATTCAACGATTTGTCTGTAAATCAGATTATGAAGCACAGGTCTTTTTTGAGCATGGTGGACCAGACTGCCGACTATGAAACGGTAAAAAAGGAATTCCTTCGTTCAAAATTTTCTACCATTCCTGTTTATAAGGATACGAAAGAAAATATAGTTGGAGTTATAAATTATAAGAAGCTTTTAGCCACGATTGAACAAAATCATCGGGGGAAAAATTTTGCATTGTCTGTTTTGAATGAGGTTGAATATATTCCGGGTACACTTTCTGTGCTTGAACTGCTTCAGAAATTCAGAAAGGATGAATATAAGTTTGCAGTAGTTCTGGATGAACAGGGACAGGCAGAAGGAATTGCAACAATGGAAGATGTAATGCGTGTTGTTTTTGGACGAATGACCGATGAAAATAACTGGAACGATCTGCCTGCTGAAGAAAAAATAAAACTTGTTTCCATAAATACTTTTATTGTTCCGGGAGAGCTTAAACTTGCAGATGTTAATGAAATCCTTGAGCTAAATCTTTCGTCTGATGAAATGACAACAATAGGCGGATGGCTTTTAGAGCAGTTTGGTTTTTTACCTACAAGTGGGACTGTGTTTAAAAAAGACAATATTATTTTTACTGCGGAAGATGTAAGCATGCGTCGTATTGTAAGCGTAAGAATACAAAAATAATTATTTATCGAAAATATATTTGTAGTTTATTCCTATGACTGTAAAGCTTCTGGAGGTTCCTCCTTCAGCGCTTGAGATATTCCAGTATTGACTGTATCTGTCCAGCTTGTCGTTATAGGCTGCATTAAGAGTCCGGCCTTTTTGTCTTGGTGAAAAATCATAATTTATAAAGGTACAGATAGAATTACCCTTATAGAAAGAATAAATGAAGCCCAATTCAAGCTTTAATCTGAAAGAAAAATAAACCTCATCATTGTAATATGAAGGTCCTGTTTTCCAGTGAAGGTCATAGCAGTCGCACCAGGTTAAAAAAGGACTTAACGCTAACGAAGCAAAAAGCTGGCTTTTATCCTTGTATAAAACGGCATTGCAACCTGCAAAAAAAGAAAGGGTTAATTGAGTATAATCAATTATATTTCCATACATCGGAGTTTTTACATTTCCTTCATCCTTATAGATTTTATATCCGTCGTACGAGTGAAAATCTATATAATCAAAACTAAAAAGTCCGAAGGGTTCAAGATTAAAAAAATCGTTTATACATATTTTTTTTCCAAGTGAGCCAGAAATCAAAAAATAATTTTTTATGTCGCACGGATGTTCAGAAAATTTACTTCTTTCATATGGATTTAAATCATCAAGCCAGTCTGAGTCTGTCATGTTGTAAGTATTTTTGGGAACTGCAATTTTAAAATCAGCTGAAAAAAAGAAATCGTTGAATAAATAATAAGCCGCATTTACATCAAAAAGAAGCAGGTTGTCGATGTGCCAGTTTAATTCGCTTAAAATGTTGTCAGTATTTTTACAAGTCTCATCAAAAACATATTCATTTATTTTCCCGTTGAAAAGTTCTGTTCCGGCAGAAATCCTGAAGCCTTCTGCATGCAGAGAAAGAAAAAAAAACATGAAAATACAAACAGCGATTTTTTTCATTTCCGGTATACTTTATTTAATCTTCTTTAAGAGGATCTATTCCATAAATTTTAAAAAGCTGTTTTCTGGTTGCTTCCATATCCTTTGGGTATGGCGCTGTAAAGCTTACAGCTTCATTTGTCGAAGGATGTGTGAATTCAATTTTATATGCGTGAAGGGCAAGACGTGAAAGCAGCGGACGTTCTTCGTATTCATCGCCATTCCATTTTTTCTTGAGTTCACTTAATTTTACTGGCTTCTGATTTCCACTGTATAATGGGTCGCAAACAATGCTCAAACCGTTTTTAGCAAGGTGAACTCTAATCTGATGAGTTCGACCCGTCAAAGGCTTTGCTTCAATCCAGGAATAAGGACCGCAGTTTCCTATCATCCGAAAATCAGTTACAGAAGGTTTTCCATGCTTTTTATCTGCTACAGTTCTGTGTTTTGAATCACCGTCGGCAAGTAAAGGTAAATCTACATGCAGCTGTTCAAACATAGGATGACCGTACACAAGCGCATGATAAGTTTTATGTACTGTTCTTTTTTCAAACTGCATGGAAAGATTCCTCTGTGCCTGTGGGTTTCGAGCATATACAATGAGTCCGGATGTATCTTTATCTATTCTGTGAACGGCATATAATTTTCCGAATTCTTTTTCAGCAAGCAAATCAAGGCGTGGTGCGTCGGGATTATATCTGTCACCGGCAATAAGAATACCGCTTCTTTTATTAAGAACAATAAAATCATCATCTGAGTAAATTGTGCTGTAATCATAATTTTTTGAAGCCATGAATAAATTATACCATTTTTAATGCTTTTTTAGAAGTTGTTGTTTCAGATAAAAAATAAGTGTATACTTAAAAAAGTTTTATGTTTAGTGATACACATTTTCATTTTAAAATGATGACTACAGAGCGCGGGATTGATGGAACTGAAGTTCTTGAGGCGCTTGCAAAAAGGGATTGTAAATTTGCCCTCGATATAGGGACCAGATGTGATGACCTTATTGAAAGAGAGGCTGTAGTTGAAAAAGCGATTTCTCAAATAAAAAATTCATCTTATGCGGACAAAGCCCGAAAATTCATGTATTTTTCTGCCGGAATCTGGCCTGATGTTTCTGAAATTCACGACAGATTTAATGCAGTAAAAAAACTTGAAGAGAGCATACAGGCAGTCAATTCTTCTGCTGATTCTGATATTTTGAATAGAAAAGTAATCGCAATAGGAGAGGGGGGGCTAGATCATCACTGGAATCCTTCTGGAGCAGACGGCAGGACTGAAAGTGATTTTGATGAAAAGACAAGTGAAGGTGAACGAGAGCTTTTTATGATGCAGCTTGAACTTGCAAAAAAATATGAGCTTCCATTTATCGTTCACAGTCGTGATGCGTTTGAACAGTCTGTAGAATGTATAAAACAGACTGGATATAATAACGGAATAATTCATTGCTATAGTTACGGAATTGAACAGGCACGTGTGTTTTTAGATTTAGGATGGTATATCGCTTTTGGCGGTGGTGTGACTTATACAAAAAAAGCAAAAATGGACGACATGAAAAAGCTTTTGCAATTTGTTCCTCAGGACAGATTTTTGTGTGAAACAGATGCACCTTATCTTGCACCGGTTCCGTTTCGTGGTCAGACAAATACTCCTGTTTTAATCGAGCATGTATATGATTTTATTGCGCAGAGTCGTTCGTGTACAAAGGAAGAACTTTCTGCGACGGTAGATGAAAATATAAAAAAATTGTTCAAGGTTGAGTTTTAGTATTATGGAAGAGAAGAAAACCGCACCAAGAAACAGAACATTAAAAATAGAAGAAAATGAAAGGGAAGAATTAAAGAGAAAACTCATAACGAAGGATGAACTTGAACAAAACTTCGGACAAGGGGGACAATCCTCGCTGTCGTACATTCTTAATAAAACAATCAATGCAGAGCTTTTATCAGTGCTTCCTTTACTGCCGGATTCTTTTGCAGATTTAATAATTATAGATCCGCCTTATAATCTTACTAAGAATTTCAACGGCAGTACGTTTAATGCACGCTCCGATGAATCTTATGATGAATATCTTTCGACCTGGTTTCCGCTTGTCTGTAAAAAACTGAAATCAAACGGAAGTCTTTATATCTGCGGTGACTGGAAATGCACTTCATCCTTACAGCGGGCTGTTGAAAAGGAACTTACGGTAATGAATAGAATTACCTGGCAGAGGGAAAAAGGCCGCGGTGCAAAATCAAACTGGAAAAATTCAATGGAAGATATCTGGTTTGCGGTAAAGGATAAGGATGATTATTATTTTGATGTCGAAGCCGTGAAATTTAAACGAAAGGTTATTGCTCCATATAAAGTTGATGGACAGCCGAAGGACTGGCAGCAGACAGAAGAAGGAAATTATCGTATAACTTATCCTTCAAATTTCTGGGATGATATTTCGGTGCCTTTCTGGTCAATGCCTGAAAATACCGAACATCCGACGCAAAAGCCTGAAAAGCTTTATGCAAAATTAATTCTTGCTTCTTCAAAACCAGGCGATGTAATTTTTGATCCGTTTTTAGGAAGCGGGACTGCTTCTGTAACTGCAAAAAAGCTTGACCGTAATTATGTTGGAATTGAAATGAACGAAGAGTATTGTCTTTTTGCAGAAAAGCGTCTTATGCTTGCACAAAGCGATAGGCTTATTCAGGGCTACAGCAACGGTGTTTTCTGGGAACGTAATTCAGGCAGATAGCCGAAAGTAAACAGAATTTTTTATTATTGCTATTAAGCAATCTTATGTTAAACTATAAATGGAGCATTCTATGAAGAAAATTTGTTTTGTTTTATTATTTATTTGTACAGGATTGTCGGTTTTTGCGAAGGACTGGAATCTTCCGTTTGGCTGGGGTAAGGATAAGGATCTCAAGAATAAAAAATCTAATACAGAGCTTCTTTCTGAAATTGAGCTTAATTACACTGTAGATAAGGTAAAGATTCCGGAAGAGTATTGTGAATCGTTTGCCGACAAGGCAGTTTATTTTGATAATCCGGAACGACGTGATAATTATGATTTACAGACATCCTTTTCTCTGATTCAGAAAAAAAAGCTTTATACACTTCAGATTGTTGATATATCACTTACAGCTTCTTATGCATGGCGTGGTATTTTTAAATTAATTGATGAAAAGAATGAATGTGTCCAGGCAATTGAAATCCGTGAAATTGATAAGCCGTTTATAGTTCTTTATGACTGCAATTTTGACGGTTGTCTTGATTTAGTCGTTCAGACAGCAACAATTCAAAATGGAAATAAATACAACATTTATTACTGGAATAAAACAGCTAAGAAGTTTTCAGGAAAGCCTGAAGAAATAATCCAGCCGGTGTTTGATACAAAGAAAAAATATATGATTCAGACTGAAAATATTAAGCTTGAAGATAAAACCCTGGCTACCGTTTATTCATATTTCAAGCATTCATTTGGACGAAAAAAGTTTTTTGCCAGAGTAAGATATCAGTTCTTCTATACAGATGAAAACAGCCAGAATAACATCACCCTTTCTGTAACAAAAAATAAAAAGGCAGATATAGATTACAGTGCCGGCGTTTATTCTTACACCTTGCCGAAATTCGATTATTTTACACAGATGGAGTCTTTGAAGCAGGACGCAGTCCGAAAGCAGTATAATGATATCGTTAAGATAATAAATGGATTGTAATATTTACATAATGATGAATAAACCATGCGGATATGTCTGTTCGGCTGTTTCTGACAGGCATAAAACGGTTTATTCACTTTTGCCTGCCAGTCTTCAGAAGCTGGTACAATCACCGGTAAGAGGAAAACGTCTTCATTCAGTTGGACGACTTGACTGTGATACTTCTGGACTTTTATTGTTGACCGATGACGGGCATTTTTCACATGAGCTTACCTGTCCGCAGAATAAAATTTCAAAAACATATATTGCAAAATTAAAACAAATCGTTTTGCCGGAGCATCAGGTTGAATATATAAATGAATTTAAAAAGGGGATTATTCTTCCTGCAGAAAAAAAATCACCGGTACAAAAGGCTTTGCCTGCCTGCATAGAATTTTTATCTGAATCGGAATGTAAGGTCATTGTAACTGAAGGAAAATTTCATCAGATACGAAGGATGTTTAAGGCAATGCAGAATGAGGTTTCTGAACTTAAGCGTGTTTCATTTGGTAAATATGTTTTACCGTCAGATTTATCGGAAGGCAGCTATATAAATATAAAAAACATTTGAAAAATTATCAAAGTGTGTTAAAATTATAAAACTATATAAAAATTTAATAAAGAAAGTCAGGTCGCATTTGTTTTTTTGATGCGATTTTTTTTTATCTTTTGAGAGGCGTCAGAATGAAAAGCATAAGAATTAAAATTTTATTAGTGGTTATTGCTATTTTGATTATTACTTCCGGGACACAGAGTTTCTTTTCCTACAAGCGTTCTAAAGATACATTGAACTCGTCTGTAAATAAAACTCTTGATATTGTGTCTGCAAATGCAGAACAGCAGATTCTTGAGTTGAATAAAAGACATTTCTCTGTTTTAAGAACACTTGCTGAGCTTCCTTACTGTAAAGATCCGACCACTACGCCTCAGCAGAAAAATGATATGATTGCAGATGCAAAAAATCAGGATCCGGCAACTTATGTAAGTTTTGCGTTTTATGATAAGGAAGGATTTTTCTTTAATTCAGAATATAATACCCGAATGGATTTTAGTGATATGGAATATGTAAAACAGGGTCTTAAAGGCAATGAGTTTGTTTCAGATCCTGTTATATTTAAAAAGGAAGATCTTGCGGGACGTGCAGAGGACGGACAGACTATAGATCAGGAATCTGAAGCGCAGGTACTTTTGTTTTATTCTGAACCGGTATATAACACATATAATAAGATTGAAGGCGTTATTGTTGCGATTGTAAATGGTGACTGCTTTGCTGATATCGTTCGTGGAATTGACATGGGCGACGGACATCATCCTATCATTGTATCAAAAAATACAAGTCAGATATTCGGTATTGCAAAAAATGAAAACGAAACATATATAAATATGCGGGAGCTGTTTGAGCATGAACAGTTTGCTTCGTATAGGGAAGATATGCTGTCTGGACAGAGTAACAGAACGGTAATCCAATATCCTGGAACAAACAAGAAGACTATTGCCGGTTATTTTTCTGTTCCGGGTACTCCCTGGGCACTTCTTGCCGCCGCTCCTTATGATTTTTATTTCGGACACCTTTCAGATTTGTTGAACTTTGCCGTGTTATGTCTTGCTTTATCTATTTTTATTGCATCCTTTGTATTAATTCCTGTAATTCATGCAATTGTACGACCTCTTAAAGATGTAAGTAAATCTATTAATGATATTGCAAGCGGAAATGCGGATCTTACCAGACGTATTGATTTTAAATCGAAAGATGAGGTTGGACGTGTTGTACAGGGATTCAATAATTTTGCGAACAAGCTTCAGGAACTTTTGCAGAATATCAAGAAATCTCAGGAGAATCTTGAAAATGTCGGTATTTCAATGGATTCAAGTACACAGGATACAAGTGCTTCAATTACTCAAATTATTGAAAATATCAAGAGTGTATATGGTCAGATTGTAAATCAAAGTGAAAGTGTTCAGCAGACAGCGGGCGCAGTAAATGAAATTGCTGCAAATATTTCTTCGCTTGAACAGCTGATTGTTCATCAGGCAGAGGGTGTTGCAACGGCATCTTCCGCTATTGAAGAAATGATGAGTAATATTGATTCTGTTAATCGCTCGGTAGATAAAATGGCAGCAGCCTTCGATAAGCTTATGATTGATACTAACAATGGTTCTGCTAAACAGGCTGATGTAACAAGAAAGGTTGAACAGATTGTAACACAGTCACAGATGCTTCAGGAAGCCAACCTTGTAATTTCAAGCATAGCAAAAAGGACAAATCTTCTTGCCATGAATGCGGCAATTGAAGCATCTCATGCCGGTGAATCAGGCAAGGGCTTTAGTGTTGTTGCAGATGAAATTCGTAAGCTTTCAGAAACTTCTACAACACAATCAAAGACTATCGGAGAACAGTTAAACAGTATTAAGGAATCTATCGAAGAAGTAGTTCTTGCATCTGCAGATTCCAACAGCGCTTTTGTTAATGTTTCAAATGCAATCAAGGAAACTGATGAAATTGTCAGAAGCATAAAAGCCGCAATGGAAGAACAGACAATAGGTTCACAGCAGATTAATCAGGCTCTTCACGAAATGAATAACAGTACTGCCGAGGTTAAGACAGCCGGTCATGAAATGGCAGAAGGAAACAAGCATATCCTTTCAGAAGTAAAGAATCTTCAGGACAGTACTATTCAAATGAGACAGAGCATGGAAGAAATGTCTATTGGCGCCGAAAGAATCAATGTAACCGGTGCCGGCTTAAGTGAAATATCAGATAAGCTTAAGGGATCTATTAGAGAAATTGGAAACGAGATTGATTTGTTCAAGGTATAAGTTTTACAAGGGACATTCCTGCGTTGAAACTTATTTTTCTTTGACAAGTATTCGTATCTGATTTATAATTTATTCAGCATATTTTAAATTTAAGGAGATATTAATATGAAAAAAATTGCAACTTTATTAAGTATTCTTTTAATGACAGCTTGTGCTTTGACTTTTACAGCTTGTAATGAGCTTTTTGAAGCAACTTATGACACATGGTATGAAAGAGAAGTAGAGTATCAGGGTGATAATGGAGAAATTCAGTTGAATTTATACACTATTTATTCTAAAAATGGAATTGCACCATCTGCTGCAAACAAGTTAAAGAACAATCCTTTTGGAAATGATGTTGTTGGAATTCCAGCCGGTTTGACAGTTGTATGCAGACCTTTTACAAATGCATCATCAACAACTTTAAATGCTATTGCGGAAGGTCTTACTGACAAGCATTATCTTATTAAAAACTGGCCTGTAGACTCAACAATTAATTTGGACGAAGAAGTTGAAGGTGCAAAAAATAAATTTAATCTGACAAATAGTACATGGACTACTATCATGCTTTTTGGTGGTGTTCATTATGGTTCAATGCCAACCTGTCTGAAAAATACAACAGAGGGTAATGAACTTACTCCATGGGATACAGATAATTTTAACTGGAAAAAATTAATGGCTCAGATTCTTATTGACAAATATCTTTCAGAATAGTTCTACTTAAAATTTTATGGCCGATATACTTTGTGATGCAGATTATGAAAAATTCCGTACTCTGATTTATGATGAGAGTGGTATTACTTTTTCACCTACTAACAGATCTATTTTAGACAGTCGTATAAAAGAAATCCTTCGTGAAAAAGCAATAAGCACTCCGTCAGAGTACTATGCTCTTGTTACAAAAGATCCGGAAGAAATGAAATATATGCTGGATTGTGTAACAACAAACCTTACACGTTTTTTCCGCAATCAGCCGCATTTTGATGCATTCATTAATTATGTAATTCCGAATGTTGTTGAGCGGAAAAAGACAGGAGCAGATAAAAAAATTAAAATCTGGAGTGCGGGATGTTCAACCGGTGAAGAGCCTTACACAATCGCTATGATTATGAAGGAAATATGTCCTGAAGGTTTTACTTTTCAAATAACTGCATCCGATATATCGCTTAAATCTTTAATGGTTGGACAAAAAGGTTTTTATGCAGATTCCAAAGTAGATGGAATCCCTCAAAATTATCTTGAAAAGTATTTTACAAAAGTTGAAGGTGGCTATCAGATAAAAAAAGAAATAATGGATACCGTAAGATTTGACTATCATAATTTAAAGAATGATTCGGGAGCAAGAAACCTTGATGTTGTTTTTTGCCGTAACGTTCTTATTTATTTTGATGAAAATGCCCAGAAAGCCGTAATAGACAGATTTTTTGAAGCAATGGCAGAACAGTCTTATTTATTTATTGGTCATTCAGAATCACTTTTTGGAATGAATACACAGTTTGAATTCTTAAAAACTGACTGGGCCTGTTTATACTATAAGAAATAAGGGATAATGAGCATGGATAAAATCTCTGTTGTAGTTTGCGATGATTCAGCTTTAATGAGAAATGTGATTACAAAAATCGTGGAAGAAATTGACGGTTTTGAAGTAATTGCAAAGGCAGAAAACGGAGTTGATCTTTTGGAGAAACTTGAAAATATCAGACCGGATGTAATCCTTCTTGATATTGAAATGCCTAAAATGAATGGTCTTGAATTTCTTGCAGTCTGCAAACAAAGAAGAATTCGTATTCCAGTAATTATTCTTTCTTCCATAGCAAAAGAAGGTGCTGCCGTTACGATGAAATGTCTTGAACTTGGTGCGGCAGATTTTATTACTAAGCCGGGCGGTGGTTCAGTTACCTTAAAAATTTCAGATGTTTCAAATGAAATTGTAGAATATATTGCAGCATACGGAAGGACACAGGCTTTTATTAATGGAAAGCATGTTCCTGATCCTGATTATTTCCAGCATCAGATTAAACTAAAGGAAGCAGCACGTTTTGTTGCACAGAAAAAGGGTGAAAGCGCTGCAAAGCTTGTAACAATATCTCAAAATGATATTTCTCCGTTATCAACATATATACCTTCAAAATCTAAGGAGCCGGAAGTGATTGTTCCAGAAAAAGAGGGAGGACCAATTGAAATAATAGCGATAGGAGTTTCAACAGGCGGTCCAAATGCTTTGCGGGAAATGTTTAAGAAATTAGATCCGAATCTTAGTCAGCCTGTTCTTGTTGTACAGCATATGCCTGCAGGCTTTACAAAAGAGTTTGCGGAAAGTCTTAATGCAATCTGTCCTTTAACTGTCACGGAAGCTCAGGATTCTGAAAAAATAACAAACGGACATATTTATATCGCTCCAGGAAGTCATCATCTTACGGTTGAACGAAGGGGCGTATTTAATTATATAAAAATTACAGATGAACCTCCAAGAAACGGTCATCGTCCTTCCTGTGATGTTCTTTTTGAATCTGTTGCAAAGGTTTTCGGTAACAGGGCACTTGGTGTTATTATGACAGGAATGGGACGTGATGGCGCAACTCAGCTCGCTCAGATGCGTAAAAAGGGTGCGTGGACTTTAGGTCAGGATGAAAAATCTTCAATAGTTTATGGTATGCCTAAGGTTGCTTATGAATTGGGTGCCGTTCAGAAACAAGTTTCTCTTGATTCACTTGCAGCAGAAATCAATGCGCTTGCAAAAGAACATCTTGTTCATTAATTAAAAAAATTATCTGCAGGAAGAAAGCTTTTTATTTACCTCTTCAATTCCGAATTTATTTCCAAGCTCGTAATAAGTGTCTTTTAAATTCAGAAGGGCTTCCTTATAATATGGATTTATAGAAACTGCCGATTCAAAGTATGAACTTGCTGTTTCATAATCTTCCTGTTGAAAATATACGACTCCTGCAAGATTTAAAAAATGTTCAGTGCATTCATCTAAATCAAGACCAAGCATGCAGTAAAAGAGCGTGTCATCGTAACGTTTTTCCATCAGGCAGATTGTTGCAAGCGTTTCAAGAACTTCATAGTTTTCGGGATTCATGTTGAATGCTTTTTCAAGTGCATGTCGTGCATTTTCATAATCACCGTTATCTCTGTAGGTTACTCCAAGATTATACCACAAAAGATAGTTCTGATTATCAATAATAATTGCCCGTTTAAAACAGGCGATTGCACTTGAATAATCACCGTCAGAAGCGAAAAGTATAGCCTGATTGTTCAGAATATCGGAACGTTCTGTCATTTACAAATCCTCTGGAAGCATTGAAGAAAATAAATTTGAGATTAAAGGTGAAGTCTCGAATAATGCACAGTTTTCTGTAATCAGCTGTTTACCTAAAATTAAAGCCTGTTCAAGACAACCGCTTTTGCTTAATAAATCAATGCATTCTTCAACTGCACTGCTTTCTATTCCTTCTGTCTTTGCTCTTTTGAATAACTGTGAGATTTTAGATTTATCCTGCGGATTATTCTTTATGTGAAGCAAAACAGGAAGACTTTTCTTTCCTTCAACGATATCATCACCTCGTTTTTTACCGGGATTTCCTTTTGTAAGATTAACTATATCATCTATAATCTGAAAACCTATTCCGATATTTGAGGCAACTTCGCCGAATCTCCATGCAATTTCTTTAGATTCACCGCCTGCAATAAGTCCAATCTGACAGGCAAGGCTTGCAAGAGTTCCGGTTTTACATTTTACCATAGCGTTGTATGCTTCTATTTTAGGATAGAACTCTGTATCTGAATGCCAGCTTATATCCATTGCCTGACCTAAAAGAAGCTTTCTCATTTCCTTTGTATAAAGTTCATAAAAAGTAAGCTTTATATCTGTGGGAATATCCATTGTATCTATGCAGACAGGAGCCTGAAGATACAGCCAGTCCGCACTGTTTATGGCGGTATCAATTCCGTACTTTATATGTACTGCCGGTTGTCCTCGCCTGAAATCTGCAGAATCTTCTATGTCATCGTGAATGAGGCTTGCTGTATGTGCAAATTCAACTAAGGATGTAAGATCATAAGCCTGCTGTTCAGTTAGTGCAGTGCTTTTATTTTTTGCAGCAGCTGTTTCATAGCATAAAATTAAAAATAAAGGACGCCATCTTTTTCCGCCAAGATTTATAAGAGCTTTATTTGGTTCTATTAAGGCTTTTATGTGTTCTTTCTTAACGCTTTGTGAAAGATTACCGAAGGAAGCTTCCTGCCAGTCATTTGTATAATTTATGTCGAGTGCTTTTGTAAGAGCTTTTTCAATTTTTTCAAGTCTTGCCGCAAAAATATTTTCCATATCTTAATTATAATGAAAATCAGAAAAAAAGACAAATTCACTTATACACATATATTTCCACATTAATTCACAGAATATCCACAAGTTATCCACATTTTTTTAGTCAAAAATGAGGTGTTTTTATATGAAAAACTAGAATTCTACTTTTAGTATAAATTTGTAATTATTATAGAGAATCGTGTAATTCCTTGTAATATAAAAAAATAGGTGAAAAATCAATTGTTTTTCACCTATTTATTGTAAAACTATGTCAAGTATTTTTTTGAAAAAAGTTTTAAAAAAATACTGTTTTTTTAAGTTATCCACAAGTTATCCGCAATTATTAACCGAGTGAAACCTCACCGTTTTCGTTAATTGCAAGAATAGATTTGCATCCTGAACATCGGAATCTTCCTGAACGCATAGCTCTCAATTTTTTTGAGCATACAGGACATGAAATAACAAGCGGGAAAATAGAAGAAGCTGCAACAGTTCCTTCAGAAAAGAAAGAAATAGCTTCATCGGCAGAACTTTTAATATTGAAGAATTGTGAAAATCCAAGTAACTGGAATACTTCGTATACCTTTGGTTGTATTTCAAGAAGAACAATGTCACCGCCCTTTGGTTTTACCATTTTAAGGAAAACTGTGAACGATCCAATACCAGTAGAGGAAACGTAGTTTAAAGAGGAGCAGTTGAATATTAAATTAATGAAACCTGTTTCAATTATCTGTGAAACCTTCTTCTGAAAATAACTGGAATTGTATGTATCAATGTATCCGCTTAAATAAATAAAGAGACCGTTTTTAACGTTTTCTGCTTTTCTGAGATTGATTGTCAGACTGTCATCTTTTTCTGAATCGAAACCTGGCACTAATGCGTTATTATTATCCATTTTTTAATCTCCGCTGTTTTTCAAAAAATGCAAATTCAACAAATATGTGTATATATGATACTATAATTATAATGTTTTTGCAAATGATTACGCATTATTTTTATTCAATTTATATTTTTTTTTAGTAATGTTCAATTTATTTGCGTTTTTAGTCGATAATAGATAGAGGATTATTATGAAAAAAGCCTTAAAATTGATTGTTTTTTATTTCGCAACTTTATTCGTTCTTTTACTCTGCGGAACACTTTTTTATTCTCTTTATCTGAGTGTCCTGAATTATGTTGACGGGAAAGAGATTGTTTTATTTTCAAAGCAGATAATGTCTAAATCCTTCTTTTATATGAGCATTATAAGTATATTTTTGATTTGTCCGTTCCTGGCATATTCAAGAATAAGACATAAAGGTGGATTTTTACAATTATTAACATATCTTCTTCTTTGTGCAGTTACATGGATTTTTCTTTTTCCGGCTGCATTAAAATACGGTTCAAAAATCAATGCTTTTTCGCCTGTACTTACAGAAACTAAAACCTTGTCAGGCGGTCTTTTCAGAAAAGCAGAAAATAGGATTTTTTATTTTACAGATGATTTTGATTCTGCTGTCGAAAAAAAATTGCCTGGCATTTTTATTGATACAGAGGATGACGGTGGACTTAAAGTTAAACAGCTTCAGAAGGGCGATGATGAACTTCTTGTTAATGCGGCAAAGCCTTACAATGATGTAATAATCAAAAAAGCATTTTATGAAGATGGCGGAATATCGTTTATCAGCTTCAGACCGTTGATATTAAAGGCTTCATCGGCTTTACAAAAGGGTAAAACATTCTGGTTCGGATTCCTGTCTCTTGCACTTTTAATCTGTTCAATTTACGGAATTTCGAACTTTTTCAAATGGCGTCTTTTAAATGCCTGGGCTGTATGCTTTTCTGTAATTATGGCAATCGGTATAAATACTTTTTATTCATTACCAAAACTTCTGGAATTCAGAACAAAGCTTGAAGGTTTTAAACTCTTTGTACCGCTTCAGAACTATTTTGATGATGTGCCTGTTGTTTGTCTTAATCTTTTGTTCAGCTTAATATTTATTGTTACCGGTATAATTAAATTCTTTGTAAGTTATAAGAGGGATGAATAATGAAAAAGGTTATATCAATTTTAATTGCATTTTTCGTAATAGGAATAATTGCATGTTTTATAACGGCACTTTGTATTCCTGTTCCTCCTCAGATTTATAAATCTTCACAATTTTTATATAAATTATGCAGTGCTGTAAAATATATCCTCATATTTTTCCCAGGGATGATGCTTACAGCCTTTATAGTCGGATTTTCCGTTCAGTTCGGTTCAAGCTCTGAAGGAAGCTTCATGCGTTTTTCATCAGCAATGGTGAAGCGATATAAATCAGTAATGATTGTTTCCATCATCTGTACATTTTTCATTACTCTTGGAAATGAATCGTTAGGAATAATAGCAGAATCAAAGAAAAATCAGATTTTAAATAGACCAAAAATCGTAAATGAATATATCAAGGTTGGAAATGAATTTTATAACAAAAAATATTTCCAGCGTGCTGTAAAATATGCACAGGCTGCCCTGGAACTGGATCCAAAATCACAGGAAGCAAATGAACTCAAAAATAAAGCCAGCATCGAAGTCAGCAGAGAAAGTTCAAAGGATTTGCGTTTTAATCCTAAAACTTCAGAACCGGTCGAAGATAAAAAAATTGAAAAACCATTTGATGCAGAGGAATTATCACAATCTTACGAATATTATCAGAAGGCAAAAAAAGCTTATGATAGTGAACAATGGTTTGATGCGCATTATTATGCTGAACTTGGACTTAAGATTAATGCTAAAAAAGATCCTAATTATGAAAGCTTAAGGGATATTTCTGTAAACGCATGGAATAATCTTACAGAGGTTCACAAAAAATCAAAGACAGAAGAACAGATGCTGTTTGATGAAAAATACAAAGGTTATATTGCACTTGCTCAGGGTGATGATTTACAGGCATATTATCTTTTTAAGAATTTAATGGAAACATCTCAGGGTAAAAAAGACAGTGATGTAAATTTTTATTACGATGTTGCACAAAAAAGAGTTGAAGAAAAATATTTCTTTGTAGATGAAACTTTCGAGCTAAAGAGTTTTGAAAAAGCAAATGACGTTTATTTTGTTCATCAGAGAAAAATGGGCAATAAGAATATCGTATATTTTAAAGGAATGACAGAAGTTCAGGATTCCGGAAGTAATGTTCAGTATCTTCGTGATTTAACAATCCTTACTTTCACCGGCAGCGGAGAGTGGGTAAAGGCAATGCATGTTGCTTATGCCAAGGTAATTCCTGTTTTTGTAGAATCGCTTCCAAAGGAAACAAAAGATCTTCTGGAAATTGATGATAAAATTGAATGTGTCCCGTATATCCTTTTAAAATCTGTTGGTCGTGAAGATCCTGACGTAGTTTATTCACCTGAATATACATATGCAAAAGGTCAGAATGGCGAAGATAAAGATTATATTATTTTCCCTATGGATTTTTCTGATTTCATCCTTGTAGAAAACTCAGGAGATGACATTAAAAGTTCATCTATTCTTGAACTTGTAAAAATCTCTTCAAAAGCAAAACGCTTCGGTTATTCTCAGGAGATTTTCGGACAGGCCATGCTCAACAGGCTTCTTTATCCGTTGTTTATCCTTATGATTTTAATTCTTCTTGCATCCTTTGCATGGAATAACAGGATTAGCGACAGCGGATATTTTAAATTCAGCTGGTTCCTTGCATTTCCGTTCTTCATCATAACACAGATGTTCCTTTATCAGTTTTATGTGTGGATGTTCAAACTGTTTAATTACGTCCTCATTGCACTTGTAGGCGGCATGGGCAGTCTGTTTGTTGGAATTGGAGTTTATATTGCGGCTTTAGTTGTTTCTTCTATATATTTTCTTTCCAGAAACAGTTCGAATTAGTATTGCCCTAATTTCTGCATAGTATTATTATATCGCTGATAGGAATTTTTTTATTATGGAATTAGAGTTGCTTGATAAGGCTATTCGCCGTGTTCCAGATTTTCCAAAGCCTGGAATTCTCTTTTATGATATTACCGGTATTCTTGTAAATCCTGAAGCTTTTAAAATCTGTATTGATAAAATGGTAGATATTTACAAGGATAAACAGATTGATGCAGTTGCCGGTGTTGAATCGCGTGGTTTTATTTTTGCGGCTCCACTGGCTGAAAAGCTGGGCATTCCTCTTGTATTAATCAGAAAAAAAGGAAAGCTTCCTGGAGAAACTTACGAATGCAGTTATTCACTTGAATATGGAACTGCTACTGTAGAAGTTCATAAATCTGATGTAAAGCCGGGACAGAAATTTCTGGTTGCAGATGATTTGATAGCTACTGGTGGTACACTTGCTGCCGCAAAAAATTTAATTGAGCAGGGGGGCGCGGAAGTTACTGACTTCTTTGGTGTTGTCGGTCTTCCGTTCTTGAATTATGAAAAAATTCTAAGCCCATGCCGTGTTACGACATTAATAAATTATGACAGTGAGTAGATATTATGAAATTACCCGTGAAATATAAATCAATTTTAGGTACAAAAGAAACAGAACATGCCATTGTGGCAATTAAAGATTTTTTTCAGCTTGCTTTAAGTACAGAGCTTAATTTAACAAGAGTTACTGCTCCTATTTTTGTAGGAAGCGGAACCGGTATCAATGATGATTTGAATGGAGTTGAACGACCGGTCAGTTTTCCTGTAAAAGCATTAAATGAATCAAAAATGGAAATCGTACAGTCTCTTGCAAAATGGAAAAGAGTAAAAGTTACTGAGCTTGGATTGGAAAGAGGCTTTGGTATTTATACAGATATGAATGCGCTTCGTCCTGATGAAGAGCTTGATCCGATTCATTCAATTTATGTAGATCAGTGGGATTGGGAAATGGCTATTGATCCTAAAGACAGAACTGTTTTCTTCCTGCATGAAATTGTAAAAAAAGTTTACCGCTGCATAAAGCGAACTGAGTTCTTCATTTATGACCGTTATCCTAAAATAAAGCCTGTTCTTCCTGATGAAATAAAGATTCTTTATGCAGATGATTTGCAGAGAAAATATCCTAAGCTTACACCAAAGGAAAGGGAAAACAAGGTTGCAAAGGAATACGGTGCTGTTTTTATTACAGGAATCGGCGGAAAGCTGGATGATGGAACAATTCACGATGGTCGTGCTCCTGATTATGATGACTGGATTACAGAAAGCGGTGATGGCCATAGAGGATTAAACGGTGACATTCTTGTATGGAATGAGGTTTTAAACAGCGCGTTTGAACTTTCATCAATGGGTGTAAGAGTAAGTCCTGAAAGTCTTAAAGCACAGCTTGAAGAAAGAAATATGATTGAACGTGAAAAGCTTGATTTTCATAAGCGTCTTCTTGCGGGAAATCTTACACAGACTTTAGGCGGTGGAATTGGTCAGTCGCGTTTATGTATGTTCCTTTTAAGAAAGGCTCATATCGGTGAAACACAGGTCAGTGTTTGGACCGATGAGATAAAAAAGGATTGTGCTAAACGAGGCATTGTTCTTTTATAAACAAAGGAATGGAGAATTAAGAAAGCTTGATTCTCCATTTTTTATGGAAATTTAATGGAAAAAATTAAATTTAGTGTTCAGGATTTTGAATCACAGCTTCCTGAACTTTTACAAAAGAAAGTTACTCAAATCTATATTTCGGATAAAAATCTGGATAAGAAAAAAATCATCCAGATAATTAATCTTGTCGCAAATAAGGCACCTGAACTTTTTGTTTCATTTTCCGTTAATGCTTCAACAGTCGATAAAGAACTGGCGGCCAGTGCAACTCAGATTTTCTGTTCGTTCGACATATCTCTTGATTGTGAAGAAAAAGGCGGCAGGCTCTTGTTCGATAAAAAGTTCTATTCTTCAAAGGCACGTCTTTTAAATGATTTTGGACTTGTTTTTGGTTTTGATTTATTATTTTCTGTTCAGTCAGGTGATTCTTTGAAGCTTTTTTTTGACCGTCTTGATTTTGCTGTTCAGCAGTATCCTAATCATATTAATTTTTTACAGACAGAACAAACTTGTGATGAATATGAACCGAAAGTAACAGGTTTTTTCTCGGCAAAGGATTTGCGGTATGCAAGAGATGTAGCTTTTGCCTGCAGGACCTTTTATTCAGAGGGAAGGGCTGTTCCGTGGTTTTTATCTGTTTTGAAGCCCTTGAGGATTTATCCTTCAAAATTTTTTGCAGATATGGCTGAATGGCAGCGCTGCAATAATTGTGATTTTAAAAGTGGATTTGTTCCTGAAAAAGAAAATCATCAGTCGCTCGAAAAAATGCAGCTTTTGTTTCTTGAAGAAAAATATGAAGAAAAAAACAGGCATAATCTTATTCCGATAGTTAAAGATATCGTCAAGCTTAATGGCGCTATGTCTCGTCTTACTGGTGAAAATATTGAAAGCACCGTTCATACTTCTTATAATCCTGATGATCTTTTTAGTGAAGAAGCACTTGATATTGAATCCTTTGCAGAAAATGTTTGCATGGAAGAATGTAATGTTAAAATTTTTGCATCAGAAGATGGTCCTGATTATTCAATAGAGAATTAGTTTTGAAAATAATTAAATTGAAATCTGAAAATAAAATAAGTCTCAATGAATTTTTGCAGAAGGAACTTCCTTTAAAAGCGGGATACAAACAAATTTCCAACTCAAAAATCAGGCGTCTGATTATTTCTCATTGTGTGAGTGTTAATGGCAAAGAGATTATAAGACCCGGTTTTATTCTTTTTGAAAATTCGACAGTTACAGTAAAAATTGATGAAGAAAAACTGCTTTATGAGAAGCAGCCTGATGATATTAAATTTGAGGTAACTGAAAAATCTGTTTTATTTGAAAATGATGATTTGATTTTTATCGACAAACCTCCTTTTTTCCCTGTAGAACAGACGATAGTAAACAACAGGGACAACCTTCATGATGCAGTTGTTCGTTATTTGTGGAAAAAAAATCCAGAATTACGAAATAAACCGTATGTTGGAATCATGCATCGTCTTGATAGAGAAACTTCCGGAGTCATCCTTTTTACAAAAAACAGGAATGTCAATAAAGAGATTTCACAGATGTTTCAAAAGCATGATTTTATAAAAAAATATGCTGCTGTTGTTGAAGATAATTATTTGCTCAAGCCTGGAAAAAAGTTTACCGTCGAAAAATACATGGGACGTATAACTTCAAAATCACAGAAAGGCAGGTGGGGCGAATTGCCTGAAGAAAAGGGTGGTGTTTATTCAAAAACTGACTTCGAAGTTATGCAAAAGATGGAAATTGAAGGAAGAAAATGTCTGTTAATTGAATGTACGTTGTTTACCGGGCGAACCCATCAGATACGTGTGCATTTAAGTGAAGCCGGTTATCCTGTTCTTGGAGATGAGCTTTACGGGGGCAGTCCTGCAAAACGCTTGTACCTTCATTCTAAGGAACTGACTTCTGAAAAATTCAGTGTAAAATCAACGGAAATGTGGTAAAATAAAAAAACATGGAGGAAAAATGAAAGCAGCTGTTTTTTTTGCAGATGGATTTGAAGATATTGAAGCATTGAGCCCGGTAGATTATTTGAGACGTGCCGGAATTGATGTTATTACTGTCGGCATTCCGACAGGCTGTAACAGTCCGGTAAAATATCAGGATAAAAGAGTTATTACAAGTTCGCATAATGTCCCGATTGTTACGGACATTCCTTTTGAAGAATATCTTGAACAATATGGCAATAATATTCCTGACTGCGTTGTATGCCCCGGTGGTGGAAGAGGTGCTCAGAATCTTGGTGCGACAGAAAAGCTCCTTTCTCATTTAGAAAAAGTTTTTGAACAGAAAAAACTTGTTGCCGCTATCTGTGCAAGTCCGGCTGTTGTTCTTGGAAAAACAAATATACTTAATGGAAAAAAATGGACATGTTATCCTTCGATGCAGACAGAAGCACGAGCTGAATATATTTCCGGCTATTCAGATAAAGTATTTATTACTGACGGTAATCTTGTTACTTCACGTGGACCTGGAGCAAGCGAACAGTTTGCAATGGAATTAGTAAGGATTCTTGCCGGTCAAAAAGTCTGCGATGATGTTCACAATGGTTGTTTGCTACGATAAAAGCAGCTTTATGACCAGCCGTTTTTTTATTTTCCGATAATGTCACGTGCAAGGATTTTTGCTATATTAGGACGTTTTACCAAGTCTGCTTTAAGTCCTTCTTCGCGTGCCTTGTTTACGTAATTTTTATCCTGGAATGAATACTTGAAGTTTGTATGAACATCGTATGTGCCCTTCATCAAAGCATATGCGTCTTCTGTCATAACAAGCTCTTCGTCTGTAGGAATTACAAAAATCTTTGTTTTAGAATCGTCTGCGTGGATGTATGTTTCTGCGTTTCCTGTAAAGCTCCATTCGTTTCTCTGTGCATCAATTTTAATTCCGTAGTTTTCAAGACCAGAACAAGCCTTCATACGAGTGATTGGACCTCGTTCACCAACACCAGCTGTCCAAACGATTGCATCTACACGACCGAGTTCTGCCATGAATGCACCGATGTATTTTTTAATGCGCAATGCTTCCATTTCAATAGAAAGCTGACAGAGCTTGTCGCCCTTTGCAGCATCAATTTCGATATCACGGCGGTCTGAATATTTACCGGTAATTCCAAGACATCCGCACTTTTTGTTCAATGCTTTGTCCATTTCGTCTGCGCTCATACCTGTTTTTCTCATGATGTAGAAAGGAAGGGCAGGGTCAAGGTCGCCGGAGCGTGTACCCATTACAAGACCTTCGAGCGGAGTAATACCCATTGTTGTATCGTAGCAGACACCGTTTTTAACAGCACACATAGATGAACCGTTACCGATGTGACAGATGATAAGGTTGCAGTCTTTAGGATCTTTTCCAAGAAGAACAGCTGCACGTTTTGCAGTATAAAGGAAGCTTGTTCCGTGGAAACCGTAGCGGCGTGCTGCATATTTTTCGTACCATTCACGTGGGATTGCATACTGGAAGGTTTCTTCAGGCATTGTCTGGTGCCATGCTGTATCCATGATTGCTGAATGAGGAATATTTGGCATTACCTTCTGTGCTGCTTCAATACCCATGATGTTTGCCGGCATGTGAAGAGGACCAAGATCTACTACCTCTCGGAAACCGTCCAAAACTTCCGGTGTGATGAGAACAGATTTTGTAAACTTTTCTCCACCATGAAGTACGCGGTGACCAACAGCGCCGATTTCGTCCATTGATTTAATTACACCAACTTCCGGATCAGTGATTTCTTTAATGATTAATTCTATTGCTTCTTTGTGAGTCGGACAAGGACTTTCAATTTCAGTTTTGTTTCCCTTTGCCTTGTGAGTGATGCAGGAACCTTCAATTCCGATTCTTTCTACAACACCGTTTGCCATTACTTCTTTATTATCCCAGTCATAAACCTGATATTTTGCAGATGATGAACCGCAGTTCAAAGTTAAAATAACCATATGATTCTCCTTGATAAAAAACCGATTAATTAATAATAGAGTAATATTATAAAATTATTGCGAAGGTTTTTCAATTATTCATAAGAATATTTTACAACATTCGGAAGATTTATTTTTGGTTCCTTTTTGTAAATATATTTAAAAGGATGAATATCAAAAGCGTTTGCAGACCATCCGCCAATTTCTTCAAGATTGATTATATTTGCGGTAACCGAATATTGAACAGGAATAACGATATAGTTATCGAGTAAGACAGTTTCTGCCTTTGAAAGATAATCATATCTTTTTTCTTCCTGCACTTCATTTGCTTTTTCAAGAAGCTCATCAAATTCCTTGTTTGAAAAACCTGAATCGTTTAAAGAAGAATCAGATCTGAATAATTCAAGGAAGGCAAGCGGATCTGCAAAATCTCCAATCCAGGAATAAAAATATACATCTGCATTTGAGGTTCTGACATTAGAATAATAAAGCTCTGCAGGAGTTTCATAGACCTGTAAATCTACTCCAAGCTCTCCCCAGATTTTTGCAATTTCAGCAAGAACCGTAATATCAAAACTGTTTGACGGAATCTGAAATACTAAAGGAATGATTTTATCATCACTGACATTATATTTTTTGCGTGCTTCTTTCATCAGTTCTTTAGCGCGGATTTTATCGGTGTAATCATAGCCTTCAACTCCAGGATAATCAGTCAGAGGATAAACAAAAGTAGTTGCAGGAAAGAAGCTTTGTTTTCTAAGAAGATTCCATGGCATTGCTTCAAACAGTGCTTCGCGGAATTCAGGATAATCCCATAAATTCTTTTCGTTTGAATTTTTATAGGAAGGCTTGTATTTAGAGTCTTTGAAGAAAAAATAACTTGTGCCAAAAATTGCATTAAAGTTCAGGGCGTTTTTGTTTATAAGCTTTGTCGTATCTACAGCAGACATAATCCAGTCAGCAAGGCCTGTGTTGTAGTTGTAGGTGTTTAACTGAATGTCATCGCTTTGAATTATTCTGATAGTCTCCATCTGAACATTTGCTTTATCCCAGTAGTGTGGATTTTTTTCCAGGATGATTTCATTTTTTTTATTTGATTTTAAAATGTAAGGTCCGCTGTAAACCTTTGGATTTTTATGGACAATTGAAAAAGCAGGATGACATAAAAGCTTTGGAAGATAATTCGCCTGTGATTTTAAATGAATCATAAGTTCATTTTCTGAAAGCGCATAAATACCGACATCACTTTCACTGCATTTTTTGTTACGGAATTCATTCGCATTTTTTATTACGTCGAGCAGTGATGAATACGGAGCCTGTGGATTTGAAAGAAGAGTTATGAAAGAATCTCTTACAGATGATGCGGTGATTTTTTCATTGTTCGAAAAACGCGCTTGAGGATTAAGTGTTAAAGTCCATCGTTTTTTATCGCGGGATATTTTTATATCAACTGCTATTGCATATTGCGGCGCAAGCGAAATCGGATTATAAGTAAAGAGCCCCTCGTAAAGTCCTGTCAAAATTTGAGTATCTGAAGCAGCTTCGGTTAACTGCGGATTCAGCTGATGCTGTGTTTTTGCTTCAATAACTACTAATTCCTTTTGTCCTGCGAAAGTTAATCCTGTGCATAATGACAAAAGGACTCCGATTAAAGAAAGAGTCTTGTTTAATTTCATTGTTCCTGGATTCCTAATTTTTTGAGCTGTGCTTCTTCTTCAATAAAAGCAACATATTCACCGCGTTTTTTATTTATGTCGATAATGATGTTTCTGTAAGCGGACAAATCTACTTTTAATCCTTTTAACTTTGGTTTTAGAAGAACCTCAACGGTTGCCTTGAAATAATCATCAAGGGAATTTATTGTTGTAAAAAGCTGCTGATTTTCCTTGAGCTGAGTATTTATAAAGTTCAGGATTTCAACATCTTTTTTACTTGTGATTTTCGAATATTCAGCGCCATGTGCAGAAATGGAAGAATATATTTTTACTTTTTTTTCAATGTCATCTAAAAACTCATTTACGTTGATTTTAACGATGGATTTTACACCGCTTTGTGAATCTATGACCGGAAGATTACAGATTCTTGTTTTTGGAGGAATAGCAAAAAGCTTTCTCAAGAGATTTTTAATCTTAGTTATGAGATTCTTTTTTTCTGCAAACAGAAGGTCAAAATCATCGCGAAGTTTTGCAGAGAACTGTGCAATTACAGGAGCAAAGAAGCCGAATGCATTAAGACATGTAGTCAACAGCTCCTGCGCATTAGGACCGGTTTTCTTCTTTGCATCAGTTTTTGCTTTAGGAATGAATTCCAGTTTATTCAGGACATTCTGCCGTAAAACGGAACCGTTCAGTCCCTGGTCTTCTTCTATAATTTCATTGATTAAATCCTTGTAGAAATTTTTCTTTCCAATTACTTTTGTATAAAGACGTTTGATTTCAGAAAGTTCATTTTCCGGTGAACTGAAAGCAAATTCAGAGTTAAACTCAGGATGTTCAAAAATATCTTTTCGTAAACGTCCCTTGTATAACTCCCGCTGAAAATCAATAAGCTCTGCAAGAAGTCTGTTTATCTGAGAAATTGATTGTGCGCTTTTTTCAAGAGAATCATTTATTGCGCTCATGAGAACTGCAGGAGCATTTGTTCTTGCAGACTGAACAACTGAAGCAAGAGCCTTAGTGTTCATCGATGCGCTGTTTACGGACAGATTTTCCCAGTCAAAAGTTTTATTCAGCTCGAGCATTGTTTTGATTCTGGAAACCGTTATGTTTTCTACAGAGAAGCGGTAATAGGTACAGATAAAATCGAGCATCATTTCATAATCAGAAAGGCGTGCTCCTAATACATGCGGAGTGTCTGAATCATTGAAGGCAGAAGTGTCTGTCGGGACAATATCCGAAATCCGTCGGTCAAGCTTATAAGGGTCTTTTTCTATGAGAGATTTTTTTATAAACAGGTCATTGAGATTTTTTATGCAGGTATAATGCATTCTGTAATGATTAAGCATTTCCTGCAGACGTTCTGTATTGAACCATTCCTGTTTTCGTGTGAGAGCTATTTCAAGTTTGTTGATATAATTTAAAATCTCTTCCTTATTAGCTTCCATATAATATAATTATCGACCATTTCCTAAAAATTTGATAGTGTATTCTTATGTACAATTATATAAGTAATTCAGACAAAAACAAGAAGATTCTTCTAGACAGGTTTATTAAATATACGAAAATCTGGTCAGAAAGCTCTGAAAAGAATGCGGATAAGGGGATTTTCCCTTCAACTCCTAAACAGTTTGATTTTGCCGGGATTCTTGAAAAGGATTTGAAGGAAATCGGCATGCAGCAGGTTTTGATAACGAAGGACTGTTATGTTTATTCTTATCTTCCTGCTTCAGAAGGGCTTGAAGCTCTTGAGCCTGTTTTATTTCTTGCTCATTTAGATACGGTTGATGAGGTTACCGGTAAAAATGTAAATCCTCAGATAAAGTCTCCAGCCGGATTTGTTGACGATCCGACGGATGTAATAATTACGACAGATGGAAATACTTTGCTTGGTGCAGATGATAAGGCTGGAATTTGTGCAATAATGAGTGCCGTTGAATTTCTAGCCGGAAATAATGAAATAAAGCATAGGGCTGTTGAGGTGATTTTTTCTCCGGATGAAGAAACCGGACATGGAATGGATAAGGTTCCTCTCAATCTCATAAAATCAAAAATTGCATATACGGTAGACGGTGGGGAAGAAGGGGAGCTTGAATCTGAATGCTTTGATGCCTGGGCATGTAAGGTTTCCTTTACGGGGCATTCCTGTCACACTGGTTCTGCAAAACAGGACGGAATGATAAATGCCGTAAAAATGGCTTCATCTTTCGTAAAAATGCTTCCGTATCGTAAATCACCGGAAACAACGGAAAAATATCAGGGTTTTATTTCTCCTATGGACATAAACGGTAGTGTAGAAAATGCAAGCGTACAGCTTCTTCTTCGTGCATTTACTGAAAGCGAAATTGAAAAACAGAAGAAAATAATTTTGAAACTTGTAAAAAAGATTGAAAGAAAATTTAAAGGTAAAGTAAGCGTAAGTTATACTCACCAGTACATGAATATGAAGCAGAAGATGGATGAACATCCTCAGGTTGTACAGAATTTGAAAAAAGCATACAATTGTGCCGGTGTAAAAATAATTCAAAAACCGATTCGCGGTGGTACGGATGGTTCCAGACTTACTCAGCTTGGAATTCCGACTCCGAATATTTTTACCGGTGCACATAATTTCCATTCACGCGACGAATGGTGCTCTCTAAACCAGATGAGTAAAAGTGCCGATGTTATAATCAACTTATTAATGGAGTAATTTTTTTTATGCACGAATATGTAATAAAAGGCGGATATCCTATAAATGGAACAATAACTGCAAGCGGAAACAAAAATGCGGCGCTTCCCTGTATAGCGGCATGTTTGTTAACGAAGGAACCTGTAATCCTTCATAATATTCCGCAGATTCAGGATACAAACGTAATGTTTGAAATTTTAAAATCGCTTGGGGCAAAGGTAGAAAATTTAAGTAAGAATAACTGGAAAATCCAGTGCTCAGATATAAAGACTTTTGAACTTCCTTCAGATTTGACTAAAAAGGTAAGAGGTTCAATCGTATTTGCAGGTCCGCTTACCGCCAGAATGGGTAAATGTGAAATGATGCCTCCTGGTGGAGATGTCATCGGTCGAAGAAGGGTAGACACTCATTTTCTTGCTTTGAAACAGCTTGGTGTCGATGTAATGGTAAACGGCCATTTTTCGTTCAGCACAAATAAGCTTGTAGGAGCAGACATCTTTTTGGATGAGGCTTCTGTAACTGCGACTGAAAATGCTGTAATGGCGGCTTCAGTTGCAGAAGGAACAACAATTCTTCAGAACTGTGCAAGTGAACCGCATGTTCAGGATGTATGTAAAATGCTTAATGCGATGGGTGCTAAAATCAGCGGAATCGGAAGCAACATCCTTACAATTCATGGTGTAAAAGAATTAAAAGGTTGTGAATATACAATAGGTCCTGACTACATAGAAATCGGTTCTTATATCGGAATGGCAGCGGCAACTCATGGCAGAATTACAATAAAGGGCATAAGGGCAGAAGAAATGCGTCCGCTTAAATATAATTTTGCAAAACTTGGAATAAGCTGGACAATTAATGGTGATGAACTGACTGTACCTGATACACAGGAGCTTAAAGTTCATGATGATATCGGCAATGCTACTCCAAAAATTGATGATATGCCGTGGCCAGGATTCCCTGCAGATTTAACTTCAATTATGACTGTCGTTGCTACTCAGGTAAATGGGACAGTCCTTATTTTTGAAAAGATGTTCGAAAGCAGAATGTTCTTTGTAGATAAGCTTATAAGTATGGGTGCAAAAATTACACTTTGTGATCCTCATCGTGCGGTAGTAAGCGGAACCTCTATGCTTCATGGTGATAATCTTGTTTCTCCTGATATTCGTGCCGGAATGGCAATGGTAATCGCTGCTTTATGTGCGCATGGTGAAAGTCATATCAGAAATGTTTATCAGATTGAACGGGGATATGAAGATCTTGTTGGAAGTTTACAGAGTCTTGGTGCACATATAGAACAGGTTGAATTAGAAGAATAGTTTTATGATTAAGGTACCGACAAAAATAAAAATCCCTTTTTTATGGGGAAAAGCAGTATTCAGTAAGCACAAATGGTCACAGATAAACTGGATTGTCGGTCCAAACGGTTCAGGAAAAACACTCCTTGCAGAACAGATTTCATCATCATTTAAAAATTCCGGTTATGAGCTTATCTTTTTAAAAAGTGACAGACAGAATCAGGAAAATTTACTTGCAACTCTTAAAAATGATGAAGCAGTTCGATTGAAGATTCAAAAGGTTCTTTCGAACATGTTTTCAAAGAGTATAAGCTTTATAGAAGATATTGACGGTACATATATTCCGATTGTAAAAAATAAATCCTGGAATGTTGAATACATGCTCGAGGATGCAGAATGTCATGGACTTAAGGAAATAATTACTCTTCTTGTTTGTCTTTATTCTGCCGGTTCAAAGAAAAAATGCTGTATTATTTTTGATGAACCGGAGCTTCATCTTCATCCTCAGTTTCAGTCATTTTTTATGAATGAACTTAGGAATGAATCTTTAAAAAATTCACGCAATGTTTTTTTTCTTGTAACGCATTCTCCTTTTTTTATTGATTTACGGTCAAGCGATGATTTAATCGGAGTGGTTGTGTGTCATACGAACAAGGAACCTACATTTATCGAAGAGCTCTCAAATAATGATGATAATCTTTTCAGACGCTTTCTTCCGAGATTCAATACTTATCATAAGCAGTTCTTTTTTTCAGATAATCAGATTTTTGTCGAGGGTTATACAGACCAGCAGATGTTTACTAATCTTCTTCCGTTTGTTGATGAAAATATTTCTACCGCAGGAACTGGAATTATTGACGTCGGCGGTAAGGATGAGCTTGGAGTTTTCTGTAAGGTCTGTTCACTGCTTGGTACGAGCGGAAGAATTATTACAGATTTAGATTCTCTTTTCAGCGGAAAACTCCGGGAGGTTTTTTGTAAAGATTATCGTGTTGAACAATGGCTTGAAAAACAGAAAGAAAAACAGCAGGATTTTTACAGAACGATTTTCAGTAACCGGGAGATGGAGCAGCAGATTACTTTAGACAAGCTTATTTACAGGCTTGAAAGAATGCTTATCCCGGTTGGAAATGAATTGACAGATGAAAATAAGGAGATCCCTTCATCACTTTCTCTTATCAATGAAAAACTTATGTTTTTACAGGCAAAGCATATAAATGCAGATAACGTTGATACTTATAAAACTGTAATACTTCAGGCAGTTGTAAATAAGGATAAGGAACTTGAAAATTTTCTGTCACCTTATGTTTCAAGAACAATCAGTTTAATTAAAAATCTTTATTATCTTATTCTTGCAGCAGCAGAAAGCGCAAAGGTCTATATTTTACCGAAAGGCTGCATAGAACATTATTATACTCAGAATAAAATAGAATATATGCCTGTTTCAGCGAAGGATCGTCTTTTTCATAATGAGCTTGAATTTATTAAGGATTCTTCTAAAAAAACAATCTGCCGTGAATATTCAGAGCTTATTACTCTTTTGACAAAAGCCTGTAATTAACAATATAATGTAACAAAACTGATTTATAACTGTCTTATATATATAAGCAAATTTATAAGGAAAAGCATCATGAAAATTTTAAACAAAAAATCATTTTATCTTGCGGCATTAATTGCTGTATTATTCTGTTCCTGCGAATCATCAAAGGTTGAACAGCAGTCAAATCCTGATTCATATGATGAAGAAACAGAAACTGTTCTTCAGGCAGAAACTTCAGAAGAAAAAAAATCAGAAGGAAAAACTACAAAGATTGAAACAAAAACAAAAAAATCATCAGTCTTTAATAATCCATTTAAAGATTTCACATCGTTTGGTAACAAAAGCGATTACATAAGATATGAAAAAGGCTCTGTTTTTACAAAGGAAGTAATGGGTGGATTAAAGGAAAAGGAAACAGATATTCTTATCAGAACTGATAATTACATGACTGGATTTGAAAGCAGTTATATGGCAGGTTTTTATATCATTCAGTTTAATGAAACTGCACGACAGAAACTTGCTGCAGCTGTTGATAATTATCTGAGTGATTTTGAAAATAAACGTCTTGAACGTAAGGGCAAACAGACAGAAAAAAAATATGGTAAAATTAATTATCAGTTGAACTGGGGTACAATCAAAAGTTCAACTCCAAACAATGGAAAAGGAACCGGTTATCTTGGATATGAATTTGTAAACGGTTCTCCATATTTTACAATCAGTAATTTTGCATTTGTAAATGATTACTATAAGGTAGCAGGAGAAGCAACTTCACGAGAATCGCTTGCCGTAAAATATTATTTTACAAAGGCACAGATTACAAAGCTCGTTGAATGTATGTCTGATGATATTATAAAGGCACGTATTTCAGAAATGCAGTCTGATGAATCTGTTTTGACAGAATCTGCCGATACATATTAATTTTCCGGCTGGCTGGAGCATCAGATGAAAGAACGCCAGGCTAGGCTTAAGGCAATTATTAATCTCATCAGGAATAATACAATTGAAAGTCAGGATGTACTTCTTGAGCTTCTTTTAAAAGAAGAGTTTGAAGTTACACAGGCAACTTTGAGCCGTGATTTAAAGCTTCTTAAGGTAGGAAAGGTCCCTGATGGAAAATCGGGATATATGTATGCACTTCCGAATGAAGAAGAAAACTCCGAATCACAGGCAATATATATTCAGGATTTTTTGAGAGGATATATAAGCATTGACTGGAATGCAAATATAGTAGTTATAAAAACATTTCCCGGTCATGCAAATACTGTCTGTAACGCTCTTGATAATCTGAATCTTGATGAAATAATCGGAACTGTGGCAGGTGATAATTGTCTTTTTGCCTGTCTTAAGGAAGGTGTTACCGGTCGTCAATTTATGAATAAATTAAAACAGATAATTCCATCCCTCGATGAATAGAATTTATTCTTCAGATAATTAATCCTGTAGTTTAAAAAAATTAATATGATTGTCACTTTTTGATAAATGAGATAACATTGAGTCATGCTGTTTACAAGTACAAGAAATAACAATCTTAAAGTTTTATTCTCAAAAGCAGTTAAGGATTGCATTCCTTCAGATGGCGGAGTATTCGTACCTGATTCTTCGAGTATAGAAGATCTTCGCCGCTGGATTTATTATATTGATGAAAAAACAACCTTTAAATCAATCGCAGGAACTTTATCTCTTGCCTTTTATAATGATGAGTTTTCTCCTATCATTTGTGAAACTATAGCGAATTCTGCATTTCCGTTTGAACCTAAGGTTGTTCAGCTTGATGATAATCTTTTTCATATGCAGCTGTTTAATGGTTATACAGGCTGTCACAGGGATTTTGGAGTTTCATATCTTTGTTCATATCTTGAAACTACTCATACACTCAACGGTGGAAATACTGTTTTTCTTGATTTTACGCATGGTGAGCTTGGAGCACTTCTTGCAAAGGTTCTTCGTGATAAAAAACATATAAAGGCAGTTTTAGTTTATAAAAAGGGAACTGTACGTGGTCTTTGTGAAAAGGATTTAATTTGGAATGGAGGAAATATTCTTCCGGTAGAGATGGATGGAAGCGAAGAGCAGATAAAAAAAGAAATCAAGGAAATTTTTGATGATAAGGAATTTTCCGATAAATTTAATCTTTCGATTGCAAATACAACAAATATCTGTCGTTTAATATCACAGGTGTTTTATTTTCCTTATGCTTTCGCTCAAATTAAACATAAAATTAACGGTGATATTTTTTATTCTCTTGATTCAGATAATTATTCTACGCTGATTGCGGGGCTTTATAGCTGGCGTTTTGCATTACCGCTGAACGGATTTTATGTTCCTGCAACAAAGGAACTTGATTTTGATTTGTATTCAAATGAAATCATTCTTGAACAGAAGAAAAAAAATATGAATGTAAATCTGATGCGTCCTGCAAATATTGAGCGGCTTGAATCATTTTTTGGAAAAAATAAAATGATGATGAAAAATTTTGTTTTTCCGGTACAGGTGTCTGAAAAAAACAGGGAAATTGCAGCAAAGGAACTTTATAGAAAATACGGAGTTTTTGCAGATAAGGGAACGGCAAGTGCATATGCGGCAATTATGCAGAATCAGGATGAAGTATATGATGAGGATGGAGCATTTGTTTTAATCTCACAGAATCATCCTTCACTTTCATCGGATTATATAAGACATGTTGTCGGTGAGGTTCCGCAGATGCCGGAAAATATCAAGGAAACTTTAAAACCGTACAGGCTTGATAAAGCAATCTTAACAAATTCCTCTGAATTAAAAAAACTGATATCTGAAACATTTTAAGGTGATTAAATGGAAACTGTAAAATATTCATTAAACGGGGAGCTTACCGAAGACTGTCCGTCAGAACTTTTTGAAAAAAAAGCTGGTGTTGCTTACGGAAGTGTAAAGCATGGAAGTTATTATTCGAATACATGCAGAACAGAACGACCATATTCAATTCTTCTTCCGCCATCGTATGATGGGGTAAAAAAATTTCCTGTAATGTATTTTCAGCATGGGATTTTTGGTGATGAAAACTGCATGATAAATGATGCAGAAAATCATTTTATAGAAATTACAGGAAATTTATGTGCGTCCGGCGATGCACGCGAAATGGTTATCGTTTTTGGACATATGTATGCAAGTGATAATCCTGATTTAAAGCCTGGCTTTGATGATATTTCCATTGCTCCTTATGATAATTTTATCAATGAACTTATAAATGATCTTATGCCTCATATCGGAAAAAAATATTCCATTCTGACAGGAAAAGAAAATACTGCGATATGCGGTTTTTCAATGGGTGGAAGAGAATCTGTTTATATAGGATTGCAGCGTCCGGATTTATTTTCATATATCGGAGCAATTGCTCCCGCTCCAGGACTTGTAAGTTCAGAAGATAAGATGATGAAACATAAGGGCATGCTTAAAATACAACAGATGAAGTTTATGGATGAAAATAATCTTCCGTCTCTTTTAATGGTATGCTGCGGTACACAGGACAGTGTAGTCGGAAAATTTCCTGAAAGCTATCATAAGATTTTCTGTGATAATAAGGTTGAGCATCTTTGGTTTGAGATAAATAAAGCAGATCATAACTGCATGGCAATACGAACCGGACTTTTACACTTTGTTCTTAGAATTTTCCGGTAGTTGTTTTTTTACGCCTTTTTTTGTGGCTGTTTTCCTTACAGTTTTTTTCGCAGTTGATTTTTTTGCTGCTTTAGAAGTTTTCTTTGTTTTTTTGACTGACTTTGCAGGTTCAAAAGGCTTAAGGAAAAGCTCACATTTATAGGCGGCTTTTAATTTTGCCGTACAGAGTTTTTTGTATAATTCAAAAACAGAAGGAAGCGATTTTTCCGTGCTGATTAAGACTGCAAGCAGGAAAACAGTATTTAAACTTTCATCACTCATTTCTTTATTAAACCATAGGATGTTATCAAAGCAGTTTACTCCGCAGAGCATTGGACTGTATCTGCTTTTTACGAGAAGTGATGCGATTGTCAGTGATGCCTTTGTTTTTAATGTCTTTATATTGCTTACTTCAGATAAAATAAAAAGTCTGGTTAATTCATGTCGAGAGATTTCAATTTTATTCTCAGATGCAAATTGTGCGTATTTTCTTGCAAAATTTACATCATTTACAAGAGAGGTTTCTGAATATAATCCGCTTAAAGCCCAGAAAACAAGTTCATCATTTAACGATGGTTTATTATTTATCATAAGCTTTGCAAAAGCATTTTTTGTAGTGCATTTTTTAAGTGCCTTTTGTAAATCGGCAGGTTTTTTCATTGATTTTTCTTTTTGAATTTTAGAAAGAAGTTTTAATTTTGAAACAACACTTTTTGTAAATGCTTCAGGAGTTGTTTTTGTTTTTAGAATTTTTGAGCATTCATCATTGAATTTCTTTATTTCCTTTTGAGCTGAAGCAAATGTTTTATCTATTGATTTTATTTCTGGGAAAACACATGGTAGAACTTTGTCTATATATGCTTTCATTGCAGTATAAAGCTCTTTGTAAATAATTTCCTGCCATGCAGTTTCAATATCCTCACAGCCGTTTCCATTCAGAAAATCACATAAAAGTTTATAGCGATGGTCTGCTTCGTCTGTTACCTGATGAACATCCATATAAACCTGATACTCAAAACCGTTGAGCATTACGAAAAGACCCTTTTCGCAGATTTCACTGCTTTTTCTAATAAACCATAAGTTGCTGCGGTTTTCACGGAAAATACAGTATTTATCATCTTCAGCATTAAGGTTGAGACCTTCAGAAATTGAGCGTGAGGTGAGTGTTGTTTCATCCCCATTGCCTGTTTTTACTGCATATGGGTCGGATTGTTTTATCCATCCGTATGCCCTGTCATACTTGTTGTTGTAAACTACAAAGGTTCTTTCATTTCCGCACCCGTTCGAATAGGCAAATACGTTTTCATTTACTGTCCCATCCTGCCATAAATCATAGAATAAGAAATTTTCTACTCCGCTGAACAGGTACCGTTTTTTCATGAGCGGAAAAATTTCACGCCAGTGTCGGTCAACAAGATATTGATTCGGCTGTTCATCTTTATAGGCTCTGGTATATTCCATTCCGTATTTTTCGGTAAAGCCTTCTATCTGACCATGACCAAACATTGGAAGTCCCGGCATTGTAATCATTAAGGTACATACACCAAAATATTTATCACCGTCACCAAACTGGGCAATTGCAGTTTCTTCGTCGGGGTTGTTCATAAAGTTCACATATCGCTTCAAAACCTGCGGATCAAAGGTGATAGTATTTTTAACAGTTTCGCGGTATTTCTGATTCTCTTCTTTCTTGAGCATGTTCATGAAGGCGGAGTTGTATACTCGATGCATTCCAAGCGTTCGCACAAAATATCCTTCCATCATCCAGAAGGCCTCTGCGAGTAAAAGGGTATCAGGGCATTCGCGTGTAACACGATCTACAACCTCTCTCCAGAATTCATTCGGGATTGCATCATTGAACTGCTGAGTGCTCAGTCCTGTTTCACTTCGGGTTGCAATATCACCTCCGTGTCCAGGCTCCGGGTACCACAAACGTCGGATTGATTTTTTAGCAAGTACCATTGCGGCATCAAAACGGATAATAGGGAAGTTTTGTGCAACATGCAAGATTTCCTGCATTACAGCTTCGCGTGCTTCAGCGTTCAAAAAGTCTATCTGTGCGGTGTCATTCCAAGGAAGACCTGTACCGTCGTTTCCGTGGTAAATATAGCGTGTATCACCTGTCTGATTATCAACGCGCTTGAAAACTACAGAGCAGTCATTTTTGCTGTAGTAGTGATCTTCAAGATAAAGAGAAACTCTTTCGTCCTGAGAAAGGTTTTCGCCGTTGAAGGTGTAATGCGGAAAAGGACAGTCGCGTCGCTGAATAAAAAGATTCGGCCGGTTGATAACCCAGTCGCCGTCCATACCTGTATGGTTTGGAACCATGTCAGAAGCAAGACGGATTCCTCTCTGCCATAAGCGGGTTCGAAGGTTTGCAAGTGCGTCCCAGCCACCGATGTTCTGTGCAATGTTGTAATCATAAAGAGAGTAGGCACTTGCAGCTGCTTCAGGGTTTCCGCAAATCTGCTTGATTCGTCGGCTTGCCTTAGAACGTTCCCATAGTCCTATGAGCCAAAGTCCTGTAAAACCTTCATCACGAAGCTTGTCAAGTTCAGGGTCCGGAATCTGGTCGAGGCGTGTGATAGGGTAGCCGTACTGCTTTGTAAGCTGGTCCAGCCATACAAGAACTGTTTTTGCAATTAAGATTACCTTTGGCATCCAGTCTGAGTCCGGGCTGTAGCGCTCGTATTCGTTCATCAGGTTTTCAAAGGTGTAGGCAGACATATCAGGAAGGTCGCCGCCACCAAAGCCATGCCAGGCAGCCTTTTCTTCTTCGCTGATTGTGTCCATTCCGGCTAAGATTCGCTTGAGCCATTCACCAAGGAACTCGGCCCAGTATTTCTGGATATATTCAAGCTGACCCTTAAGGCTGTCAGGTGCAAAGGCCTGAGGTTCCTTAAGAAGATTTATAAGGTCATGGTCAAATGGTCCGAAGGTTGGCTGTGCTTTTGCAAATTTTTTTATGCTTGTCCAGGTTTTACCGTAAAGCTTGTTTTTTGCAAGTTCTGTGTCTCCAAAAAGCAGAAGGAACGGCTTGAAGGCTGCGTTTTCGTTTGCAAGATGAAGAAGAATGAGTTCTTCGAGGGTCTGTTCTCGGTTAGAACGTTCTTCTCCGGTTCCTATATCAAGTGCCTTGCGTGAAAGATATTCGCGGGCACTGCATTTTTCTTTATAAACCTCAACAGGAGGAAATTCATTTATAAAATCAATAAGAAGTGAGTCAATTTCATTTCTAGTATATTGTTTATCAAGTTCTGAAAGAAGATTTGTCATAAAGTCCGGAACTTTATTTCTGCGGTAAAGCATGCACACATAGTGGAGAATTTCATCAATCAAACCCATTGCATTGAGCTGGCCGGCACTTACTCGTTTGTTTTCATCACCGGTAACAGTGTCAATGAAATTATTATAAAGCAGTTGAAAGTTACGGACGTTTCTCATGTTAGCAAAGACAACATTTCCGCTCGAAGCAAAAAGCCCCTCTTCAAAGCTGCAAAGGTCACGAACCTTTTTTGATATATGAAATTCGTTGTATGAAATGTGCATTTGTTCCTCTTTTAGACATTCTATTATAACACGAAAAATGAAAAAATGATTAGAAAAAGTGTTTATTGAGAGTGAATTTTGAAAATCATTCCTCATACACCTCAATTTCCATAATTTCATAAAAATTGCAGCAGAGGGCGCGGGCCAGATTGTTTATGGTTTGACCCGAAGCCTGATTGATATCATTCCGGCGCTGTTCGTAGAGCTGAATCATACGTAAAGAAACTCCGCTTAGTTCTGAAAGTTGTTTTTGAGTAAGGCCGCGTGCTTTCCTGATTTTTTGAAGGCGGGTGGGTGAAGAGGCTTTATTGGACAGAATGATGTTATTTGCTGTTGAAACAAATTTTGAAATGTCTGCTTCGTGAAGAATGTATCGAGAAAGGATTTCTGACGGAACAAGTCCGTATTCCTGAAGATCAGAAAACTTTAAGCCTGAGTACCATTGATAATAAGCAAGTACCCAACCAAGCCAGAATTCTTTTCCTTGTTTGATTTTTGGTTCATCTGGGAACTTGGGAGCAGCGCCTGTTTTTGTAAGTACATTCTGTGCCAGTTCAATGCCGGACATCCCGACAATATATTTTGGATTTGCGTGACCAAATTTCTGTGCAACTTCAGATTGAATAAAATAGAGAAAAAACTGGTCGCCGTCGTACTTAAGGAGTCTGAGGGCATAGTCAAACATTACAGCGAGGTTTTGCTGGGCGTCATTTAAATAAAATTTCTGGTATGCGTGAGTCGCCATTTTTTATTCCTCCTCGCATGATATCCATAATGAAAAGTGCTTCAGGATTTGTTAATTCAGATTCTGTATGTATTTTGAAAAAAGTTTCTCTTGCAGCTGAATCTCGGAGTATTTTTTTGGGATAATAAATATTCCGTTCAGCAGTCTGTCTTGAGACAAACGATATTTGTGAAAACGCCTTTTTTGATTTTAATACAACCTGTTCGCCAAGCTTTCCTAAATACATTGCTTTATTTAATTTTTGAACCGAGATAGTATTGTTCAAAAAAGCATTTGCAAAAGAAAAGTATGAATCGTCTGCACGATATCCGCGGATTATGTCATATCTGCTATAATGAATTGAAAAGTTTTTCAGAAGATATTGTTTCGCGGCAATGGAAATTTCTGAGGTAAGCTCAAAGGTTCTGTTTTCAAGAAGGATTGTCAGCCAGTTTAAAATGTTATATTGACTTTGAGAAAGATTAAGAACAGTAAGCCCTTCTAGGTTTAAAAGATATTCGTTTGCAAATCCGTCTTTTTCTTCAGTGCAGGCCCATTCCTTTGCCAGTTCGGGATTTTCAGTGCAATAAAAACCAACGCCATAATCATTTTTTTGATTTCCAAAATGATATTGAGGAATTTTGATAACATTTTCTGAACCGTGATAAAGCTTTAAAGTTCTCATATACAAAAAACTATCGTTATAACGATAGTCTAATTATATCGCTAGAACGATAGTTTTTACAAGTAGATTTTAAGCAAGGTCTGATATTTTTTGAATAAGCTCTTTATTTTCGGCTAGTTCTTCCATTGCGCATGGCATTCTGTAGGTCCAGTTGAATTTTGTTACTGTGCCCGGAATGTTTATGCGTTCGTCGCTTGCTTTTTCGAGCCAGATTGATTTGTCAATGTATAAGAAATCCTGGAGAGGCGGAATGAACCATTGGCTGGCGGAAGTAGCTGAAAGCGAAAGGATTTTCTGTGCAAGCTCTGGAGTGAATTCTGACTGGGAAAGAGCTTCTGCCTCTTTTTCAATTTCTGAAGAATTCTTTTCGAACAGAGGACCTTCTGCTTTACCGTTAATTTTAAAGAAAGTGGCATTTGCAATTACAAAAGCTTTGGCACTTTCTTTTTCTGTATCCCACCATTCGCGGATTGTGCTTGAGTCGTGAACAGAAGTTGTTGTAACAGAAAGAGGAGTGTAATCTTTGAAAGGCACATACGGCTGATCTGGTTCGCTCCACTGGCGGGTCCAGCGTACTACGCGCAGGCCAAGGATTTTATGCTGTTCCATTGTTTTTGGAACGCATGCAATTCCAACACCAAGGTCTTCGCCGCATGGAACCATTTTTAGTCCGCTTGTGATTGCAGTGAAAATATCGTCTGCCTGTTTTTTCCAGAGGTTTATGTTCTTTTTTTCAAGGGCTGCAAAAAGGTCGAGCAGGCCTTCTTTTTCTGTTTCGTTCAGGCTTGCCCACGAAGTAGAGTGGTCATAAGTCCAGAGCGGAATATATTTGTTTTTACCAATTTCAATAAGTGTGATGTTTGACCAGTATTCAACAAGCTTAGCCTTGATTTTTTGTGCGGCAGGCTCGTCTACAAAACTGCTCAGGTCAAGCTTCCAGATGTCGCGGCTTCCTTTAATTGATTTATCAAAAAGCCAGAGCTCTTCTTCACCGATTCTGGTGCACATAGTTTTTAAAATATTGTGTGCAACGTCACGGTTCCAGGTAACGTCTTCTACAACGCTGGTCGGAATATGAGGTTTACTGAGCCAGCGGATTCTGTCGTCGTCAAAGCCAAGTTCGTATAAGTCGTCTACCTTTATATAAGCATATGGCTCGGTGTGGCCGTTGAGCGCATTGCAGTCATCAGCAGGAATTGCCCAGATTCGGAAAAAGCCGAGAATGTGGTCCAGGCGGTAAGCATCGTAATAGCGGGATGCAGTCTTGAGGCGCTGCTTCCACCAGCTGTAGTCCTGTGCCTTTAAGTTTTTCCAGTTATAGGTTGGAAAGCCCCAGTTCTGACCTGTCGGGTTTTCTCCGTCGCTTGGGGAACCGGCACGCAGGTCGTGATTAAAAAACTCAGGGTATGCCCAGGCGTCGCAGGAATCTTCGTTCATGAGGATTGGCATGTCGCCTTTTAGAAGGAGGCCAAGCTTGTGAACCTGTTCAACTGCCTCTTCAAATTGGCTTGCCGCAACCATCTGGCACCAGGCGTAGAAGAGATGTTCCTTTTTGAAGGCCTTGGTGTTCCACCTTTTTGTAATCTGTTCGGCGGTAATTGTTTTATCATCATCATGCCAGCTTTTCCAGCTTGCCTGCATGTAGTTCCATTTAAGGTTTTTATAAACACAGTAAGTTTTTACCCAAGGGTTTGCCTTGATCCAGTCTGTAAGGTCTTTATCAGGTTCGCCGGTCTTTCCTACAGGTAAAAAATCATAAATCTGTTTGAGAAGGGTAGTTTTTGTATTTAAAATTGCATCGTAATCATAACGCAGGGTGTAAGCGTTTGCTTTTACAAAATCATCATAAGCTTTTTTGAACTTAGAGTCCGAGCTGTAAAGTGCGCCAAAGCCCGGAACTTCGCTGACTCTGATATAAATAGGATGAAGTGCAAATGCCGAAAGTCCTGAGTATGGTGAACTTTGAGTACCGGTATCGTTCACCGGAAGCAGCTGAATTATACCAAGCCCTGCCTCCTTGCAAAATTGCGCAAAAGGAATAAGGTCCGGAAATTCACCAATTACAGGATTTTTTTTTGTATATAAAGCGCCAAGCGGAACTGCAACGCCAGTAAGTTTTGTTTTCTGCATAGTGTGTGTATTATAGCATGAAATTTTATCTTTACAAATATTGTTCTTTGGTATAGGATTTTATAAATAGATTTTGAGGAAGTTATCATGAAGAAAGTTTTTTATTTTTTTATTATTTTATTTGTATTTTGTTTTGTTTCTTGTAAAGACTCCCCCGTTGACCATAATGGAACAATTATTCCAGAAAAACCATCTTTTCCAAAATATGAAATGAAAACAGGACTTGAAATAAATGAGGTTTTTGAGCAGATGGGTGCAAAAACATGTGCAACATCTTTTAAGGCGAGTCCTGTAGAACCATCAGATGATGTTACGCTTTATTACCTGGATAAAAATGAAAAGGATGTTCCTGTATGGTATGATGAATATTATAGAACTATATATTTTTATGCGGACATTTTTACTGTTGAAGGAGAAGATAATAAATTAGCGTTGAATGAAGATTCAAGCAAAATGTTTTATTATTGTGACAAACTTACAAACATTGATTTAACAAAATTAGATTCAACTAATGTAACAGATATGAGTTATATGTTTGCGGGATGTTCACAGTTGACAACTTTTACTGTTAAAGTTCTTAATACAGAGAATGTAAAAAATATGAGTTATTTGTTTGCCTGGTGTACAGCTTTAGAGTCTGTAGATTTTTTGGGAGCATCAACGTTAAATCTAGAAGATATGAGTTATATGTTCTATGACTGTAATAAATTAACAACTGTGATGGTTTCTACTTTTAATTCTGGAACTTCAATAAAGACACCAAATGTAAAAAATATGAATTCTATGTTTTCCTGGTGTACTTCATTAAAAGGAATAGATCTTTCTAGTTTTCGAACACCAAATTTAGAAGATGTCGGATCTTTATTTTATAATTGTTATAATTTGACATCATGTAATATTTCATATATAAATACAAAAAAAGTGAAAGATATGAGTAAAATGTTTTTAAATTGCAAAGGATTAAAAATTCTTAATCTTACCAATTTTAATACGGCTAATGTAGAA
>JAILKS010000013.1 GCA_024693715.1 Treponema sp. | reverse complement strand
TATCCATTAGTAATTAATTGATATTTAATCTCAATTCCATCAATTTCAGACAATTCTTCTGACAATTTAAAAATTCCATCAATATTAAGTAATGGTTCTCCACCATAAAAATATACTGTTAAACTTTTTATATTCTTATGTTTTTTAATAAAAGATTCCAATTGCTTTATTGTATCCAGATCTAAGAAAGAAGGTTCTTCATTTTCATAACAGTAACTACATTTAAAATTACAACTATTTGTCAAACAAATCCATAATTCCATATGATTAGTCATAAAACTGTTAGATAAAGCCTTATAAATATATTTGTTTAGGATTTCTTCGTCAGAATCTACTATCGCACCGATATTCACTAATTCATTGTAAATTTCTTCTGATAATTTTTCATTTTTATTGATATAATTTTGGATTTGATTAAAAGTAGCATCATCAAGTCTCAAAAATGTTGAAGTATTTCCAACAAATAACAAATTACCATACTTTTCCGAAAAACATATTAAATTCCTTTTAGACCACATTTTTTTTCTACCTTTTACAATTAAAAATATAACATTTGTAAACTTACGTTTATCTAAATTATATAGTAAATTTACGTATTGTCAATTATTTTTTTTATTTTTTACATACAATAATCTTAATGGGATTTAAAGAAAACTTAAAAGATGAACTATTTTATAAAGGCATTAGTTCAAAAGAGCTATCAAAGCTTACTGGTATTTCACAGGGTAGCATTAGTAACTATTTAAAAAAAAATTCTTCCATTCCTACGGCAGACGTAGCCGTAAAAATAGCAAATGCATTAAATGTTTCTGTTGAATATCTAGTTTCAGGGAAAAACTCAAAAATTCACATAAAAGAATACTCTACAGATATTAAAATAATTTCTGATAAAATAGAAAAACTTTCAGCCCATGACAAAGATATTATATCTTCCCTAATCGATATAATATTAGAAAAAAATAAGTAAATAAATAAAGAATTTCCTACAAACTTAAAATTATTAAATTCTGTATTTTTCAAATTCAATATCTTCTATTTTTGAAGTATCTTTACCTGTGCACCCGGTTTTACATTCGAAAGATTAAAACTTACAGGATTTCCTTCTGCATCAAGCTCAGGCATAAAAAGAAAATAATCCTGACCAAAAGGATATATTTTCCCGCGGACATTTTCTAATCCGACGATTTCTACCGGCGTTCCATTTTCAGTTACAAGATAACGTGCTTTAGGTGCAACATAAATCGTAATATTATCTTTATCTGTTGCCGTTACGACTACTGCATTAAAAGGAGTATACTGAACAAGCTCCGAAATACAATCCGTATAAATATCAAGGCGACTCTTGTACGTGTTACCGAGAGTTGCAATCCTCTGATTTAACGCCTCTTTTTCCTGATTAATTTTAGTTATATTTTCATTCAGCTTTTCAATCTCTGCCTTAAGATTCAGGTTTTCCTTATTAAGCTCATTTAAGGTTGAAACAAAGGTCTGGCCCATCTGATCTACAAGTCTGTCCATTGCATTTACATATTCCGGAACAGAATTTTTCTGCGGTAATGAAGAGACAGGCTTCTTCAAATATTTATAATCATCATATAAAGTCTGATATTCCGTAACGCCCGAAGCAACTGTTTCATTAGAAATCTTATTTTCCTGCACAAAACTTCTTGTGCTTAATAAATCACTGTTTTTATTTTTTGTTTCTTCAATGATAGAATCTGCACGTGAATCTTTTAAAACAGGATCCAGATTATTAAGCTCTGCCTTATATCTTCCGGCAACCTCACCTACTGCATTTCTTACATTCTTTCCTTTAGATTTTCTGTCTGTTGAAATTGTATTCTGCAAATCGGAAATTCTCTGTTCATACATTTTAGTTATGCGTTCAATTTCCATTTCCTGAACTTTTCGCTGACTGTTCAACGCCTGTTCTTGTTCCTTAGCAGATTCCAGAACAGAAGAATCATAACTGTCAAGCTCCTGTTTATAATTTGCAATTTGAAGCTCTATAGGATTAATCTTCTGTTCATAAGAGCTTTTGATTTCATTTACCTTTTTATTAAAATCTCTTTCTACTTCCCTCTTACGCTGATTAATCTGACTTTGAGACCTGAGATTCAAGGAATCTATAACAAACAATTCATTGTCACGTTCTGCTTCCGCTTCTGAAATTTCCGACTGCATCTGCGATTCAAGAAGAATTTTTTCTTTAACCGCATTATCATAATTTACCTGAGTTTTAGAAACATTATCCAGTAAATCACGAAGATTCAAATCCTGAAATTCTTCAAGATTAACTTCTATTTTTTCATTATTCTTACTGATAACAACAGACATTAAATATGCGGCACCAAAAACTGCAACTGCACAAACCAGAAGAACAAGTGCAACAAAAGGCGATTTATGTTTTTTTGTTTTTGCATATTCTTTTTCAAGATTATAAGTATTGACAGAAGATGCTCTTGTTTGAATGCTGTTCAGTTCTTCATTTAAAAACAAGAGTACGTCTTTATGTCTTTGTGCAGGTGTTAAGTCTTTTGCTATTTTGTTGTCATTGTCCATATACCACTCCAGTTTGCAGGGGCACTCTTAAGTCCCATTCTTTCCATAAATACCTGTGTTACATCAAGCTCGCATTCTTTGAAATATTTTCGCGCTGTTTTCCAGTCTCCCTTATAATATGCGCTCAAGCCCTGTTCAAATACTTTATAGCGTTCAATATAATCATAAGAAACCTCTGAACAGTCGAGCGGGAAGTAAACCTTCTTTCCTTCTGTCTTTCCCTTTACCTGTACAGTATCAAGCTCGAAGAACATAAAACGTTCTGTTTCTTTTTCAACCTCTTCCTTTATGTATTCAGAAACAATAACAGGAACATGATAAACTCTTGTCAGTCCTTCGAGACGTGAAGCAGAGTTTACATTATCACCGATAACGGTATTTGCCATATGCTCATTAGAACCGATGTTTCCATAGAAAACCTTTCCGCCGTCAATTCCGACTCCGACATCAAGTAAAACTGCTTCAAAAACCCTTTCTTCAGATTCCGTAAGCTTTCGTATCTTTTCAATTTCCTTACGCCTTTCAACCATCGTCTGACGAAGATTAGCCGTTACATGAGTAATATCCCATGCAGCCCTTATTGAATTGTATGATTTTGAAAAATCAGAATTCAATGTACCATAAATTGCAAGAATCGCATCACCGATAATAGAACCTACTACACCGGCATTCTCATGAACACTGTGAATTACCTTATTATAGTGAACGTTCAAAACATCAATAATATCGTTTCCTAAAGTTTCCGTTCTGTAAGTAAAGCTCTTGATATCTGAGAAAAGCATTGTAAGCTCACGCTGCTTTCCTTCAAGAGAGATTCCCTGTTCCGTATAAGCCTTGGCAACGACATCCTTCGAAACAAATTTCTGGAAGGTTCCCAAAAGATTATTTACAGAAGATGAAAGCGAATTGAATGAAGCCGCAAGATAAGTAATATCATCATTAGGAGCCTCACTTAAATCTATTAATTCAAGCTGCCTTCGTTTCTGCATTTCGTACAAATCATGAGTAATCTGTCTTACAGTCCTGAATTCCCTCTTAAGAAGAATAAAACCAATTACTATAAAAAAGCCTGTAAGCACTATGATGATTATGGAAATTACAAATACAATTCTTCCTGTATTTTTTGAAAGGTCCGATTTGTTTTCCGCACGAATGATGAACATATCCCAATCCGGCTGATATTTATATACACCAAAATAATCACCGTTACTATTTGAAAAATGAATTGAACCTTCCGTAACTCCATTTGCAAGATCTACACAAATCTTATCGATAACATTTTTTTCAAGCTGAAAATGATTCCAGATGGTCTCCCTGTTATATGCACAAAACAAAACCTCATTATTCTGTGAAATTCCTATGGCAAGACTATTTGGATTTGAAAAGCCGGTCCTTGCCGATTTTGCCATTGTTTCCATGCACTGTTCTTTATCCTTTGAATAAAGATAAATCTGATACTGATTTGCAGAATTCGTGTACAATTCCTTCAACTGCTCAACCATTACAGTATTATTCAAACTGATTATTTCCTTCTGCGATAATTGAAGCGTAATGATGTTTGTGGCAAAATTTGAAAGAAGAATTAATGAAATAAAAATTACAATAATTTTCAGACCAAGCGGTATGATTCTTGTTTTACCTACTTTAGAAAATAAACCCATCGGGCATCTCCATATAAAATAAATTTATACTTTTACAGATAAAACGTTTTATTATTATATTATAAAGCAATTGTCTAAATTTCTCAACTTTGATATTTTATATTTATGGAAAAAAATGAACTTACGCAAAAAAAAGATGGCGCTAAATTTTCACTGTTAAAATCAGGCTTAATTCTTTCTCTGATGACAGCAGCCTCACGTGTAATGGGACTTATCCGGCAAATGACAACAGCCGCTTTTCTGGGAACAGGCATGTACGCAGATGCATATAACGTTTCCTTTATGATACCAAATCTTTTACGAAGACTGTTTGCCGAAAATGCAATATCAGTAGCATTTATTCCAACGTTCAAAAAATATCTTGAAAAAGAAGACACCATAGAAAATAAAAAAGAAACACAGGATTTTATAAACGCAACCTTTACGCTTGTCACTTTTTTGACAGTAATAGTAGTTATAATAGGAATTCTGATTACACCTGCAATAGCACCATTATTCTGTAAGGCACCAAAAGATCCTTCTGCTGCAAATTATGCAGAGCTTCTTGAACTTTACAATCTCAAAAAAGTTGAAGTTACCCTTCTTTCAAGAATAATGTTTCCATATCTTTTCCTGATTTCTGTAGCAGCATTTTTCCAGGGTGTTTTAAATGGATGCAAGATTTTCGCTCCATCAGGTTTTACTCCAGTTCTTTTCAATGCAATAGTTGTAATTTCCACATACATACTTGCACCAAAAACAAAGGATCCTGCACTTGCAATGTCAATCGGTGTAATTTTGGGAGGAACTGTCCAGGCCCTGTTCCAATGGCCGTTCATTCATAAAACCGGATGGAAGGTCTGCTTTACCTCTCTAAAGAAAACAATAAAAAATCCCGGTACACGAAAGGTTATTGCCCTCATTGCACCTACGATTATTGGAATTGCCGCATATCAGCTAAATGATGTAGTATGCACCTATCTTGCAAATCAAATTGATGTCGGTGTTACTTCAGGTCTTCAATATTCCCTTAGATTACAGGAGCTTGTACTTGGCATTTTTGCGGTAACAATAGGAACAGTAATTCTTCCTGATTTAACCGGACTTGCAAATGAAAAAAAGAATGAAGAATTCAACACGCTTCTAATTCAGGCAATTAAAATAATGACAGTCATTTCAATTCCTGTTTCTTTTTATTCTCTTGTTAACGGTCGTGAAATCATCTGTCTTTTGTACAAGGGAAAAGCTTTTGATGAAAATTCAGTAAATCTTACAGTAAGCATTTTCAATTATCATATTGCAGGATTACTTTTCATCGCTTTAAATAGAATCATCGCTCCTGCCTTTTATGCACAGCAAAATACAAAGCTTCCGACACTTGCCGGTATTTACAGCTTTATAGCAAACATCATTCTGGCAGTTGCACTTGCCTTCCCTATGAGAGGACAGGGAATTGCACTTGCATTAACCTTATCGACACTTATAAATACAATATTCCTGTTCATCTATATGAAAAAAATGGATGCAATGAATACAACAAAAATCTTAAAAAGCACGATTCTGTATACAATCAGAGTAATTATTTATTCTGTAATTGCCACCGTGCCGATTTATTTTTTACGTCCGGTTTTACTCAACGCCTTTGCAGACAGAGGAAAGATTCTTTCTTATGGGATGCCGGTTTTAATTTCAATACTCATCTTTGCAATAACCGGAATTCTTGAACTGATTATCACAAAGGATGAGATTATAATGGTCGTTATAAATAAATTCAGAAAACGAAAATAGCCTGCTGATTGTTACCAGAAGATTCCAAGACCAATTGAGAATTTATGATACTGACTCAACGGGAATACATTCTTATCTTCTTCAGGAGTACTATCATTAAGTTTATTGTTATGATCAAATGCCCAGTTGTAACTGTAGCCAAGATTAACTAAGAAAACATTCGCAATTGTAATATCGATTCCAGCCCCTGTCTGAATTATACCGTTAAGCTTTGTATCGAAATCAAGATTAAGCTTAAGATACGGTCTGAAGAAATGGGTAATCTGACAGTTCACTCCACCAAGAAGACCAAACTGCATATCAAAAATACCATGTCCCAGTGGGAAATAAACACCTGCGTCAAAACCCCAGAAGAAATATTTTCCGGCTGGAATACAAAGTTCAAGATTCAATACATCAATTCCAAAATCTGCAGAACCCGACATTTCTTCGCCGGTAATGAATGGAGAAACAGAAATAACGAATGCACCTCTTCCCTTTTGGATTACTGGAAGCTTGTTCGAATTATTCTTTTCATTCTGGTAAGATTCTGAATACTGCTGATAAAGCTTGTCTGCTTCACTCTGATTTTCTCTTGCTTCCTTTGCAAGCTGTTTATTGAATTTCAATACATCTTCTTCAATTTCTTCTTTTGTTCTGATTTCAGCACCGTCTTCAATTATAAAAAGGCGCGGCTTTACATCTCCTTTTACAAAACGTCGTATAACTTTATTTCTTCTTGCAATATTGATTACTTCAATTCTTGATGGAACAAATCTATATTCAGAATTCTGCTTCCATCTTAAAACATCATAATTAATTCTTACACAGAACATATCAGGACAAAGCTTGAATAAATTATCATAGCGTTCAACTTCCTTATTAAATGCATTCATCTGACTTATAGACATTTTATCTGCAGGAATGAACTTTTCGCCGGTAACATCAGCATAGTCAAGATATGTTTCAAAATTAACTACTTCCTTACCGCAAAGATTTGAAGTAATTTCTACAAGCCAGGCACCTTTTCCACCGTCAAATTTTCCTATTGAAAGCTTTGCATAATCTGTATAAGAGGTAACGACATACTTTCCGCTTTCAAGAACCTTGTATGAAGCAGCAAGATAAGTACGTTCCTTTTTTTCATCCTCAGCAATCAAAGCCCTCTGTTCTTCTGCATATGCTTCCTTCTTTGCATGTGCTTCATCGCGGATAATATTACAACGCTCTTCCCTTCGTTTAATTGCATCTTCCGAAGGATTACCGTCTGCTTCAAGTTCAACCGCAGTATATTCTTCAGCATAAATTGCCTTACATGAAGCTTCCGTCTGATTATCAACATCCCTGTTAAATGCTTCTACAAGTGAATTATATGCCGAAAGAATTGTATAAAGACGTTTCTTACAGTCTTCGATTTCCTTAATGTTAACTTCTGCAGTTGCAGCAACTGTAAAAACAGGTTTTTCTTTATCTACAAGATTAATTACATTAACAAAAAATTCATCGGTAACGGCACTGTCATCACTATCACCGCTGACATCAACAGAAAACTGTTCTGTTTCTTTTTCTTCCGATTCACTTTCTGCATCTGCATTCTGTGTCTGCTCTGAACCATCTGAAACAGTAAACATATATTTCTTAGCATTTTCTTCCTGTGCCGGAAGACAAACAAAAACAAATGAAAATATCAATAAAGCAAGGAAAAATCTTTTCATAAAATATAATACCTCTTATATAATAAATAATTATATCACAAAAAAAGCTTACTGTATATTAAGAACAAATAATTCTTATTAAGTTCTTATGAAATCTACGTTCTGAAGAGGGATATTTACAGCCCCTGCCTTAAGATTTACCTTATCGTTAAGAGAAATATCTGAACAAGCCTTCAAAGTCGTCTGCATATCAAGTTCAGGAATCAAAAATAAAGTATCTGTTCCTTTTTTATCAATACAGAAAGCTTCATAAACCTTGTCAGGATTCTGAATAAGATATACAAGCTTCCAGTGAGTTTCACTTAATCGTGCCGCTTTTCGTGCAGCAATAGAAGCCGCATCACCTGCCGCAATTCGTTCAAGCATCTCATCCTTATCGAGCAGTTTTCGTTTATCAATAAAAGCCCGAAGCTGCTGATGTGCAATTAAATCTGAATAGCGGCGCAAGGGAGAAGTAACCTGACTGTAAAAACTCAAACCAAGTCCGGCATGTGGAGCTGGAGTAATACCGACAGAACGTTTTCTCATGCATTTTACTCTGGCAAACTCTCCTGCCCAACCGTCAGGAATCTTATCCGGAAACGAAGGAGCCTCCTGACTTACAAACGGAAATGCTATTTTATTTTTAAAAGCAAATTTTGCAGCGCCCTCACCTGCTAAAAGCATCATTTCCTGAACCATTGCATTTGATTCAAAATACTTTTCAGGCTCAACGCTAACTTTTTTTGTTTCCTTATCTACCTTTATTTTCACCTCAGGCATCTGAATCGTAACGGCATTATTTGCATTTCTTCTTACAAGATTTTTACGGGCAATTTCAAAAAGTGGCTTTAATTCTGAACTGTCCTTCTGCTGTTCTGCCTGTTCATAAGAAATCATCTTTACATGAACATTAACTTTTTTTATATCAACTTCAGAAATCTGACTGTCTTCATCAAGCTTGAGTTTAAATGCAAGTGCACAGGATTTTATATCTCCGTTATTTTCTGAATGCTTTTCTTTAAGTCCAAGCGCATAATCTTCAAGAGAACTTTCGCAAAGCATTCGGCTCGCACCCTCAGGAATATAAAGGGTTGTCCCCCTGTTGCGTGCAGCAATATCGATGGATGAATCAGGCATAACAGAGCTTGCAGGATCGGCAATACATACCCAAAGATATTCTCCGTCAAAACCGACTGCATCATCCGGATCTGCTGCATCAGGAGCATCTACCGCATAACATACACACGGAACCTCTTCGCGTTCCTCATCTTTCATTTTTCCAAGCTGTTCGTGAGCAGAATCAAAGCTGAAACCAAAACGTGTAGGATAAGGATTTTTCGTAAAATCCCAGATGTGTGTATCTATCAAAAGCTGATGTGCTTTTTCAACCGATTGAGAAAAACCTGCTTCTTCGAGGATTTTTGATTTTTCGGTTTTATTCAAGGCAAAAGCCTCAACCTCACCCATAAATTTTGAATCACCGGGGAGTTCAAGTTTTTTATTTTTCAGGCGCTTAATAAATTCACTTCTGATTTCCGCCTCATGTTCCTTTTCAAATTTTTTCTGATTAAGAAGCTCTATTTCTTCTTTTTTGCGAAGATTAAATAAAATCCTGGAATTCTTGAACTCTTCCTGATTTAAAGAAAACTCATTTGCTTTTACTAAGGATGAATAAAACGCCCAGCTTAAATCTGCATCAAATTTACCAAGCGCATATTCAGATAAATCAGAAAAAGTTACTGCCTCGTTTGCCGTCGATTCATCAGAAAGAAGAAGCTCATAGACTTCATTAATCTGACTTGAAAAATCAATTGAAGTATTTTCAAGGACCTTTTCAAAGGAAGAAACAGGACCTTCATGAAGAAGAACTATATCCTTTTCACGTACCTTCTGCTCACCGTAAACTGCTTTTTTTCCGGTTGGAGTTGCAGGCTGAGTGCAAAACTGAATGATATATTTGTCACCGTCGCGGTCTATTACAACTGCCGGTTGATTTTTATAAAGCACCAGAGAATTTTTTGTCATAGTAAAAGTGTAACAAAAATTTTATTTTTTTGATAGTTATTAATTTCATGAATATTTATTATCTTCTGTCATTAATTAAAATGATTTATATTCACGACAGATTTTTATTTTACCGTCCGGATAAAATTCATATTCATAAATGATTTCATTATTATCCTCATCTATAAAATAAATGCAGTTTCCCTTATCATCATATTTACACCAGTATTCACGTCCCGGTTTTTGAGTACCATGAACGCAATTTCCTTTATCATCATATTCATACCAGGCTTCATTTCCCCATGAGCTTTTCCGGTAAATCTCATTTCCCTTTTCATCATATTCATACCACTGCTCAAGACCATAGCTGTCCTTCTGATGAATTAAATTTCCTTTTTCATCATATTCATAAATCGTTTCAAAACCATCAGGATCAGTTAAATCTGTCATTTTTATTTCATTACCATTTTTATCAAAAGTATAACGTATTTCATATTCAAGATTATCCTTCATGTAAATGCGGTTTCCTTTCTTGTCATATTTGTACCAGTGTTCAACACCATCAGATGCTGAATCATGAATAAGCTGACCTTTTTTATTATATTCATATTCAGTACATTTGCTGTATAAAAAAATCTTTGTTTCCTTTGTATCATTTACTTCCTTATAAACCTTGTCACCGACATTCTGAGCAAAAACATTTGAACTTACCGTAACAAAAATAAATAAAAGAAATAATTTAATGCTTTTCATAAATTTTCTCCTCATTACTATTAAATATCATATTTAATATAACATATCCTTTGTCATATTTCATCAAATTTAAAAAAAGAAAAGCCGTCCGCATGGAACGACTTTTCTTCAGCAATTTTTCTTAACGAATTATCGCAGGTAAACTAATTATAAAAATCAAGCTTACCATTTCTTTTCAATCTGATCGCAGATATTCAATTCGTCTCCATCCATAGCAAAGAACTTAGCCTTTGTCATATCAGGAACAACGTTTACTGATTCTCCTAAACGGAAATCTGCATTTGCAGTTGTTTTAGCGATGATTGCCTGTCCCTTGTTAGAAATAAGATAAAGATGTGTTTCAGCACCAAGAGGTTCCTTGTTTGTAATCTTCATCTGCATATCATCTTTTGCAACTGGTTTTTCAACATAAGTAAGATTTTCAGGACGAATACCGAAAGATACTTCTTTACCTACATATGCTTTAAGAGCCTTTGCCTGATCATCAGTAGGATTGATTTCGAAAGAACCTTCATCACAAACAATCTTACCGTTCTTTTCAAGAACTTTTACAGTAAGGAAGTTCATTGGAGGTGTACCGATAAATCCTGCTACGAATTTATTGATTGGGTTGTTGTAAAGATAAAGTGGAGCACCAATCTGCTGGATAACACCGTCTTTCATTACAACGATTTTTGTACCAAGTGTCATAGCTTCAATCTGGTCGTGTGTTACGTAAATCATTGTAGCCTGAAGTCTGTTGTGAAGATCTGCAAGTTCTGAACGCATTGTTACACGGAGCTTAGCATCGAGGTTTGAAAGAGGTTCATCGAACAAGAATACTTTTGGATTACGAACGATAGCACGTCCTACAGCAACACGCTGTCTCTGTCCACCAGAAAGAGCCTTTGGTTTTCTGTCGAGATACTGTGTGAGGTCAAGCTGTTTAGCTGCTTCACGAACACGGCGGTCAATTTCTGCCTTATCCATCTTTCTGATTTTAAGACCGAAAGCCATGTTATCATATACTGTCATATGTGGATAAAGAGCATAGTTCTGGAATACCATGGCGATATCACGATCCTTTGGAGGAACGTCATTCATTTCTGTACCGTCAATGTACAATTTACCGTCTGTAATGTCTTCCAAACCAGCAATCATACGTAATGTTGTTGATTTTCCACATCCTGAAGGACCTACGAATACGCAGAATTCCTTGTCTTCAATAGTGATATTAGCATTGTTTACAGCACGAACACCACCGTCATAAACTTTACCAATACCTTTAAGTTCTACTTTTGCCATTTATTTGGCCTCCTGAGTTAATGATAGTAAATCCTTTGATTTACCACCTCTGGGTTATATTATTCTTCCATTTTACACCGAACTGCACCATAAGTCAAAGGAATTTAAGACAAAATCGTACAAAAATTTAACAATTAATGGCTTACAATTTCTGTCACTAAATTTCCATTTCGCATTTCAAATGTTACTGTATATTTCTGGCTGTATTTATTTGACAACGACATTTGATAAGCATCATTTGTAAGTAAGAACCATTCGCTCAAACCTGATGCAGAATTATTCTTCAAATCTTCCCACTCGCCAAGTTCGCAATAATAAAAGTAAAAATCATCTCCAAAATCATCAACCTGCGATTTTGTATAAATACCTTCGCAGGAAACATGAACAGTTGAATTAGGACCTACAGTTTTAACACTTGAGCTCGTTTTTAAACTATGATTGTAATCTGCCATAAATACAAAAGTATAATCTGTATTATTCACAACCGAAACATCTGCCACTGCCGGCGAAAAGTCACAACCAATAAAACATAAAGATACAAGGACCAGAAGTCCAAACAACATTTTTTTCATTTTTCACCCCTATTTAAAAAACGTTTATTGTACAAGCTTCAAAATAATGAATCACACAAACTTTATTATCCCCCCCCCCCGTACATTTTTGTCAACTTAATTTTTTTAAGGTGCCGACTGATTATTTATTTAAGAAGGGATTCTATTTTTTGTGCTGCAGCATTCAGATAATCGCAATCTAAACTTTCTACGTCGCCTTCATCTACGGCACGACTTGTTGCTTCTTCCATCGGGATTCTGGCAAGAACAGGAATATCAAAGGTCTTTGCAATTTCGTCTATGTTACTTTTACCGAACACTGTAATTTCTTTACCACAGTCAGGACATTTTACATAGCTCATGTTTTCTACAATACCAAGAATCGGTATATTCATCATGTTTGCCATGTTTACGGCTTTTTCTACGATTACACGAACAAGCTGCTGAGGAGATGAAACAATAATTATTCCATCAACCGGCAATGACTGAAAAACAGTAAGAGGAACGTCACCGGTTCCAGGAGGCATGTCTACAAACATAAAATCGACATTCTTCCAGATTACATCCGACCAGAACTGTTTAACGGCACCTGCAATAACAGGACCGCGCCAGATAACAGGATCTGTTTCCTTCTGTAAAAGAAAATTCATTGACATAAGCTGAATACCTGAATCTGTCACAACAGGATTAAGAGCGTCTTCACCTTCAACAGCCGTTGCCCTTTCATCACCGACACCAAAGCTTTCAGGAATGGAAGGACCTGTAATATCTGCATCTAAAATTGCAGTTTTAAAACCATCTTTATTTACACGACTTGCAAGTAAACTTGTTACGAGGGATTTTCCAACGCCACCTTTACCGCTTAAAATACCTATTACTTTTTTTACGCTGCTCTTTTCATTCAAATCAATATGAAAATCTCTCTTATCGCAATTTTCATTGCAAGAAGAACAATCATGTGAACATTCTGCCATAAATTACCTCTTGAATAAATATAATCACAAAATCATCAAAAGGCAACTTATTATCCATATCAGTTTGTGAATTCAAGTGAAATGGAATACATAGTTTCGCTGTTGCCCGCAAGCCCTTTTTTATAAACCTCAGTTCCATCTGAACTCAAACAACGGATTGAAACAGGATATCCATAAATATCATCATATTCACAAACTATTTCGACATATTGATATTCCTTTGATTCAATCACCTTGGAGGCATCCTCATATTCATGATTAATAAAATCAAAAGCAGCATCAATTGTGTTTAAATAAAATTTATCACTCGGAGTAACAGGTGTGCTTTCTAAATCCGAATCATTAATATATATTTCTGCACTTTCACAGGCATTGTTTTTAACAGTTACTTCCCCAATTATATATTCAGGTCGATATGTTGAAACAGAATATGTAAAAGAATAATTTTCTAATCCAGCATTCTGCCATTTACTCTTATTTTCAACATAAGAAGACATGTCGAAATACAAGCCCTTCTTTGATTTATTAAAATTGCATGAAAAACACATCAAACCAAAAATAACAAGCAATAATACTTTTTTCATGCAACACCTCTATTTAATAAATTACTTTGAATGCATTTTTTGATTCAAACTGACTAAGCTGATTTTTAGTTAAAGAATCAATGTCTGTAGTAGAGAAAAAATAAATGTTAAACGAATATTGTTTATTTTTCTTTATTTCTTCAAATTTTTCATTTAATCTTTCTAACAAACTTTCATCAGATTCTTCCGGAAGCTTTTCTATTGCAACATAAAAATTTATTCCATATGCAAATTTTAAAAAATCAGAAAAAGTATAATTTTTTGCATCTACAATACAGGAATCCGGATTTGTTGCATCAACTTCCTTATAATTCAAACCATCCAGCCATTCTTCAAACAACAAATCACCTTTTCTTTGAACGTTTTCTTCAAAACGAATGTACTCATAATTTGTTTCAAATTTTTCAAACCATCCGAATTCAGAGCTTTCATAATATCCCTGAATGGCAATAATTCTTTTTTCCGGATATTTTGGACAACTTAAATATACCGTAGTAAATTTATTATCATTTAAATCAGTAGATTCATAGTCAACAAGCTCAAAGTCTGCATCATAAACACGATTCATACGCAGACAGATTTCTTCCGGACTCAATAATTTAATGTCTTCAAGCCTGCATCCACAACCTGAGAACATAATACAAATTAAAAATGATGATAATAAAAATAAAGATGTGATGATAAATGATTTATAATTTTTCATAAGCTTTCTCCTTAATATTGAGGTTAAATGAAATTATTCATTTTGTCAAATAAGAAAATTCTTATATTTTAATTCAAACTGTTTTTATTTCTATTGAGAAGTGCACAAAACAGGTTTATAATTGTAGAATCAATTTTAAAGGAGTAAAAAAAATGACTTCACAAATGATCGCTATGATTATTGCTTTTGTGCTTTACCTTGGTCTTATGGTTTTTGTAGGTATCCGCAGTGCAAAAAGCAACAATTCAGCTTCGGACTTCTTCCTCGGTGGAAGAAAAGTTGGACCTTGGGTAACTGCCCTTAGTGCCGAAGCATCAGACTCTTCAGCCTGGGTTTTAATGGGACTTCCAGGACTGTGCTACCTTGGCGGCTTCAAAGAAACCTTCTGGACTGCCATTGGTCTTATAGTTGGTACATATCTTGCATGGCTTTTGATTGCAAAACCATTGCGCAAGTGTTCTGTAGTATATAAAGATTCCATCACAATTCCGGAATTCCTTACAAACCGCTTCAACGATAAGACACACATTCTTTCAATCGTATCGGTTTTCTTTATTGTAGTATTCTTTACAATCTACACTGCTTCCGGATTCGTTGCCTGTGCAAAGCTTTTCCGCTCAGTATTCGGCCTTAACTGGAACACAGGCCTCCTGATTGGCTTTGTAATCATTCTTTCATATACAATCCTCGGTGGTTACCGTGCCGTTTGTACAACAGACTTTATCCAGGGTTCACTCATTTTCGTAGCCTTTGTAATTTCAGGAATCGTAATTGTTGTATCTCTTGGCGGATTCGGTAATGCAACAGCTCAGGTACAGAGCTTTACAACACGCGCGCTCAACGGAGAATTCGGTGCTGCAATGCTCAAATCATTCACCGGAAACCAGAGCTTCAGCGCAATGTCTGCAGTTTCTGCCTTTGCATGGTGTCTCGGTTACTTTGGAATGCCTCACATTATCATCCGCTTTATGGGCTGCCGTTCAAATAAGGAAATCAAAACAGCCCGCCGCGTTGGTATTGTATGGATGATTATTTCTTACATTGGTGCCGTTTTGATTGGTGCTCTTGGTACAGCTTACCTTTTGAACAAGGGAATCCTTCTTGGTGCAGATCCTTCAGAAGTAGCAACTGCCGGCCTCAAGGTACTTGGAACAGGAACTCAGGAAGCAGTATTCAGTGAAACAATGCTCAAGATGTTCCCGGCCTTTATTGCAGGTTTGTTCCTTTGTGGTATTCTTGCAGCTTCTATGTCTACAGCAGACTCACAGCTTCTTTCTGCCAGCTCTGCCATCGGACAGGATATCTACAAGGGCCTCATCAAAAAAGATGCAGACGACAAAAAGGTACTTCTCGTAAGCCGTATCTGTGTATTTGTAATTGCAGTTCTGGGACTTTTGCTTGCCCTTAATCCAGACAGCTCAATCTTTGGCCTTGTATCATTTGCATGGTCAGGCTTTGGCGGAACCTTCGGACCTCTTATCATTCTGGCCCTCTACTGGAAACGCACAACAGCTCCTGGTGCAATCGCAGGTCTTATCTGTGGTGGTGTCACCGACGTAGTATGGCACTATCTCCACGGCGGAATCTTCGATGTATACGAAATCCTTCCGGCCTTCATAGTATGTCTCGTAGTAACTGTAGCAGTTTCTCTCCTCACAAAACAGGACGCAGAAGTTGCAGCTAAGTTTGATGAATATAAGGCATTGGAGGACTAGGTTATAGGTTCCAGGTTTTAGGTTCCAGGAGGGGCGCCTGCCCCTCGCTACAGCCATAAAAAAAGCAGCCTGCCTTTGATGTGCATTGCATCGGGCAAGCTGCATTTTGATTAGATTATTGCTTCGCAAGGATTAGATAAAATAAAATTGGCAAGGCCAATTTTATTTTAGGCACAAAGCCGGCACAACACCTATATTACCGAGATTCACGTCGCGGTTTTTGAGTGCATTACCATTATAGCTGACGTAGCGCGCGTAGTTACTATGATTACAGTCAGGAGAGCGCAGCCACCAATAACCGCCGGAGCCTTCTGTAGTTTCCTGGTATGCTCCATTTGCCTTGGCAAAATCAGTTGTCATACGGATTCTTGTACTGTCATTATGCGTACCGTCACCTTTGTACTCATTGTATGCTGCAAATCCATAATCCGCTTTTGTTGCTTCCTGCTCGCTAAGTAAAAAGATTTTATCGCTGGTTGGAGTGTCACTGGCGTACTGATTAGCTCCGTTATTCCACTGTTTGTCATTACTGTCCGGATTTGTGCTTCTTGCATTATTTATTACTGTTGTCGCTGCAATTGCATCCTGTTCTGCTTGTGTAAATGCTGTCTGGAAAAAGCCTTTATTTACAAAAGCTTCATCTGGTTCCTGATTTGCTGAATCACCTGCTTTTTTCTGATAAGAAAGTCCATTTAAATATGCACGTATTCTGCTGTGTTCATAGTTATTCGGGTAAATAGTTGCAGCACTAATAGTTCTGTTTACGTTATAGTAATTATAATACATACAGTTTATAAGAATATTTTCTGCAAGCAAAAGCTTTTTGCCGGTTCCATTATAATTTACTGTAAGCACACGCCATTTAATCGGTTCTACTTTATAGTATTTTGAGCCTACTTTTGCATACCATTCATCATCGTCTCCCTTGTAATAAGTAAATGAACCGACAATTTTTGACTCTGAACTTATTGAAACAGTTGAAGCTTTTTCCGACTGCGGAAAACTTCCAAAGGTCACAATATCGTATGTAGTTCCGCCGATTGTCTGGGTATCAACTTTTGTATATGGAGTTGAAGTGTTACTTCCGCCTCCGCCAGAACCACTACCCCCGCCGCTTTCTACACCGTTTTTACATCCTGCCATACCTACAAGCAATAATGCTGTAAATAAACCAATAATAATTTTTTTCATTCTGAAAAATCCTCCTTAAAAAGTTTTAAAATATAAAAAAATGCATTCCGAAAAGTGGTTAGCAAACTACTTATGCAGCCGTTAATACTTTTGAAAAATCAACTACAGAAATCTGCTCCATCCGTTGTTTTGCCTGCATAATAATTTTTTCCAGTTGTTTAACAACATCTCCTGTAAAATGAATTTCATCACAAAATTCACATTTATAACAGGGAATATTTCTAATTACAAGAACGCCGTTTTCTAATTCAATTGCTTCTGATGTTGTACTCTCATAAGTATTATTACCACATTTAATACATTTCATGACTATACCTCCTTACGAGTTTTCAGATCCGATTCCCATTTATCTAAACCTGGTTTATATGCTGTTATTAAATATATTTTTCCCGCATCCATACTTACTACTATATGAATATATTCATTATTTATTGTAAGCCCTAAAATCAAACAGCTTGGGAAAGGAAAATCTGTCGGATATTGTTCAATAATTTCGCCGTTATTAATTGCATTAATAACATCATCTACAGTTATACTACGTTCATTTAATCTTAACTGACCATGTAGTGAAATTACAATATTTTCGCTCTTATTGATCTTTCTAAAATCCTCAATCTTATACAATTTTCTTTTCCTTATAGTCTTATTATACCACACATTCCCTTTTTCCACTATAAAAAAAGCAGCCTGTATAAAACAAGCTGCTTCTCGCAATGACTGGGTGTTTTTATACTCTTTCCGGAGCTACTGTAACCGCATTTTTTCCCATGTAAGCTACAATCTTGCTTCCATCGTGCAAGTCGCCAACAGGAATATAGGCACTGTCAATTCTCTTTCCATCAACTTCTACATATTCAATACCGCGGCTAACGTGAGAAGGATTTTTTACTTCGATGTGAAGATTCATCTTTCGCCAGCGTCGTTCAACCGTAAAGCCATCCCATTCGTGATTAATACAAGGATCAAAAAGCATTCCATCGTACTGAGGCTTTATTCCGAGCATGTACTGTGTGATTGCATAATAGCTCCATGTACCGGCACCCGAAAGCCATGATGTTCTTGTATTTCCAGGTCTCTTACTGAATGTTGAATAAGTTGTCTGTCCTACAACATATGGTTCGCTCTGGCGGATTTCTGCCTTATCGTTATATGCAGCCGGAATGGAAGCCTTACAGTATTCGTAAGCGCGGTCTCCATTTCCAAGCATTGCTTCTGCAATTACACCCCATCCTTGAGTATGATTAAAGATACCTGCATTTTCCTTAATACCAGGAAGGAATACTACAGAACTCATGATATCGCTTCTTGTCTTTACAAATGGTGGCGCACAAAGCATAAGTCCATAAGGAGTTGCAAGCTTTTCCTTTACGCTTTCCATACAGATTTTTGCCTGTTCCGGTGTTGCGGCACTAGACATAACAGCCCAGACTTGTGTATTAAGATAAATCTGACCTTCTTCTATTGTCTTTGTTCCGTATACTGTGCCGTCTTCACCAATAGCCCATACAAACCATTTCCCGTCCCAGCATTTTTTCTGGATGTTTGCATCAAGGGTATCGCGCTGTTTTAATGCCCATGCAGCTTCGTCTTTTTTACCAAGGCGTTCAGAAATGTCTGCATAAGTTGTAAGTCCAAGGCGGAGCTGGAAAGCAACAAAGAGAGATTCACCGTGGTAGCCAAGTTTTAAACAATCGTTCCAGTCTGCCAAAAGTCCGCAAGGAAGACCGTCTACACCCATACGCTCCAGGTTGAATTCCAGGGCGCGTTTTAAGTGGCCGTATACAGTTGCTTCACCGCCGTCTGCGTAAGGAACAACCTTATTATAAAAATCAAAATTGCCTGATTCTGCAACATAACATGGAACAGCATTAAAGAACCATTCACAGTCATCTGAGCGGAATTCTCCAGGCTTTGGGGCTTTTTCGTGGCCTGCATTAAAGTCTTTTGAAATAACAGGAACAGCACCACCATTCTGGCACTGACCGCTTATCATTCGCACAAGTCGTTCTTCTGCTTCTTCGGGGATTGCGGCAGAAACACCAAGAATATCCTGAACTGAGTCGCGGTAACCAAGACCATCGCGTTCTCCGTTATAAACAAGGGAAGCGGCACGGCTCCATGCAAAAGTAATAAGACAGTTATAAAGTCCCCATACGTTTACTGTGTGGTTGATGTCTTCGTCGGGTGTGATTGCCTTGAATGAACCAAGTCTTGAATGCCATGCTTTTACAAGCTTTTCGAATTCTTCGTCTGCACGTTTGAAGTTTCCAAATTCATTTACGATTTTCTGTCCTACGGCAAGTGCATCATCAATTCCAAGCATGAGCATGATTTCTTTTGTTTCGCCAGGGGCAAGTTCAAGATCGCCCTGAACAGTACCACAAGAGTTATCGCCGAAGGCTTCTGAATTAGTACAAGCTCCATCCATAACAACTTTTGGATGTTCGTAGCTTCCGTATGTACCGATGAATGCTTCGCGACTTGTATCAAAACCGGTCATCGGGGTTCCGATAAGCGCAACCCACTGGCTCATGTAAGCGCCGCCGACCTCGTATTCAGGATGCTGGATATAAAGATTATCCTGAATTGAATAGCGTAAAAGATTATCGCCTACTTTCTGTCCCTTTACGATGAACAAAGAGTACTGAAGGTTTACCTGGTCCTGAGTTGTATTCCACTGGTTTGTAAATTCACAGTAAGAGAAAACGCGGATTTTGCGTTTTTTATCGCCTGTATTTGTTACCTTAAGACGCCAGTATTCAAAATTCTGTCCGAGCGGAACATAATATTTTGTTTCTGATTTAATTCCTTTGTATTCCGAAGTGATTGTTGTATAGGCTGTACCATGACGGCATTCACTCTTATACTGATCCAAAGGTTTTCCTACCGGCTGCCATGAAGCGGACCAGAAATCACCGTCTTCCATGTCGCGGAGGTAGAAATAACGTCCAGGCTGATCCATAGGAATAGAATTAAAGCGGAGACGCATAAATCTTCCCTGAGCACCGGATTTATAAAAGCCGTAACCACCGGCATTGTTAGTGATTACTGCTCCGTAAACTGTTGAACCTAAATAATTACTCCAGCTTGTTGGAGTATCCGGACGGGTGATAACATATTCAGCGTTATCATCATCAAAATAACCGTATTTCATATAATACCTCGTACAACTAAAACATTTCTGATTTATACTTTATGTTATTTTAGATTTAAAATTTTTACAATGAAGAAAAATCCCTATATATTGTATTTTTTCATTTTCTAAAAAACAAACTGTTTTAGTTCTTCGAAAGCTTCTATCTTTGCATAAAACTCATCTGCAGTTCCAAAACCGTACGACGCAAAGATAAACGGAACACCTGATTTTTTACATGCCTCCATATCTCCATGTGTATCACCGACATAAACAGGATTTTTAAGCTGATTTCTTTCTACAATCAGACGGATATTTTCATCTTTATTATTTCCGTTATTTCCATAGCACTCGCTGTCTGTAATATCCTTTTCTATTTTATTTTTCGAAATAACAACATCAATATATCCCTTCTGACAATTGCTCACGATAAACAAAGGAACTACTCGTGAAAGTTCATGAATCGTTTTGATTACACCAGGATATGCCAAATCCTTTTCATTTCTGCTCAAATAAAGCTGCTCCATCTCACAGCATTTTTTCATGAGCACATCCTTCTGCTCATCATTCAGACAAAAAAACAAATTATCGGCTATTACCTTCATTGTTTTACCAAACTGCGTTTTTAAAATCTCTGCACTGACCGCGGGTACCATAGGAAAATTTTCTGCAATGGCTTTATTCCATGCCTGTGCAACTATTTCAGTTGTATTCCAGATAGTTCCGTCAATATCCAAAATAATTGAATCAAATCTCATAATACGAATAATAACATTTTTCTTTTAAATTTGCATTATTTCTTTTTTATGTTAAAATAATCTGATAAGTTGTGTTTTTTGGGTGGGATATTCGCCATTGGTCGAAAAATGGGGGATGCGTATGCCAAAAAAGCATTTTATAAATCCAAATGTCGCAAAGCTTGTATCTTCATCTATTATTGCGGTTATTATGATGGCAATAGTGATGGTAGTTACAGATTCTTCTATTAAGAAAATCAATAACAAAACACGTTCCGAATATCTTACAAACAGCATAAATATTCTAGACAGCTATTCAAAAACACTTACCATGCAGATTGAAACTTATCGCACTGCACTTCATGCGTTCAATGTTCCCCAGATATTTTCAGTTTCAAACGATGAACAGATTTTCGATTTTCTTAAACGCTATCAGGAAAAGCTTCATCCAGATTTTCTAAACATTTATTTTACGAATCTGAACGGATATTCATATTTTTCAGATGGGAAAACCTACAACCTTTCTTCGAGCAATCATTATAAAAGTATCATAAATCTGAATCTTCCTTTCAAGGTAAGCCAGAGCTTAATAAAAACACCAGTTTCAAATAGAACAGTTTTTATTATTTCTGAACCTGTTTACGATATTGATAATAATATAAAAGGAGTTCTTTCTGCTTCTGTCCGTATTTCTTCCATGCGGGCACTTTTCGAAGACTTCCATATTGGCGATAAAGGACAAATCGCCGTAGTAGACAAAAACAACAACAGTCTCTTAAGCATCTTAAACTACAAGGATGATTCATTCATCCAGGATAAAACCCTTGTTCTGACAGATGAAATTGAACTTACTCCCTGGAAAATAATCTTAACCATCCGTGATTTTAAGAAAACCGAAGAATATAAATATCAGCAGAAGCATAAACTGATGATTTTTTTCATTGCGATTATCTGCATCCTCTTTTTGATAACGCTTGAAACCTTCCTGTTAAGCTTTTTCCAGAAACGACAGCTTCTTGCTACCCTCTATGATCCGCTCACAAACTTATGGACACGTGAAAATTTTGAAAATGAGTGTGAAAAAATGCTGCGATATTTCCCAAAAAGTAAATTCATGCTCATTGAATGTGACGTAAAAGGTTTTAAGTTTGTAAATCAAAATTATACAGAAACAAAAGCCGATGAAATGATTATTTATCTTTCAGGAATTTTTTCAAAGGTTGCATCGAAATATAAAGGTTATCTTTGCAGAAACTTTGCCGATCATTTTACACTTTTCATGAAAATAAAATCAGTTCATGCCGCAATGAATCTTTTCAAAGAAGAGATTTCCAGAATTAATGAGGAAATTAAATCCTTTGACATACCAATTCAACTGAAATATGGAATTACATTTCAGCTTGGAAAAACTCATGCAAAAACAACAATCCACAATATGATAAATCAGGCAACCTTTGCCAAGGCTTCCATCAAGGATAACATGATTGTTCAATATTCCCTGTATAACTCAAAGCTTCTTGGTAAAATCAACGAAGAACGTTTTATAGAAACTCATATGGAACAGGCACTTGAAAACGAAGAATTTTTTGTTCTTTACCAGCCTAAAATAGATTTAACGACCGATAAAGCCGTAGGCGCCGAAGCCCTCGTAAGATGGTATAACAGTGAGCATGGACTTATGAGCCCGGATAAATTCATCCCACTTTTTGAAAGAAATGGTTTTATACAAAAGCTTGATTTTTATGTTTATGATAAAGTTTTCCACTTCATTCAAAACTGTCTCAAAAACAATCATTCAGTTGTTCCAATTTCTTTAAATATGTCACGCTATCACAACAAACCCGATAAATTCATGCACGAATTCATGGCGCTTTTTAACAAATATACAATTCCACCAAGTCTGATTGAAGTTGAGATTCTTGAGCGCTCAGTTCTTGATTCTTCATCACTTAAAGAAATTGTTGACCGGCTTCATAACGAAGGATTTAAAGTTGCAATGGATGATTTTGGAAGCGGCGAATCTTCACTGAACATGCTTTCAAAAATTCCAGTCGATATTCTGAAATTTGACAGGGATTTTCTTCTTTCTTCAACAGATGAAACCGGTCGAATAGATGCACAATCTGCTGATTTTATTGAAACCCTTGTAGCTCTAGGAAGGAGACTGAGAAAACGCACAATCTTTGAAGGAGTTGAAACTCAGCAACAAATAGATTTCTTAAAATCAATCAATTGTGATCAGGTCCAAGGATTCTTTTATTCAAAGCCTCTTGCTGAAACCGATTTTATTTCTTATATAAATCTCGGATAAACTAAAGTTCTTTCAATACTTTATTCAACAATTCCGTTGCCTGCTTTGGATTAGCCTTTCCCTGACTCTGCTTCATAACCTGCCCCATAAGCCATCCGACAACATTTGTCTTTCCGCTCTTGTAATCTTCTACTGCTTTTGGATTTGCAGCAATTACATCCTGAACAATTTTTTCAATTGCATCGGCATCGCTTACAACCTCCATACCATTCTCTTTTATGATAACAGAAGGCATTTTGTTAGAAGCAAGCATCTGTGCAAAAACTTCTTTTCCCTGTTTAGAAGTGATTTTTCCATCTTCCAATGAATCTGCAAGTTCTGCAATATGGCCAGGAGTTATAGAAACATCATTTATCGTCTGTTTTTTGTCATTTAAAACTGCAAGTAATTCTGCAAGAATAAGATTTACAGCACGTTTAGGATTTTTAGATTTCTTTGCAGCATCTTCAAAAAAATTTGCGAGGTCTTTAGACGAAGTAATTGTCTCTACATCAAAATCTGTCATGCCATACTGTTTTTTATACCGCTGACGTTTTGCTTCAGGAAGCTCACCTACATTTTCTTTAGCACGAGAAATCAATTCCTCGCTTACCGTAAACGGCTTAATATCTGGTTCAACAACAAACCGGTAATCAACAAAAGAATTCTTTGTACGCTGTACAACAGTTTTTCCTTCTTCATCATTCCAGCCCATTGTTACTTTAAAACCAGGATTAAATTCCTGTCTGTCTTCCATAAATTCTTTAAGCTGACGCTGAGCCTCATAAGCACAGGCATCTTTAATTTTCTGGAAGGAATTCAAGTTTTTAATTTCAGAAATCGGAGTATGATAAAGCTTTCCGTCTTCCCAGACATTTAAATTTATGTTGGCATCGCAGCGCATGTTTCCTTCTTCAAGATTACCGTTAGTAACTTTTACATAACGAAGGATTTCCTGAACTGTCTGCATAAACAAAGCGGCTTCTTCTGGAGAAGTCATATCCGGTTTTGTTACGATTTCAATAAGAGGAGTTCCACAACGGTTATAATCAATGTATGAATGAGCCCCCTGAAGGTGTAAAGATTTTCCAACGTCCTCTTCAAGATGGATTCTTTCTACACGAACACGACGATATTTCTGACCTTCATTTTCAATTATACAATCTTCGCCTTTAAAATTTTTGTCACGGCATTTTGCACCGCCAGGCTGTTCATCTTTCGGAAAACTTCTGAACGGAAGGTCAACATAACCATCTGTACAAAGAGGAATATCATACTGGGTAATCTGATAACCTTTTGCAAGGTCAGGATAAAAATAATGCTTTCGGTCAAATTTTGTAAAACGTGCAATATTACAGTTCAAAGCCTGTCCTGCAACTGCACCAAGCTCAACATATCCCTTGGAAATACGAGGCATTGCTCCAGGAAGCCCTAAACATACCGGGCAAACTCTTGTATCAGGCATTCCACCATAACGGTTTTCGCAGGAACAAAATGCCTTTGTCTTTGTTAATAACTGTGTATGAATTTCACAACCAATTACAATTTCCCATTTATCTATCATCATAATCCTCGAGTAAAATATATTATATAGAAAAAAAAGAGTTATCTCAATAGACCGTTTTTTCGAAAAAATCTTATGTTTTGCTGAAAGTTAAATCTTTCCTCGTTCCTTGAGGATATTTTCAACGTATTCTACCATTTCATAAACAAGAGCATCGCAATGAGGTTTTCGCTGTCCTCCGGCACGTGTATTTGCACTAAGAAGCTCCGCACAATTAAGCATTCCGGAATGACGTTCCTTAAAATCTTTAACTAACTGCTGTGTTGTTGCCTGATCATCAACTCCAAAAAGCCCAAGCACCATAAGCCCACCGATAATTACACCACAAATAAGTCCGCTTTTTATTCCAGCACCAAAAGCAACACTGATTTTATATGCAGTCTCATCATCAAACTGTAACGACTGTGTAAAAGACATCAAAACAGACTGTGCACAGTTATGATGCGGTGTTTCAATTGCACGTATTTCCTTTGTACGCTCCAGATATTTACTCATTTTTATTTCTCCCATTTAGTATATTTTTCGCATTCAAGAATTTTTCTTGCATTCTCTACCCTTTCCTTTTCTGGACTTTCAACATCCTTTAAAACATAATCAATACCAAGGTCTTTATATTTAATTATTCCAAGTCCATGATACGGAAGAATTTCTACACGTTCAACATTCGATAGCGTCCTGATAAAATCTCGTGTGCGGATTAAATATTCGTCATTATCGGTGATTCCAGGAACAAGAACATGACGAATCCATATAGGCTTTTTGATTTCATCAAGATAACGGAACATTTCCTGAATATTTTTTCCGGATTGTCCGGTAAGCTTTATGTGCTCCTGTTCATCAATATGCTTAATGTCCATTAACAAAAGATCAGTAACTTTCATCAATTCATTGAATTTTGAAAACCACTTTTTTTCTGCCTCAGTAGAATCTGGTTTATCACCGCGCACAAAAGTTGCACCGCTTGTATCAATACATGTGTTAATATTTCTTTTTTTACATTCAGTTAACAGTTCAATCAGAAAATCTATCTGAAAAAGAGGCTCTCCTCCGCTCACCGTAATTCCGCCTTTAGGTCCCCAGTAAGCACGACAGGTTTCTGCTTCACTCAAAAGTTCTTCAACAGTATAAAGCTTTCCTTTTGTTTTATCCCACGTATCAGGATTATGACAATACAGGCATCTTAAAGGACATCCACTAAAAAAAATAATAAAACGAGAACCCGGTCCATCTGCACAACCAAAAGATTCCAACTGATGAATATATCCCTGCATAATTATATTAACGCTCCTTATAAAAAAATCCCCGCCCTTATTAATATAATAAAAGCAGGGATTTAAATCTATAATAAACGTTTTACTTTTATGCGTTTATCTGAAAACAAAAACGTTTTCTTAAAATCTATTTTTCACGCATTTTCTGTATCATTGTATAAAGAAGATCGACAGTACCGTCAATTCCAAGGAGACTGGAATTAATGCAGATATCATAATTCGTGCAGTCGCCCCACTTACCGCCTTTACAAAAGTAATCGTGATATGCCCGGCGCTTACGGTCATGACGTTCTATCGTGAGTCTGGCTTTTTTAGGATCCATATTACGGATTTCCATAATCCTTTTTATTTTTTCATCCATATCGGCAATGATAAAAATTGAAATGAAACCTTCCATCCCTCGGAAAAGCTCATCGGCACAACGACCTACTACAATGAACGAATCTCCATCAGCTGCCTTTGATTTTAAAAGTCCGAACTGAAGCTCTGCAACATTTTCTTCCGGGGAATTTGAATATCCTTTGACTTTCCGACTGAAGAAAAATTTTCTTGGAACCTCATCATATTTTTCGAGATTATTTGTATCAATGTTTTTTATCTTTCCGATTTCTTCAAAAAGATTCCTGTCGTACAAAGGGATATCAAGTTTTTCTGCAAGCTTGAGTCCGATTTCACGACCTGCACTTCCATACTGTCTTCCGATAGAAACAATCAGCTGTTTTTCCATACTATTCCTTATAAATAAACTGCAAAAATATAAACCGTACTTATTATCATTACGATTATTGTAGCGGGCAGTGCTTTTTTACAATAAGTTCCCCATCCTACAGGATAACCCGCTTTACCGGCAACAGAGGTTCCTACAACATTTGCACTGGCTCCAATCGGTGTTGCACTTCCTCCTATATCTGTTCCCATAGACAAAGACCATATCATCGTCGGCAAACTTACACCGGAAGAAACTGAAAGTGACTGAATTACAGGAATCATTGTTGCTGCAAAAGGAATGTTATCGATAAAGGCACTTGCAAATGCAGATACCCAGATAATAATCGCTACAAGTAAGTATACATTACCACCAGAGATTTTTCCAATAAAACCTGCCACAATTTCAAGAATTCCTGTCTGTTCCAGTCCTCCTACAACAACAAACAATCCCGTAAAGAACAAAAGCGTCTTATAATCAACCTTCTTTAAAATTTCAGGGATATGCCTTGGAGCAGTAATGAGAGTTAAAAGAGCGATGAACATTCCGATGGAAGCAACAGTAAATCCTGTCATTGCGTGAGTAACAAGAAGCACAACTGCAATCAAAAAAACAAATGTGCTTATGACAAAACCTTTTCTATCGGTAATTGCAGATTCAGGAGAAGGAAAAGAAGATGTATCGACCGTTTCTTTAACTTTTAAATCCTTTCTGTAAGAAAAATAAAAAAAGATGATGATTACAACAAGACTTATACCTGCAATTGCTCCTGTATTCATGAAAAAATCTGAGAACGAACAGCCGAAACTTGTACCGATGATTATATTCGGAGGATCCCCGCACATAGTCGCAGAACCGCCTAAGTTTGCACAAAAGATTTCAGAAAGAATCATCGGTAAAGGATTAAACTTCAATAACTGCGAAAGCTCAATCGTAACTGTAGCAAGAAAAAGGATTACAGTTATACTGTCGATGAACATTGCAAGCACAGAAGACATAATCATAAAGGTGATGAAAACAGGAATTACTTTATAGTGAACGGCTTTTGCAAGACACATGCAGAGCCATCGGAAAAAACCGACGCGTGCCATTCCTTCTACCATTACCATCATTCCAAGAATAAAAAAGATGGTTGCCCAGTTTATGCCTGTTGTAACTTCCTTTGCTTCTGAAACTGAATACCAGAAATCTATGGTAAATATATTTTTTATATTGAGTGTTTCTGAAACTGCCTGAAAGCTGTGCATGCCTAGTCCGAAGACAAGAAGCAGAGTCAAAGCACCGCAAATCAATGTAATGTAATGCCTTTCAAAAACCTCAAGAATAATAAGCATGAACATTACTGTAAATATAAGAATAGATAAAATCTGTGCGAGTAACATAAGACGTTATTATAATGAATTCAATTTTAAATTTAAAGGGGATTTTTCCGTCCCTTGCCTGTAACATTGAAATCAATTATATAAATAAAATGAAAAAGAGATCGTAAAAATATGTCTTTGAATTAACAACTACATATTTTTCGACCTCTTATTTTTTTTAAACGAATTACTATGAATTGTTCAACCGAGATAAAAAACTAAAAAAATCTTTATCCCTTGATAGCACCTTCCATAAAACTAGACTGAATCTTTTTGCTTAAGAACACATAAACTATCAAAGTCGGGAATGTCGCAAGAACAAGTGCTGCACCAATAGGACCCCAGTTTGTAGTATGCTGACCAGAAAGAGCCTGAATACCAACTGGAAGAGTTCTAAGTGCCTGTTTACTATTAAAGGTTGTAGCAAACATAAGTTCATTCCAGCACTGAAGGAAGGTATAAATTCCAATTGTAGAAACTGATGGTTTCATCAACGGGAAAATAATTCTGAAGAATATACCCCAGACACCGCAACCGTCGATTGTAGCTGCTTCGTCTAACTCCATAGGAATATCCTGCATAAAGCCCATGCTTATGAGAATAGCCATAGCAAGAGAGAAGGCTGAATAAGGAATAATAAGAGCCTGATAAGAGTTAAGCATTCCCATCTTTTTGAGAGTAATGTATACAGGAATAAGAGAAGCATGAATAGGAATAGTAAGTCCTAACATAAAGAACTTGTTCATCAATTTTCGTCCCTTCCAGATAATTCTCTGCATAGCAAAAGAAGCCATAACTGCAGCAATAATAGTGATTACGATTGTTGCCAAAGCAACAATGATACTGTTCAAGAAATAAATTCCCATCTTACCGGTACGCATAGCAGTTACATAGTTACTCCACAACCACTTATGAGGAAGACCTGCTACATTTGCACCAAATATTTCTGCATTATCCTTCAATGAAAAAGTAAACATCCAGTAAATAGGGAAAATGTTTATTAAAAGCCAGAATATGAGTAATGCATAAATAAAATATTTTAATTTATTGCCGCCACCCTGTGTCTTATAAACTGTGGATTCCATTTTTAATCCTCCTTCTTGAATACGGCACTAATAATCAGAGAGAAGGCAAAACAAAGAATAATCAACATTACTGCTATTGTACTACCCATGCCGTAACGGTTACTTAAGTAAAGCATCTGGAAAAGCCAGGTATTTGGAACTTCAACAAGGTGCTGGTGGCTGTTTCCCATAAGAACATATACAAGGTCGAACGTTTTAAGGGAACCTGTAACCGCAAAAATAACACAAATCTTGATAATATTTTTGATGTATGGAATTACTATATATCTATTTACCTGGCCCGGAGTTGCACCGTCAAGCATAGCGGCTTCTCTAAGCTCAAGAGGTACACCTTTAACACCTGCATACATCAAGAGCATATGATAACCTACATATTGCCACAAGGTTGGAGCAAAAACCGCACCAAGCGCAATTTTCTTATTTCCAAGCCAAAGAATATCTTTGACATCGCCGGTCCATCTCATAATTGGCTCTTCCAGACCAATCTTTCTTAAAAAAACATTTAAAAGACCATAGTCCGGATTGTATATTTTAAGCCAGAGCTGACCGATTACAACAGTAGAAATCAAAACCGGTGCAAAATAAACAGAAAGAAAAACTCTTTCTCCCTTAATACCTTTTCCCAAAGCCAAAGCAAACCCCAGGGAAATAGGTAACTGTATAAATACTGATAAAGCTGCAAGAAGCAGCGAATTTTTCAACGCTTCAAGGAAATTTATATCTTTACTTTTAAAAAGTTCAATATAATTTGAAAACCCTACAAAGGTTTTGTTTCCAAATCCCTTCCAATCAAAAAAACTGTAATAAAGAGACATTATAATAGGTGCAATAAGGATTGCAATAAAAAGAATCAGGGCGGGAAGTAAAAATGCCGTAATATTTAGTGGTTTTAAAAGATTTTCAGCTTTTTTATTCATAATTGTTCCTTTAAAAAAGGAACCTTTCCTATATATAATATATGGGAAAGGTCCCCCCGTAAGTTAGAAAAATATTAAATTTCTAAACTATTTAATTTCGCTAGCAAGACCAGCAATGAACTGAGCTCCGTTAACTTCCTTACCATAAACTTTAGCTACATAAGAAAGATAAATCTGAGCAATGTCAGCACTCATAGCTGTATCTCCGAAGAGAACCATCTGATCTGCACCAGCAACGATCTTCTGAACTTCGCGTGTTAAACCGTTTACAGAAGAAGTGTCATAGAATGGTGTCCAAGCTGGAAGTCCACAACCATCAAGGTATCCATAGTGACAGATTTCTCTACCAAGTTCAAATGTGAACTTAGCTGCAACAGCGGCATTCTTGCTGCTCTTAGCAACAGCCAATGTGTCTGAAGGACCACCAATGAGCTGTCCGAGCTTAGCTTTTGAAGAATCGATAACTGGGAATTCAGCAACCTTTACTTTTGGGAAGAAGTCAGCGTTAGCAGCGAAGTCAGCACAGTTCCATGTACCGTTCATATAGAATGCATATTTACCAGCCATGAAGTTAGCCTTAACTTCGTCGTTAGAAAGAGCCATACCGTTTGGATCAAAGTATCCGTTTGTAACCATAGCCTGGAATGTATCTACAGCATTAGCTACGTCTTTGTTGTTCCAAGAAGCTCTTCCCATGAAGATATCATCAAGAGTCTTAGCACCACAACTCTTTTCGATTACAGATTCAAGATATTCTGTAACACACCATGTTTCTTTTCCTGCACATCCAAAAGGAATGATTCCCTTTGCAATGAGTTTATCACAACAAGCAATGAAGTCTTCGTATGTTCCAGGAACTTCTGTATATCCTACCTGTTTAAGAAGATCCATATTAGCAAAAAGACCAACGATATTCATTGTTAAAGGAACACCATAGTGTTTTCCGTTGAATGTTGTATTTCCAAGCATCTTTTCATCAAGTTCGCTTGCAAAGTTCTTGTATTCTTCATCGAGACAGTAAACACGACCTGCATCTACGAAGTCACCAATGAATGCACAAGACCATGTGAAGAAGATATCAGGCATTTCATCAGCTGCAACTGCTGCCTTAATCTTTGTCTTATAAGACTGATTTTCGAAAGCTTCCCATGTGAATTCAACTTCAGGATGAGCAGCTGTAACAGTCTTGATAGCTTCTTCATACGAATGGCGGTTAGAGTCAGACTCTGTAGCAATACACCACATTTCGAGCTTTATCTTGCCACCAGCTTTTGCTCCATCCTTCTTGGTACAACCAGTAAGGAATGGGAGAACCATAAGTCCTAATCCCAATACTTTAAGAATTTTTTTCATTTTTTTTTATCCTCCTGATGATAAATTAAAAAAATACTCTTACAATCCTTTCGGATTAATTTTACTTTTGTTCCATAAGAGGTTTATGCCTTTTTATGAAACTTAGTGACCTGATTTATTTTGTGACCTGTCGGCCATAAATCCTAATTAATCATTTTTACCATTTCCCAAGGGTAGTCCAGTATAAGCTTATTGCCTTCAAGCTCATAAGGAACAATGGTATTTTCAAACTGATCGTTATAAATCAGAACTATGGAGGAATTTCCTTCATCTACTGAATAGTAGCCTGGAAAATAGCCATCCTCTAAAAAAGTTCCTTCTGCACTAAACTCAAAAGACCATTTACCTGATGTCCATTTACCGATCAGTCCATTATTATTTGCACCTGTGTAGATTGTGTGTTTAAAAAGAAAGATGTGTCGTTTATCATCATTCTTAAATTTTGCAAAAGCTAAATCTCCGGCTTTGTTTTCCAGCCTGAGTATACCGTCTTTTTCGGTATAGGTAAATTTCTTACCATCCAACTTTGCTTTGCCACCATTTTTAACTAACAGTGCAGCTTTTTTTGGTTCGTAACTGTAGGACCAGTTTCCCTTGTAGGAAGATTCTGAATTTTCTTTACTACAGGCAGCAAGCAATACAAACATCATAAGTATTGTACAGACAAGAGCCGGTAATTTTTTAAAACTCATTAATTTTCCTCACAAAAAATATCTTAATAACATATAATTTACCACAAAGTTTAGTAAAAGTAAAGTTAAATTTTTTTACCGTTTTTTTCCTCCCCTTGCTTTTTTTTAATCAATTCTATAATATATATTCAGTTGCCGGGATGGCGGAATTGGTAGACGCCCAGGACTTAAAATCCTGTGTCGGGCGACCGACGTGCCAGTTCGATTCTGGTTCCCGGCATGTTAGCCTCCTTGTTTTGCAGGGAGGCTTTTTTTTTATAAAAAACTTTTTTCAATTTAATAATTCTGGAGTACTTTTATGGAATTTCATTCTTACTCAAGTAAATGCGCCTTTTCATCACTCAGCGACATTAAAGGAAAACACGTAACAATTATGGGGCTTGGATTAAACGGCGGTGGCGAAGCTGCAGTTAAATTCTTTCTTCAAAAAGGTGCATACGTTCTTGTAACAGACATGAAAACCAAAGAACAGTTACTCCCTACAATCGAACGCCTTTCCAACAACCCTTCAATCGATACTTCAAGATTAACCTACAGGCTCGGCGAACACCGCATAGAAGATTTTGAAAACGCAGACTGTGTAATTAAAAACCCTGGTGTAAAATACGAAGGAAATAAATATCTTGCTGCAGCCAAAGCAATCGAAACAGACTTAAGCATCTTTTTAAGATTTACAGACTGTCCTCTTATTGCAGTAACAGGAAGCAAAGGAAAAAGCTCTACAGTAAGCGCCATCTATTACGGATTAAAAAAAGCAGGATTTAAAGCCTTCCTTGGCGGAAACATTACAGTAAGTCCCCTCACCTTTATTGATGAAGTTACACAGGACACACCGGTTGTAATTGAATTTTCTTCATGGCAGCTTGCAGACTTACGCGGAAGAAAAGTTTTAAAACCACACATTTCAATCATCACAAAAATTGTTCCCGATCATCAAAACTGGTACGGCAACATGGAGGATTATGTTCAGGATAAACGCCTTATTTATAAAGACCAGACTGCAGGCGATTATTCAATTTTTGATGCAGAAGAAGATGAACCTGGAACAGGCCCTGATAAATCACTTTATCCTGAATGCACAACCTGGGGAAATCTTTTTGCGTCTGAATCAAAAGCTACAGTTTTAAGATACGGAAAACAGCCTTTGGAAAATACATCTGCTGTATTAAATGCAAACGGAAAAAAGATTTTTGGTGTATGGCAGGAAACAAAAAAAGACGGAAGCTTTTGCGGGAAGGTTTTACTTGGCGGAATGACAGAGCCTGAAGTTATTTTGAAAGGGCTTTCTGTTCCGGGCGAGCATAATAAAATTAATGTATTAAACGCAGCCTTGGTTTTATACCTTATGGGTGTGGATGCAAAAAAAACGGCTGAAATCTGCGGAAGCTGGAGCGGAATTGAGCACAGACTTCAGTTCTTCCATTCATTCAAAAATAATGGAAGCGAAATTAAATTCTACAATGATTCATGTGCAACAGTACCGGAAGCTGCAGCAGCGGCATCACAGTCGTTTGGAAAATCAGTTATTCTTTTAACAGGCGGAACAGACAAGGGGCTTGAATTAACACCTCTTAAAAACGTGCTTTGCCAGAAGGGAAACAAGGACGAATTAAACGAAAACGGAGTTATTCCTGTAAAAGACCTCTACTTTTTAAAAGGCACTGCCACAGATAAACTTTTACCGGAGCTTGATAAGGAAGGAATTAAATACAACGGACCTTTCGAAAGTCTTGATAAGATGATGGAATGTTTAAAGGAAAACCTTTTAAAAACAGAAACTCCCGAAGTTGTTGTATTTTCTCCGGGAGCTACCTCATTCGGCATGTTCAATAATGAATTTGACCGCGGTAATAAATATATGGTTGCAGTTAAAACCTGGTTTTCTGAATAAAAAAAGCTTTACATTTTTATTTATATTACCTTTTCCAAAAAAGAACATTTGCAATCATTTGTGAAAAAATCAATGCTTCAGATAATCGCACCATTCATCATATTTTGAAAAATAATAAACACCTTCTCCAAGTGAAGTTCCAAAATACAAAACATAATCCTGGCCTTCTATATCATAGCAATAAATCTCATTACGCTCTTTTTCCGCTTCGGAATAAAGCTCATTTAATTTTCCCGGCAGCACACCATTTTTTGCTCTATAGTCTTCTATTCGCTGGATTAATTCCTTCCCTGATTTTATTTCATTTCTATATACAAATGAAAAATTATTGTGAGTCTTTATAAATATCGTAAACAATAAAACTGCAAAAACTATCAGTATACAAAAAATAAAAATTCTTCTTTTCATCTCGTCTCCATAAGAAACATTTTTCTCCAATATATCTACTTTTCTTGATTTACAACTATATTAAACTTTTTACAAAACTCTTCAAACTTTTGGGGTCTGAAATGTTTTAAACAGCAATATTTTTCATAATACGAAATATAATCCAACGGGTTATACTCAAATTTCTGTTTTTTATTTTTTGGTGGCTTTGGATTTTTCACTTCTTTTTGTTCAATTTCCCAGGACAAGATGTCTTTTTGATCCATCATATAATCTACAAAAAGTTCATCCTCTTTATATTTTTCAATAAATTTGTCTATGTTTAAAAGTTCCTGTCGTGCATATTCTATAAATGTATAATCATCCACTTTATTATCTGACATAAGTTCATTAAATTCAGATTTTAGATAATGATCCTCAGTTTTTTTAGTATTAGCCTTTATTATTATAACAACAACCAACAAAACAATTAGACAAGAACTTATAATAATTCTTTTTTTCATCTCGTCTCCTATTGCCAAAAAAAAATTATAACCTAATTATAAACCGTATTATGCGAGAACATCAACTTTTTCTTTGAGGATTAAAAAAAATATGAAAATTTATTCTTCAAAATTGATTGCACTTACAACTGCTGCAATACCGGCGCGGCCGACGTTTGAACTTTTGCCGACTCCCCATTTTGTTGTTCCGTCTTCAAAAGTAATCTGAACATAAGCCATAGCGTGGGTATCAGAACCGGAACCAATAGAATGTTCATGAAAGGATGTAATGTTGAATACAGGAGCTGTAGTTCTTCTCAATATCTTAACAAAGGCATCAAGAGGACCGTTTCCACTGGCTGTAATAACATAACGCTTTCCAAGATATTCAATAGTTGCAGATGCCGCTACATGTTCTTCACCGCTTCCGCCACGCTCACCTTCAATATGCTTTTCAGTAATTTCAAGAACGTTAAGAGGAACCTTCGTATTGAGCCATCTGTCGGCAAAAATCTGATATACATTTTCGGCAGAAAGCTCTTTCTGTTCCTTATCGGCAGCCTGTTTTATTACACGACCGATAATACCAAGCATTGGTTTTGGAGGAATAATACCGAATTCATGTTCAAGAATATATGCTGCTCCACCCTTTCCGCTCTGATTATTAATTCTGATAATTCCTTCGTATTCACGTCCAATATCGTGAGGGTCAATCAAAAGATAAGGAACATCCCACACCTTATCAGCATCCGCTCCTTTTCTTCCTGAAATTGCTTTACGAATCGCATCCTGATGACCTCCGCTGAAGGCACAGAAAACAAGCTCGCCTGCATAAGGACTTCTCGGATGTACACTCATTCCCGTTAACCGTTCAAACTGACGTGTAATTTCTTCAAGATTAGAAAAATCAAGAGCCGGATTTACACCCTGCGTATAAAGATTAAGCGCCGCAGTAACAATATCAAGATTTCCTGTCCTTTCTCCATTTCCAAAAAGACATCCTTCTACACGCTCCGCACCTGCAAGGATTCCAAGCTCACAGGCAGCAATCCCCTCGCCTCTGTCATTATGATTATGAAGAGAAATTATACATGCATCTCTTTGAGGAATATTACGGCAAAAATATTCAATCATATCTGCATACTGATTCGGAAGACAGCATTCAACGGTAGACGGAAGATTAAGAATCATACGGTTATTCTTGTCTGCATTCCAGGTTTTCATTACCTTCGAGCAGATTTCTATTGAATAATCAATTTCTGTTTCCGTAAAATTCTCAGGTGAATATTCAAGAATAATATGTGTGTCCTTTGCAAGACTCCTGTATTTTTTTACAGACTCTACACCGCTGCATGCGAGAGAAATTATTTCTTCCTTTGATTTATCAAAATTGTATTTTCTTTGAGCAGGTGAAGTTGCATTGTAAAGATGAAATATTACCTTTGATGCACCTGCAACACATTCCATCGTATGCTTTATTAATTCATCCCTCATCGGGGCAAGCACCTGAATTACAACATCATCAGGAATACGATGTTCTTCAATAAGACGGCGAATAAAAACAAATTCAACCTCATTGGCTCCAGGATAACCGACTTCAATTTCCTTAAAGCCGATTTTTACAAGCATGTCAAAATATTCAAGCTTTTGTTCTATTCCCATTGGATTAATAAGCGCCTGATTCCCGTCACGCAAATCTACAGAACACCACACAGGAGCCTTATCTATTTTTTTAGAAGGCCAGGTTCTATCACGAAAATCAATAGCTTGGAACTGTCTATATTTTCCGTTTACGTTCATCCGCTCAGAATCCTATTTTATCAATCCCTTAAAGACAACTCCGATTTCTTTAACAAACTGTTCTGTATCTACCTTAAGCTGATTTAAGAATGAATTGTCGCTCAATGGTCCAATTACAATTTCCATTTCCTGTCTGTTTCGATAAGTCATGTTTCTGTAATAATCAGTATAATCCTTTTCACGAGACTGAACGGAATGATTATATATTTCATTTGCAACAATAATAACATCTTCAATTACATCCCTGTAAATATCAGGAGAAAAATCTTCAATCGGTCGTGAATAAAGCTGCTCAAGAAGATAAAGCGCATAACGTACCTTAAATTTTTCATAAGATGCTTCACAGAGATTATAATAATCATGAACTTCATCCCAGTTTACATATTTTCCACTCTTAATGTCTGCAAAAAGCTCATTGATTTTTTCGCACGGAATAATCTGACCGCCGACATTTTCCCACTGGGTATAAAGAGGAAGCTTTCTTATTTCTTCAATCATTTCAGGATTAAGATATTCCTCGTGCAATGATTTACAGAATTCCATGAGTGTACGTGTTGCAAAATATTTTACAATCTTTCTATACATCTTATAGGCCTTTACAGGTTTTAAGATGATTGCACCGAATTTTTTCTGACATACCTGATCGAATAAAGTAAAATCAGCTTCCTCATTTTTATGAAGATAATCCTTCGCACACTGGAAAATCTGCTGCTGTGTTTTTGCATTTTTTACTACATCCGGTTGATTTTCCTTCAAATATTCTGCAGTAAGTCCTATAAGACGTTCAGTTGAAAAAAGGATTTCCTGCATTGTGTCCGGTGCAAGAGGATCAAATTCAATATGCTGAACCTTTACGATACGCTTATCTCTTTTTGTAAATTTATTTTTATTTCTTGTAATTGCAAACATATCATACATAAACCAGAATGCCGGTATGATAGAAATTGCTTCATCAGATTTATCACCGGGACTTACAAGCGAGAACGGATAAGGAATATCAAGCTCATGCTGATAACTTCCCTTTGAAACAAGAACAAAGGATGCAAAACGCGAATTATGCTTGAAGTCAGAACAGAGACCAGGCCAGAAACCACGCTTTGCAAAAATTTCACCGTCAGGACTTCGTGAGTTATGATTACTTCCGATTGTTGCACCTGATGCGATGTTTGACTGTCCCATAATTGTTGTTGCAATAAGGAAGGATGAATTATGATGCTGTTCGTGGAAAGGGAAAATAAGATTATTCAAAACCTCACAGCAGGAAATAGTAGAATTATCACCGAGGACTGAATTTAAAAGACGTGCTCCATATTTTACCTGACAGTTTCTTCCGATTACAAAGCGGACTGCAATTGCCTGATAAAAAAGCTTGCTTCCATAACCTAAAATACCATTTACCATTTCAACGCCTTCACCAATCTGTGAACGCTCTTCGGGAGATGAAAGGATAGTTATGTTCTTTAATTTAAAAGCACCCTTTATATAAACACATTTTCCTATTTTTGCATCCTTAATGATATTCGAATTTTTAATGACACAATCATCATCAACAAAACCGAAGGTATTAAGCTCTTTTGTGTTACCGTATTCTGTGAGCTGAACAAATCTATTCAAAAGCTCATTATCATCACGGTAATGAGACCACAGATATGCATCGGCAGGAATAAGAGATTCAAAAGGAAGAATGCTTCGCCCGTCGTTTTCGTTTGCAACACCAATCCAGATTCTGTTATTTTCACTTTCACCGTTTTTAAGGATTCCGTTTCCGAATTTCGAATGCTTGGTACAGCACATTTCGTTTATATTAAAAAGAATTACCCTGTTTCCAAGCCTGTAATTATCAAGATAAGCAACATTGCGGATGACATTATCATCACCGGTAACTACATTATGAAGCTTTGAATGTTCAATTCCACACTCAAGATGAAGATCGTTGTAATTGAGCATTCCTTTTTTTAATTTACCAAGGATTACATAGCCTGAAAAATCACAGAAATGAATAAGCTCTGCATCAAAGCAGTTTTCTTCAGCGTCTACATAAAAATTATTCCACAAAGAATCTTCGTTATGATTCAGATTTTTTTCGAGAATCTGAATTTCTGCTTTAGTTAAAAGTCTTTTACCCTTGATTAAATCTTTAGGAATTTCAATTTTGTCTATATCTGATTTATAATCTACACTTACCATGAAAAACATATTACTATAACTGACATCAATTTTCTAGATGCAAAAAGATAAAATTATTATATAATAGAAGAATGAAAAAGATTTATAAAAACATTTTGATATCAGTTGTTTCATTTTTATTTTTTAACGCCCTGATATTTTCTGCACCAAAGGATGCTGTAAAACAATATACTCTTGAAAACGGGCTGACTGTTTTTTTACTTGAAGATCATTCAGATCCGCTTATAAGAATAGAATATACCGTTCGTGCAGGCTTTTCATCACAGACACAAAACACAAGCGGATTTTTCAAGCTTTATTCAAGACTGTTTGCCGCAAGTCTTTCTGACATTAAATTCGAACAGGCCTTCTGCAACGCCGATTCTTCGCGCTATGTAATACAGGCAACCTCTTCTCAAAAGGATGTAATTCTGGAGCTTCTTGCACGCACAGCCTTTGAGCCTAATTTTTCCAATGAGTTAATTCAAAAGGAACTTAATGCACTTAAACTCGAAGTTAAAGAAAACGCAGAATCGATGAGCGGTTTTATAAACAGTGCAATTGATGCAAAGGTTTTTTCAGATTCTCCATGGAAGCATGATTCGGGAATATATCCTCCGTTATTCAATAAAACAACTGCAAAAAACGCACGTTCAATCATAAATACAATTTCTACAAGATATTACATTCCTCAAAACAGCGCGGTTTTCATTAGCGGAAATTTCGATTCAAAACAGATTCTCAACGTGCTGAACAAAACCTTCGGAAGATTCTACAGCGTTTATTCTTCACCACAGGAAAAACCTCTTGAACATAAAGTGACACAAAGAAAATTCGTACTTCATAATCCTGATTTTTCAGATGAACTTACACAGGTCGTAATACAGTATCTGAATCTTGATATGGAAGAAAGTGATTTAGCCGCCTTGATTTACAACAACGATTATTCTTTTTTCAAATATAATCTGTTAAATCTTGCCGAACTAAATATTCCCGGTAATGAATACATAAATGCATCTTCTGCACACAAAAAAAACAGCAACCGTCTCATCATACAGACGCTTCTTCAAAATCCGGCAGATCCAAAAATCAAGACAAACTCACTCAAGCAGTCACTTTTATTTTCAAAGGAAGTAGAAAACGCAATCAAAAACATCAACTCGGCAGAATATGAAGTCGCCCTTCAGAATGCACAATATTCAATGAATCTGATTAATACATCATCTGCTGAATATATGGATAATTTAAGCTCATGGTGGGCAATAGAACCATATCAGTCCTTTTTAGAATCATCCTTAGATAAAGCACAGGATTCCATAGAAGTACAAACCTTATCATCACGGCTCGAAAAATATAAAAAAATAAAGGCATCGCAAATCTCTTCAAAACTGACAAAAGAAAAACCATTCATTTTTATAATTATCAATTCAAAGGATTATTATGCTCATAAAGCAGAATACAAATCGGCAGGCTTTGAAGAAATCACAATTGAAAATGCAAGCTGGTACACCCAAAAGGAATTTGCAGATATAAAAAATTATAATCCGAAGGATTCACAGAACTTTTTTACACCGGAAGAAGCCGCTTACGTAAACGATGCACAGCAATTCTATAAGCTTAATAAGGAACAGATAAAAAAAGTCAAACTTTTAAATGGAATTCCTCTTGTTACAAAATATAACGGAAACACCTCTCAGGTAACTTTCTTGATTTCAGTTAATGGCGGAAAATTAAACAGTGCGAATAATCACGGCTTTGAAGAAGTGATGATAAACATTCTTACGACAAACATTCAAAGAGAAATAGTTGCACTACAGCAAAAAGGCCAGATTCAGGGAATGCCGGTCGTAACATCAAATACAGACATAACGACAAGTCAGATTATAATTGAATGCGAAAATGTTGATTTACCGAAAATCGCAAAAGCAGTTGCAGATGCAATTATTTATTCCGACGTACTTCCGGCAACGGCAGACCGTGCAGTAGCGAACAGGCAGTACAAAAAAAGAATGGAAAACGGAAGCGCAGTAAATCAAATGTATTCAAAAGCAGTAGAAACACTTTATCCAGACTCACAGTTCATTACACTTTTTGAAACAAAAAAAGACATTCTTGAAGATACTACATATCTGAAAATTCTTGAATATTATCCTTTGCTCCTTGATTCTTCAAGATACAAACTGATTGTTACAGGTAATTTTTCTGACAACATCGTTACCATAATGAACACGACACTTGGTTTATTAACGAACAATAAAAACAAAACAAACATTTCATATGCGGTAACAAAGCTTACAACAAGTAAAAGCGTTACAACACAAATAAATCATACGTTCCTGACCGACATTCCTGCAGAAAAAGCAGGACCTATGCCTGCAGTTCTTATACCTACTACAGAATTTCTCGATCCTGTAATGTACTTTTTTTCATCTCCTCAGTTCGGAACAAAGGATGAAGCACTTTTCAATGCAATGCTTTTATATATTGTAAACAAGCTTCAGGACAATATAAATTCAAATCAAAGATTAAAAGGAAGTACAGCCGCCGCCTCTTTTACAAAAGCACAGATGGATACAGCGGCAGTAATCGTTCAAAATGTTCCTCATACAAAAGAACTTGATTCAGCTTTTAAAACAACAATTTCGCAGATAAAAAAAGAACTTACATCACAAAAAGCAGCACAAACAATTCAACTTATAAAAGACATATGGATTTCAACACAATTTACAGAAGCAGGAACAACAACCGGCACCGCAAAGCTTTTACAGCAGGGCTTTGAATACTTCCCTTATGAATCTGATGCCTTGTATTATCTTGAAATGTACAATTATATTCAGCAGGCAGGAATTGAAGATTATATACAGGCTCTTACAGCCTTCCCGGAAATTCCGGCCTTCAGAGTTTACAGCAAAGAAGGAAAAAAATAATAACGGCTCCTGCTGGGCTTGAACCAGCGACACACGGATTAACAGTCCGTTGCTCTACCGACTGAGCTAAGGAACCATCGCTCTTTCGAACGTGATATAATCTTATTAAAATTCATGATTTATGTCAACACATTTACAAGACATTTTTATAAAAAATTAATTTGACTAATATAACGAACAAGGTCTAAAATCAGAATATGACAAAGCAGGAAATCAGATCAAAAATAAAGCAGCTTGTAAATGAAAATCAGGCTGTCCTTCATGCAAAATCTCAAGATATCTGTAAAAAAATCGTTACATCAGATGAATATTTAACCGCCGATATTATCCTCGCATACATGGCATTGGACGATGAAGTTGATTTGGGCGCTGTGATAATTTCTTCATTCGTTCAGGAAAAAAAAATTGCTGTTCCAAAGGTAAATCTTCAGTCAGGCTCTCTTGATTTTTATTATTTTGATGATACTGCCGGCGCTTCCTACAGTCTGAATGACGGTTATTACGGAATAAAAGAACCGGATGAAACAAAGTGCAAAAAGCTTGAAACCTCCTCTCTCAATGGAAACGTTCTTATTTTAGTTCCGGGCCGTTCATTTACCGACAATGGGGACAGGCTTGGAAGAGGAAAAGGCTTTTACGATAAATTTCTTTCAGAGCTTAAATCTGCAGTTATAAAAAACACCTGCAGCATAAAAACCGCAGGTGTCTGTTTTGATTTTCAAATTTTACAAAATCTTCCTGTTACGGAAAATGATGTAAAAATGAATCTTATTTTTCAAGGATAAATTCTACACGTCTGTTCTTCCAGTTGTTGTCCTTATCCTTTGGTTCAACTACAGGCTTTGTTCCACCCATACCCTCTGTAGAAACAGAAGCTTCACTTACACCACGTTTTACAAGATATGCTTTAATTGCATCTGCACGCTCTTTAGAAAGAGGAATAAGTGCCCTTCCCCACTGAGACATATTATCCTGTGTTTCTTCATTTTCATTGTCAGAAACTCTGTTTGCATGTCCCTGAATCAAAATCTTGTAATCTGTAAATTTCTTGAGGATATCTGCTACACGATTCAAAATCTCAATGTTTCTTCTTACCTGATCAGGAGCAAGAGTTGTGTTTGCAGTCTGGAAGTTTGAAGAATCTGATTCGAAGATAATTGACGGAACTGCCATCTTAAGAACATTTCCTTCACGGATTACAAGAACATCCACAGGAATAACGCCTTCTACAACTGAAGTCATTCCAAGATTATCTGTAATAATAAACTTATAAGGATAATCCATTGCAGACTGAACACGTTCAGCATTTCCGTATTTATCCTTCTGTACGTTACTCAAACCGTCCCATACAAGTCTTTCGGTAATCGAAGTCTTTCCTTCATTTTTCCAGAAGAGTTTTCCCTTAGGATCATAAACATTGAAAGACCAGTTCTTGATTTTTGCTTTAGTATTTCCAGTGAGCTTTATGAAAAGATCATCATCAATACCGTCATTATCAGGACTGAAATAAACCGGTGCTGTCTGAACTTTAAGCTGAGGTGGTGTTGCAGAACAGATAAATGGAGATGTAACTGCATTTACAACATTACCTTTTTTATAAACTACATTCAAAGTTCCTGTAAATGTTCCTTCACAAACATTGTTTTCGCTGTCTGCACCATTCCATCTGATTTTTGACGGAAGATTTGCAGAATCCTTGTTTGAAAGTGAGTAAACTGATTTTCCATCTTCTTTTCTTACGTCAAAATTCCATGAAAGAATATTTTCTGTTACAGATGCATTAACTGCAAATTCCTGAACATCAAGAACCTTATCATTATTAGGAGAGATTCCTTCGTATTCTGCTGTAAGATAAAGCTTTGTTTCCCTGCTGTCGAGAACAATATTCTTGATTTCAGTACTGAAGCTGTTTCCGGCATCATCTGTTGAATAAATGACAATGCTGTATTTTCCGTCCGCTGCAAGATTTCCGGATTCATCTGTACCATCCCATGAAAAATCAGATTTTGTTCCGTTCCATTTATAAGTCTTTACAGCCTTATCCTTTACATTTCTGATTTCTGCTGTCCATAATTTTTCTGAAGTAGAATCAGTAAGCTTAACCAGCACTGCATCCTGAATTCCATCTGAATCAGGCGAGAAGAATGTGTATGGAACTTCTGCACTGATAGAAGGGAATTTAGTATCAATTTCAAAAGTTGGAGTTGCAGCAGAAGCAACAGAGCCGTTGGCAGCAGTTACAGTAAGACTTGCAGCAAAAAGTCCGTCATCACAAAGGACTCCGTCGTTGTCTTTTCCATCCCAGATAAAACTTACAGGAAGCTTTTTATTTTCTTTTCTTGAATAAACAATATTTCCCTTTGCATCAGAAATTTTAAATTCATAGTTTACAACATCTTTAGTGGCAGTTACAGGAGTGATTGAAATTGTATCTTTAATTCTGTTTGCATTCGGAGAGAAAGCACTGTCCTGCATTGCAAGTAAAAGCTGAGTCTCTGTGGTATCGAATGTAACTGAATCTACAGTTTTAGTTATTCCTTCATTACCGGCAAGGTCTGTTGCAGAAAGCTCAAGATAATATTTTCCTTTTTCTGCAATTTCACCTTTTTCATTCAATCCGTTCCATGAAAGTGTATCTGCAGGATATTCGCCAAGATCAAAGGTTTTTATTACTTCATTATTATCTGCAGATTTTATCTGTGCCTTCCAATTTTCTACAGGAGCACCTTTTACAGGCGGAACAAGAATATTGAACTTAACTTCAGATTTTGCACCTGCACCAAAAACTTTATCTGATGCAGTAATCTGTGCTGCAGGCTTTTCTGTATCAAGCACTACTACTGGTGAAGAAATTTTTGCCGGAACGTATCCGTTAAGATATTTTGCAGTTACAGATGCCTGATATTCACCGTCGCCAAGGAATTTACCGTCATCACCTGTTCCGTCAAAAACAATTTTTTCCGGCGGGATACTTCCATCCTTTGTCTGATTATAAGTCTTTACTTCTTTTCCTGCTTTATTAATTACAACTGACCATTCAACAAGTTTATTTCCTGTTTTTTCTTCAGGAACAGGAATTGTAACGTTAAAGGTTACATCCTTATTTTTGCTCTGTGTTCCAGGTGAAAAATATCTTGAACCTAAAACGTAAATATTTGTTGCAGGCTTATCTGCAGAATAAATGATATTTGAAATTACAGCATATGGCGATTTATTTCCGGCACGGTCTGTAGCGGTGATTTCGTATGAATAAATACCGTCCATTACCTGAGTATCATTATCCTTTGTACCGTACCAGCTGAAATCTGAAGGTTCGCCGGTAAATTTCACTGTTTTTACGACAGTTCCGTCTGCCGCTTTAAAAACACCAAGCCATTCATCTTCTTTAGAACCAGACTGTCTGATTTTAAGCGATGCTTTTGCACCTTCACCAAAAGTTTTATCTGAAGGCTGTGCAAGTGTAATTTCAGGAGCGACTGTATCTACGATAACTTCATATTCTCTTGTTTTACCGGTATTTCCGTTATCATCTGTTGCAGTAACATAATAGTAGTAAGTTCCGTCAGGTGCTGTTTCACCGTTATTCATTGCACCATTCCATGTAATTGAAGATGGAACAGCGATTCCCTGTTTTGGAGCAACAAGCTGCTTAAAGAAAGATTTAAAGCCGATTTTCTTACCAAGAGCAATTTTATTTTCAATTGTTCGGATTACATTTTTGTTGGAATCCATAATCACAAGACTCCAGCCCTGAATATATCTTTTATCTGAAATATTCAAAGGAATTACAAGTTCATCCTGAACACCATCGTTGTTAGGAGAAATATATTTTGGTTTTGCAGATAAAGAAACTGCAGCGAGTGCAAACAATGCAAAAGTAAATAATAATTTTTTCATTATTCATCATCTCCTTCATTATTCCATAAAGTAATTACAGGAGGGGTTGTATCCTGCATACCAAGATTCATGTCAACGCCTAAAGAAAAAGCATTTATTGTCTGATAGTAATTTTTGTAAACAAAAGTTGATGAAACTTCGCTCTGTTCCCATCCGTTCTTCTGCATGTAATCGTTGTTAAAATCAAAAGTAAATCTTACGCCGATTCCAATTGACGGAAGGAAGTCTTTATGACCATTACAGAATTCAGAAAGATTAAATCTGTCTGCAACGTGAATATAGAAGCAGTCCTTTACAGAAAACTGAAGTCCTGCATCAAAAATTACATTCATGAACATAGGTGTAGTTACACCAAAAGAAAATCCGAATTTAACTGCACTGTTAGAAACAAATAATCCCGAAGCACCAACCTTTACAGTTGCAAGTGTAGGGAACGCAGAAAGATCTGTATCCTTTTTATTCAAAACAGAAAGCTCAACATCCTTTACATTTTTACCAAGGTTCAGAACAGAAACACCATATTTAAAATCCTTAAGGAAACCTGCATCACCAAAAGTGTAAAGATAACCGATATTTCCTGAAAGCATCCAGTCAGAACCGCTGTTCTTTGCCCAGAAAAGTCCTGTATTAAGACCAAGTCCAATATCAAGCCTTTCTGAAATTTCCTTCGAAAGTGCAAGCTTTGTACTAAGCGTATTTCCGACATTCATATTATCAAATTCACCGTGAACACCGTCCAAAAGTCCTGTGAAAACAGCAAACTTAAATGGAATTACAATTCCAAGCTGATATGCACTTGAAAAATGATTGCTGTCTGCTTTATCTGTATTAATTAAAGCGGTATACGAAAGATTTAAGGAAACTCTCTGTTCTGAAGCAGGCAATGCTGGATTAACGAGGATTGAATCCGGTCCGCCATAGAAAATAGCACCACCGGTTACAGAAGAAGCATCTGCAATCTGATGCGGACTTGCGAGTTCAAAAAGATTATCTCCATTTATAGGAGGATTATATGCACTGAGTGTAAAAGCACATAAACCGGAACAAATAATCAGGGATATAAATCGTTTCATTTTTTCTCCTTAAAAAAAGTCGTGATAAAAATCTCTCGAAAATTCTTATCATCCTTTCTTTGATTTGTATTTTTTTACGTGTTAATTATAGAACAAAATTATATTTTTTACTATAAGATTGTTGAAAAATCAGGAAAAGTGACTTACAATTTATGTTATGGAAAAGACAAAGAATTCAAACAGTGCAGGCGGCAATTTTTTCACTAATCTCTTCTCTAGCATTTTCAAATCTGCAAATCCTGAAATAGAAAAAAAACGCAGATTAAAGGCAATCGTAAAGAGTTTTTCTAAAACAAAATATCATTCATTCTATAAACCTTCGACTTATGAGGTTCAACCGCAGTTTGCAAAGCTTTTTTATGATTTGTATAAAATTTGTGCTCCTGCCCAGGCTGTTTTTAAGGCAAATCCGAATGCAGGTCTTTTCAAGCATCAGATTATAAATTATTCACTTTCTGAAAAACAAACTTCACTTTTAGAATCGTTGAGCATGGAAGCAATTCAGGAACTTTCACGAACGATGGATCTTGATGCAATCAATGATAAAGTTGAAGAATACCTTATAAATTTCCAGAACGAGTTTACACCTGAACGTGTAACAAAAATAGAAAATCTCTACAAATCGTTCGTCGCTTTCAGAGATTTCTGCAGTTATGATTATTACATGCTCATCAAACGTTTTGCACCTGGTCTTGTCGAAAATAATTTTGATGCAGTTCCTGAATTCCGAAAATCAAACGCAGAATTCATAGCAGATGATTTAAAGGACTTTATCGCAGTTGCATATTCAATCACCGATAACAGAATTGCCTGGTCAGATTTATTTGATTTTCTGAAGGTAAGCCGTGGAAGTGAACTTGTACCACAGGGAACCTGGAAAAAAATCATTGCAAAAATTTCTTCAATTCAGTCATCACAGGCATTCGATCTTATGCTCCGTCATATTTTAAGTTCTCCTGATTATATTCCTGAGGTACGTGAAACACAGGAACAAATTGTAGATCCTTATGTTACACAGATTGAAGAAGAAGCACATAACGTTCTGAAAAAAATGAACAAAGCTCAAAAGGAATCAAAGGCAAGCTCAATCTGTATGCAGATTTTCGGCTCGGTAGACATTCAGAATTTAAAATATTACACACCGGAGCTTAATCCTGCACTGGACAGAAAGAACCTTAAATTTTTTACGCTTACAGAACCTCTGAACTTTTTAAAAACCTTCCTGCTTGAATATGTTAAAAAAGATATCCGTGAATTTTTTGATGTAATTGTAATCAGAGGTCAATGGGATTCTACCCTTTCCGCTCCAGTTTCCGAAGCATATCAGGATCTTCTTAAGCTTTCTGATCAGATTACAGAATTTGACAATTCAATCTCAGTTGATGATGGAACAATCGGACATAAAATAAAAACTCTTCTTCCTAAGACAGCGCATGATTCAGGTGCAGAAAACATAATCAACAGGCTTATAGATGATGCAAACAATCAGGCTAAAAGCTTTATTACGACAGGAACTAAAAAACTCATAACTATTGGAAAAACCTTAAAGCAGCTTATTGAAGATTACATGAAGCCGCAGCCTGTAATTGTACAGAACTGGAAAGAGCTGGAACGCTATCTTGAAAAACCGATGAAGGAATTCGGAGTAACAATTTACAAGAAGATTTATCTTTTTGTACAGCTTATGCAGCAGTATCTGGCAAATTAATTTTTTACCGGTTATCTTAAGACAGAATCTACAAGACTCTTGAATTCACTGTCCTGTATTATGTCCGTATAGTTTATATTATCTGAAATTGAATACACACCCTGATTTTCTACAATTGCTTCTATCTGCTCACTCTGAAGTTCTGCGGCAGGTAAAATCTTTGCACCGAATTCAGTCATAGTATAAAACATCTCTGCTTCAGGAATCAGTTCTGCTTCTTCAATTTCTTCTTCGTTTTCTTTCTGTGCTTTGCCAAAATGAGGAGTTTCTGCTGTAAATGTAAAGTTCTTTGGAAGCTCCGGATAATCTGTCGTATACTGCGGACCAATACATAAGTCTTCGGCAAAAATATTATCTACAGTTGCAAATTCATCTGTCGCACCACCGATAAATGTATCGTCACTTACGAAATAATCATATTTAACTGGAAGCGGCTTTTTAATTGCAAGCAATGGAGTTTCATCTTCAGAAACCTCTTCAAGTTCTTCAAGCTCTTCTTCTGAAGCAGAAGCTTTAATCTGCTTTTCATCAGCTGCTTCTTCAATATCTTCTATTTCTTCAACATTGTCAGCATCTTCAATCTCATCTATCTCTTCAATTTCCTCAACATCAGAATCAAGAGATTCAAGCTCCTGTGCATCTTCAATTTCTTCTATTTCAGAAACAGGCTCAACTGTCTGAAGCTTATGCTCCTGTACATTAATCTGATCAAGATTTACATGAAGTCTTGCAGAAACGAGCACTTCTTCTATTACCTTGCGGATTTCATCTATTGCATTTTCACCAAGCACTGCCTGTGTTTTCTGATTATTTTTATCACCGCCAAGGATTTCAATAATTTCTTTCCAGCTGGCATCTATATATTCATCTACCTGTTTAGAATATTTTTCCTTAGCGTTTCCAATGCTCTTCTTTATTTCCTGAGAAAGTTCTTCTTTACGTAAATCAAGCTGACGTGAGACCTGAGCCCATTCTATCTTCTCTTTATTTTCCAGATATTCATTAATAATTCCCATCTGAACCTTTTTAATTCGCTCACGGATTTTTGTAAGATAATCACGGCGAATATTAAAAAGAAGCATGCAGATTAAAACAAGTGTAATGAACACGCATACATAAATGAGACATATAAATTCTCTTGAAAGCTCAAAGACAGTACTTTTATATACCGATGAAACTTTAAAGAATTTAGACGAATTGTCGGTAAACAAAAGATAGTATGAATTATCGGGAGCCTCTAAAATCCGTTCTTTTTCTGAATTATTTTTCCAGGCAGATAAAACAGGCTCATAAAAATCCTTCTGCGATTCTAATGGAAGCCCGCTCACGATTCCGCCCTCAAACTCTGAATCTGATGAAACAAGCGTCAGATTTTCGCCTAAAGAAAGAACTGAATTATCAATAAATTTACTGCAGATTTTATAGAAGTTAAAATAAAAAAGGAACTTTCCTCTTGTTACACTGTCAGTTATATGATAAGGAACCGCAAGAATTATTCTGTTCTGATTTCTGTCAAAAAGAAGCTTGTAATCCTTATCTGAAAAATCAAAATATCCGTAATCAAGCTCATTAATATCAGGATAATTTTTATATGTCTTGAAATTTCCGTTTGTGTTAAGGACATCAGAATAATATGAACTGTAATGGATTGTCTTTGCATTATCATCAACAAGACGCATACCGTCCAATTCTTCTATTTCATCAAAAATCCTTGTAGTTTCCCTTCTTCGTTCAACCTCATCCTTTTCTGTAGGATTCTGAATTGTATAGGTGCGGACAGAATTATTCTTTAAATACGCATTATCTGCCAGGATAATTTTATTGAGAATTTCTTCAATATAAGCATCAGTATTATCTGTAAGTTTTTTAAGCTGATTCTGTTTTTCAGTAACTTTCGACTGGGCATAAAACCTTGTCTGAATTTTTGACATTAAGGTTGTCTGACCAAGAAAAACAAAGCCTGTAAAAAGAATAACGGCTGTTAAAATACTTACTGCTACCTTTTGTGCTGAAGACATTTTATTCCTTATTTCCTTATTATATTATCGGTAAATAATCAAAAAAAATGAGAATCTGTGTAAGTTTTTTTATTGCGAATTACTTTTGATTAAGTTAGAATTGAAGTAATGATTAATATTGAAGAAGAAAACAATAAGATTCCACGCGCACTTTTAATCGGGGAACCTGGAAACGATTTACAGGAATTAAAGGGTCTCGTCTTAACACTTGGGATGGATGTCATTCAAAGATTAACATTGAATCGTCTTGAAGTACATCCAGCCTACGGTATGGGAACAGGAAAGGCACAGGAAATAAATGAACTTGCACAAAAGATTGAGGCAGACTGCATTATTTTTGATTTTAACCTTGAACCAAGAAAACAGCGCAACTGGGAAGAACTCACAAACCTTTCATGCTTTGACAGACAGGAAGTCATTATACGAATCTTTGCTATGAGGGCACAGACAAAAGAAGCAGTTCTGCAGGTAGAGCTTGCACGCCTTCAATATTCTTTACCAAGACTTGCTCACGTAAAGAAGGATTTTGAAAGAATAAGGGGTGGTGCTTTTGGTGCAAAAGGCTCTGGAGAAACACAGCTTGAGCTTGACCAGCGATTAATCAGAAATAAAATCGCACAGATAAAGCGTGAACTTGCAGAAATTGAAATTAACCGTAAAACACAAAGAAAGCAGAGGGAAAAAGCCCCTTCATGTGCACTTGTCGGTTATACAAATGCCGGAAAATCAAGTCTTTTAAATGCATTGACCGGTGCAGATGCGTATGTAGAAAATAAGCTTTTTGCTACCCTTGACCCTCTTACCAAAAAATTACCGCTAAACGACAGTGCCGGTGCTTTAATAACAGATACAGTTGGTTTTATAAGCAATCTTCCTCATCATCTTGTAGATGCGTTCAAATCAACTCTTGAAGAAGCAAAGTTTGCAGATTTACTTCTCATTGTCCTTGATTCGTCTGATGAACAGGTTGAACAGCAGTATGAAACAGTAAATGATGTATTGGAAGATATAGGTGCAACTCATAATCAAAGGCTCATTCTTCTGAATAAATGCGACAAGAATGAAGAAAATCCTGAAATACTTCAAAAGCTTAAAGCCAGATTCCAGGATGCAATCTGCACAAGCGCAAAAGAACAGACAGGCTTCGATGAACTTAAAGACAAAATCTATGAAATGTTATATGGTGATATTGGAGAATATGTTATTCCAGTGACAAAAATGTCTTTGATAAACGAGCTTCGGAAAAACAGCTGCATTCAAAACGAAGAATGGCTCGATGACGGTGTACATATAACGGCAAGAACACAGGGAAGACTTTCGGCTCTGATTGCAGAATACAAACTATAATCATTTGTGAGGGGAAAAATGAATACAATGATTTTTTACGAACTCTGGCAGAAATTCCAGAAAAAATTCAATAAATTTGAAAGGATTCTTGTTTATATAATAACGGCATTAATTCTTATCATCCTTCTTGTAACTATAATCGGATTTGCTTCAAAGAAAGCACGTCCAGGTAAATATTTACGAAAATCAGATCCTTCACCGCTGGAAATACGTCATTTAAGCAAAAAAGCAGGTGAAGAAATGTCTGCATTCTCTGGAATCGGTTCATTAAGAATCATTACATCTTCTGAAAATGAAGAAGAAAGCGGGACCCTTCTTGTAGTTACTCCATGGTTTACTTATCCTGCAGGAGAAACTGCATTTTTCGAGGAGCTTTCACGAAAGAACAGATTAATAGAAAATATTTTTACAACCTACTTTTCAAGTCACACAAGAAAAGAACTTCTTCAGGCTGGAGAAGATATGGTAAAAACAGAGTTAAAATCAAGGATTAACGAGCAGTTGACTCTTGGAAAAATACTCGACTTATATTTTACCGATTACACGTTCATTGAATAAAAATAATTACAGTTGAGTTCCGGTTCTTATTTTTTCATTGAAACGCTCAAGCTTCTTTCCTTCAAGAGGATTAGGCTTTCCGTCCATAATATCGCGTAACGCCCTCATCTCTTCACCGCTGAAATTTACTCCTTCATTCATGTGATTAATAAAGGATTCTGTCGCCATTGGTGCAACCTTCTTGCAAATTTCAAGAATGATTTCTGCATAAACACGTATTTCATACTGAGCATGACTGTCAAGACGAAGCTTTAAGAAATGGAAAAGATTGTGTAAATCCATTTCCCAGTAAAATTCTGTATACAAAGAAAGCGGAAGATTTATTCTTGCAATTTCACGGGCAAGTCCGCTTTCAATCAATTCGTTATAGCCTTCATAGGCATCCTTCTGCCCTTTTTCAAGCTTTGAAATTATTTCATCAGCCTTCTTTTTATCAAAAGCTTCTGCTGCCCTTCCCTGCTTGTTATCTGTTGATTGAGGAGAAACCTTATCTTCTGCAGGAACATAAAATTCATCCTTCATGATTGAATAACGTCCTGAAACCTCATTCATTCTTCCAGTTCTATGACGAACCCATTGACGTGCAACAAAAATAGGCATCTTAACATGAAAAGTCATTACAACCTGTTCAAACGGAGATGTATGCTGATGTCTCAAAAGATAATCAATTAAAGCACCATCCTGACTTACAGTTTTTGTTCCTTCGCCATAAGAAACTCTTGCAGATTGAACAATGCGCTGGTCACCGCCAAAATAATCAACAAGTCTTACAAAGCCTTTATCTAAAACCGGATATTCCTTATCTAAAATTGCTTCTGCTTCCGGTACTATACAATGTGCCATAAAAAATTACCTCATTATTAGAATAGACTTATGATAATAAAAAAATGCTTATTTTTCAATAATATCTGAAGCTTCACCGGAATCAGATTTATCAGCTTCTGCGATTGCTTTTTCTGCACCTTTTTTCATGCTTACAAGAATTATTTCCTTAACAATAATAACAAGTCCGATGACAGTTCCAGCAACACCTGCAATTCTGAATAAAGTAGAAATTATTTTTCCAACAGGAATTATAAAAAGCACAACTGCAATTAACAGATAAATAAAGCTTTCCTGTGTAATCCGTTTTTTATCTTCAACAGATAAATCTTTAATTAAAGAAGATGAGAAAAATCCTGCAACTGCAAAAAGAACAAAATAAACTGCAAGAATGATTGTTATTACAGTCCAGATAGCGGCAACAGTTTTCATTAAAAGAAGCGGGAATAAAACTGCAACAATACCGACAATCACACTTGAAAGACATTTAACCAAAACAGTACGTTTGTAAATTTTATCATCACTTAATTTATAAAAATTTATCAGAGTATAAATGCCATTAATGGCAGTAGCAGCCCCAATCATAATTACAATTGTTTTAATGCACGTTTCAGGAATAGCTATCATCAGGATTCCTGTAACAGTTAATATTGCACCAAGTAAAAAATTCTTAAATTTCATATTCCTTCCTTAATTACAAGAATACAACCTGAAAAAGAATATGTCAAAAAAAATTTCAGATTATTCTGTAACAGTAATTGTATATTCTTTATAAAATTTAAGACATTCTATCAAAATCTTATACTCACCTGGTTCATTATACGAAAAAGAAACCTCTGTTTTATATTTTTTATCATTACTACTGATAATAGATAATGTTGTATTTTCATATCCCTCTGGAATACCGCAATAATCTCTCTTATCTTCTTCTTCTGTTAAAACAAATTCATTTTCACGCTTACAATCAATATATTGATACCCTTCTGGAAGATTATAATACAATACATTTACCGGTCCATCAGAAAGCTTTACCTTAATATTTATTTCATCACCGGCTTTTACTGTTTCATCACTGATTTCTGATACTATATGAATTCTAGAACCAAAAGGATAATAACCAATACCCGGACATGATAAAAATAGAAAAGCAATTAAACCTGTAATCATTATTCTAAAATTTTTTTTCATTATCTGCTCCCAGCTTCTTCAAATACACTATTTATAACATTCTGTTTCTCTTCAGAAATCAGATTCTGCTTATAAAAGACCTGTTTACATTTATCAAAAGAATAATTAAATTATTATCAAAGGAGTAATTAAATTGAACGAACAGTTAATTAATGAATACAAAAATTTTCTTGACAAGGGCAAAACAGAACGTGAATGCGTTACTCAGATAATTTCACTTGCACAAAAAAAAGGATATAAGGACATTTCTCAATACAATTCACTTAAAACCGGAGACAAGGTTTATATTACAAAAATGGACAAAGCTATTGCACTTTTCGAAATTGGAAGTGAAAAGATAGAAGCAGGTCTTAATATTCTTGGTGCTCATATCGATTCTCCGCGTCTTGATGCAAAGCAAAATCCTCTTTATGAAAAAGATAACATCGCATATTTAAATACACACTATTATGGTGGAATAAAAAAATATCAATGGACAACAATTCCTCTTTCTATTCATGGGATTGTCTGCAAAAAGGACGGTACAAAATTAAATATTGTAATAGGTGAAGATGATACAGACCCTGTTTTCTGCATTTCAGATATTCTCCCTCATCTTGCACAGGAACAGTTAAAAGATAAAGCTTCCGATTTTATTCACGGTGAAGATTTAGATTTAATTGCAGGTCTTTCTGTTCCACAAAAAACTGATGGAGATAAAAAAGAAGAAAAACAGAAATGTAAAAAAAGGATTCTTGAAATCCTTAAAGATAAATATTCATTTGAAGAAAAAGATTTCGAATCAGCTGAACTTGAGATTGTTCCAGCTGGAAAAGCAAAAGATCTTGGACTCGATCGTTCAATGATTCTGGCATACGGACAGGATGACCGCTCATGCGCATTTACAAGTGTCCGTGCAGTCCTGGATTCTTCTGCAGTTAAACGAACAATCTGCTGTTTATGTGTAGATAAGGAAGAAATAGGAAGTGTAGGCGCTACAGGAATGGCATCTAATCTTTTTGAAAACATGCTTGCAGAAATCATTTCAAGAACGGAACAAAACTATTCAGAATTAACTTTAAGAAGATGTCTTGCAAACTCATACATGCTTTCTTCAGATGTTAATGCCGCTTATGATCCTATGAACTCCCATCTCTTTGATAAAGACAACGCTTCTGCTTTAGGCGGAGGAATCGCTTTTCAAAAATACACAGGCTCTCGTGGAAAAAGCGGAGCAAGTGATGCAAATCCTGAATTCATTGCGAAAATCAGAAATGCAATGGAAAAGGCAAAAATTTCTTATCAGATGGCAGAGCTTGGCAAGGTAGATCAGGGTGGTGGCGGAACAATTGCCTATCATGCGGCTAAATATGGAATGAATGTACTTGATGCAGGAGTTGCAGTTTTAAGTATGCATGCACCATGGGAAATTGTATCAAAAGAAGATATATGTCAGATATATGAAGGATATAAAGCTTTTCTGAAAATATAAATCACTGTTTACCGAGCAACAAATCATAGATTCTGTCGAAATCCTGTTTTGAAGAAAAACCGATTTCGATGGAACCTTTTGATGTATCACCCTTGAAATTTACATCTTTTACACCAAAAATATTGCGCAGTTCCTGCTCGAATAAGGCAATGTCAGGATCCTTTCTCTGTTTTTTAGAAGCACCTTTCTTTTTTGCAGCACGTCCACCGTTGTTGTAGGAATCTGCCATTGCTTCTGCTTCCCGAACAGACATTCCGTTACCAAGAATCTTTCCAAAAATGACACGCATGTCAGAATCATTTTTTACCATAAGAAGTGCTCTTGCATGACCTGAAGAAATCTGACCATTAACAAGTGCTTTCTGAATATCTTCCGGTAATTTCAAAAGCCTTATTGCGTTTGTAACTGTAGAGCGGTTTTTACCGACACGTTTTGCAACCTCATCCTGAGTTAAATCTCCCATCTGAACAAGATTATAATATGCGGTTGCTTCTTCAATCGGATTTAAATCTGCACGCTGAATGTTTTCTATAAGGGCAACTTCGAGCTTCTGCTGCTCATCAAATTTTCTAATCTGAACAGGAACTTTCTTAAGTCCTGCCATTTTTGCAGCTCTTGTTCGGCGTTCACCGGCAATAATATAAAAATCATCACCGCCGTTATGTTCAATAATAATCGGTTGTAAAATTCCATTTTCTTTTATGGAATCGCACAATTCATCAAGAAGCTTCTGATTAAATTCAATTCGAGGTTGTTTTGGGTTTGGTTTTAATAACGAAGGATCTATCCAAAGACATCCGTTTTCATCAACGTCTATCGCATCTGGAATTTTTGAATCTCTTTTTTGAGTAAGATTGACTTTCTTAGTCGTATCTACAGGAGATTCTATTGCACTTTCTGAAAGAAGAGCGCCAAGCCCTTTACCCAAACCATTTTTAGCCACGACGGATTACCTCTTCTGCAAGTTTTTCATAGCTTTTTGCACCGACACATTCCGGATCATATTTACAGATAGGAAGTCCATGTGAAGGAGCTTCAGAAAGCCTTACGTTTCTTGGAATAATTGTACTGAAAACAACATCCTTAAAATATGATTTAACCTGAACGACTACATCCTGTGCAAGACGTGTTCTTGAATCGTACATTGTAAAGAAAATACCGCCGATTTTCAGTGATGGATTAATTTCTTTCTGAACCTTCTGAACAGTCTGTAAAAGAAGTGTAATTCCTTCAAGTGCAAAATATTCACACTGCATAGGAACTAAAACAGAATCTGCTGCTGCAAGACCATTCAAAGTAAGAATACCAAGAGATGGCGGACAATCTATAAAAATATAATCATATTTAGATTTTAAAGGAGCGAGTGCATTTTTAAGATAAAATTCCCTGTCATCCTGATCTACAAGCTCTATTGCGGCACCCGACAAATCTATGGAAGCGCTGATTGCATCAAGATTTTTTACATTTGTATGCTTAACTGCTTCTTCAGGTTTTACCATTCCTGCCATGAGTTCATAAATCGTAGGCTTATCCTTTGATACACCTACACCACTCGACATATTTCCCTGAGAGTCAAAATCAACAAGAAGAACTTTTTTTCCTGCAAGAGCGACATAAGCACCAATATTAATAGCAGAAGTAGTTTTACCTACTCCTCCTTTCTGATTAACAAAAACAATAGTCTTTCCCATACGGTTAATATAACATTTTTATAATATTTAGTATACTATTTCCCTATATCAAATACATTATGCGTTTGAAATAAAAATATTTATTGCAAGGAAAAACTGTTATGCCCTAAGGTGAACCTTTCTATTTCTATAATGCAAATTTTATATTATAATATTTTAAAGGATATAAAATGATTTTAGCAGTTACACTTTCAAAACCTGTTTCAAATATAGAAGCGATAATGGGCAAACCTTATCAGAAAATTAAAATCAGTGCAGAAAATTCATCGGAAGGAAGTGCCTGGTATGTTGAACTTTTTACAAAAACACAGGTTTTTCACAGGCATTTTTCACAAACAGAACTTGATGATTTTTTATCAAAGCATGAAGGCACGACATTTAAAAACTGCGTGAAACGTACTGAAAAAGAAGAAATAACTATTCTTACAAATAAAAAAGGAAAACGTACAGAAATAAAGAAGCCTGCAAACTATCAGAAAAATCTTTTTACTGCGAAAAATAAAAGCAGTCTTACAAAAAATTACATCTTAAAAGAAGGCAATGCAATTCCTTTTTTAATTTTTGGCGGTATTATGACAAGCGAGGGAAAAGTCATCTCTTCAAAATATAATAAATTCCGCCAGATAAACAGATTTCTTGAATTTATTGATGATATTCTTGATGATTTCAAAAACAGGGAAACTCCTCTGCGCATAATCGATTTTGGCTGTGGAAAATCTTATTTAACCTTTGCCGTACATTATTTTCTGACAGAGATAAAAAAAATCCCATGTAAAATTCAAGGGCTTGATTTAAAAGAAGAAGTCATTGACTACTGCAATGATATTGTAAAAAAACTTAACTTAAAAAACATCGGCTTTAAAAAAGGAAGCATTGAAAGTTATACAGAAGATGAAAATCCTGACATGATTATAACCCTGCATGCATGTGATACTGCGACAGATTTTGCCCTGAAATACGCCGTAGAAAAAAACACAAAAGTAATTTTAAGCGTTCCGTGCTGCCAGCATCAGATAAACTCACAGCTTGAAAAAAATCAAAAAGAAAAAATTACCCCCTCTGATTCCATTCTTGAGCCGATTCTAAAACATGGATTCTTACGGGAAAAATTTTCATCCTTACTCACAGATGCTTTACGTTCAGAATGGCTTGAACAGCAGGGCTACAGAGTTCAGCTTCTCGAATTTATTGATGAAGAACATACTCCGAAAAACCTGCTTATAAGGGCAAAAAAAACAGGCCCCGCAAAAGAAAAAACGAAGCCTGCCATTATTGATTTATTAAAAATACAACCTGAGTTGTGGAAAGATTAAATTTAATTATTTTTCCATGCGTCGATAAACTCAAACATAAACTGCTGAATATCGTTAAACCATTTATTCTGGAACTTACATGCAGGAATTCCTATGTATCGGTAATGCCAGCATTCCCAGCGGTAACCGGTTACATCCTCGTAGCCCTGCGGGAAACTAAGACTCCAGCCGTAATCTTCACAATGACTGTCGAGCCATTTTCCCTGTGATGTCTGAATAAAAGAATCATCTATACTTCCAAAATCAATTGCAAATCCAAGCTGATGCTGACTGGTTCCTTCTCTGGCAGATTCTCTTTCTGCTTCTTCCAGACCGTCTATGCGTACCCATTTTTGAAAAAGATTCTTCTGATATTCCCACGAACGATATGTAGAACTTACAAGGAGTGTAATTCCATCCTGACGTGCTCCCTTTGCCATTTCAACAAGGGCATCATAAACATAGGAACGAAGCCTCAAATCATTTCGTGAAATATTGAAATAATTATTTTTTACAAGAGGAATTAAATCGTAAGGTTCATACATTTCAGGCTGTGCCTTATGCTTTTTATCAATCAGGAAAAACTGTTTAGAAGACGGATCTTCATTTGAAGGATAATTATCTTCATCGGCCAATACAGTCTCAAGCTCACTTAAAAATGCTTCCTTATCTGCAAGAATAGTTTCCTTACATTCCATTCTGAAACGAGGTGTCATCTTAGAAAGAACGAGATTAAGTTTTTCTATACGTGGATCTTCAGGCTGCTTTTTTGCATCTGCCTTAACTGTATCCTGTTTTTTTGAATTACCAGATTTTTTAACTGCAGGTGCCGCACCGATAAAACACATGATTACAACTCCCATAGCAAAAACAGCTGCCAGTATTTTTAATTTCAACTTCATTTTCCTATCCTCATCCATAAATAAATTTTCGTCATTTTTTTTAAATGATTTATTGTTTTAAATAACTAAATTTCCATCCTTTACGATGATTTTTTCAATATTATCAGCATAAAAAAGAATAATTGTAGGATCTTTTACAACACCATCAAGATGAATCAGACTTGGTGCATCATTGTCATAATTTTCACCTATTGCAAAATGACAGGTATGAAACGCTTTTTCATCCTCAAGCATATTACCGGTAATTCTTGCAGCAGGATTGAGTCCTATTCCAAGCTCACCGATATTCCTTGCATTTTTTCTATAAACCTCTGCCATTCCTTTTTCAAGTTTATTTTCCTTTTCCATAATAAAAGGTTTTATTTCTGCATCTATGATTGTTTTTAAAAGCCGCTTTGCTTCTCCTCCACCGTTTATCTTTGTGACAAATCCTTCGTTTACCTCACATTCAATCGGAGTTTTAAGGATTGAATCACCATCAAAAAATGTCATGGAACCATCATAAACAATCTTTCCTTCTGAAGTACCGACAACCGGACTTATAAAAACCTCACCTGCCGGAATATTACCACCCGTACCAGGTTTTGTAAAATCACCGTCATCTGACAAAAGCTTTCTGCCCTTTATTGAAAATTCAATATCAGTTCCGCCTGGAGCAGTTATACGGACCTTTTCCGCTCCATCAAATATTTCTTCAAGCTTTTTACATCTTTCCTGCAACTGACAATAATCAATATTTGCAGTACGGTTCATCATATCTTCGGTAATACCAGGAGTCCAGATTCCACGCATTGTCTTTTTCCCATCCAGTAAATAATCAAAAATATGAGTGAACTTCTGACCATCTTCCGTAACATAAGGATTCTTCTGCGCTTCAGGGTCTTTCCCAAGCTTTACATTTGAAATTGAAAAACAGACTTCCGGTTCTGTTGCAATTGCCGCAAGGATTTCTTTATTTGCATTGTCAAAGCTCGTCTTATCCTTTTGAAAAATCAAAGTAGGAATGCCGCCTGTTTTTTCAACCGCAAGATATAAATCCTGTGCTATAACATTTGTTGCAGGATTTGCAATTATAAGAACACGCTCATTCTTTTTTACATTAACGACATCTTCTACTATAACTTGTGCGCCATTTCTTTCTTTTTTACCCATAGTTTAACTCCAGAAAGTACATTCACTGTTTTTTATAATTACAAGATTTCTTTCAGCATCAGATAAAAAAGGAACCTTAAGCTGCTGTATTTCAAAGGATGGAACAAGCTCCTTGATTTTTCCCATCTCTTCTTTTATATTTTCAAGCTTTGCTTTATATGCAAAAAGATAACCATCTTTTTTTGTAAGGGCAAGTAAAGTTTTTGTCATCTGTTCATCAAGCGGACGAAATGCCCTGAAAACAGTAAGCGACATTTTCTGATTTTCAACCTTTTCTGCCTCACTGTTCAAAACAGTCACATTTTTCAATCCGAGGATAGCAGTACAATTTTCAAGGAAAGCACAACGCTTGCTCATCCTTTCTACAAGAATAAATTCATGCTCAGGAAAAGCAGCTGCAAGCGGGATGCCCGGAAGTCCACCACCGGAACCTATATCACCAATTACAAAATCCTTTTTATCAGCAGCAATTTTTTTTATAAAGGGATATGCAGAAAGTGAATCAAGTATGTGTCGTATTACAAGCTCATCGTAATCTGATGTATTTGTAAGATTATATGCCGAATTAAAAAGAATAATTTCCTTGATATAACTTTCAATTTTATCTGAAAGCAAATCAATTTTTTCTTTTTCAATAAAACATTCAAGTAATCCCTGCTTCAAATCTGCCATATTTAATTCCACTATTTATTATCAATATCAAGAAGAAGATCTATCTTAAGATTATTTTTTGTGTAATGCAAAACAACGAAATTTCCTGTTTTTTCCGCTATCATTGATTGTTCACGAGACATGCGGGCGATATATGAATTATCATTTTTTGTATCCTGTGAAATATAAGGAATTACCTCGTATGTAGTTACAGAACCGTTTGATTTTATTGTCCTGAACAGAAAGTAAAAGGTTTCTTTATATGTTTTCTGATTTACAAAATATTTTCTGTCGCCTGTAAGAAGGAACGAACCGTCTGCCTCTGTTTCGCTGAAAAATACTTTTTCAAGTGATTCTATTATGCTGTAGCCGTTGATATTAAAACGAAGGATAGAAGGATTTCTTGTTTTAAATGTAAGATTATCTTTCTGTCTGTTTTCAAGGGATTCTGCCTGAACTGCCGATGCATTTTTCTTTTCTTCCTTTAATTCTTCAAGTTTGCTCAAAATCTGCTTCAAAAGAACATCAGATGAGGACGAAGAAATTGCCGTTTTATTAAGTGATGAAATATTGTTAAAAAGTCCTGCATCATATAAAGAAGAAATATCATTTGCAGTTAATATAGAAGAATTTTTTATAAGTGATTCAACAAAATCCTGTGAGGTTGTATTTTCAGAAAGAACTGCATCAGAGCTTCCTTTTATGCCCTTATCCTGAGACTCCTTCGTTGAAGAAGAATTTGTCTTGCTTTTTTCTTTACCCTTATATTCTGGCACCGCCGGACGATAAAATCCCCCGCCTACTGAAGGCATATCGGGCATCTGTGGAAATTCAGGCATTTCGGGCATATTTACAGTCTGAGAATATAATGTACCGATACCAGTCAATACAAAAACAATACCAATAATTTTCTTAAAATTAATTTTACAGTGCTGCAAGACTTTCCTCCACATATTCAAGACGTTGAGTCAATTGTGCAATTGTTTTTTCAAGTCTGTTTTTTTCTTTTTCAAGTTTTGTCCTAGGATCATTATCAGATTTCTGAGCACTTTTCTGCTTCATTATTTCGCGTACCGTAGACGGCGATTTTCCACCCTGTAAAAATTCCTGTTCAACCTGCTGCCTTTCATCCTTTCGCTTTACAGCCGCAACAACCTTCATATTATCAAAACCAATTGCAGGATTCACATCTGCCACAGAAACCTTTCGAATATCTCTTTCAGTGTTTCGCGGTAAACATAAAACCCTGTCTATATAATCCTCATAACGAATATTTGCTTCCCTGCAAAGTTCCATTGCCCGTGAAAGCTTCTGACCGAATTCCTTCATAAGCTCACCATTCTTTGCAAGATAATAATTCTTAATATCCTGAGTAAGCTCCTTTAGTTCTGCATTATTTTCCCAGCCAAGAGAATAATATCCCTTCTGCTCGGCAACGGCAATCAAATCTCCAAATTTGGCCCAGAATTCCTGAGTGTGCGATTTACATACAATTCCAAATTCAGGATCATATTTCTGCTTTTCAACTGTTATAAGATGATGAGTATATTCATGAACTGCAGTATAAATCAGTTCGTTGTCTGTCTTTAAGTTAAGATTATGAATATAAATTTCATGGACATCCGGTTTATAAAATCCATTTACCCTTTTACTTTCTTTTCCTGTCTGGATTACCGAAAAATCTATATCACAATTCTGTATATCCAGAAGGATTTCTTTTATGCGGTCATTTGTCATTTTCCCCTCGTTATGATAAGTATCCCATTTTATTTAAAATTATTGAAGAGGCAACCGTCGCAGCAGTTTCCGTCCTCATGATTCTTTCTCCCATTGAACAAAGAATAAATCCCTCGTTCACCATCATAGTTCGTTCCTTATCGGTCCATCCCCGCTCACTTCCAATTGCAGCAACAATAGAATCAGAGCTGTTTTTTTCAAGAGCACTATTTAAAGACATTGACGGTGAAATATTATCAAGACCGAGAAACAGTTGACCTTTACTTTCAGAACAAACCGACAAAAGACATTCTTTAAAAGTCTGATGTAAAAAAAGTTCCGGTACAAAAGTGCTTCCTGCCTGAACGGTTCCGTCAAGCAGCATGTTATATGCACTTCCCTTTTCTACAAGCGTTGATTTCATGTACGATTTTTCACCGAGCTCTGTTCCTGTAAGATGTACCTCACAAACTCCCAGAGCAGCTACATCGCGCAAAAGTCTTTTTAACTGAATTGGACGGGGAAAACCGATTATTAATTTCAGGGGCAAAAGATTCTTTCCGTCTGAAAGCTCCTTAAACGAAAAATAAATTCCATCGTCTGTTATTTTTTCAATTACTGCAGCACCACTTTTACCGCCAGTTATTCCTGCATTAAAGGAATCGCCTTCTTTTTTATGAAGAATTTTTAAAAGATGTTCAGCCCTTTTATCCTTCAGCTGAAGCGGAACTCCAATTTCTTCCCGATTAAAAAGACAGATATTCATAGCGCTCCATCTTAATTGAACACATTAATTTTTTTAAGGCAGGCACACAATTCATCCTTTTCAATCAAATCAATCGGGCGCCCTTCAATATATTTGTGACAATTCTCAGAAAAAGTTCCCATCGAAACACAGATTCCCTTATCGCATTTTGAATCACGCATTTTCGAATGGAACTCACGAATATAAATATCACCGATTACAGTCTGTGTTCTGTAAAAACGATACAAGGTTTTTGCTTCCCATTTTGCACTTTCGACATAACAGATAATTTCTATGCTTTCCTGTGCAACAGATACATCTTCAATTTTTACGAAACCATCCTTGTTATGGTACTGAATGAACATACGGCACAAAGCGACAAAATCACTTGTTCCCGCCATAAGATATGTCTGAAGATTCTGATTTTTATTTAACTCTGAATATCTTGTTATGAGAGTTTCGACATCTTTATATCCGGCATGGGTGCTTGCAATCTGTTTTAAAATCATCAGTCCCTTTGGAATATTATTCATCTGGAAGCAGCAGGATGCATAGCGATATTTTATCTGCATAAGAAGACTGTCTGTAATTGAAGGAAGCTTCAGCGCTATTTCATAATCAGAAATTGCATTTTCAAAATCCTTTTGTTTTTCATGCATTCTTCCTGCTTCAAGACATGCCTGTGCTCCATAAATAGGATCTGGTCTCAAGTGCATGAAGATTTTTAAAGCCTTATCGATGATTCCGCATTCTGCGAGGGATATTGCCATATCAAAAAGGATTTCTTTATTTGACGGATCTTCATCAAGTATTTTTTTCAGATATGGCAATGCATCCTTAAAATGATTTGCTTTAAAATATGTAAGTCCAAAATCTGAAAATACACTAAGATTATCAGGATTAAGAATCCGGCATTTTTTAAAACAATTTATAGCCTTATCAAAAATACCCTTTTCAGAAAGAGCCTTTCCAAGATAATAATTTGTTTCAAAAACATCAGGCTCTCTTTTTCCAGAAAGCATGAATGACTGTATCGCCTCATCATATTTTGAAAGATTAAAGGCTGCGATTCCCATTCTGCAGGTTGCCTTTGCATAATCTACCTGAGGATGCACGGAAGAAATATCATAAAGAGTTTTATAAATATGCCAGACCTTGTCCCAGTTGTTTTCCATAAAATAAAGTTCACCGAGGGATTCAAGGTTCTGGATATTATGAGGATCATGAATAAGTTTTTTTTCTAAATCACGGATTGCAGTTGTTCGTCCTTTTTTCTGAACTACATTGTTCACCTTTTCTTTTTTCTGCTTATCTGTCGGCGATTTAGCAATCATTACTATGATTACTACAATTGAGACTAAAATAACAAAAGAAAGAATTGTAATTATCAAAAAACCCATTATATCTCCAAAAAATTAATTTTTTGTTTTTTCCTTTACAAGCTCTGCTATTCTTTCCATAGCAATCTTTATCTTGTTGATATCAGTAGCATAACAGCATCGGATAAAACCTTCGCCGGCTTCTCCAAAGCAGCTTCCCGGAACAACAGCAACATTATATTTCTGAATCAGTTCTGTTGCAAACTGTTCACTTGTTAAACCAGTAGAACGGATATCCGGGAACATATAGAAAGCACCTTCAGGCTCAAAGCAGGAAAGTCCCATCTCTTTAAAAGCATTGAGCATCAGGTTTCTTCTCTGCTGATAGCTTACCCTCATCTTTTCTACCTCTGCCCATCCGCTTCTTAACCCCTCTGCAGCAGCATACTGACTGAATATCGGAGGACAGATTGTATTATAACCATGAAGCTTACAGCACTGGACAAGTAAATCGTGCGGAGCGGCAATATATCCTATTCTCCATCCTGTCATGGCAAAGGCTTTACTGAAGCCGTTAAAAATAATTGCATAATCCTTCATTCCGGGAAATGAACCTATTGAAACATGCTTGTGATTATCGTAAATAAGTTCACAATATATTTCATCGCTCAGACACCAGATTTGATGCTTTTTTACAACCTCTGCGATTTTTTCAAGCTCCTTTTCCGGAATGATTCGTCCTGTAGGATTACTTGGCGAACAGAACATCACTGCTTTTGTTTTTGGAGTGCATGCTTTTTCTATTGCTTCTGCAGTCGGATAAAGTCCTGTCTTACTTGTATCAAGATGGATTACTGTTGCGCCACACAGAGTTGAAAGCGGCTGATAATTTACATAGCACGGCTCGCAGACAATAATCTCATCACCAGGATTCAAAATTGAACGCAGAACAAGATCCAGACCTTCAGATGCACCAACAGTAGGTAAAACTTCAGTTTTTGCATCGTAAAAAAGCTTATAACGTTCAAGATACTTACAGATTTCTTCACGCAGCTCAATTAATCCCCAGTTGGAAGTATATGAAGTATGACCTTTTTCAAGATGATAAAAAGCCTCTTCCCTCACAACCCATGGAGTAGGAAAATCAGGTTCTCCTACACCAAGCGATATAATATCATCATGACCTATACAAAGCTCAAAAAATTTTCTGATTCCAGACGGTGGAATAGATTCCATTTTTGAACTGAATTTATCTTTTCGATTATTCATTTAACACTCCGGACTAAGCCTGTACACCTTCTCTGCGGTCGCGTTCATCCTCAACATAAACAATATCATTTTCTTTATAAGTTTTCAGAACAAAGTTTGTTTTTGTTGAACGCACACCTTCAAGTGTAGAAAGCTTTTCGCTTACAAACAAGGCAACCTCTTTAAGATTGTCTCCTTCAATAATTACCTTAAGATCATAGCCCCCGCTCATAAGATAAAGTGATTTTACCTGCGGAAAGCGATAAATACGATCGGCAATCGCATCAAAGCCATGTTCTCTCTGTGGCTGAACCTGAATCTGTATTTCGGCACAAACCCTGTCCTTCGCGACTTTATCTTTTTCGGGATTAACAATGGCCGCGTACTTAAGAATTACACCATCATCTTCAAGTTTTTTAATGATTGCAGTTACTTCATCAGGTGTTTTCTTTGTCATAGCTGCGATGTCTGAAACAGACAATCTTGCATTCTGACGCAATAAATCAAGAATTTCTTCCATTGTTGTTCTCCCAAAATCTTTTTTAAGTGTTTTAAAATCGAGAGTAATTATACTATAAAATGACTCTATTTACAATGTTCTATTTCTGATTCACAGGCTATATAGACGGAAAGTTTCATTTGAATTATAATTATTGAAATCATTATAGAAAAAATTGAGGTATAAATATGGGTGAAAATTATTTCAATAAAATTCCATGGCGCGAAGCACGTTTACAGTTAGGTCACTGCCGTTCAATGTCAAAGGATGAATTTGCAGACGGAGTAAATGCTCTTAAAGGCAAAAAAATTGTCATTGTCGGTTGTGGTGCACAGGGCTTGAATCAGGGACTTTGTCTTCGTGACTCAGGACTTGATGTAAGTTATGCATTAAGAGATGCGGCAATTAAAGAAAAACGCCAGTCATGGAAAAATGCAACAGAAAACGGTTTTAAAGTTGGAACTTATGATGAAATGATTCCTACAGCTGATTTAGTCGGAAACCTTACTCCAGATAAACAGCACACTCCTGTAATTACAGAAGTTATGTCAAAAATGAAGAAAGGCTCTGCATTGTGGTATTCACACGGATTTAACATGATTGAAGAAGGAATGATTATCCGTGATGATATTACAGTTATTATGTGCGCTCCAAAAGGACCTGGAACTGAAGTATGGCACGAATTCCAGAGAGGATTCGGTGTTCCTGATTTAATCGCAGTTCACCCGGCAAATGATCCTGAAGGCAAAGGATGGGCTTATGCAAAAGCACTTGCAGTTGGTATGGGCGGTTCTAAGGCCGGCGTACTTGAAAGCTCTTTCATTGCAGAAGTTAAATCTGACCTTATGGGCGAACAGACAATTTTGTGCGGTATGCTCCAGGCAGGAACAATCGTATGTTATGATAAAATGGTTAGCGAAGGAATTTCTCCTGAATATGCAACAAAGCTTTTGATGCACGGCTGGAACGTTGTAAGTGAAGCACTCAAATGGGGTGGAATTACAAACATGATGGACCGCCTTTCTAACCCTGCAAAAATCAAGGCAAATCAAATTTCAAAAGATATTAAAAAGCTCCTTGCTCCACTCTACCAGAAGCACATGGACGACATCATCAGCGGAAAATTCAGTTCTACTATGATGGAAGACTGGAAAGCAGGAGATAAAGATTTACTTGCATGGCGCGAAGACACAGGAAACCTTCCATTCGAAAAGAACGCTGAATCAAGCGAAGAAATTTCTGAACAGGAATACTTTGACAAGGGAATCCTTCTTGTAGCAATGGTAAAAGCAGGCTGTGAACTTGCATTCGAAACAATGGTAGACGCAGGAATTAAACCTGAAAGCGCATACTACGAATCGCTCCACGAAGTTCCTCTTATTGCAAACCTCATCGACCGCAAACGCCTCTACGAAATGAACCGCGTTATTTCCGACACAGCCGAATACGGATGCTACTTATTCAGCCGTGTAGCCGCTCCAATGATGGCTAAAGACCTTATGCCAAACCTCCACACAGACGTTATCGGTAAAGGACTTGAGCTTAAAGATACAGGCGTAAACAACGCTGAACTTGTTGCAGTTAATGCAGAAATCAGAAATCATCCTATTGAAGCTGTAGGACGAAGATTACGTGCTTACATGACAGCAATGAAGCCAGTCCTTTAATCATTTTTCAAAATAACAATCCCTGTCATAAATAAATTGACAGGGATTATTTTTGCCTATACACTTATTGAAGGAACTGGAGAAAAAAATATGAAAAAAATTACATGGACATGGAAAAAAATAGTCGCCCTCGTTGGAACTCTTTTTGGAATAGGAATGCTCGTTTCATGTTACGGCATGGTAGTTCCACCAGATGAGGATTTTGAAAAATACCTTACCGAACAGACAGAAGAAAATGAAAACAAAAACGATTCTGAAATAATTCAGGAAGTTCCTGAAAACTAAATGATTATAAATCGTTAAATGCGTTCTTTGATGTCGTTCAAAAATTTTATCTTCAGATTATACAGAAAAAGCATCACAAAAAAACATGAGTTGAATTATCTCTTTTGGGAATGCACACTCAGATGCAATTTAAACTGCCTTCACTGCGGAAGCGACTGTCTTAAAATATCCGACACACCGGACATGCCTGTCAAAGATTTTGTAAATGTCCTTGATAATATCAAATCAGAAAAGCTTACTGTATGTATTACAGGCGGAGAACCTCTGCTTCGTAAGGATCTTGAGGTTGCAGGACTAGAAATAAAACGGCGCGGTTTTAAATGGGGCATCGTAACAAATGCAATGCTCCTTACCCCGCAAAGATTTGAATCCCTCGTACAAGCAGGCATGAGTTCCATAAGCTTTAGTCTGGATGGACTTGAAAAGGAACATACTTATCTTCGGAAAAATCCGGAATCCTATAAACACACATGCGAAGGAATAAAACTTGCCGTTGATTATCAGAAAAAAAATCCGCACAGATTTGCTTACGATGTAATTACCTGCGTTCATAATAAAAATCTGAATATCCTGAAGGAGCTTAGAAAAAATCTTATTGAGCTTGGTATCAGCCACTGGCGGATTTTTTCAATTTTTCCAGAAGGACGGGCGGAACAAAATAATCTGGCACTTACGAAAGATGAATATAAACAACTGATGGATTTTATCGTTGAAACCCGCTCATACAAGGATGAAAAAAATAGTTCAATTCATTTAAATTATTCATGCGAAGGATGGCTTGGAAAATATGAACTTAAAGCAAGAGATTTCTTTTTCTTCTGTCGGGGCGGAATAAATGTAGGTTCGGTAATGTGCAATGGAGACATATCTGCTTGTCTTAGTGTACGTTCAAAGGATTTTATTCAGGGAAATATCTATAAAGACAATTTTATGGACGTATGGAACAATCATTTCGAAAACCTACGGAACCGGAAATGGACAAAAAAAGGAAAATGTAAAAAATGCAGGGAGTGGAATAAATGTCTTGGCAACGGACTTCATCTTCACCATGACATGATTTCAGGTCCGGCTCACTGCAACTACGAGCTTTTAAATAAATAGATTAAACGAAATTAAACGGTGTTGCCTGATAAACGTAATAATTCAACCAGTTGGTATAGAACAAATGCGCTGTACTTCTCCAGTAGCTTGCCGGCATTCTGTTTACATTGTTCGTAGGAAAATAATTCTTCGGAAGCGGAACCTTCATCCCTTTTTCAGTATCTCTGTAATATTCTTCTGCAAGCGTCAAGGTATCATATTCAAGATGACCCGTCATAAAAATCTCACGGTTATCCTTTGACTTTATGATTGTAACTCCTGCTTCTGCCGATTCTGCAAGAATGACCAGATCCCTGCAATTCTGAACATCTTCCTTTTTAAGTGTTGTATGACGTGACTGAGGAATAGGGAAAGTATCATCAAAGCCACGCAAAAGAGGCTCTCCGTCTGTCGTTCGTTCATTCATAAAAACACCGGAAAGTTTTTTCTGCAGCGGATATTTTTTTATTCCATAATGATGATAAAGCCCCGCAAAACTTCCCCAGCAGACATAAAGAGTTGAATAAACATTTTCCTTTGCATAATCCATAATTGAACAAAGCTCTTTCCAGTAATCAACCGATTCAAATGCAAGCTGTTCAACCGGTGCACCAGTAATTATCATTCCGTCAAATTTCTGTTTAAAAATCTCACTGGACGGAATGTAAAATTTATCGAGATAATCCTTCTGTGTATTCTTACTGTCATGATTTTCCATGCGGACTAATGAAATTTCAATCTGAAGCGGAGTATTTCCAAGCAATCTTAAAAGCTGTGTTTCCGTCACTTCTTTTGTAGGCATCAGATTAACAATAGCAATTTTAAGCGGACGAATATCCTGAGAAGCAGCTCTTTTTTCTGTCATCACAAAAATGTTTTCCTGCTCAAGAACATGACATGCAGGTAAATCTGACTGAATCTTTATTGGCATTTCAATTACTCCTATTGAATTGTAGCAAATTATTATAACTTTTGCTATAATGATTTTATGGGAATAACAAACGATCGAAAAGGTGCAATTAAAAAATTAAAACTGCTTTCTTATCAGCCAAAACAGACAGTCGACAGTTTCAGACGGACTCTTGAGGCAGAATTTAAAACTATTTTTTTACCGAACCGTGTTGAATGCCATGAAGTAAAGCATGCTACTGTTACGTGCGATATTCTTTCTCCGGAGATTTATGCTTCTAACAGAGTTTTAATATATATTCACGGAGGATGTTTTGTAGCAGGTTCCCGAGCTTCGTACAGAAGCTTCTGTTCATCCCTCGCCAGTAAAGCATTCAGTCGTGTTATAGTTCCTGAATTCCGTCTTTCTCCTGCATATCCATGTCCGGCCGCTATTGAAGATATTCAGACTGTTTTCCGCGCTGTTTATACAGAGGAACAGGTTGCCTGTTCATTAAATGCAGAAGAAGGAAAAACAAAAACACCGGAAATAATCATTGCGGCAGACGGATCCGGAGCATCCCTCGCCTGTGCTTTAATTTTGAATCTCCGCGACAGATACCGCTCGTGTATTAAACATCTGATTCTTTTTTCACCATGGCTTGATGTTTCTCCTACTTCAAGAATCCTTACTGCAAAGAAAGCAAATGATGAAATATTAAATGCAGATGTAATCAGACAAAGCGCATCAGATTATACTTACGCTGCAAACACATCGAGTCCTTCCGTATCACCTCTTCTTGCAACAGATGAACAGCTTCAGAATTTTCCGCCAACCTTCATTCAAATGGGCGAAAAAGAAATCCTCCTTGATGATGCAAAAGCCTTTACGAAACGTCTCATAGCAAACGGTAATAAATGTACACTGGACGTATGGCCTGACATGATGTTTATGTTCCAGATGGCAGATGAATATCTTCATGTATCTCACCTTGCGATGGATAAGGTCGGAACAGTAATCACTGAATATTTTGCAGGGCTCGAAAAAATCCAGATTGAAAATCAGCCTAAACTTGAACATAGCCTTCATTCAGAAGCATAAACGGAAGCATTATGGAATTACTATCACCGGCTGGAAATGTAGAAAAACTTTCATACGCTTATGCTTATGGAGCCGATGCCGCTTACATAGGACTAAAGAAATTTTCTCTCCGCATAAAAGCAGATAATTTTTATGATGATGAATACAAAAAAGTAATCGAGCTAAAAAATAAATATCCGGGAAAAAAACTTCACTGCGCTTTGAATATTTCCTTTCACGATGATGAAATTGATTCTTTAAAACAAAATCTGGATTATTTTCATCTCTACCCTATCGACGCTTTTATAGTCCAGGATTTAGGAATCGTTCCTCTTCTTCAAAAAGAGTTTCCTTCTGCAAAGCTTCATCTTTCAACCCAATCCTCATGCGTTAATTCTGAAGCAGTTAAAATATATAAAAGCATGGGATTTTCAAGAATTGTTCTTGGAAGAGAAATATCACTCAATCAGATAAGACGCATTAAGGATTCTGTTCCCGATATGGAGCTTGAAGCCTTCTGTCATGGTGCCATGTGCATCGCTTATGCAGGCCGCTGTCTTATGAGCGCCTATCTTACAGGAAGAAGTGCACAAAGCGGTTTTTGTTCACACGGCTGCAGATGGAATTTCAAACTGGAAAATTCAAAGCAGGACAAGAATCATCTTTTAACGAAGGATGAAGCTAAGGCTCTTGCACAATCAGGACTTTTATCTATAGAAGAAGAACAACGCAAGGGTGATTTTTTCCCAATTTTTGAAGGTGATGATTTTACAGCCATCTTATCTTCCAAGGATTTAAGAATGATTGAACACCTGGAAGACATGAAAAATGCCGGAGTAGATTCATTAAAAATTGAAGGAAGGATGAAAAGTGTTTACTATGTTGCAATGGTAACAAGAGCGTACAGAAAAGCACTCGATGTTCTTGACGGAAAGCTTTCTTCGGAGGATGCAAAGCCATTTATCGATGAACTTGAAAACGTTGCGCACCGAAAAAGCACGACAGGTTTTTATTTCAATAAAGCAGATGCCGATAAAACTACAACCGGTGCATCTGACAGTAAATACCAGCTTGCGGCAGAAATAGGCACCGAAATTACCGGTGATGAATTTGATAAAATCTATATTTCAGGACAGAAAAATTTCAACGACAATAAAAAAGAACTTGAAAGCATGCATCCTCAGGCACGGGAAGCAAGATTAAAGGATCTTGAAATACACCCTGACCGAAAAATTATTCCTTTTGAAAAGAAAGACGGATGGAAAATGTACAACTGTCTTGCACTTAACAAAATCAATGCAAAAGATGAAATTGAATTTGTTTCTCCGCAATTTGTTTCCCTGAAAGTTCCGTCTGAATCTTACTGTCTTATAAATCCTGAAACGGGCTTAAAGCTCAACTGGGTGTGCGACAGTCATCCATGTGTCATTTACATAGACGAAACTTTACCTGACGCAACCCTTCTACGAACCCTGGATCCTGATTACATCGAAGGACAAATCAGAGACACAGGCCGTTAATTTTTTTCTCCCTTATCCCATTCAACCTGAACACTTCTCTGTTCCTTATACGGAATGCGCTGATAGATAAGACAGTCTGCTTTATGTATTGAAACTCCCTTTGTGCGTGTAACATAACCTGCAATCAAATCCGGATAACATGGCTTACAGCATTGAGCGAGATTATAAAGAACATTTCTTTCGCCCTGAATAAGAACCTTTGCCGGTTTACGCTCTATTACATTTTCAAGATGACCTGTACTTTTAGATCTTCGTTTTCTTTGTCGAGGAGGCGTTTCAGTTTCTGTCTCATTCAACTGGCGTTCAGAAAAAGTCGGATCATTAGCCATTAACCATGAATGAATGCGCTGATGTGCTTTTGTCGTTTTAACTATTTTTAACTGCGCTTCCGTCGGATGAGAGTTAGGATTAGTGATGATTTCAATAATCTGAGTATTTGCAAGAGGTTTATTCAGCGGGATAATTTTACCATCAGCCTTTGCCGCTATGATTTTTTCACCAATCGCAGAATGAATTGAATACGCAAAATCTATCGCAGTTGCTCCATCCGGAAGTTTTCTTACATCACCCTTTGGAGTAAAAACATAAATTTCATCACCGAGAAGCTCATTTTTAATTGTTGCAAAATTATCTTCATCCCTAAAGCCCTGTTCCTTTAACAACTGAAGCTTATTAAAAATATTCAGACTGCTTTCCTTAACAACATCATGAACAGTTCCTTTTTTATACAGCCAGTGACTCGCAATACCATGTTCTGCCTTCATGTGCATTTCAAAAGTTCTGATTTGAATTTCAAGAGGCTTACCTTCGCACATTACCGTAGTATGCAGCGACTGATAACCGTTTGTCTTTGGCATTGCAATATAATCTTTAAAACGTCCGTCTAAAGGTTTCCACAAGCCGTGAACTATACCTATAAGCGTATAACAATCAGTTGAATTTTCACAAAGGATTCGTAAAGCAAGAAGATCATACAGTTCACCCGCTTCTTTATTGCGTTTCCTCATCTTCTGATAAATGGAATAAAAATGTTTTGCACGACTTTGAATCTCAATCTTAATGCCGGTTCTTTCTGCTGCTTTATAAATACTCTGCTGTGCCTTATCAAGATAATTTGCCCTTTCTTCCTTTGACTGAGAGACAATTTCCTTTATCTGACGGAAAACAGCAGGATTCGTATATTTCAGACTTAAATCTTCAAACTCATTTTTTTCATTCTGCATTCCAAGCCTGTCTGCCAAAGGTGCCCAGACTTCTATAACCGCTTCTGCAAGAATTTTCTGATAATCTGAATCGTAGTCCTTTATATTTCTTATTCTGTCCAGACGTTCGGCAAGAGTAATCAAGAGTACACGGATATCATCTGAAAGTGCAAAAAACATTTTCCTGATTGCATCACTCTGCTGAATACGCTTTGCATTTATAGGAAGATTTAATATTTTATCTGTTACCGTGATTATTGAAAAAACCGTATCACCGAATTTTTCTTTTATTTCTTCACCTTCAACTCCGGTTTCGTTTATTTCATGTAAAAGAGCGGCTACTATAGTTTCACAATCAAGCTGATTAGACGCAAGGATTCGGGCTACACGCAAAGGATGGGCAGAAGCATCTGTTTTTGAATTTAAAAAATTCCATGCAGTCTGAATCTTCTGTTTTTCTGAGTCATTAAAATATCCGTAATCAAGAAAAAAATCCTCTATTGCAAGCTTTCCCATATAATAAAAATACAATATTTATTAAAAAAAAACACCATTTTTAAATTATTTTTTGATTAAAGTAACTTTTTAATATATACTAAATTATTATAGTAGGATTAAAAATGAAAAAAACTTTTCTTATTTTATTAATACTTTCTGTCTGTGCATCCTTTTTTGCACAGGAGAAAAAAACAATAACTGTTGATGAAGCAGTTTCACTTGCCTGTCAGAATAATGTTACGATTCAAAAACAGAGAATTAATCTTAATCTTCTTGATAAGAAAAATAAAACCTCATGGAACAGCGTTTCACCAACTGCCTCTTTAAGTGCCGGTTATAATCCCTCGCTGGAAGAAAACAGTCCGTCTACCTGGACAATTTCTGCAAGTGTCAATCTTTCGCTTACACCTTCGCTTTATACTGCAATAAACGGTGCAAAAATCAATTATGAAAACGGTTTAATCACCTATGATTCTGCAATAAGAACAATTGAACTGAATGTTCGCAAATTATTCTTAAATCTTATCCTTACAAAAGAAAATATTGCACTCCAGCAAAGAAATCTTGAAACTGCACGCCAGCGTTACAACGCAAGCAAAGAAAAATTTAACCGCGGACAGCTTTCTGAGCTTGATCTTCTCACCGCACAATATAATTATGAAAGCTTAAAGCCGAATCTTGAAAATACATCTATCAGCTATGAAAATTCACTCGACTCTTTTAAACAAATGATAGGAATAGCTTGGGATGAAGAAATTGAACTTAAAGGCAGTCTGAATGATTTTAATACGACCGGTGATATAAATGTTGAATACAATATAGATGAAATTCCTTCAATAAAATCACTTAAATATCAGCTTGAAAATGCAAAGAACAATCTTCTTGCAACAAGATTCTCTGTCTGGGGGCCATCACTTTCTGCCGGCTATTCATACAGCTTAAGCGGAAATGATGCAACAGATAAAACTCAAACAAGAAATTCAATTTCACTTGGATTAAGAATTCCTCTGGACGGTTATCTGCCGTGGTCTACAGGAGCATTAAATATTGAAACTCAAAAAGCAAACCTTCAGACAATTGAGCTTCAATACAAGGATGAAAAAGAATCAACACAGATTAATATTCAGACAAAGATAAAACAAATCCAGCAGTCAAAATCGCAGTTGAAAATTCTATCATCAAACGTTGAACTTGCACAGAAAACTTACAACATGACTTTAACTGCATACAATCATGGTTCAAAGGATCTTCTGACCCTTCAGACAGCGGCAGACAATCTTCTAAAAGCAAAAACAAATGAGCAGTCACAGCTTTATTCTTTAATAAGCGCAATACTTGATTTGGAAAACACACTGGGAGTTCCTTTCGGAACAATTAAATAGGAGTTATAAATGGATTACGAATCAGACTATGAAAAACCATCTAAAAAAAAGACAATAATAATTACAATTATAGTTATTCTCATAGCAGGTCTTTCAATCTTTTTTTTGATAAAAAAGGGTAAAAATTCTTCAAAAGGACCTGAAAGCTTCAGAGGCTTTGGTTTCAGTGGTGGTGGTCAACAGATTACTTCAGTAAAAACAATTAAAACACAAAGAACTGATTTAACAGATTTCATTCTTACAAACGGAGATATAGAAACTCAGGTATCTGTTGAAGTTTATCCTTCAATCGGAGGACGTGTAGTTCAGGTAAATAAATCTCTCGGTGATTATGTAAATAAGGGTGATGTAATTGCATACATAGATCCGTCTGAACCTGGAACAGTTTATGCAAAAAGCCCGGTGACAGCGTCAATTTCAGGAACGATTCTTTCTTCGCCTATAAAAACAGGACAAAAGGTAAACATTAATTCTGTAATCACAAAAATCGGTGATGTTAAAAACCTTCAGATAAAATCAAACATTCCTGAAAGATATATTTCAGAGCTTAAAATAGGTCAAACTGCAGAAGTTACTCTTGAAGCATATCCTGATGTAGTTTTTATTGCAAATGTGTCAAAAATATCTCCTGTTGTAGATTCACTTACAAGAACGAAAGAAATTTATCTTACATTTGAAAAAACAGATTCCAGAATAAATGCGGGAATGTTCGCTAAAGTAAAGCTTTTTACTTCTACCTATAAAAACTGCATAATCATTCAACAGGATTCCATCGTAACCGTAAACGATAAAAGCTATCTTTATGTTGTAAATCAGGATTGTACAGTAACTAAACGTGAAGTTACGCTCGGTCATAACGTAAGCGGCTTCTATGAAATAACTTCAGGAATCGATTCAGATGAAATTGTCGTAACAGAGGGTATGCTCACCTTATTTGACGGAGCAACTGTAAGTGATGTCAGCGGAAATGCTGTGATGCCGGAATCTTTTGATGATAAGAATAAAAAGCAGGATTTACCGGATAACGGTAATTTTCCAAAACCAGATGAGAAGAAAAAAGGTAAAAAATCTTCCAAAAGCAAGGAATAATAATGAGTTTAAGTAGAAAAACACTTCAGCATCCTGTTCTTATTTTAATTATTTTCGTACTTCTTGGCGTAATGGGAATTATGACCTTAAGCAATGTTTCAATTGCACTTATGCCTGAAACTGAAAATCCGTTTTTGGTAATACAGACTAGTTATCCGAATGCAGGTCCTGAATCTGTAGAAAAAACAGTTACTAAACCGATTGAAAGTGCAGTTGTAAGCATAAGCGGTTTAACAAAACTTTCATCAACATCAAATGAAGGTTCATCGATGGTTTCTCTTGAATTTGAATATGGAACCGACCTTGATAAAATAAAAAATGAAATCCGTGAAAAGCTTGACCGTGTAAAACGAAGTCTTCCTGACAATGCAAGCGACCCTTCAATTATGAAATTCGGAATGGACAACAGCGAAATAATGAGTGTACTCATCCGCGGTAACCGTTCAACAGATGATTTAAAAGCGATTGCCGAAAATTCCGTTGTAAGCATTCTTGAACAGGCTGACGGTGTCGGTGAAGCGACAGTTTATGGCGGACGTTCTGCACAGGTAAATGTTCTGTTAAATCAAAACAGAATGACTGCTTATGGATATTCTGTTCCTACAGTTACCTCTGCCCTTTCAAGACAAAATCTTGAGCTTGGAGGAGGAAAAGTTCAGGACGGTAAAAAAAATTATATTGTCAGAACAACCGGAGAATATACATCCCTCGATGAAATTAAAAACACAGTAATTTCAAACATCAACGGATATTCTGTAAGATTAGACGATATTGCAGACGTTTACCTCGGATATGGAGAAACAACCCAGGAAAGCTTTATCAACGGTGAAATGGGTGTTTACATAAACATTACAAAGGAATCCGACTCAAACACGGTAACGGTAGCAAACAACGTTTACAAAAAAATCCAGCAGGCAGAAAAAAATCTTCCATCAGATATTACGCTTGAAATCATTCAGGATTCAACTGATTCTATCCGCGAGACAATCAATACTTTAATAACATCTGCATGGCAGGGGCTTTTGCTTGCCGTACTGATTCTTTTCATTTTCCTTCAGAACTTTAAGTCAACCATCATCATTTCAATTTCAATTCCTCTTTCAATAATCATCACACTGTTTGCAATGAGTGTCTTTGGATTGACCTTGAACATGATGACATTAACAGGTCTTATTCTTGGAGTAGGTATGATAGTCGATGCTTCAATCGTTATGATAGACAACATTTATGCATACCGTCAGCGTGGAGCAAAACCAAAAATATCTGCCATACTTGGTTCACAGGAAATGTTTACCTCTGTACTTTCCGGAAACCTTACGACAATATGTGTTTTCCTTCCATTCGTTTTCTTTATCAAAGACCTTGGACCGATGGGACAGGTTTTCAAGGATGCAATTTTTACGATTGTAATTTCACTTTTTTCATCGCTTCTTGTAGCAGTATTCCTTGTTCCGGTTCTTGCAGGAAAATTCTTTCCGCTTTCAAACAGAGAAGAAAATCCTGTCAAAAATCCTGTGTTAAAAAAGCTTTATGAATCTTTCAATAAAATAATTACTTTTATTACACGAATATATTCAAAACTGTTAAAGACAGCCTTAAGCTACAGATTAGTAACTCTGGTTCTTGCAATTGCAATTCTTGGTATTTCACTTGCCTTACTTCCTACAATGCAGTTCAATCAGATGACAGGCGGTCGTGATGATCAGGTTGGATTAAACATTACCCTTCCTACTGCTTCAACCTATGATGAAACTAAGCAGGTTGTTCTTGCAATGGAAAATTATGCAAAAAATGAACTTCAGGGAATAAGAACTATAAGAACATCTATAGGCGGAAACAGAAATTCAACGAACGGAGGTTCAATTACAATTTCGCTTCCTTCCTCTGATAAACAGATTGACGATGCAGATACGATGCAGAATAAGCTTCGCAGGCATTTTGCAGAATTTCCAGGAGTTAATTTTAACTTCCGTGCCGGCTTCCGTGGTCAATGGGGTGGCAACAGTGTAGACATTGTCCTTCGCTCAGATGACATTACTTCAGCTATGCAGGTTGCAACAGACATTCAAACTGCAATTTCTGCTGATAAAAAAATAAGTGAACCTGTAATAAGCATGTCAAACGGTCTTCCACAAGTTGAAATAGTAATTGACAGAGACAGGGCATATTCCTTTGGAATCGATATTTCTACAGTTGCACGAGAAATAAACTATGCAATCAACGGTTCAACTGCCTGCGTCTACAGAAATAACGGAAAAGATTACAATGTAGTAGTTTCGTACAGACCGGAAGACAGAAAAACAATAAATGATTTAAGCTCAATTTACGTGCGCGGTAACGGTGGAATGATAAGTGTATCAAACTTTGCCTCAACAAAAAAAGGTCTTGGACCTGTTTCAATCAACCGTGAAAATCAGAAACGTATTATTCACATAACGGCAAATAATCTTACAAAAGAAAACGACAATGTTATTGAAGATGAGATTAAAGAGCTTGTAAACACAAAAGTTGTAATTCCGGAATCAGTAAGCATAAGCTACGAGGGTGCATGGAAAAATACAAAAAAGCAGTATTTCCTGTATATAAAAATCGCACTTATGGCAATTCTTCTGGTTTTCGGTGTAATGGCTTCTACTTATGAAAGCTTTAAAGCTCCACTTATAAATCTTGCAACTATTCCATTCATTATGATTGGTGTAATCCTTATAAGCAAAATTGCAGGAAACACTTTATCTATAATGTCCATGATTGGTATTATCATGCTGCTTGGAATAGTAGTAAACAACGGTATCATCCTCGTAGACTATACTAACATTCTGATAGGACGAGGCTATAAATTAAAGGAAGCCTGTCTCACATCAGGCATAAGCCGTTTACGTCCTGTATTAATGACAACACTAACTACAATCCTTGGAATGTTACCAATGTGCTTTAACAATAACGGACAGGCAGGTATGGTTCAACCGATAGCGATAGCAGTTGTAGGAGGATTAATTTCAAGTACCTTCATTACACTCCTTGTTATTCCTGTAATCTACAGTCTTGTAATGAAAGAGAAAAAAACAAAAAAATCTCCTATCAGAGTAAACTATTAAGAGGAAAACTATGTATAAAGCAGAAATAATTTCAAATCAGTCAGTTGAAGATGATATAATTGAATTACTTGAACAGGAAATTCCAGACATTCAGTACACTGTTTTACCAGAAGTAATGGGACGAGGCGGAAGTTCTAAAAAGCTTGGAGATACAATCTGGCCGGAGTTGAACTTTGTTCTTTTTGCGTACACAGATTTATCAGGCATGCAGAAAATAAAGGCAATAATTGAAGCAATAAAAAAGAAATTCCCAAAAGAGGGAATCAGTCTTTTTATAAGTAAGAGTGAAGATATTTAATTTGAAATTTTCTTTTTGAATTCTTCCAGAGGCATCGGTTTTGCATAGTAGAAACCTTGTATCAAGTCACCTCCGAATTCTTCTATAAGGTCGGAGGTTTCTTTTTCTTCTACTCCTTCGACAAGAGTAATCATTCCGGAAGATTTTACCATGTTCATAAGATATTTAAGCGGAATCGAATTTTTATCATCAACAACCATTGAATTTACAAAGCTCTTGTCAAATTTAATTTCAGAGAACGGGAAAGTAAGCAGACGTGAAGTATTTGAATAACCGGTTCCATAATCATCAAGCGCAAATTCAATGCCGAATTCTCCAAGCCCGCGCATGACTGCTTCAAGTTGTTCAGGATTCGTTGCCATAATAGTTTCTGTAATTTCAAAACGAATCATGGTCGGTGGAATCTGATATTCATCAAGAATGTTTATAATCTGTTCAACTATATTATCCTGCATACACTGAATTATTGAAAGATTAATATTTACCTTTTTAATTCCTTTGTTTACAAGATTTCCACGTTTAATATATTCACAAGTTTTTCTTATCGAAATTTCACCAAGCTTGATAATGCTGCCATCCTTTTCTGCATCAGGAATAAATAATGATGGCGGTATAAAATTGCCGTTTTCATCTTTCAACCGTAAAAGTGATTCCGCTCCCGTAAAAGTTTTCGATTTAAGATCATAAATAGGCTGCATGTAAACTTCAAACGACTGATCCTGAATTGCTGCGTGAATTGCTTTCTGTCTTTTCTTTGCAGCTAAAAATTCATCGATAATCTTATCATCAATTATGTTTATTGCATTATGATTTGAATTAATAACTACCGCATATTGCAGCAATTCTGTAAGCACATCAATTTTATGATATTCTGCAACATCCTCTTCAACTAAATCTATAAAGCTTGTATTTTCCAGAATAAACAAATCCCTGTCTACCTGAACATGATGAAGCGGATTTTTCCTGATTCCGTCTTTCAAATCCTTTGGAGACGGCATATACCACTTGATATACTCAAGGATTTCCAGTGCAGATTCCCTGTCCTTACAGGTAAAAAGAAAACTGTTGTGAAAAAGATAAAAGCAGTATTTTACTCCAACTTTTTTCATAATTACAGGAATTATCTGTCGTAAAATAGAATAGCAGTTTGACGAACCGTAATTACTCAAAATCACATCAAAATTACTAAGCTGAACTAAAGCAAGAACCTTATTGTCTATTAACTTTTTCTTTTTACAAAAATAAAATTCACGGAAGGCAATTCTATTATATGCACCATTGTTTGCATCATGAAGTTCCCGAGGATTTCTCAAAATATAATTGATAATAATAAATGCCATGGAAATACAGAACGACAGAATATTCATCTGTGGTTTAAAAATCTGAAGTGACATGCCCACTAAAACGAAAAATGTAAAAATAGAAGAATATATTATAGTCTTTATCGATGCCCTGTTTTTTACAAGCTCAAAAACACATATGAAAAGATAATAAAGATTTATGCCATAAAAAATATAAAGACCAAGCTGCCTTACATAATTTCCATCTGCATCAATGTAAAAAACAAACTTCGTATAATAATTTGAAATAAGCGTTATTGCTTCATATAAAAACGGTAAAACTATAAGGAAAAGATGAATCTTTTTAAAACGAATCTGTTCATGACTTATAGAAACAATAAACATGTAATAGAAAATTGCTTCAAGATTGGATGTTCCTATAAAAGAGAAAAACGCAATATATTTAATTACGTTATATTCTACAGGCAAAGCTCTCTCAAGGAAAATTGCTCCTCCCTGTAAAAAAGTCCCAAGAAGAACAGAGAACATAAAGAATTTGTAAATAATATTTGTGCGTGTCGGAAAGTTGTTCGTAACACAATTAAGAATATATATCAGGCTAAGACAAAGAAAACCGCACAAACTATATTCTATACCAAAGAACATCAGTTAAATTATAACATTGATTATGAGAAATACAAATTTTTTATTCAATTTAGTTTAATTAATTTTCATCTGAACTACACGAGGCTGATTTTCTAAATCCTTGTAAATTTTTGTTTTGAAACCATATATTCGTGCAAAATCCGAAGTTTTTTCCGCATTATATTCACCGGTTTCCATGAGGGTTGTCCCCCCTGTATAAAGATGAATCGTACTCTGCTCAATCAAGTTCCGTATAACTTCCATTCCATCATCTTTTAAAGTCAATTCACCATCCTTTGTTACATCACCGTCTAATGCCAGTACAGGTTCATTTCTTCCATCCTTTAAAAGCTCCTTTACCATTGAATGAGGAATATATGGTGGATTTGATAAAATAAAATCAAACCTTCCTGTAACATTTTCAAAAAGATTCGATCGTATAAATCTGATTTTTTGTAAAAGTTCAGGTCTTTTCAAAATCTGCGATGTATTTTTACGTGCGACCTCAAGCACTTTTTCACTTATATCAACCATCGTAAAAACAGGAATCGATTCATCATCAAGCTTATATTTTTCTGAAAGTGTCATTAATACAGAAATTGCAATACAACCGCTTCCAGTACACATATCACATATACTTAAAATTCTTTTATTCGCTCTGATTTTATCTGCAATCTGCTGTACTGCCTGTTCAACAAGAATCTCTGTATCAGGCTTCGGAATCAGAACATCAGGGGTAACAAAAAAATCATACCCATAAAATTCCTTCACACCGGTAATATAGGCAACGGGAAGTCCCGTCTTTCGTTTGGCAACTGCCTCGTTGAGCCATTCCAATTTATCATCCGGAATATGATTTTCTGCAAATAATAGAAGCCGGGTTTTGTCATAATTTAACGCATGAGACAAAAGAACCTGAACATCAAGCTCAGGACTCGGCGAGATTTCCTGTAATTCTTTTATAGCGGAATTTTTGAATTGACGGATTGTAGCACTATGCATTACTTTCCAAAGTAGTTACATCCGCAGCAAGCTGCTCTTCCTTAGCGTAAACGTTCAGTGCATCAAGCATATCATCCATTTCGCCCATCATAAACGATGGAAGATTATGCGCACTGTAATTTATGCGGTGATCTGTAACGCGATCCTGCGGAAAGTTATAAGTACGGATTTTTTCAGAACGGGCTCCAGAACCGACCATGCTTGAACGGGCTGCGGCTCTTTCTTCCTGTTTTTTGCTTTCTTCAAGATCAAACAATCTTGCACGCAAAACGCGGAATGCTTTTTCCTTATTTTTTATCTGTGATTTTTCATCCTGCTGAATTACAACAAGTCCGGTTGGAATATGAGTAAGACGAACTGCAGAGTCTGTTGTATTTACACACTGTCCGCCAGGTCCACCTGCACGCATAACATCAATGCGAACATCACCCGGTTTAATTTCAATTTCAGTTTCTTCAGCTTCAGGCAAAACGGCAACAGTTGCAGTAGAAGTCTGCAGACGTCCCTGACTTTCTGTCTGAGGAACACGCTGAACTCGATGAACTCCAGATTCCCAGCGAAGTGTACCATAAACAAACTTACCGCTTATAGAAGTTACAATTTTATTAAAGCCCCCAACCTCAGTTTCCTGGGCTTCCATGGTTTCTGTTTTCCAGCCTTTGCGGTCTGCAAGGTGGCAGTACATTTCCCAAAGGTCTCGTACA
>JAILKS010000066.1 GCA_024693715.1 Treponema sp. | reverse complement strand
TTCTTTCTTTCCTTCCCTGTTTTGTCAAAGAAACGTAGAAAACCGGAAGGTTTTCTATCAGACCCGGTCGCTATGTAAGTTTGCTTACGCGACGGTGAAAATTAATATATACCTCTATTTAAAAAGTGTCAAGTAATTTTTAGAAAAAAATAGTTTTTTTTTAAAAAAATTAAAAAAATTAATATTTATATAACAAAAAAATACTTTTTTCTTGCAACTAATCAAAAAGGGTTTATAATTTAATTATTCACGAGTTGAATACTTTTTTTTAACAAGCATGGGGGATATAAAATGGCTGCAAAATTTGTAATCAAAAAAGGTAAAACAGGATTTACTTTCAATCTTAAAGCATCAAACGGTGAAGTAATTGCTACATCAGAAGTTTATTCTTCAAAGGATTCATGTAAGAGCGGAATCAAAAGTGTACAGACAAACGCTCCTATTGCAGAAATTGAAGATCAGACTGAAAAAGATTTCGAAAAAGCATCTTCTCCTAAATTTGAAATGTACAAAGATAAGAAAGGACAGATTCGCTTCAGATTAAAGGCAAAGAATGGACAGATTATTGCTGTAGGCGAAGGCTATTCAGATAAGGCTGGATGTAAAAGCGGCATTACTTCTATTAAAAAGAATGCACCTTCTGCAAAAGTTGAAGAAGAATAATCCTTTTTTGTAATTACATCAATCGCGGAGGACCGGAAAGTTCTCCGCTTTTTTTATGTCCGTTTAATACTCGCCGAACTCACATCCAACGTGTTTTGCTTCGATTTCATCAATCAAAATTAAATTCTTTTTAGGAAGTTTATTTTCTAATTTGATGCTTTTTTTATAAAGCTTAACCGTACCTTCACCTGTTCCGCCGTTGAACAGATTCTTATGACGTTTTTCTCCATCCGGTGACTCATAATTTATAAAAAGCATTTCATCCTTATTGCATGTAATTTCTGTTTCCATTACATACCGCAATGTTTCCTGTCTTACCTTCCAAACAACCTGCTTATCTGTCTGCGAACAGTTAAATTTTGTCCTGCACAAAGTCCAGAATTTAGAAAAATTAAATTCGTAAGATTTTCCTTCATAATAAAATTCACTTAAAAGCTTTTTATCAAAAGAAATGCCAAAGAGTTTAGGTTTTCCGCCACCAATATCAAAAACAGAATTATCAAGCTTTTTATTTGTAATCTTACTTGTTAAATCATTTGATGAAAGCCATACCCATGGTGATGTAAAATTCTTTCCCCAGTTTTTATCTGCATATCCGAAGGAATTAATTTTTGTAATCTGATATTTTTTTCCATTTGCGATTACAGTTCCCGAATAGCGTGTTTTCATTCCCTGAGCATGCCAATACATTTCAAAAGCATTTGTCGCCCTGAAAAAAGCACTGGCACCATAACCGACATTAAATGCTATATCTTTTTCAACTGTAAGATTCCAGGTCATGCTTCCACTACCGCACATCCATTCAAGATGATTTTCCGCATCCTCCTGTGAAATCTCAACGCTTCCTGTCAACATCTCTTCAGAACAGAAAAAATCTCCGGAAGAAACAGAAAATCCTTTGTCTTTATCATTTTCTATTTTAACATCTTTCCAGGGAAGAAATTTATTAAGTTGAACGGCATCTTTTCCCCACCATCCGCACTTTACCATAACATAAGACGGCATGAATTTTCTTTCGCGGTTAAACGGCTCCTGACCTAAAATAGGTTCCTCACCGCCATTAACCTTTGCAAGAACAGGATTAATCGTAAAATATTCTATAAAGAATGTTCTTTCTTTGCCTGTTTTCTCTTCTACACCGGTAAAACTATGCCACCACCAGTCATAGCCTTTTTTAGCAAGAGAGCCCTTCAGCATCCAGAAATTTCGTTTTATATCTTTTTTGTTCATAAAATCACCGCCTTAATCACTAAAGATTAATAAAACTATTCAACACTATACTTTCAAAAATCTAGAATTTTCCACCGCCAAGAGAAAATGTTAATTTCAACGAAACATCAGGTTTAGAATCAAAATCTGACCAGACAAAATATGGACCGGCACTTACAGAAAAATAAGAAACCGGTTTATATCCGAACATTGCAGAACAAGTCAAAGTATTAAACAGTGATGTTGAAACATTATATGCAGCAAGGATGGCCTTCAAAGAATCGGGAAGTTCTTCATGACCAATATTCATCATTGCAAAAAGATTCAAGGTAAAATCTTCTGAATTAAACAGCTTGCCGAAATTCAAGGTCATGGCAATATTATTTCCCTTTGTTATATATTTGTCGACAAGATTAATATCATTGCTGTTATAGTAATACTGCATTGCAAGTGTAATTGAAGGATCCTTCCACATGTAACTTCCACCAGCCGTTACCTTAAAAATGCTTGTTTTATCTGTCCATGTATCGTCAGTTTTCCATTCATCAACATCACCATAGGCATAAACAAATTCACCGAAAAGATTAAGCGATTTAAAAACAGTTCCTGACGCAGTAAAGATAAATTTCGGAGAATCCTGATATTTCCAGTAAGTTCCAAGTCCAAGTTCCCAGCCACCGAAAACAAGATCGCCCTTAAGTGCAAAACCAGTATCCTTGAGATAGGTCGGCTTAGTAATATTTTCAAGCTTTGGAGGGATTATATAAAGCCACAGACAATTCTGGGTATCAGTAAAAGTAATCTGAGTGCGAAGATTAAGACAACCGTCAACTCCGGCAGAAACATCCTCAGGATCAATAGTTGATGAATTAACTATATCTGAACAGGGACTGTAAAAATATCCTGTTCCCCATGTTACTGTATGAAGTCCAAATCTAAAAAAGACATTGTCTCCGGCAGAAAAATCAGTAAAAAGTTCCTTTAATCTGAACCATCCTTCTTTATCTTCAGGATAAGGATATGTAATGCCGAATTTTGAATACATTCTCAGTGTCTGAGTTGGTCGTGCATCAACAGTAATATATGAAGACAGCGACGGAGTTATAACCGTATCTTTTATATGATCTCCAAAAGATTTTCCATCATCTGAATATAAAAGAGTATTAGTTGTTATACTTGAAGAAATGTTTCCCCCGATTTTTACAGTTCCATTCTCAAATAAAATGCCTTTACTTAAATCAGTTTTTGCAGAAACATCTTCTACTTCTTCTATCCCTTCATCAAAAAACAAATCATCATCACTTTGCGCAAAACCTGATGAAAAAATACCAAGCACCACAAAGACAACTATTAATCGCTTCATAAAAACCTCAACTTCTGTGACTAATTTAGATTTTCAAGATATCCTTTTGTGAAAATATTATCCGGAAGTTTATCAAATGTTAAATCAGAAATTACTTCCTGTGTCTGTTCACCTTTATTCAATTCATCACGAACGATAACCTGTGTAGGAACGTATCCCGGCTTTACCTTTGAATATTTAGGATAGAGGATAGTACGCATTAATCTTCCATTGGCAGAAAAATCTTCCTCTTTAAGTACCAAAGATAAATCTTTTCGTACATAGAAAATAGTTTTTTCATAAGAAGGCACATTTGTTTTTGCTTTCAGCGAAATGATATAAACCTCGTACTTTCCAAGTGTTCCTGATTTGAATTCTTCAACATTATAATTTTCTCTCCATCTTGCAGAAGACTGATTAACATCATCAATTTTAACATCAGAATCGGCAAGAGCATCTTTTATGGAAGTATGTGTAAATTTTCTTCCAATTGGATCATATGCCCAGATGTTGTCTCCATCACGAAGGAAGCCTGTTCCCTTATCTGCTTCCGGGAAAAGCTGAACGATTGTCATCAAATCCTTTGTTGTACGTTCAAAAATTTTATATTGAACGTTTTCCTTCTGTTTTCCAGGCTTTTCAATTACAAGTGAAATAGTTGCAGAATAATCACCTTTGTAGGCAAGAACTTCATCTGTACTTTCCATAATCTTAAATGCCTTATCTGCATCTGCTTCAGAAGCCTGTGCAAAAATAATCGAATTAATAAAAACTAAAATTACTGCAAAAAATATTGTTTTTTTCATATAAATCCTCCTGTTATTTTATTGTTCTTAATGCAACGGCAGGATTTAACGACGCTGCCTTCTTTGCAACAAAACGAACAGATAATAATGTAAGTACAATTAATAAAAGATACTGTAATATAATAGTTACAGGTGAAAGAACAAAGCTGAAATGTCCGTTATTAAGGAACATTGAAAGAGCATCGCTGTTTACCGGAATTAGAGACATAACAGCCAGAACAATAATTGCAAGAATAAGTCCAAATATTGCTGAAATAGATGTGAGGAACAAGGCCTCTTTCAAAAAAAGACTCTTTGTATCTTTTCTTGTCATTCCTATAGCGCGCATTGTACCGATTTCCCTTATTCTTTCGTACATAACCATTCTATATGTATTTGAAAGTCCAACCATAACTATTACAAGCATAACAATCAAAATGATTGTTGTGATGAGATGAACATAACCGAAAACGATTTGTATTTGAGGAAGCTCATCATTGAAACATTCAACTGCATATTTTGTTCCTTCCCATTCAACCTTTACCGGATCCAGCTGCTTTTCTATTCCCCTGCCAATGTTTTTTGGATTTGTCATAAAAGCAGCCATTCGGTCAGTTACCTGATGACCATCCTCAGCAATTTTTTTCTGAATAAGATTTGCAACCTGTGCCTGTTTATTCTTATTCTTAAGATGAATTGTAAAGGTAGAATAACCGGCATCTGGAATACCAAGAAGCTTATTAAGGATATTGATATCAGTATATCCCATCATAGAACCAAAGAAATTATTTGATTTTATAATTCCCGCAACAGTAAAATCTTCTACGTTATTCTGTCCATAAATCGTTGAACAGGTAAACGTAACCTTATCACCAACTTCAAGATTAAGTGATTTTGCAGTTCCCTCGCTGATTACAAACGGATTCTCCCAGTTGAAATTTTCCTGTCCACCGTTCACAAACTGAAATGAATCAAGAAGATGCCTGTCATTTAGATCACGACCATAAATCTCAATAAGGGATTTTTTTCCTTCAAAAATAAGCTGTCCGGCTGCCAGAGAATAATAAGAAACATAATCGTAATCAATATCCATTTCTTCTACGACACCACGAATATAAGCATCATCCTCAACTAAAGCTGCAATCTGTGGTTTTCCTCCGGTCAGTTCTGCCGGAATACGCTGACATCCCTGAATTAAAACAGTACCGCCCAAAAGCTGGGTTATCTGTTCCTCAAGATTATTTACCATGCCTGATACAAAACCGTCTACTGCAGTAATAACAAAAAAACCAAATGCAACGGCAAGTCCGAGAACAACATTTCTTTTTTTCTGTCTCGAAAGATTTTTTAAAGCTAATTTAGAAATAGCACTCATTTTACACTCCTTCCCTTCACTATTCTTTACTCAACGCTTTTAACGGAGTAATCTTGAGCGCAGAATTAATAGGGTACAGATTACTTATAATACCCAACAAAGACGTTATTATAATTGTAGAAATTATAATTGCCACAGTCGGTGTAAAATGAATCAGTCCTCCGCCAAGAATCATCTTTACAATTGAATTTGTAATTACAATATTCTGTTTATTGAAAATCAACATTATGATAAGAGAAATGATTACACCAATCACAGAAGTAATCAGAGTTAAAATCAGGGATTCTGTAAAAAATAATTTTCGGACAAAGCCTTTTTCAGCACCAATTGCACGCATTGTACCAATTTCACTTGTACGTTCTATTACACTTACAATCATTGTGTTCATGATGATGATGAAAACTACAACCGCAAGAATTATGATAAGTGTATTAAATACGATTCCGATTCCTGCTACTGTCTGAGAATATGACCATGCCGCTGTTTTCCAGTTCATTGCATAAACATTCAAGCCTTCTTTTTTGAACTGGTCGTTCAGCGAAGAAATAATCGATTCTGTCTTAGACTTATTCTCAACCTTGATAAGAACATAATGCCAGGCACCGTCATCTGTTTTATTCAGCTCATCTCGTAAAGAAACATCACCAAGGATATTATCAAAATCTACAGAAGCCGCAGTTACTGAACTGTCAAACTCATCTATATCACCAAAAATATCATCACCACCAAAAAGATCCTCTTCACTCATTGAAGATAAAGACAAATCTACGGTATCAGGCAATTCCTGTGCAAAGCTGTTGGCATAAGTCAAATCTGCAAATGAACGGGCAAACGCCGGATTACAGTAAATGCACTGGAACATTGCAGAATATTCATTGGCAGGTTTGATGAATCCGCATACTTTTGCTTCACGGACAATCCCTTTTGAATTTGCACCTGCAAGTAAAACCGGAGTACCGATTTCAAGCGGTGTTTCATAAAGAGATTCATATGCTTTTTTAACACGTTCATCTACGAGGATATCACTTGTTCCTTTTTCAGGGAAAGTTCCTTCTACAAGATGGATGTCAGGAAATGTCTTCCAGTAAGTATCATCCTCTCCGGAAAAAAGCATTGAAATAGGAATATCATCAAGAGAAACATCATCCTTCTGTGTAATTACCGAAAGGTCTACTTCACCGTTAGATGCTTCAACCATGATTACCTGTGCGGAAATAAGCTTTGTAGCAGATTCAATTCCTTTTGTACCGGCAACTATTTCATTTACTCTGTCAAGCTCAACTATTTCAGGAAGCTGAGGAATTTCACCTCCGAAATTTGTCGAATTGACACCAAAAATATCATTTATTGCACCTTTTTCTGGAACAGTTCCAATTGCAATATCACCGGTGTAATTTGCCCTGAAATCTTTTTCAAGACCACGATTTATTGATTCCAAAAATGAATTTCCCGCAACTACGATGGCTACACCAAGAATCAGAAAACAACCTATTATGATTGTCTTAGACTTATGCTCCTTTAAGTTGCGTAAAGCAAGTTTAATAATTTCTTTCATTAACGGCTCTCCATTTTATATTCATCTGAACCGGTTTTGTGCTCATCGCTCTTGATGTTTCCATCAAAAATAGAAATTACATGATTACACATATCTACGATGCGTGAATCGTGAGTAGAAAAGATGAAGGTTGTATTAAGTTCCTTGTTCAACTGCTTCATAAGCGACAGAATCTGTGCAGAGTTTACAGAGTCAAGATTCGCAGTAGGTTCATCTGCAAGAATTACCGGTGCTTTTGTAACAAGTGCACGCGCAATTGCAACTCTCTGACGCTGACCACCGGAAAGCTCAGAAGGCTTATGCTTTTTCCAGTCAACAAGTCCAACCTTTTCCATCAAAAAGTTAATCCAGTCTTCCTTTTCCTTACGGCTGAATTTATCTACAGGGCTTTCATATTTTCTGTTCTTTGATTTTAACAAAAGAGGAAATTCAATGTTTTCATATACATTAAGTACAGGAATAAGATTGAATGTCTGAAATATAAAACCAAGATGAGATCTTCTTAATCCTGTAATCTTTAAATCAATTCCTGAAGGAAGCTTTTCCTTGATTTTAGGATCTTTTTTCTCAACAAAGTTATTTAATCTGCCTGCGTCAATGGAAGTTGTCGAAAGATCATATCCCTCATATACATCTATATCATCTATGAATAACTTTCCGCTTGTAGGAACATCAATCAATCCTACCATATTCAAAATGGTAGATTTTCCCGAGCCAGACGGACCTGAAATAGCGGCAAATTCTCCTTTTTCTATATCAAAGGATACTCCTTTTACTGCTTCTACTTTTTGTTTTCCCAACGGATATATTTTATGAATATCCTTTAATGATACAACTGGCATATAAAACTCCTGATAATATGATATTTAAATATAATGAAAAAAAAGCATTGTGAACAGTAAAATATTTTTTTATATAGTAATAATAAGAATTCTCTTATTTTTGAAAACTATCGCCTGTATGAATTTTTCAATCCAATCTGCTGTCTGTATTTAGCGACAGTCCTTCGTGCAATTTTAATTCCTTCTTCATTCAGTTTTGCACAAAGCTGATTATCCGAAAAATTCTGATTTTGTTGTATTAAATCCATTATTTTTGATTTTATTACAGAGGATGAAATCTTCTGTTCACCGCTGCCTTTTACTCCTGAGCTGAAAAAATAACTGGCAGGAAAAAGACCAAACTCTGTCTGTATATATTTACTGTTTTTCTTATTTGCCATGCGTGATACTGTTGATTCATGAACACCGAGTGCACGTGCAATTGTTCGTCTCGTCAACGGCACAAGATGACCTGGACCGTTTACAAAAAAATCAATCTGCTTTTTTACAATCATGCATCCTTGAAGAACAATCGAATTCTGCCTGTACAACAGATTTTCTATAAAGGCTTTTGCTTTTTCTATCGAATCCCTGTCAAAATTTACATCTTTACTTAATCGTACTTCAGGTAAAGCACCGCTGGCATATTTTACCTGAAAATAAAAATCCCTTGCGGCCTTTATCATCCCTCGTGAAAAATCATCCTCCGGAATATTTCCTTCCTTTTTTTCTACCGAAAGAACAATATCAGGTCCGTTAAAATCAGCCCGCGAAGAATCACTTATAAATTCTCCTGCAGGATGAGGATTTAAATGCAGGATATAATCCAGTGAGTCCTTTACCATATCAAGTGTAATTTCTTCTTTATCCAGATAGATTTCAGGAGCAAATGCTTTTGAATGCCATTTTTCCTTATATTTTTTTAAATTCTGCAGAATCTTTTCCGGTACTGGAGGCGTTAAAAGTTCAAGATGATTTTCTTCAAGTAAAAATCCGGTAAGTTCAGATGCATCACCATTTATCTTTGCCTGAACATAAAGGCTTTCTTCCAGTGATTTACAGCAGGTCCCGATTGGATCCATCCTTTGTACACGTTCAATGCATTTTTTCAAAAGACTTTCAGTCTGAAGAGGCCTTGATTTATCAAGAAGCGTTCTAGGATCAAGCATAGAGCCATAACAGCCGTTTTTATCTAGATTATAAATAAGCTTCTGACATATTTCATATTCATCAGGATTTACTCTGGACATATTCAGCTGCGACATCAAATGACTTTGAAGCGTTTCTGTTTTATCCTCATGAGCTTCAATTGCCGCCTGAACATCTCCCGAAGACAAAAAATCCCTGCGTACATCTTTTACAATTTCTATCGCCGGATTTTCCTGTACAGCTTTGTAAATTTCTTCACGCAAATCCTTTGAACTCATGGCAAGCATATTTACGGCCTGAATCTGTCGCTGAGACATTTTCTGAATCTGTTTTTGAGCCTGAATCTGATTTAAAACCTGCGGAAAAGCCATGCCATAATTGTAGCATATTTTTACTTCAAACTGTATACTTAAAGCATGAAACAGTTAGATGAATTTGGAATAAAGATTCCACAGATTTTATTACCGAAAAATATTGATGTAAAAACCTGGTCAGTAATTGCCTGCGACCAGTACACTCAGGATAAGGCTTACTGGAAAAAAGCTGAAGAAACTGCGGGCAGCAAACCTTCTACCCTCAAGTTAATTTTACCTGAAGTTTATTTAAACTCACCTGATAAAAACGAACGAATACAGAAAATCCGCTCAACTATGAATGATTATCTGAACGATGGAATTTTCAAGGAACCGGAAGACTGTTTTATAGCAATAGAAAGAAAAACTGCATTTGGACGGACACGCAAAGGACTTCTCGCCCAGATAGATCTGGATACTTACGAATGGAAGCCTTTCAGCAAAGCAAACATCCGTGCAACAGAGGCAACAATTGTAGAACGAATTCCTCCAAGAATGGAAATAAGAAAGGGAGCACCTCTTGAGCTTCCGCACATCATGCTTTTAGTAAATGACAAGGAGCATAAACTTGTAGAGGGAACTCTGGCTTTAGTAAATAATAAAGAGCCGCTGTACAGCGGAGAGCTTATGAATAATGGCGGAACTATAAAGGGATGGAAGGTTTCCTCTGATGAAGAAATCAAATATCTTACAGAATCAGTAAATCATATCGCAGAACAGAACACTGCTTCTGACGGTTCAGTTTTTCTTTTCGCAGTTGGTGATGGAAATCATTCGCTTGCAACTGCAAAGGCTGTCTGGGAAGAACATAAAAAGGAACTGATATCAAAGGGTGCTTCAGAAAATGAAATACAAAACAGCCGTGTAAAATATGCACTTGTAGAAATTGTAAATCTTTATGACGAAGGACTAACCTTTGAACCAATCCATCGTGTAATTTTCAACATTGATTCAAGAAATCTCATCAATACTCTTGCAGAAAAATTAAATGGAAATATAAAAGAACTTTCAGATAAAGCTGAACTTGAATCGGCAGTTAAAAAATCAAGTGCTGATTTTGGTTTTACCTTTGTTGAAAATAACAAACAGAAATATATTCTTTTAACAACCGGTATAAAGGACCTTGCTGTTGCCGGATTACAACCTGAAATTGACGATTACCTGAAATCCCAGAAAACAGCAGAAATTGATTATATTCATGGAAGCGATGAAGTTCTTAAACTTGGAGAACGCCCTGACGCTACAGGAATACTTCTTCCACCGATTGCAAAAGATTCATTTTTTGAAACGATAAACGGCAGAGGTCCTCTTCCTAGAAAAAGCTTCTCAATGGGGGAAGCTGATGAAAAACGATTCTATCTGGAATGCAGAAAATTATTCTAGCAGAAAAAAATCATAATCTGCGGTTATAATCCTTTGTATGAACATACATCGCAGCAAAATGATTTTTCCTTCGCTTTATAACTTTCACCAAAATATTCCAGGATCATTTTGCGTCTGCATTCTCTTCCTGTTGCAAAAGCAGTCATTTTCTGGAGCCGCATTTCGTCCTTGGCTGGATCTGCCGACTCCTTGAAGAAAAAGCGGATTTTATGAACATCTGCCGGTGAATACAACAAGAGCGCATGACTTTGAAGGCCATCTCTTCCTGCACGACCAATTTCCTGATAATAAACCTCAAGCGATTTCGGTAAATCAAAATTTATCACAAATCGTACATCCGGTTTATTTATCCCCATTCCAAAAGCAACTGTCGCAACGATAATCTGAACTTCATCACGTATAAATTTTTCCTGATTATAAGACCTCTCTTCATCTGTTAATCCTGCATGATACGGCAAAACAGAATATCCAAGTTTATCAAGGGACTGAAAAAGCTCATCAACCTTCTTTCTCGATGAACAATAAATTATACCGCTTTCTCCATAATGTCTTTTTATACATTCAACCACCTGATTAAGCCCTTGAGTTTTTCTCTGAACTTCTAAAAATATATTCGGGCGATTAAAGCTTGATACAAAAACTACAGCTTTTTTCATTCCAAGATTCTTAAGAATGTCTGACCTTACCTGCGTAGTTGCAGTAGCAGTTAAAGCAAGCATCACACTATCTTTAAAATAATTTCTTATTCCTTTTATTTCCAGATAATCAGGTCGAAAATCATGTCCCCATTCAGAAACACAGTGAGCTTCATCAACCGTTATACAGCTCACCTTTACCTTGCTTTCAAACAATAATTCACGCATTCTGTTAGAAACAAGCCCCTCAGGAGAAACATAAACTATTTTTATTTTTCCGCTTTTTATTCCCTTTACAACCGATTTATATTCCTTCCACGAAAGCGTGCTGTTTAAAAAAGCAGATTGAATCCCCATCTTCGTTAAAGAAGAAACCTGATCCTGCATCAAAGAAATTAACGGTGATACGACGAGTGTAATTCCTTCCAGAATCAATGCGGGAATCTGACAGCATATTGATTTTCCACCGCCGGTCGGCATCACGGCAAGCGTATCATTTCCGTTCAATACCTGCTCAATAATATCTTTCTGAAAAGGTCTGAATGAATCATAACCAAAAACTGTCTTTAAAACGAGTTCAGGCTTTTCTTTTTCAAAAGTTCTTGAATTAATCCTCACATAATTATTATAACATACTCCCACTTGAAAAACCCCATTTATTCTGATATATTGTGCTTAATTCGCCGGAGTGGTGGAATGGTAGACACGACAGACTCAAAATCTGTTGCGAGCAATCGTGTAAGAGTTCAAGTCTCTTCTCCGGTAAAAGCGGTCTTTATGTCCGCTTTTTTTTTATTTTCTACGACTGAATCTCCGGTACAATATCACTGCACAGCTTCCTTAATTCAATTGCTTCCTGAACATGCCTCTCACATATTTTATCTGAGCCATCAATATCTGCAATCGTTCGTGAAACCTTCAACAGACTGGCTACAGCTCTCGGCGAAAAACCATATTTCTGAATTCCAAAATCAAGTATTTTCCGTGATTCAAAATCTACTTTACAGTAAAGTTCCATTTCCTGAGGTGTAAGACGAGCATTTTTTACCGCCTGTCTTTCGCGTTGGATTCTCACTGCACGAGCGACTCCTTCCCTTATCCTTTGCGTAGTTTCCAATCCTTCGCGGCTAAAACTATCCTTCGAGTCATTATCAACAAATACCCTCAAATCAATCCTGTCTAACAACGGAGCCGATATTTTCTTCCAGTACTGTTCTATTGATTTTCCACTGCACAAGCAGATTTTTGTTTTTGAACCATAGTTGCCGCAGGGACAAGGATTTACCGCCATCAGTAACTGAAACTGTGCCGGATACACAGTATTTCTTCCTGCCCTGCTTAATGTGATGCAGCCAGTTTCCAAAGGAACCCTGAGCATTTGCAGGACAGATGTACGGAATTCCCCGGCTTCATCAAGAAATAAAATTCCATTGTGAGAAAGAGAAATCTCTCCAGGTCTGCAATTTACGCCGCCTCCGCAAATTCCTTCTATCGAAGCCGTCTGATGAGGACTTCTGAATGGAGGGATTCGTATCAACGGTTCCGAAGGTTTCATTAAACCTGCAAGCGACCAGATTCGTGTAACAGATTGCGATTCTTCTATAGTCAACAACGGTAAAATACCGCCAAACTTTTGAATCGCCATTGTTTTTCCACAACCAGGAGCCCCAACTGCAATAACATTATGACCACCTGCTGCAGCAATCTGAAGAACCCTTACAAGCTTCCCTTGTCCTTCTAACTCCGCAAATTCAAACCCAGGAAAGACTTCCGGAAAATAAACATCGTCAATTATTACACTCCCTTCGGGAATGAAATTCGGAACACCCTTTGAAACACCACGTGATTCATAAAAGGATGCATCCTTCAAGGCTTGAAATGCATTCTCAAGAGTATCAGCACCATAAACTTTAACATCGTTTATTTCCTTAGCCTCCTGAACATTCTGAACAGGAACAATGCATTTTGTTATACCGCATGAAACCGCAGTAGAAACAGCTGCATGTACTCCTCTGACCGAACGAATTTTTCCAGAAAGTTCAAGCTCACCCATTATCAAAACCTTATCCTTCAAAAAATCATCGGGTTTATTCAACAAATTCTGAGCTACCATAACACCCAATGCTATTGGTAAATCAAAACCGGAGCCTTCCTTCTTCAGATCTGCTGGAGATAAACTGATTAAAACACGTTCCTTCGGAAACTCAAAACCAGAATTTCTAATTGCAGCCTGCATACGTTCACGTGATTCTTTCACTGCCCCATCTGCAAGACCAACAATATCCACTGCAGGAATTCCTCGTCTTAAATCAATTTCTACGGTAACCAATGCTCCTTCGTATCCAAAAGGAGAAAATGAATAAATCTGCATAACAATAACCTCTGACTAAATTTATTTGCCTACTATATGTTATTGTTTCAAAAGATAAAAAAAGGAAAAGAATTTAAAAAAAATTTTAAAAAAAAGTGATTTTTATGTAATTATGAGATTATATCCCTGATATTTTCCCAAATTGAATCATCTATCTTACGACCGCCACATGTATAGCCGAGTTTTCTGTCCGCCCGGATTTTTTCACCATGAAAATCACTGCCAGCCGTAACAATCATCCCGAGTTTGGCGGCAAGTTCTTCAAGCCTCAGGCATTCTGTAACTCTCGCACCAGGATGAAAAGCTTCAAGCCCCGCAACGCCCCGTTCATAAAAATCCCTGAAAACATCTTCCATTTTTCCCCACGAAAGATAAAGCGACATAGGATGAGCAATTACCGGCACACCGCCAGATTCCTTTATAGCGACAACTGCTTCATCAAGATTTGAACCAACTCTGTCTGCATACCATTTTCTTCCGCGTGCAAGATACAAATCAAATGCCTGCTGTCTTGTTTTCACTATTCCTTTTTTAACAAGCTCGGCGGCAAAATGAGGACGCCCGATTACAGTATCAGGAAAATCATTTTTAAGTTCCTCAAAACTGATGTCAACTCCATCACCGTTCATTTTTTCTATTATCTGAAGATTACGGATATCACGATTTTTAACCAGATTATCAATTATCAACTTAAGAGAATCAGAAATTTTTTTAAAACCCAAGCCAAGAAGATGAAATTCACCGCTTGGAAAATTTATATTCAGTTCAACACCGGGAACAAAATTTACATCAAGCTTTTTTGCTGTTTTTTCAGCTTCCTTCAATCCGTCTACCGTATCATGATCGGTAATTGCAATTGTACTGATTTTTTTTTCAGAAGCCTTATATATTATTTCAGACGGAGAATACTGACCGTCAGATGCAGTTGTATGAACATGTAAATCAATCATATTTTTAGAATAGCATATTTTAAAAACTTGTGATATAATCAATTATATATTAAAATGTAGTATCAGAATTCTTTTTGCAATCAGGGGATGTAGTATGCCTAAAGCGATGCAATATACAAAAGGCTCAATCATCTATTTTGAAGGTGATAAAGACGAAAGAATTTTTATTATGCAGAGTGGATCTGTACTTCTCACCAGTACCGACATCGAATCGGGAGAACCCGTCGCAGAACAGGTAAAAAGCGGCGAATTTTTTGGTGTAAAATCTGCATTCGGTCATTTTAAACGTGAAGAAACTGCTACTGCTCTCGTTCCAACTATTGCAGTCGCACTTACCCCGCAGGAATTTGAAATCCTCATCAGCAATAATAAACAGCTTATAATGAAAATGCTCAGGGTTTTTTCAAATCAGCTTCGTCAAATTCACAGAAAAACAGAATCTATCCTTAACAATATAACAGAAGATCAGCAGTCAGGAATGCTTGGTGTAGCTCAATGCTTTTATGAAGACCAGCAGTATCGTTCTGCTTGCGATGTCTATCTGAAATTTTTAAAACGATATCCTAATACTCCACGAAAAGAAGAAGTTGCAAAGCTTTATGCAGATGCAAAGGTTCAGAATGAAAGAGCTTCCGCTCACAATAAATTCAAGGATACATCAGATACAGGAGAACAGGATGAAAATTCATTAAAAGTTTTCTCACTTCCTGCTTTTGAAAGATTCGCAAAACAATATGAACCTGGAGAGGTCATCATTTCAGAATATGAACCTGGTGACAGTTTTTACCTGATTCAAAGCGGTAAGGTTCAGCTTGTAAAAAGCGTAAACGGTAATCTTAAAAATCTCGATATCCTCAAGCCTGGTGAATTTTTTGGTGAAATGGCAATTCTCGACAATTCCCCAAGATCTGCTACCTGTGTTGCAACCGGAAACGTAAAGTGTCTTGAATTCAACAAAGATAACTTTGAGCTTTTAATCACAGGAAATCCTCAGATTGCACTTATTCTTCTCAAACTTTTCTGTAAACGAATCTATGACCAGAAACGAAGATTCAGAATCCTTTGCATTAAAGATCTTCAGGCAAGAATTGCAGACGTATTCCTTATGCTCGATGAAATGACTCCTCCAATCAATCCTGTAGATAAGATTCGTCGTTTCAATGTAAACATTTCGGATATAGCACACTGGTCTGGACTTTCCGGCGAAGTTGCAAGAGATGAATTAAATAAACTTGTAGAAAAACGTAAAATAGAAATACATGAAGGCTATATCATAGTTGCCAATATTGTAGATATGAAGCGAATGTACGACACAAGAGCTTCAAACTCAAGCACACGCTGATATTTTATCTTTTTCTTAATCATATTTTTTGCCGATTTAGCTCACCTGGTAGAGCAGCACCCTCGTAACGTGCAGGTAGTTGGTTCAAGTCCGACAATCGGCTCTAAAAGTTTAGTCAATTAAACTTTTTAACAATTTTACTTTTTATATCAAAATGGAAATTATCTGGAAAGATTTTCCCGAAAAGTGGGATGACAATTCTTCTGTTTCTTCTCTAAATCTGAAAATTCCTTCCTGGCCTTTAACAAACAACCTTTTTATTGAAGGAGATAATTATCCTGTCTTAAAAAAACTCGAAAAAAATTTTACGGGAAAAATAAATCTCATCTATATAGATCCGCCGTATAATACCGGCAATGCTTTTACCTATAACGACAAATTCAATTCTAAAGCTGATTCTCATTCTGCCTGGCTAAGCTTTATTTTTCGTCGTCTTTCGTGCGCAAAAAATCTTCTTTCTGACGACGGATGTATTTTTATCGCGATTGATCAAAGTGAACTTTATGTTTTAAAACTCCTCTGTGATAAAATCTTTGGTGAAAAAAATTTTGTAAATGATTTTATGTGGCTGCATGGCAAAGGAAAAAAAGACCAGTGGTCACGTACTTTACAGCAGCACACTCTTTGTTATGCAAAAAACAAATCGTCTTTAAAACCTTTCAACGATACAATCCAGACTCAATGGGCAACAAAAAATGCAGATAACGATCCTCGCGGAAACTGGTTCAGCGGAAGCATTTCTTTCACAGAAAAAAGAAGTAATCCAGAACACAAAAACTATTTTACAATCACCTCGCCGTCTGGAATTTCATGGACAAGACAATGGCTTTGTACGAAGGATGAAATGAATGCTCTTCTCAAAGAAAATAAAATCTATTTCGGTTCTGCACCGGATTATGATAAAGTCCCTCGAAGAAAAATATTCAATAATCAGACAGAAATAATCATCCCACAAAATATAATCGATTGTACGGAATCTACAAAAAATGCGGCAATTCATTTGGAAAAGCTTCTGGGCAAAAAAAATATTTTCGATAATCCAAAGCCGGTAAGCTTAATTTCTCATCTTATAAAAATAACTCAATTAAAAAAGGATTCTGTAATCATGGATTTTTTTGCTGGAAGCGGGACAACCTTCGAAAGCGTTGCATCTGTTAACAAAGAAGATAACGGAAGCAGAAAATGCATTTTAATCCAGAAACCTGAAATTCCGAAAAAAGACATCCCTTTTAAAACAATATCTGAATTGTGCTGGCAGCGGATTTTAAAAAACGCAGAAGACTATAATCTTCCAAAACCAGATAAAATCTCTTTATCAGAATAAACTCTTTATTCTTTTTTCCTGAATCTATATAATGCTTTCGAGGAAAAAGCAATGGAACAGTATAAAAAAGAATTCATAAATTTTATGATTGAATCAAAGGTTTTAAAATTCGGTTCATTCATCTTAAAAAGCGGACGTCAATCTCCTTTTTACATGAATGCTGGTGCTTACATCACTGGAAGTCAGCTTAAAAAGCTTGGAGAGTATTATGCAAGGGCAATCCATGATAACTTTGATGATGTTGATGTATTTTTTGGACCTGCTTACAAGGGAATTCCTTTAGCAGTTACCGCAGCTATTGCCTATTACGAATTATATGGAAAAGAAATAAAATACTGTTGTGATAGAAAAGAAGTAAAGGATCACGGTGCCGATAAGGGAGGAATCCTCGGTTACAATATAAAGGATGGCGACAGAGTTGTCATTATTGAAGATGTAACGACTTCCGGAAAGTCAATCGAAGAAGTTTATCCGAAGATAAAAGCACTGGAAATATCAGAAGGCGGCATAAAAATTGTCGGAGAAATCGTAAGCTTAAACAGACTCGAAAAAGCAGGTAATTCTGAAAAATCTGCTCTCGATGTTATAACTGAAACATACGGCTTTCCTGCAATTTCAATTATAACAATGAAAGACGTTATAGAAGAGCTTTATACAAACGGCGATAAAACTGTAATCACTGAAGAAATTAAAACAGAGCTTGATAAATATTACGAGCAATGGGGTGCCTCGTAAAAAACTTACGCGTTCTTTGGCTTTCTGTTATTTTTCTTTAAAAATTCAATATATTCTTTTTCCGGCAGCGGCTTACTGAAATAATATCCCTGGATATAGTCGCAGCCGAGCTTTTCAAATGCCCTGAAGGTTTCTTCGTCCTCGACTCCTTCGACAAGAATAATCTTATTCATCTGCTTGAGCATGGTAATTGTATTTACGATTACCGTCCACATCATCTTGTCATGCATTTCATCAACAAAGCTCTTATCCAGTTTAACGATAGAAAGCGGCAGTGTCGTAACACGCTTAATGTTCGAATAACCTGTTCCGTAATCATCAAGAGAAAAACTGATTCCAAGCTGTGCAAGCTGCTTAACGTTTTTATCTACAACTGAAGGATCAAAGTCAGCGGCTGTTTCCGTAATTTCAAGATTAATCTGCTTTGTCGAAAGATTATGCTTTGCTAAAAATCCAGAAATTTTTGAAACTAAATCAGGTTCAATACACTGTGCAGTTGAAAGGTTTACTTCTATGTATTCAACACCAAGCTCCTGAACCTCCTTTGTTCCCATAAAGCGACATACTCCATCTAAAACAAAATCACCGATCTGATGGATTGCACCATTTTTTTCTGCCGCAGGAATAAATAACGCTGGTGATACAAAGCCGTACTTTACGTCAATAAGACGAAGAAGCGCTTCCGAAGAAACAAATTTCTTTTCCTTAATTGAATAAATCGGCTGATAGTATAACTGAAAATTCTTTTCGCTGATTGCACGACTGATGATTGAATCAAGCTCATTCTTCATCTTAAAATCTTTTGTTCCGGCAATTTCAGAAAGGATGGCAACATTCTGTTCTTCAGGCATCTTCGTAAAGAAATTTCCGACAAAAGTTAAAAATGCAGAAACACTGTCAAAATCAGAAGGAAGCCTTACAACACAAACCTTCGAACTGACATTTACATCCATCTTTTTTACGGTAAAATCTCTGTTAACCTCTGCTTCAATCTCATTTGCAAAAAGCCGCATCTGATCCATATCCATATCTTCAGAAAAAATACCAAACGTACTGTCATGAAGATAGCAGAAATCTACCTCGCGGCGCTCTGTTTTAATTATTCGCGTAACATCATTTGCAATAGTTCTTAACAAAAGATAATAATCATCAATTCCAAGATATCTTCTTAAAAGCTGTTCATTAAGGATTTTAAAAAGCACGACAGATTCATTCCGTCTGACTTTATAAATTGTATGAAGATTATTAACCGCCGCAGTATAACTTTGAACGGAAATATTTACATCAAGATTTTCACCGCTTCTCTGAACGAAAAACTGAAGGAAAATCAGCATAATTGCATTTGAAAAACAGATAAGATAATAATCTGTTATGAAGGTCTGGAAAATAAGTACGGAAACTGTGATAGGAAACAGACACATCAGCACTACAAATTTCGAAACCTCCATTGTTTTCCGCCATCTTAAAAGTGAAAAAAGCCCCGCAAGCATATAGTAAGTTGTAATTATACCAAAACAGAAAATCAAAGGCCCGCGCTGATAATTTCCATCCTGATTAATCATAAAGAAATAATGACAGAACGGATTAATACAAAGCATTCCAAGCGACAGCCAGTACGGAAAGAAAATTGCAATCTTTCTGAACAGATTATTTTTTAACCTGAACCAGATTCCTATGACACTTATAATATAGAGAACATAATTAACCAGAAGAGATAAAGATGAAAAATAGTAAAGATAAAGTGATGCATATCTTATATAATAAGGGAAAGAATGGCATTCACTTAAAATATCAAAAACAGTCGACGCTAGCGAAAGGATGATTAATGAATAGAAAATTCTTGTAGAATGATTACTGATTACCTTTCTGAATAACATGGAAATCAGAATTACGAGAAGAACTACAATAGCACTTATATCATAGTGAAGTATACTATTCATCACAAATATTATATGTCATGAAAATATATTTGTCTAAATTTTTTTAAAAGAGATATACTCCCGCATTAACTTGAATTTAAAGAAATCATACAATATTATGAATTTATAATATTCTCAAAACAGAGGTTTCTATGAATTTTAAAAAACTTATTCTTCCGCTGCTTGCCGCAGCATGTCTTGTTTCCGGAGGATGCAATAAATTTGCAAAAGCTCCGAAAAGTGCATTCTTTTCTGATTCAAATAAATCACAAAATGCAGTCAAAAGAACAAATGCTTCTTTTTCAGAAACATCGATGAATTACACAATGGATTCAACCGGTGTTGTTAATTTTAATTCATTAACAGATTTCTTTACACTTGACTATTCTTCAGAAAAACCTGATGAACCGATCGAAGAAACAGAAGCAGAAAAATCTTCAAAGAAGAGTAAGAAAAAGAATGAAGTTCCAAAGCAGACTGAATCGGTAATTCCAGGCATAAGGCCCCTTTCAGATTATTCAATTCAGTATAATCCTGAATACAAAGATCCTCCAAAGGCAAGAGATGTCTTTATTCCTTCCGATCCTAAGGATAAAACTGAATTTAAAATAGATACATGGGGTCCACAGCAGAGTATTGTTGCTTCAAATGATGCTCCATCATTCTATGTTTTATTTAACAAGCCTGCAAAACCTCTTACTGCTCTCGAAGCACCTTCAGAAACCTCAGATATCATGACAGTTACACCACCACTGAAGGGTGTTTTCAGATGGTATGGAACACAGCATTTAAGTTTTGAAGCCTCTGAAGCTGCGGATCCATCTATCGTATATACAATCAAAATCAATCCTGAAACAAAATCTTCTTCAGGACAGAAAATCACAGGTCAGCTTGAATTTAAAACTCAGGCAGAACCTCTGAAAATTCAGAATTTATGGGGCGGTTATGTAAAGGATAATACTACACAAAGCAATTACAGCTCAGGAACACTTCCTCCATATGAAAACCGCTTCTTAATAAGACTTAATTATCCTGTAACAATTGAAACTTTAAACAAGAAGCTTTTGGTTAAAGTTGGTTCACAGGAGGTTTCCTTCAAAGCAGAACCTGATTATACGGACAAAGCCTTCTACTGGTATTATACTCCACGCTCTGATGAATCAAAAAAGATTACAAACACTTATATTGTAACTATTAATGATGATGTGCCTCATAACACTACGGTTTTTACTTCTATAAGAGACGGTAAAGGTGGATCTTTCTCATACAGTACACTAAAACCTTTCAAACTTGAACGTGTTGCAAACATGACATCTTATTCGTATGGAAAAACAAAGGATCCTCTTAGAGTCGAATTTACACAGATTCCTGACAAAGCATCTCTTATAAAGAACATTTCGTTCAACTTTGATTATGAGCTCAAAGAAGAAAACATCATCATTGAAGGAACAGACATTCTTGTATGCAATCTTCCGCTGCAGCTGGATACAGTTTATTCAATTAAATTCGGTGACGGAATTAAAGACGTATATGGTCAGCCTTGTAACATGAGTCAAAAAGAATATTCTTTCAGAACAAGAGCTCCTCTTTCATATGTTAAATATATTGATTATGGAACAAAAATGCTTGAAGCACAGTTCCCTCACAAAATCCTTTTTGAATATCAGAATATTCTTCCAGGCTCATACTATGAAACATATAAAATTGATAATCCTTTATACAGACCTTCAAAAACAAGACTTGAAACCTCAACCAGCGAAGCAACTGTTCTTGAACCGGGAGAAAGAAACCGCAGACAGTTCAAGGAAATAAATCTTGATCCGTACCTCGAGGACGGTTATGGTTTCGTTCAGTTTGAAGCAAAGGTAATGACAAATTACTATAACTGGGAAGGTTTATTAAAAACAACTGATAACTGGAACAACCTTTCCATTCAGGTTACAGATTTAGGTGTAACAGCCAGAGTCGGTATAAATAAATCTGTTGTTATGATCCGCAGCCTTAAGACAGGAAAACCGGTTGCTGATGCGACAGTTAATCTTCTTTCAAACATTAATTCATACAGTGGAGATCCTCTTGATAAAAGCATTGCCAGTGCAAAGAGCGATAAAAACGGTCTTGCAGTAATTACTTATACGGAAGAACAGCTTAAACAGATAGAAGCTGCATCTCCAGGTTATTCAACAGGATTATATCTTTTTGTTCAGAATGGGAAAGATAAGGTAGTTTTTGCTCCTGATAATCACAGTGCATGGCGCGAAGGTGTTTTTACTTCAAGAATAACTGAAGCAAGAAGAGCAAAACAGCAGACCTTCATGTTCGTTGACCGCGGACTTTATAAACCCGGCGAAATAGTAACCTTCCGTGGAATTGATAAAAACCAGCTTCTTGGAACACTTGTTTCAAATCATGGAAGTTATACAATTATTTCAAGAGGAAACTGGTGGAAATCTGATTCTATTCTTGAAAAACCAATAACAGGAACTCTTTCAGAAAACGGAGGCTTCTACGGTTCGTTCAAAATTCCTGATGATACTCCAGGCGGCTCATACATTATTGAATATAAACGAAATGAAAACTCCTTCAACGAAACTGCAACTGTAGCCTTCACGGTAGCAAGCTTTGAACGTGCAAAATTTGAAAGCTCAGTTACTATTCCTTCACAGAATTACTATGGCGGAGAACCGCTTGCAGCAGAGCTTTCTGCAAACTATCTTGCAGGCGGTGCGTTAAGTAATGCTGCCTATAAGGTTTCATGGTATAAACAGGCTCAATCCTTCAGACCGGATACAAAGGTTTCTAAAAAATATCGCTTTGGACCAAACGAATACTATGACAGTGGACGTGATTACATAAACAGTGAAGAAGGCTCTCTTGATTCAAGCGGTAAAGCAACTGCAATCTGCCGTACAGAAAAAATCAAAAACGGACGGCCATATTCATACAGGGCAGAAGCATACATTACCGATGTTTCAAATCAGAGACTTTTTGCACAGACTCAGGTAACAGTTCATCCTTCTTTGTTCTATTTCGGAATTGCAAAACCAAGAAATATAAGCGGATATCCAAAGAAAAAGACTAAGCTTGAATTCCCTTATATCATCACAGATACAAAAGGTGAACTTGTCAATTCAAAAGAGCTGAAAAACGTCGTAAAAGAACTCAAGTATTCTTTATCTCGCGAAGAATGGTCGCTTGTAAACGAAAAAGGTGTTGATAATTCAATCTACACACGCTACGAAAAAACAGATATCGTTGAGGCAAACGGCAGCATAACCTTCCAGAATTCGGGAATTTTGAATATTACTCCAAAAGAATGCGGCTGGTACACTCTTACAATTACCGGTTCAGATATAAATGACAACTATGTAATCACAACTTATGAATTTTATGTAACCGGCGGACGTTCTTTCTGGTGGGATTCTTACAACAGTGCTTCTATCAAACTTACACCGGAGCAGTCTGAATATAATCCTGGTGATACTGCAGAAATTCTTCTTGAAAGTCCTCTTCCTGAAGGTGATTATCTTATCACAGTTGAACGCGAAGGTATTTTTACAGAAGAAATACAGCATTTTGATTCACCGGCAAATGTAATCAAAGTTCCTATTGCAAACAACTATGTTCCTGTAGTTTATGTTTCGGTATCTTCTTACTCAATGCGTAAAGGACCACCGACACATGAATACGGTGAAACAGACCTTGATAAACCAAAGGGATATTACGGTGTTACACCTGTTCACGTAAATCCTTATGTACGGGCTTTCTCTATCAAGATTGAACCTGATAAATCTTCTTACAAGCCTGGTGAAACTGCAAAGGTTAAATTAACTGCAACAAAGGGTGGAAAACCTGTAAAGGATGCAGAAATTACATTCATGGCAGTAGACCGTGGTGTTCTTGATTTAATCAATTATCATGTTCCAAATCCGATAAACTTCTTCTACTCAAAGTATAACTTCCCTCTTTGTGTAAAGGGTGGTGATTCTCGTAACTTACTTATGGATCCTGTTACTTACAGCGTAAAGAATCTGCAGGGTGGTGACTCTGATGAAGATGAAGAAAAGGAAAATGAACGAAAGGATTTCAGACCGACAGCTGTTTTTGAACCTTCTTTAATGACAGATAAAAATGGTGTTGTAACCTGTACATTCAAAATGCCGGATACTCTTACTACATACCGCTTTACTGCATTCGGTGTAACAAATGATAAATTTGCACTTCAGGAAGATGAAGTAAAAGTTCAGAATCCTGTAAATGTTCAGCAGGTTCAGCCAAGAAAGCTCAGGGTTCGCGATACTGCTGAATGCGGTGTTCTTATCACAAACCTTACTAACAACGGCGTAAACGTTACTGTATCGGCAGAAGTTCATACACCGGACAAAGATACAACTCAGGATATTCAGGAAGGACGAAAGACTGTACCTGGAAAAGGATACATTGACGGTCCTTCAAAGCATACTGTTTATGTTGCATCACAGGAATCTTCTGTTGTTTACTTTGATGTTGCCGCTACTCAGGAAGGAACTGTTGAACTTATTTACAACATCAAATCTGACGTAATAAATGAAAAGCTGATTTCTCCAATCAACATTGAAGAATCATATGTCTATGAAACTGTAACACTAAGCGGACAGACAGACAAAAAGAACAAAACATCAAAAACAGAAAATGTTCTAATTCCTGACTTTACAAAAAATGGTCGCGGAGATTTCAACATAACTCTTGATGCTACACGTCTTGGAATGCTCGGTCCAACTGCAAAATATCTGTTCGAATATCCTTACGGTTGTATGGAGCAGCAGTCTGCAAGAGTTCTTCCTCTTATGATTTTCGGTGAATACATTGATGTATTCGGACTTGACTCTAAGGTTTCTGATTACAGGGAATGTGTAAAATCCTTCCTCAAAAAATGGAAATCTGTTCAGAAAAAAGATGGAGGCTTCCCATACTGGCCTTCAGGTGAAAAGAGTGATTATTATGTTTCAACAAGAATCGCAGAAATCTACGCTTACGGTAAACAAAGAGGTTATACAAAGGGTGAACTTAAGATTGATATAGACAAGCTCAAGGATTACCTTGTAAATAACTTCACAAAGCTTGACTTAAAGGATTTCAACAGAAAGGCTTACGCACTTTACGTATTGAATCTTCTTGGTGACAAGAGACTTAATGCTTATCTTGATTCAATGGCTTCTGTAAGTGATGAATTCTCTCTTTCTACTTCTGCTTACATTGGACTCGCATTATGTGCAGAGCATTCAAATGAATCTATCGCTAAAGCACAAAAAATTGCAGATGCTATAAGACCATATCTTATTCCGACAGAACGCTCTGTAACAATTTCTGACAAGCTGACAAGAAGATATCAGTGGTACTGGTGGGATAATAAAGAAGATGAAAATGCCTTGATTCTTCAGTTATTTGTTTCACTTAATCCTCAGGATACAATGGTTGACAAGCTTCTTTACTCTCTCCTTGCATCTCAGAGAAACGGTTACTGGTATAATACTGCTTCTTCATCAAAAGCATTACAGGCAATATTCATCTATATCAGAAAGAGAAACCTTGATTCCGTTAATTTCACTGCAAAAGCAACTGTAAACGGAAAGCAGGTTCTTACAAACAGTTTCAAGGGTGCCGGTGCTAAACCAAAATCTTTGAAGCTTCCGTTCGAGGATGAAATAATTCAATCTGCACAAAAGAATTCTCCGCTTCCAATGAAATTCGAAAAAGATGGAACTGGTGTACTTTACTATACTGTAGAAATGAAATATGCAATTCCAGATGAAATGCAGCGATGGCGCTCTGAAGGAATTGATGTTGATTACACAATTACAGATTTGAATACCGGAGACGTAATTAACAAAGACGGAAGCGATGCTAAGAATTCTCTCATTACGCTTGAATCCGGAAAGGTTTACAAGGCACAGATTTATGTTTCAAGTAAACGAAATCTTGAATATCTTGCCGTAAGATGTCCTATTCCATCGGGTGCAGAAATACTCGATACACAGCTTTCTTCTGGCGGTTCAGAAGGAATTGATGACTGGGAACAGGAAAACAATTACTGGCGACGTTATTCAAACAAGGATTACAAGGATAATGAAGCTCAATTCTTCTTCAACTGGTTCTATCATGGTGGTTCATATATTACCTTCACATTCAGAACTTCAAGAAGAGGTGTCTACCCTACTCCATCGGTAACCGCAGAATGTATGTATCAGCCGGAAATCTTCGGTAGAAGCAACGGATATCTTTTTGTAATCAAATAAAAAGATGATATTAAACTATCAGAAAATATTAAAATCTGTATGGTTTAAATTCATAATCGGAATACAAGGTGTATTTTTAACGATACACCTTGTATTCCGCTTCATGCCGTATCCGCAATTTGATGAATTTCTAAAACGTCCATACAGCACACAATTTCTGGACAGAAACGGAAATTTAATTCAGGTTTCATCGCTCGATGACGGATTACGTCGTGAATTTACTCCGTTAAAAAAGATTCCAAAAAAAATAAGAAAAATTCTCCTTAAAGCCGAAGATCAAAGATTCTATCTTCATGGCGGGGTTGATTATATTGCCGTTGCATCGGCTTTTTTTCAGAATGCTGCTTCAAAAAGAACAGTTCGTGGCGCTTCGACAATTACGATGCAGCTTGTAAAAATAATTAATCCTTCCTCTGAAAAAAGCTTCAAGCGAAAAATTAGTGATGCAATCAATGCATATAAACTCGAGGCACGTCTTTCAAAAAATAAAATCCTTGAATATTACATAAACAACGTTCCTTTTGGAATGAATACGGAAGGCATTACTTCGGCTGCACATTCATTTTTCGGTAAAGAGCTCAATCAATTGTCGCTTGAAGAAATATGCTGTCTTTCAGTAATTCCAAGAAGACCTACTGCCTATAATCCGGTTGTAAATCCTTCGAACTGTGCAGAACGCGCGTATGATTTATGTTATGAGAAGGTTACTAAAAAAGCTGATCCACAGAAATTCATGAATACCGCAGAAAACGCAGAACCGAATCAATTTCCATTTTATGCGCCTCATTATATCGTTCACGTAATTTCAGAATACAAAAAAAACAATCAGCCGCTTCCACTTCAAGTGCATCTATCCCTTGATATTGATATTCAGAATAGCGCAAGAAATTATCTTATGCAGGCAATGAACGAAGCTGATGATTCACGCATTCATAACGGAGCAGTTCTTGTTATAGACAACTCTGACGGTTCGGTGCTTGCATGGATTGGTAACGGTGATTTTTTTGATGACAGATATTCAGGTCAAATCGACGGAGTGCTTGTAAACAACCAGATGGGCAGCTCAATGAAGCCTTTTCTTTATGCAATGGCACTCGAAGAAAAAAATGATGACGGGAATCCTCTTTATATTCCAAGTGATATAATTGCAGATATTCCAAAAGAATTCGGTGATGACAACCTTTATATACCGATGAATTTTAACAACAGATTCAATGGTCCGAAAAGATTAAGAGTCTGCCTTGCCTCAAGTCTGAATATTCCGGCTGTCACGATTCTTGATTCCATAGGAACTGAAAAATATCTTGAAAAGCTTTATGAACTTGGTTTTGACAGCCTTCACAAAAATGGATTATCGGCAGGACTAGGACTGGCACTTGGAGCAGGAGAAGTTTCACTTTATGAACTTACAAGAGCCTTTGCAGTTTTTCCACGTGACGGCTTATCCTTTGACAACAAACAGATATATGAAAAAGATACCGCAAGAATCATTTGTAATTTTTTAAGCGATAAAGGAGCACGCTCTTTAGGCTTCGGTTATTCACAGACTTTCCAGACAAACTATCCTTCGATATTCAAAACAGGAACTGCAAATCAATATCAGAATATCGTTGCACTTGGAGCAACACCTGAATTTACAGTTGGAGTATGGATGGGAAATTTCAGCGGAAGTACTGTTGTCGGTAAAACAGGAAGTTCTCTGCCAGCCTGGATTGCAAAAAGCATCCTTGATTTAATGACAAACAGGCTCCATAAAAATAATGATTATTCATCCTTCGAAGAACCGGAAAACTATCATCTTGAAAAAATCTGCTCGCTTACAGGAAAAAAATGCAATGACATATGTCCAACATCTGTATACGAATATGTAAAAAACGGAACAACTCTCGATGAATGTACATGGCATAAAAACATAAATAATCAGGTTCAGACAATTTATCCTGCAGAATATCAGCGATGGACAAGAATATACAATAAAAATATAGACATTGATTACGAATCTTCAAACTTCCTGCTGATTACGCCAAAAAACAACACTGTATATTATTACAGTTATCTTAATGAAGAAAAACAGGCTATTCAGGTTGAAGCAATAGGCGGATACAGCAATACAATGCAGATTTTTTATGATGGAAAATTCTTTAAGAAAATTGAACGTCCTTTTAAATTTTCACTTCCTGTAGAACTGGGAAAGCATACATGTCTTTTAACGAACGATATAGAAGATATACAATTTTCATTTACAGTTGAATGACAGGATGGTTCTACTCGCTTTGTTTTCCAAGTAAAGTAAAATCCTGAGCCTCATTACAAAAAATTATACCGCTTCCGGCTTTTTTCAAGCATTCAAGATTCTTAATCGCATCAAGAATCTGATTCTTTTTTTCTGAAGGAATAAGAATCATAAGATAATCCTTTTCAGGTACAATTTCCGTCCCAAAAAATTTAGCATCACCTTCTTTTGCAGTTCCATGTGCCTGAATAATTGTACCACCACCGGCACCCGCTTTTCTCGCTGCTGCCATTGCATCATCTGCATATCCCTTGTTCACAATCACATTTATTATCTGATATAAATTTTCCATCTTGTTATCTCCATCCTTTTGTTTTAATTCTTCACCCGGATTTCCACTTTTAATAAGCGTTTCCATTTTTATGCAGAACATTACACCAAAATGCGCTTTTTTATTTTCACAGGTTTTTATTATGTTTTGCTTTACATCCTTTAAAATCTTTTCTTCGACGATACTGTATGTAATATCCTTTGAAGAATCTCCTAATCCCAGCATCTGAATAAAACTGTTTGCCGCTGTTCCCCTGCCGGTTAAAATTGTTCCGCCTGATGCTCCTTTTTCTATCGCTGCCGATGTAATCATTTCACCAAAGGAATGAGGAACAATTGTCATTACTAAAATCATTTGACCTCCTTTACAGAACGTCTGCTTTTTATTCTGAATATAATTCCCATAATCTGAACTGCAATTAACGGCATCATAGCTACTAGTGCAATTACTCCGAAAGAATCCGATGACTTAAACACACCTGAAACACCAATTGTAAAAGATAAAACAAAGGTTGAAGTTAAAGGACCTGAAGCAACGCCACCGGAATCAAAGGCAATTTCTGAAAAAAGCGATGGACAAAAAATCATCAGGAGAAAAGAAACTGTATAACCTGAAATAAGAATTGTCTTTAAGCTTAATCCGTTTAATATCCTTATGATTGAAAGCGCAACCGCGGCCGCTGTTCCCAGTGATAAAAACACAAGAAGAATTTTTCTTTTTATTGTACCGCCTGAAACATGCTCGACCTGTTCGCTTAAAACCCATACTGCCGGTTCCGCACATACAATAATTGCTCCAAGAACAAAGCCTGTCGAAATTAAAAGCACCGTCCACCCACCGCCGAAAGCTGCCGCTTTTTGTGCAAGGGCTATTCCAATTTCAAGGCCTGCCTGAGAAAAACCGCCTCCTGCACCGGTAAGAAAAAGTGATAATCCTATAAAGCTGTATAAAAAACCAATGATAATTCTTATTACCTGCATTTTTGAAAGCTTTAAAAGTGTCACCTGAAAAATAATGAAAAGAACAAGAAGAGGTAAAATTGAAACGAGTGATTCTTTTAAAACAACAGGAAAAATTAAGGCAAATGATGAAAAAACACCTGATGAAGAAGCAGAAGCTGCAGAAGAAATTACTTCAGAAACAGATGAATTGATGGAAGCTTTATAAAAAAGTGCAAAAAGAAGGATTGCCATTACAGGACCTATTGATGAAACGCCTGTTAATCCAAAACTGTTCTTATCATCTGAGCGGACAGAAGAAACACCGACTCCAAGTGCCATAATAAAAGGGACTGTCATAGGACCAGTAGTAGCGCCCCCGGAATCAAAGGCGATGCCTGCAAAGCCAGAAGGAATAAAAAGCATTACTGCAAATAAAATCAAATATAAAATAAACAAAGTGATTTTGAACGAAAGATTCAAAACACTTCTTAAAAGACCGAGCAGAATAAAAATACCAACTCCTGCCGCAATCACAAACGTAAAGGAAAGCTTGTTTATAAAACTAAAAACAGATTTTACCTGTGAGGCAAAAACCTGAATATCAGGTTCTGCTGCAGTAACTATAAATCCTATAAAAAAAGCACAGATAAGCAGAAGCAATAGACTTCTTTTTTTTGTAAGCTCTGCACCACAACGTTCTCCCATCGGTTGAATACCGAGATCTACTCCTATAAGAAAAACAGTTAAACCTAAAGTAAGAAAAAGTCCGCCAATAACAAAGCGTGCGAGTATTATTTTATCTACAGGAACTACTGTAAAGCCTAAAACAAGAATGATGAGAATGACAGGTATGACAGAAACTGCAGTTTCTTTTAATTTTGTTAAAACATTCACAAAAAATCCTTAGAAAACTCTTATGATTATATCACTTTTTTTTGATTGTATATATGTGATTTCTGCTTTATTATTAAAATAGTTATAATTAATTTTTTTATGACATTATCTTATTATTCAGGAGGCCTGATATGAAAAAAAGATTATTTATCGTCAGTTTACTGCTGGTTTTATCAACTTCTACTGTTGCTGCATTTGAACAGGGCATTTCATTTTCCGGAGGACTTCAAAGTTCTATACTTGCAAAATTCTACACAAATGAAGGCATCTCTTACAAAATGTTTTTCGATGATGACAATCAATACGGACTATCGATAGATTTTTCAAGTACACAAAATCTTATTCCAACCTCTTCAAGTGAACAGATTCTTTTCTTTGATGCAGGTCTTTCAGTTTATTTCAATAGTTTTTATGTTGGTGGTGGAGTATTTTTCTTAAAAGGACCTGAAGTTTCCGGCTACTTTAAAACAGGATATGATTTTGGAGGCTGGGAATGGGGACCTGGAACAGGTAGTGTTTACCTTGGATTAATCCTTTCGCCGACGCTTGTATCTTTTGATAGTGATGGAAGCGCTGAAGGCAATATTGATGCTGCAGTAGGCTCAGTTTTCGGAAGCCTGTTCAACATGCTGAAAATTGAATGTGGTGTAAGATATTACATTCCATTCTAGAATAATCAAAAAGAAAAATTAAAAAGCGCTGTAGCCTTTCTTTTCTATACCGGAAACCCAGGCTGCAGCGTATTTTTTTGCACCCTCAAGATCATGATCACGGTAATTTCCACATTCTTTTTCTGTTACGGCAGGCACAGGCTTATCCCAGACAGCGACTTTTTTCAAAACGTTCATAAGGTGCTCTGCAATTTCCTTTTCCGTTCTGTCACCGAAAACTGTAAAATAAAAACCGGTACGGCAACCCATAGGACTTAAATCAATCACACCATCCATCTCATCACGGATATATTCTGCCATAAGATGTTCAAGCGTATGTACAGCGCCTGTTGTCATAAATTCCTTATTCGGCTGACAGAAACGAATATCAAATTTAGTAACAATATCTCCTTTTTCTCCTGTTTTTCTTGCAGCCAGTCTTACGAACGGAGCCGTTACCTTTGTGTGATCAAGATTAAATGAGTCTACCTTATACATACAGTTTCCTATTTTAATTTATTAAAATTATCAATTACCTGAATTACAAAATTTGCACAGAACTGAGCACAGATATCTTCATTGAATTTGTAAGTGCTTTTAACTGATTCATCTGCCATGTCCGATAAACAACGGATGATAACAAAAGGAATCTTATTCATATGACAAACATGTGCTATAGCTGCACCTTCCATTTCTACACACAACGGATTGAAATATTTTTTTATCTGATTTTTCTTTTCCATTGTATTTATAAATGAATCACCGCTTGCAATAAGTCCCTTTGCAATTTCATGCTTATTCTTAAATGACATCTGTTCGAATGAATTAAAGGTTACATCTACCAGAGTTTCATCTGCATTAAACTGCTCAGGCATCTGAGGAATCTGACCATATTTATAATTGAATGCAGTTAAATCTACGTCATGATAAACGACACTTGAAGAAACGACAAAATCAAAAATCTTAAGGTTTTTTGCCATTGCCCCTGCGATTCCGGTATTGATGATATGTGTAACCGAAAAATTATTGATAAGAATCTGTGTACAGATTGCAGCATTTACTTTTCCAATTCCGCTTTTTACGATTACAACCCTCTGATTATCAAGCATTCCGCTGTAAAAAGAAATTCCGCTTATAACTGTTTTTTTGTTCTTAAACATGCTTTTGCAAAGTAAATCAACTTCACTTTCCATAGCACCTATTATTCCGATTATTTTTTTCATCATTTTCCCTTCTTATTTTTCTTTACCATAAAATAATCATAAATATCTTCAGGAAGCTTTTTTTGAAGTCCAAGATTTCTGATGAAAAGTCTTGCAAATATTTTATACAAAACTACGCCTAAAACAATTGCCCCGATGAAAGATACCGGCAGCAAAACCGAATAGATTTTTCCTGCAACTGAACTTTCACTGCCAAATATTTTATTTAACAAAACTATAACGCCAATCAAAAAGGCAACAAGGACTGCACATGCAACAACTGCCGACAGAATACTCACAATGCACATGAATATAATCGAAAAGGTCTTCTTTCTGGATTTTTTTGCATACTCAACTTTTTTCTGTTTGCGTTCCTCTTCTGCCTGAATTTCCAGTTCTTCTTCTCTAGTCATTTTTAGTTTCCTTACCTTCCGGTTTTTTTTCTTTTACCCTTTGAACGATGTATGAAACAATAAGAATAATACCACAGACAACTACTGCAGAATCTGCAACATTAAATGTAGGCCATCTTTCAAGTCCAAAAATGCCGAAAAATTTTACATCAATAAAATCAATTACACCGTCAGCTCGGAACAATCTGTCGATAATATTTCCAATACCGCCACCGACAATACCTGCAATTGCCCATCTCTGTAATTTTGTAAAATCATTGCTTTTAAAATAAAGAAGCATGACCATAACTAAAATTGCAATCGGAAATACAGAAAAAGCAATCCTTCTTAAAACTAAAGGCCAGTTTGTTCCGAAGCTGAATGCAACGCCCGGATTATTTACATGAATTATCCTTAAGAAATCACCAAGGATTGCAGGTCCCATTCTGACAATTTCTCCATCCTCAAGCGGAAGATATAACGCTACCAGATATTTAGTAATCTGATCTAAAACGATTACTACAACAGGAAGCACTAAAGGTAAAAGTTTCGATTTAAGTTTCTTATCCATATCCATAATAGATAAATATAATAAAAATCCTTAAGTTTTTAAAGTATCTTTTTACTGAATATCAACGAGCAGAGTAATCTTACCTGTTACCGCATTAAAAGATGCACCGTTTTCACCAGTTTCAATTACATTTTCTCCATCAAAAATCATTCCGCCTAAAAATACCGGAGAATCCTTATTATATTTTAGATATGCCGTCTGAACGGCAAAAGGTTTTTCATCATCCTTTTTAAGAAGAACAGTTTTTTTATAACGACAGATGCCGCTTGTTAAATCTTCAAGGCTACCGGTAAACGAAACATCACAAAAATCAAGATAGCAGTTAAAATCATCATGAGGAACATTGTATTCCGTACTCTGATATCCCGTCTTCAGCTCTGCATTGCTCGAATAAAATTCAAGCTTTCCATCCTTGTTTTTTCTGAAGCCGTATTTATTAAAAAAATTAATATTACATACACCTGTTTTTTCAAGCTCAATTTTTTCAGTTTCTGAATAATTCTGATACCACGGTTCAAAATCTGAATTAAAACCGACAACTGCATCTGTAATATGAAAGCAATATTCTCCTGAAGAATCTGTACTGCTTATTTCAAAATTTCCACAGATTCCTTTTTCACAAAAATAAAGCTTTTCTGCACTGAACGTAAATAAATCCTTCGTAAGCCTGTAGCTGCTTCCTTCCATCTCACCACCACCGGCATATCCCTGGGCGGTAAGCATAAGATTTACAAAAGCGGCAAATTCCTTTTTCTTATTTGAATTAACATCTGATGAAGTAAGGTTTATCTTTCTAAGAGATATAATTCCTTCAGGGAAAATAATACATTCACCGTCAAAAATAATCTTAGATACACAAATCGTATAAGAACCAAATTTCATCATAACCGGTCCCTTGATTACCGCATAATCAAAACCGCTGTCATTAACATAAAAATCCGTAAAAACAAGAGGCTGCTTCTGCCACAAAACAGGAACTGTTATTTTATCTCGTTCAAATAAAATCTCTGCACCATAAGCAAGAGAATTAACCGGCTTTGCAAAAAGAGGAATCAGACTAAAAAATAAACATAAACAAAAAAAGATTCTTTTCATAAAACAATTATACACCATATTTTAAAAATGGGGCAATTCTTCTATATCTCAAAAACTTGAAATCAATATAATAAAATCAGAGGTATATAAAATGAAAAAAATCTTTAACATTTTATTCTTGATTTCTTTAATACTTGCCATATCTGTTTCATGCAGTAAAAAAAATGAACAGAAGGCTGTATTTGTTCAGGATGAAGCAATAAAATATAACCAGAAATTTGATGGTGCGGAAAATGTGATTGTTATAGACGGTAAAAAGCTCAAAAACAATTACATTGCAAAAATTGCGCTCGATGAACTTGAAGGACGTGATGTTCTTGTTCAGATGTCCTGTGAAATGAGGATAGAAGATTCCACAGGTGCAGAAAACATGGTTTCATGGAAAATAAATGAACCTAACGAAAATTTCCCGACACTTTTTGAAGATAAGGTCGCTCCGGGAAAATGGGTTTATTTCAAATCTGAAACATCATCTATGCTCGGTCCGAAAAGAAGCATCACGCTGAACGTAATAGGCTCTCAAAAGCAGAATCTTAAAATCTATCTTAAAAATTTCAAATACAAAATTATTTATGATGAATCTGATGAAACTGCCGTAAAAGTAAACTGGAAGGATGCTCCGTCTCTGTGGGAAGCTTACAAGGATTATTTTGATTACTTCGGACTCGCAGTAGGATATAAGGGAGAACTCAATACAACTGAAATTCAGGACGGATTAAAACATCAGGTGAACTGTTATACGATGGGTAATGAATTCAAACCTGATTTTATTTTCAACTGGCAGAAAGTTACTCAGACAACAGATTTTATTGCAGAAGATGGAAAGACTTACAAGGTTCCTGCAAAAATCGATTTTGGAAGTGCAAAAGAATGTCTTAAAATTGCAAAGGATTCCGGCTTCATTATGAGAGGTCATGTGCTTGTATGGCATAATCAGACTCCTGACTGGTTCTTCAGGGTAAATTACAGTCAGAATAAAAACGATTCCTTTGTCGATAAACAGACGATGAACGCACGTCTTGAATGGTACATCAAATCTGTAATGGAATTTGTAGATGAATTTGAAAAAACAGAAAATAATGGAAATCACATTATTAAATACTGGGATGTAGTAAATGAAGCCGTTTCTGATAATGCAACCGCTTCAAAATGGGTCAGAGAAAACAGCAACTGGTATTCCATTTACAACAGCGAGGAATTTATCATCAATGCCTTCAGATATGCAAACAAATATGCACCAAAGGATGTTCTTCTTACTTACAATGATTACAATGAATATGTTCCTGCAAAAAGAGATGCAATCTGCACACTTGTACAGGAAATCAAAGCAACTAAAGATGCACGTATCGATGTAGTAGGCATGCAGGCTCATGTAAAAATAGACTGGCCGTCAATCAGCAATGCAAGTGACAGTTTTGAAGCCGCAGTACAAAAATACACATCTCTTGGAGTTGATGTTCAGGTTACAGAACTTGATATTGCAAATGGAAATCTCCGTTATAATTCACAAAAACTGCGCGAAGTTTATAAAAAATACTTCGAAATGTTCATTAGAAATAGAAAAACTGATGGAAAAAATGGTATTATAGGAGTAACAATTTGGGGCACCACAGATGATAGAACATGGTTGAATGCACTTAGTGAATACAGTGGAACAAGACAGTATCCGCTTTTATTCAATGCAGATTACAGCGTAAAACCAGCCTTTTATGGAGTTCTTGAAGCTGCTCAGGATGCAAAAGGAAATTAAATATGTTTTTAGGCCAGTCATTGACACTACTGATTTTATTGGTTATCAATTCAAGGGTTTTGTATTTACATCATGTAAAACGTGATTCAATCGTAATGCTAGCGCCGCTTGGACTCGTGCTTTCACTTCTTTTAGTTCTTGCATGGGGCATAAACTATTTTAATCTTGTAATAATTGCACTGGCCCTTTTTACAATAATCATAAATATAAGGGCAATGCTCAGATATTCAGAAAAACTCTTTCTTGATATCTATAGCCTTATGATGAAAATCGGTTCAATAACTTTGACGGTCATTATAATTGCCCTTTTTCTTTTTTCAATTATCACTCATCCGGTAAATCAGAATAATAAAAAATTCAATATTGAAATAAACACAGAGCGTCTCGAAGGAAATTTCAGAACAGGCTTTTCAAAGCAGAAGGCCTTCTCAAAAGCAAATATAATCCTTACAGAAATTTCACCACTTGGCGAAAAGCTTTCAAATCACGTTATTCTTTTTATTCCTGATGTACGCGGAGATTCTGCTGCCTACATGCCGTTTTTAAAGCTTCTGGCATCTAACAGCTTTACAGTCCTCACCGCTGATTTTTACACAAATGACTGCAACTGGTTTACGGGAATAAAAAATACCAGAATATGCCGTAATTTTTTTATTCAGGATGAATATTTCAACATGAATGAAAATTTCAAAAAGAACCAGAACGATTACATCTATAATTACTACATGGAAACTGAACAACTCGTAAAAACAGCACGTGAACGGTATGGAAAGGATTGTAATTTCTTCCTCATTGGAGATTCTCTTTCAGGAAGAGCCGTAAAACAATTTGCAGAAAGAAACAGCTCAAGCATTTCAGGTTCCTTTAATCTTGAAGCAATATCTGAATATAAGGCAGCAGGTTTTGGTATGGTTGAACAGACCGATTTCATTACCGCAAAACGCCTCAATCTTAAAAGAGACAAAAACTGTACGACACCAAATCTTCTTGTAACTCAGACTCTTCCTGAAATATACAATTCATTTTTAGGCGGTACAAAATGACCCTGATTGAACTGGATGAATATTTCAATTCTTTTTTGAACAAGGAAAACTACAGCGGTGATATTTCCCTCAATGGCATTCAAATTCAGAATTCTGCCCCTGATAAAAAAGAAATTAAAAAGGTTGCCTTTGCAGTAGACGCATGTGAAGCTACAGCCTTAAAGGCAGCGGAAAGTAAAGCAGATGTTCTTTTTGTTCACCATGGACTTTTCTGGGGACGATGTGAAACAGTTACAGGACAATTTTACAAAAGATTAAGTGCCTTTTTGAAAAATGATCTTGCACTTATTGCCTATCATATTCCTCTTGATGCAAATAATCCGTACGGAAACAATTACGGACTTGCAAAACGCATAAACCTAAAAAACCTGCAAGCCTTCGGTCAATGGCACGGAATGGACATAGGTGTAAAGGGAACTCTTAATAAACCGCTGACGACAGATGAAATTTCAGAAAAAATCCTCAGGCCCGGAAAAAAAGCAAACTGTATTATAAAAGCCGGGAAGGATAAAAATACAACAGTCGGAATTATCTCAGGCGGTGCCAGTGAAGAAATAAAATTTGCAATAGAACAAAAGCTTGACTGCTACATCACCGGTGAATTCATGCATGAAGATTTTCAAACTGCAAAGGAAATGGGCATAAACGTTATTTCCGGTGGTCATTACGAAACCGAAACTGTCGGAGTTAATCTTGTGATGGAAAAGCTCAAATCAGAATTGAACATAGAAACTTTTTTTATTGAAGAACCAAGCGGCTTATAAAAAATCTGCTATTTTTGATTTTTACCGGCAAGTCCTGATATTTTTGAAAAAGTAGTTTCCAGATATTTAGCTTCTCCTTCTGTCAATGAAGCCCTCGAAAGAAAACTCCTCCAGAAATTCTCCATATCTTCCCGACCAGGCATTTTAAAAAATCCAAGCTTCTGCATATTATCTGTAATATTTTGTACACAGGAATCTATTCTTTCTAATGACAGCGGTGTATAACTGACAATGCTTTTATTATGCTCTTTTAAGCTTTCCCTGAATAAATGATAGCACAATATTTGAACGGCATGCGAAAGATTTAAAGAACCAAACTCTTTTGATGAAGGAATAGTTACGCCAAGAGTACATTGCTCCAGCTGTGAATCAGTAAGTCCTGTTCTTTCATTACCAAAAACGACCGCAACCCTTGCATCGCTTTTATCACCGGTAATTACTGCTGCTTTTTCAGAAAACTCTTCGGGCAAAAGTAATTTTCCTCTCTTTTTACCCATTCTTCTTGTAGTTCCCGCGCTTATAGAACAATCTCTTGTCGCATCAAGAATAGAATCATAAAACTGTGCATTCTCAAAAATATATGCCGCATGAATTGCAAGAGTATTAATCTGTTCTAAATTATAATCCTCTTTTTTACCGACAATCCTGAGGGTTTTTATATCATTATTTGCCATTGCCCTGCAGGCTGAACCTATATTTCTACTTTCATCGGGATGATCAAGAACTATCACAATATTACTTAATTTCATATACCGGCACTCTATTTAAAAAATGAAACAATAAAAATAATAATAAAAATGATAACCGTAAAAAGCTTAATCCCTGTTCCGCATAAAAATCCCAGAAAAGCACCCCATGCAGATTTTAACGAAAGCTTTATGTCACCGCTTGAATGAAGGCATTCCCCAATGAACGCACCGATAAAAGGACAGAATAAAACACCAAACGGCGGAAGGAATAAACCGACTATAATTCCGATTGTACATCCGAAGGAAGCGCCTTTACTGCCTCCACGTTTCTTTGTCATACTTGCAGGCATAATCATATCAAAAACTGCAACAGCGACAGTAATAACTGCAGTAACAATCACACACCATAAAGGAATGTTATTGAATTGTGAAAAGAAAGCAAGCAGTAAACCACACCATGCAATAGGCGGACCTGGCAAAACGGGAACAAATGAACCTACAATTCCTATTAACAAAAGAATTCCTGCAAGAATCGAAAAAACAATTGATAAAAACGGCATCAGTCTGAATCTCCTTTTATCCTGGAAATAAAAATTTTATAGCAGATTATATTAATAACATAAGTTAATATCCAGCTTATAGGATACGAAAGAAAAATCACTGTCGGTGTATGAAAAAGAGGAATGCGGAAAATTGTAAAAAGCCATATAATCCTGAAAAGGCACGCTCCCAGTAAAGAAGAAATTACAGGCATAAGTGAATGTCCTGTACCACGGATGGAATTTGCCATACAGTCCATCATTCCGCAAATACAATAAGTCGATAAAATTACACGCATTCGAAGCATTCCCGCATCAATTACTTCCGGATTTTTTGAAAAAATACCAAGCAACTGTCTGCCGAAAAGCAGAAAACCAAGACCAAGGAATGTACCTATTACGATTATTGCTCCCTGTGCGACCCATACTACCTTTTTGATTCTGTCAAACTTTTTGGCACCATAGTTCTGAGAACAGAAAGTAAGCGCACCTTGAGAAAAACCGTTCATCGCTGTATAAACTATGCTTTCAAGATTAATTGCGGCTGAATTTCCTGCGATTATGATTGCACCAAATTTATTAACAGAAGATTGAATTATTACATTTGAAAATGAGAACATAATTCCCTGAAAGCCGGCAGGAAGACCAATCTTTAAAATCTTTGCAAAAATATGCGGGTTGATTTTTAACTGTTTTATTTTAAGTTGAAAATCATCTTTTTCTGTAATGAGGATTGTAAGGACAAGGGCAGCACTTATACACTGGGAAATGACAGTTGCAGAAGCGACACCTGCGACACCAAGCTTAAAACAGATGACAAATATTAAATTCAAAACAAAGTTCACACAACCGGCAAGAATAAGAATAAAAAGCGGACGAAAAGTATCACCTTTTGCACGAAGCAGAGCGCTTCCGAAGTTATAAATCATTGTAGCGGTAATACCGCCAAAATAAATTTTAAGATAGAGTGCAGCAAGATTAAGTACATTTTCAGGTGCATTCATAAAGGTAAGAATTACTTTTGCACCAAGCACTCCGACTATCGTTAAAATCACACCGCTCAAAAAAGAAACAACGATTGCCGTATGAACTGTATCATGAACCTGTGTTTTTTTTCTTGCTCCAAAATAATGAGCGGCTACAACATTTGTTCCTACAGAAAGACCCATAAAAAGATTTACCAGAAGATTAATAAGAGAACCTGTCGAACCTACTGCAGCAAGAGATTCATCACCGGCAAAACGTCCTACAACCGCTACATCCGCAACATTGAAAAAAAGCTGTAACACACTTGAAAAAATAAGAGGAACTGAAAATTGCAGAAGCTTCCCTAAAATGGGACCTTCGGTCATATCAATCTGATTTGCTCTTTTCATTAAAAAATATCCAGCATATCTTTAAAAAAATGATTTTCTATTTTTGCTTTATTCAAAAACTCACCGGTAGAATTATATTTCTGTCCCTCAAAAAGAGGACCAAAAACAATCTGTGTTTTTCCGTCATCAGTTTTATCATAAGTAAGATTATAAATCTTTCCCTTATAAACAAACTCATGTTCAGTTCTTGTTTCAATCAAAAATAAAAATTCATCCTTCGTCATCTGTTCACCGCTCTCTGATAATAAGCCCCTCCATTATAAAAAAAAACTGCGGAATGTACATCACTTTATGCACATTTCCGCAGTTTTCCAAAGAATTTTAATCTCTATTATTCACTCGTTTTTTGAATTATTTTTGTTCCAATTTATCAATTCTGTTCTGAAGTTTTGTAACTATAACAAACAGTATGATTATAGCAATTGCTGCAATAATATGTAATGCAAAGTTCATTGCCTTCCTTAAAGGAACACCAAAAATATCACAGTATCCTGCAATAAATACTACAAGAATGATAACAGGAGCAATCCATCTTAAGTAGAATTTTACAATCCTGTTCTTAGGGAACTTGATTCCTTCACCGGCATCGGCTTCAGCAATAAAGTTATCCCAGCCCCATCCCTTCTTGATTGTACAGAAAAGGAGGAAGAGCATAGAACCGATTGGCAAAAGGTTCTGACTTACGATAAAGTCTTCCAGAGCGTCGATAGAACCAATGTGAGCGCCAAAGTGTACGCCTGACCATACGTTCATACCAAGAGCAGCAGGTGTTGCAAGAATGAGCATTGCTACAAAGTTTACAAGAACAGCCTTTGTACGGCTCCAGCCAAATTTATCCATTGGGAATGCAACAATGTTTTCGAATACTGCGATTACAGTAGAAAGAGCTGCAAAAGACATAAAGAGGAAGAAGAAAGCTCCAACAATACGTCCTGCAACCGGTCCCATAGCGTTGAATACGTTTGGCAATGACATGAATGCAAGTCCAGCACCAGAATCAGCTTCTACACCAAATGCGGCACATGCAGGGAAAATGATTAATCCTGCACAGATTGCAACAAATGTATCCAGTCCGATTACACGCAAAGATTCACCGGTAAGAGAGTGATCCTTACCAATGTAAGAACCAAAGATTTCCATAGAACCAATACCAAGTGACAGTGTAAAGAAGGCCTGTCCCATGGCAGCATAAATTGTATCCCAAAGTCCGTGTCCGCCGGCTCCGTTTCCGTTTACAAGAGCCTTAAAATCCGGCTTAAGATAGAATTTATAGCCTGCACCAGCCCCCGGAAGGAATGCAACATAAATTGCAAGACCAATCATAATAATAAGCAATGCAGACATCATGATTTTTGTAATTCGTTCAACACCCTTCTGAAGTCCAAGAATACATGTTCCAAAACCGATTACGATTACAACAACCATTCCTATCAAAAGTGTAGGCCAGGAGCCAACTGTTCCTTCAAGAAATTCTCCTACAACTGCCTCTCCAGATAATCCGACAAATTTTCCGGTAATCATCTGGACAAAATATTTAAGGAACCAGCCGGAAACAACTGTATAAAACATCATTAAAAGGTAGTTACCAATGATTGCAAGGTTACCGTACCAATGCCAATTAGTTTTTGCAGGTTCCAGAGTCTGGAAAGCTCCACCCATACCTTTTTTTGAAGCACGGCCAACAGCAAATTCACAAACCATTACCGGTAATCCAAGAATTACAAGGAAGATAAGATAAATAAGAACAAATGCTGCTCCACCATATTTTCCTGTGATGTAAGGAAATCGCCATACATTTCCTAATCCAATTGCACAACCGGCAGATAAAAGCAAAAAGCCAAGCCGGCTTCCAAGGGTTTCTCTTTGTTTCTGTTCACCCATTTTTTCATATACCTCTTTTATAAAATAATATTCTTTAATTATATGTCATACTTTTTATAAACGCAACAATAATACTGTCAGAAGTCAGCAGTCACAGATATTTAGCATTTCTCATTTAAAAACAACAGATTATCTGCTATAATAATCCGCATGGAAATATTATCTGGAAAAGCTGCAGCAAAAGGAACAGGAATAGGAACTGCATTCGTCATTCCTGAACCGGTAAAACGAACAATTCCCCGACACACAAGATCTGAAAATGCACTTGAAAAAGAATGGACTCTTTTTACAGATTCAAAGGAAACTGTTTTAAACAGATTATGCAATCTTTTAAATTCCCTTTCTAAAACAGAACAAAATGATGTTCTTCAACGACAGGTTTTCGAGGCGTATGTCCTTATGCTCCAGGATGAATTCTTTATAAAGGAAATTAAAACCTTTTATGAAGCAAATGAATTTAATATTTTCCATTCTGTAGATTTAAAAACAAAAGAATATGCAGAAAAACTCAAACAGTCTAATGATGAATATCTTTCGCAAAGGGCTGCAGACATTCTTGATGTTTATTCAATGGTACTGGACGAAATGCTTGATATTCATCCTTTTGATATAAACACTGTCCCGGATAATTCAATAATTGCGGCAGATTTCCTTTCTTCTGCTGACACAATCATCCTTTCAAAAAGAAAAATCAAAGGACTCATACTGAATGAAACCGGTGAAAATTCACATGTCATAATTCTTGCAAGAAGCTACGGAATCCCGGCAATCATAGGTATAGAAAATATCTCAAAAAAAATAAAAACAGGCGAAACTGTAATTATTGATACAAATGATTCAAAAATCATAATCAGCCCTGAAAAAACAATTATAGAAGAATACAAACAAAAGCTGCAGGAAGAACAAAAGCATCACGAGGAATTAAAGCAGTACCTCAACAAACCTGCAGTTACAAAGAATGGAACAAAATTCACTCTGCTTGCAAATATCGGAACAATAGAAGAAGCAGAACTTGCAAAGGAAAATAATGCAGACGGCATCGGTTTATTCAGAACTGAATTTCTTTTTATGGAAAGGACAGACTTACCGGCGACAGATCAGAATCGAAAGATTAATGAAGACGAACAGTTTGAAATTTATAAACAGGTCCTTCAAATCATGGGAAACAAACCTGTAACAATCAGAACTCTTGATGCCGGCGGTGATAAAATCATCAAATCACAGAACATCCCGTCCATCGAAGAAAAAAATCCTCTTATGGGTCTGCGTGCTGTAAGACTCACCTTAAAATATCCGTCACTTTTAAAAACACAGCTTCGTGCATTATACAGGGCAAGCATTTTCGGGAATCTTAAAATCATGTTCCCGCTAATCACGCATTACAATCAGCTTGAAGAATGCATGAAAATTATAAATGAAGTAAAAACTGAACTTAAAAAAGAAAACATAAAATATAACGATGTTCCTGTGGGAATTATGATAGAAACAGCATCTGCAGCACTTACTTCGGATTCTTTAAGCAGACTTTCAGATTTCTTCAGCATTGGAACAAACGATCTGACTCAATATACGCTTGCAGTAGACAGGGAAAATCAATCTGTGAGCAATTTGTACAATGAACTTGATCCTGCAGTTTTAAAACTTATAAAAATGACTGTAACTTCTGCGAAGGATGCGGGGATAGAGCTTTGTGTCTGCGGAGAAATGGCAGGAAAGAAAAACTGCATTATGATTTTAGGCGGCATGGGAATAAGAACTTTAAGTTTAAGTCCCAATTTAATTTTTGAAACAAAAGAATTTTTATCAAAGACAGATATTTCAGAAATGGAAAAACTTGCAGAAGGTATCAGATGAGTAAGAAAAAAATAAAACCTGATTTTTCTAAACCAAAGGATGAAGAACAGGCAGAAATTCAAAAGCCGGATAAGGAAGCTGAATACGAGGGATTGCCGCTTGTTGTAATCGCAGGCCGTCCGAATGTCGGAAAATCAACTCTTTTTAACAGATTCTTAAAAAAACGTGTTGCAATAACAAACGATCAGCCGGGCGTTACTCGTGATCCTGTAGAAGCGACTGCATTTTTAAATGATATGCCTGTTCATCTTGTAGACACAGGCGGTTATAAGCTTACCAGAGACCTTGGTACAAAGGAAGCAGAGCTTGATGATTATGTTGTTGAGCGTTCTCTTGATATGATTGAACGTTGTGATGTTTTAATCCTTCTTTTAGATGCAGGAGAAATTACCGGAGAAGATGAAGAATTCATCATAAAAATGCGGCCGTACTGGAAAAAACTCATTGCCGCTGTTAATAAAACCGAAGGCGGAAAAAATGAAGCAGAAGCATGGAATTATGCACGCTTTGGTTTTGATGAATTAATTTTTATTTCAGCTGAGCATGGTGACAGAATCGGAGAACTTACAGATTTAATCGTCTCTAAATGTGATTTCAGCAAGGTAAAAATGCTTGATGCTGACCGTCCTGTAAAAATTGCAATACTCGGTAAACCTAATACAGGAAAATCTACACTTTCAAACAGATTAACTCACAGTGAAAATTCAATAGTATGTGATTATGCCGGTACTACAAGAGATGTTGTTGAAGGAGAATTTACTTATGCCGGAAAAAATTTCAGGGTTCTTGATACAGCCGGAATAAGACGAAAGGCAAAGGTTCACGATGATGTAGAATATTATTCTGTAAACCGGGCAATAAAAACTCTCGATGAATGTGATATTGTATTTCTGATTATAGATGCAATTGAAGGTCTTACAGAACAGGATAAAAAGATCTGCTCACTTGCTTTTGAAAAAGGAAGAGGAATTATTTTTGTCCTCAATAAATGGGATTTACGCGAGGAACAGGGAACAAAAGCGGTAAAGGCAGCACGCGAATGGATGAACATAATGTTCGGACAGATGGATTTTGCACCGATTATTCCTCTTTCTGCTCTTGAGGGGAAAGGTATAAAAGATTTATTGAATACTGCATTAGCACTTTACGAACAATTAACTAAGAAAATCGAAACGTCTGCCTTAAACAGAGCGCTTCAGGACTGGATTGACCGTTATCCGCCGCCTGCAAGTAAAACAGCACATTTTAAAATCCGCTATATGACACAGGCCGGTACAAATCCTGTATCGTTCATCATTTTTGCGACAAAACCGGAGGTTGTTCCGGAGCCATATATAACATATCTTAAGAACAGAATACGGGAAGATTTAGGCTTTGATCAGATTCCTGTTCAGCTTGAATTAAAAGGAAGCCGTCAGAAATGGGAAGACAGATAGGATAATAGAATGACTTATACAATCGGTGAAGTTGAAGAACTGACAGGTGTAAAAGCTCACATCCTCAGATACTGGGAAGAGGTTGTTCCCGGTTTTATTCCTCACAAGGATTTAACAGGAAGAAGAATCTATTCCCAGCATGAAGTTGAATTAATCTTCCGGCTTAAATATCTTATTAACGAAAAAAAATTCACTGCTGAAGGAGCAGGCAACCAGATTATAGAAGAAGCAAAACAGGTACAGCAAAACGCTGAAGTTATAAAAGAGATTCAGGAATGCCGTGAGCTTCTTTCAGAAATTTTCATCACTTTAAAAAAGAAACAGGATTAATATGAACCGCATTGAATTTAACAAGTTGTCTTCTCTGTTTGAATCAGACAGGCAAAATGAAATTACAAAAAAAATCCTTACAGATTTTGATGCAATAATTCAGGGAGTAAGACCTCTTAATTCAAAGCAGCTTTTAAAACTTCCGGAAAACATCAAGGCACTTTCTCATCAGCTTACGGACCAGCGAAGTGAAAGAAGACTCGGCTATATGAATGACAACCTTCTTTTAAGCTCATATGTCCGCTATTACACCTGGTGGAACCTTGTACGTTTAACAAAGCTTTTTTCTAATCTCGGCAATGAATGCTTTCCTTCAAAAGACTGCTATTGTCTTGATGCTGGAAGCGGTCCGTTGACGGTAATAAATGCACTGTGGCTTTCACGACCGGAGCTAAGAAAGCTTAATCTTGTCTGGTACTGTCTTGATGTAAGCGCAAACTCTTTATCTTTAGGAGAAGACATTTATCTTTCGTTAGTAGCAAAGACTTCCGCTTTAAGCAAAACAGATGAAGAAATAAAACCATGGAAAATCATAAGGGTAAAAGGCTCTTTCGGAACCTTCATACGTGAAAAATGCAGCTTTATAACCTGTGCAAATCTTTTAAATGAACTTGACCAGGCTTCTGATTTACCGCCTGATTTTCAATCAAAAAAATATTACGAAGAATTCAAAAAATATTCTTCTGCAGACGCTAAATTTCTTCTGATAGAACCAGGCATTCCAAAGGCTTCACGAACCTTGAGCCTTCTGCGCGAAAGATTCATAAAAGACAAGGCAACCATTCATTCACCGTGCACGCATTTCCTTCAATGTCCGATGAACGGATTTAAAGCATATACAGGCAGCTCGCACAAATGGTGTAACTTTGCTTTTTCTACAGAGGATGCTCCTGCAAAGCTATTAAAGCTTTCTGAAAAATCTTATCTTTCGAAGGACAGGGCAACTCTCTGCTTTCTTGCAGCAGAAAAAACTGAACCTTCAAAAAACAAAGAATTTTTAATCCGCATTGTTTCAGATTCCTTTTCACTGCCAGACAAAAGCTTCGGATTTTACGGCTGCAGCGAGCTTGGATTAACACTTGTTTCAATAAAGGAGCAGATTTTCAAATCAGGAGATTTAATCAGCATAAAAATACCGGACAATTACCGGTTACCGAAGGATTCAAAAAGCGGAGCAGTTGTAGTTAAACTGGAAGCATCTAAAACTAAAAAGTAGTGATTGCAATTTTAAGTACTTCGGGAACATTTTTTGCAATATAATCTGCACCGGCTTCTTCAAGCTCTTCTTTTGAACCATAACCATAAAGCACACCGCAGGACTGAATGCCGTTTCTCTTTGCGCCTAAAATATCATGCTTCCTGTCACCGACCATTAAAACGGTAGATTTTTCATCATCAGAAATTTTTGCCGCATCTAAGGTATATGCAATAACCTCATCCTTATTGCTTCTTGATTCATCAAGATTACTGCCGCAGATTCTTCTAAAATATTTTGCAAGTCCGAAATGATCAAGAATCCTCACAGAATACGCTTCCGGCTTTGAGGTTGCAACATAGCATTTTTTGCCAAGCATATTTAAAACTTCAAGCACCTCTGGAATTTCTTTATAGACCTTATTTTCAAATAATCCTTTTCTGGTAAAATATTCACGATATCGTTTTACTGCTTCATTTGTTTTTTCATCATCATAATTAAAATGCTGTCTGAAAGTATTTTTTAAAGGAGGACCAATAAAGGTGCACAGTTCCTTATACGATGGAATCTGTTCTCCAAAAGATTTAAGAGAATGCTTGAATGAATTTGTAATTCCTTTGGCAGGATCCGTTAAGGTTCCATCTAAATCAAAAATAACAGTCTGAAACATAATTATTTTTCAGAAAAAATAAAAATCTCCCTTTTATGATTTTTTCCAAGCCTTTGAATGCTTTCCTTTAATAAAACCTGTGATGAATTGTCTGTCATTATATAGTTTTTCAAATCGATAATAAAGCGGTTCATGGAAAAATGTTGAAAAACATACACATTCTCCCATTCTCCGCTTTGTGAAAGACTGTCGTATAACTTTAATTTATACGGCTCAAAAATCCCTTTTTTCTTTAACTCTGAATATCCGACAAGCCATAGCTCCGCTTTATTTTCATCATCACAAGCAGAATTGTAATCTATAAGAAGTTTTGCCGTTTTTTCTGCCATCCAAAGCTGACTTTCAAGAATCAGTTTTGCAGCATCTTCATCCTTCATTATTTCTTTAAGCTGATTTGTCTTCGCACTGTGAACAGGAGTCTTATTCAGAATAATCACGTTTTTTCTAAAATCAATTTTTAACTCTTCATTTTTTTTAAAAAAACCTTCTGCAATTTTACCTGCCTGTCCTACTAAATAGCGGTTATTCTTTTTCAGCTGCTCATCCTTACCGGGATTATCTGCAATTAAAATAAGCTTGATATCATCATTCTTAGTGATTAAATCTAAAGATGTGTTATAAACGACTGGTGTTTCAAAGGAATACGAAGCTTCTCCGGCTGCTTTTTTCTGAAGTTCCATTAAATTCTTACATTCCGCAGACCATTTTTTTACCTGTAATTTAAACTCTTCCCTAAAACTGCATAAAACAGTAAACTGCCGCTCATTCATATTTTTTTACCTTTCTTCCGATAATATAATATGCAATTTTTTTAAATTTGTGATATGATAGTATATATTCTTTGAATATAAAAGACTATTTTGTTATTTTACGGAGGACCTATGAAAAAGTTAATATCTGTATTTTTGACAGCAGCAATGAGCACCATGCTTTTTGGTCTGGACATTTTTACTTATGCACCTTTAGTTGGAAACGTAAAAACCTATACACAGACAGATTTTGAAGTAACCACTAAATTCGGTAATTATTTTAGAACACCAAAAGCAAAATATGTTCACGTTTTAAATGCTTTAGGACAGGAAATCGAAACAAGAGAAGTTTCTGCGAAGGATGAAATCACAAACAAAGCAGTCTATAAATACGATGCAAGCGGAAATGTAACTGAATATGCATATTACAATGCCGCATCAAAACTTTTATGGAAAGTTTCTACAACCTGGAAAAACGGAAAAAAAGTTGAGTCTTCTGAATATGATAAAGCAGGAACCTTAAAGGCAAAAATCATTTATACCTATACGGACGATAAACTTACAGATGAATCAGGTTACAATGGAGACGGTACCCTTAACTTCAAGATTATCTACAAATATAATAACAAGGGACTTACTGAAAAACAGTTTACATACAATGCAGACGGTACACTTGATACAGAAGAAACTATCACCTATACAGAAACCTCCAAAATTGAAAGCATAACAAAATTCGATGCATACACAAGGGAAATAACTTCAGATGTATTCAGATATGCACAGAACGGCACTTTATCGGAAATCACTACTTACAATGCTGATAAAAAAATCACCAGACGCATTACAATCAAGTATGATACAAACGGAAATGTTGCAAAGGTTTCTGAATATCTTGTAGCTGAAAAATTCGGATCTACACAAAATGACCTTATAAATATCACAGAATATATCTACAAAGAATAAACTATACCAAAGGACTGATTATTCTTAATAAATATCCCACGATTTTCTGAATCAGTGGGATTTTTTTATATTCTTCCTGTGTGAGTAAAACTGAATCTTTAAGAATTTCATCTATATCTTTTTTAATATCCATAATTACAGGAGAACTGCACACCAAAGCCCCGCACTCAAAATGATGATAAAAACTTCTGTAATCAAGATTAACAGAGCCTACGGTTGCAAGCGTATCATCTGAAATAAAAGTCTTTTCGTGAATAAATCCCTTCTGATAAAGATATACCTTTACGCCGGCATCAATCAGATTTTTTAAATAGATTTTTCCAATGCAGAACGTAATGTAATGGTCAGGAACAGATGGAACAATAAGCCGGACATCAACACCTCGTTTAACTGCAAATACAATCGTTTCTATCATATGATTATCTATTACAACATAAGGTGAAGTCATATAAACATATTTTTTAGCGGTATTCAAAAGATATGCATATACATCCTCGGCAATATCTTCATTGTTGTAGGCATCATCACCATAAGGAATTAAAAGACCTTTTTCATCAGGATATGACTTGTAGGGAATATTAATGTATTTAAGATAATCTTCTTCTTCCGAAGATTCAAGATTCCAGTCTTCCAGAAACATCCTCGTTAAATTCTGAATTGCAGCTCCCTGAATTTTAATTGCATTATCTTTCCAGTAATTGAATCGGTTTTTACCATAGTTCATGTATTCATTCGAAAGATTCAATCCGCCGGTAAAAGCAGTCTTTCCGTCAATTACAACAATCTTCCGGTGATTTCTATTATTGAGCTTTGTAGAAAAAAACGGAATCATTTTTATAAAAATATGAGTCTTAATGCCCTTATTATTTAAATATCTTTTGTAAGCGGAAGTCGCAAGTTCTACTGAGCCTATTGAATCATAAAGCACACGAATTTCGACTCCTTCCCTTGCCTTCTTTTCAAGAATTTTAAGAATGTTTCCCCAGGTTTCATCCAGACCGATAATAAAAAATTCAATGAAAATAAAAGACTTTGCCTTCTGCAGTTCTTCAAGCAATTCCGGATAAAACTTTTCTCCGCAGGAATAATATTTTAAATAATTCTTATCGGACGGATAAAAATTTCCCTGTGTCCTCAGATAATCACAGATATTTTTATATTCTTCAAAATTATTCAAAAGCCTGTCTGTTTTTTTATCATCAGGATGAATATTTCTCGTAATTTCTTTAACGGCTTTTATCTTTCGTCTTAAACGTAGCCCACCGACATTTATGTGATAAAGAATATAGGCAGAAATACCAAGCAGTGGAAAAAGAACAAGAAGCAAAACCCATGTAAGTTTAAATTCATTTTTTCCCTTACTGTTTACAAGATAAATCATGAACAGAAATGAAAGAGAAATGCTTATCCAAAGATAAACTTCAATATATTTATTAAGCGATAAACAGAAAAGAAAGAAAATAATCAGCTGGACAAGAATCAGAAAGAAAACAAGAATGATGCGACTATAAACGACAGTTTTAAATCTGTTCTTAAATTTTGAGTCTTTATACATCAATCTGTCAAAATCTTTATCTTTCATTACTATATTATATAATAACAGATAAAAGGAAAAAAATAAAATAGGAATATAGTTGTTGATAAAATAGATTAATTGTTTTACGATATAATAAGGGCTTAAATTCGGGGGCTATATATGAAAACAATTGGTATAAAACTTGCGGACGGTTCGTTCTATCCTATCATGGAAGAAGGCGCTGCACAGACAAAAACTCTTGAACTCACTACTGCAAATAACAACCAGACCTGCGTTATGGTAGATTTGTACAGTTCTGAAACAGGCACTCTTGAAGGGGCAGAATATATTGATACTCTGAAGATTGATAATCTTAACGCGCACCCGAATGGCGAATTGAACATTTCTTTTTCTATTGCACAGGACGAAGAAGGAAAGCTTTCAACAAACATCGTTGACAAGGAAACCGGAACAAATGCAGAATCAGTTTCATCTCTTTCACATATATTCAGAGATTCAGATGAGCTTGCAAATCCGGACAATTTTACAATTTCAAATTTAGACAGAGCAAAATTCCCGACTGTAGAAAATGCATTTAATCCTGATGCCCCGGAAGAATTTGATCTTGATGCTCCTTTAACAGATAACTTTGATTCACTGGATTCATTGCCTGAAGAGACTTTTGCCGGTGATACAACCCTTACAATGGACGAAATGCCGGACACAAATGGAGCAGAAACAATCGACGCACCTTTTGACGCTTTGTCAGGCGATGAAACTATTTCAGAAGATTCACTCTCTGATGATATTTTTGCAGATTTACCGACCGATGAAACGATTACCGAAAATGCTTCGGACGATGTCTTTGCTGATTTACCGACCGATAAAGCTATTACAGAAAATGCATCAGACGATATCTTTGCTGATTTACCGACTGATGAAGTAATTACAGAAAATGCATCAGACGATGTTTTAGCAGATTTACCGACTGATGAAACGATTACAAAAAATGCTTCGGACGATGTTTTTGCGGATTTACCGACCGATGAAACGATTACAAAAAATGCATCGGACGATATCTTTACTGATTTACCGACCGATGAAACAATTACAAAAAATACATCAGACGATGTTTTTGCTGATTTACCGACCGATGAAACGATTACAGAAAATGCATCGGACGATGTTTTTGCTGATTTACCAACTGATGAAACGATTACCGAAAATGCATCGGACGATGTTTTTGCTGATTTACCGAACGATGAAGCTTTTTCTGATAATTTTGAAATGGACTCTCCTTCTGAAATTGCAGATGAAGAAAAAATTTCTGACGACATTTTTTCTGATATACCTGACAATGACGAAATCAGCGATGAAGACATTCCTGATGAAATATCTATACCAAAGGATGAACCTTCAAGTTCCGATGATGATTTTTCACAGCCACAGGCAGAAGAAATCAACAAGGCAAATGGTCCTATAAGCTTTTCAGGTCTGTATGATAAAGAAACAGAGCTTGGTGAATCTGCCGTTCACGAAGAATCAAAGAAAAAGACTACAATTCCTATGCTTATCTGCATAATTTGTGCAATCATATGTGTAATTGCAACATTAATTCTTTTAATATCTGCACCGGCAAAAGCAATGGGCAAAAAGCAGAAGGCAAAAACTGAACAGATTGTAAAAGAAGAAACTGTTCAGACAAATGAAACTGTAGATTCAGTTATAGTAATTGAAAATGCAGATTCTGTAACTCCTGCTGTTCCGACTCCAAAAAAAAACTCGGAAAAAGTCACCTACAAAATAAAATGGGGTGATACTCTCTGGGATATTTCGAATAACTTTTATAAAAATCCATGGAAATTCACGCGGATTGCAAAATACAATAAGATTACAAATCCTGATTACATAATCAGCGGAACAGTAATTACGATCCCGGCTGAATAAAGGTACTTCTGTGTCTGGTTTAAAAAAAACATTAACTGTTCTTTCTCTTTTAATCATCCCGATGATTTTTACGACTGCCTGTAATGAAAATCAAACGTCTGCAGAAACTCCAAAAAAAGAAAACCCTGCAGATACCGATTATTTCATCGGATTAAGATATTTACAAAATGGCGAAGAAAAAGAAGCCCGAATAAAATTTACAAACAGCATGAAAAACGGAAGCAAATATTGTGCAAAGCGAAGTGCAGAATGTCTTGCTACTTTAGGTTCAGTTCAGGATAGAAACACCGCATGTGAGTTAATGCTTGAATTATTCAATGATGATGAAACTAAAACACTTGCCGCCCGACAATTTTATTCAGCAGAAGAATATAACAAAGTAATTAATATTTCAGAAGATGTTGATTTTTCACAGACAAAAAATGAACTAATAAAATTACGGCTCCAGTCTTTTCTTAAAAGAGGCGATAAGGATATTTCAAAAGACATTCTTCAATGGTTTATCCAAAGACAGCTTACGTCAGAGCACATGAAATTTCTTGAAGAATCATATCCGCTGCCGGAAAACCCTGATGATTACAATGATGTACAAAAAATAATTTCATTCAGAGTAGATGTTTTTAACCGTGATTATGGTGCTGCAATCAAAAAAAGTGACATTATCATAAAAATGATGTCAAAGGCAGAACTTGAGCCTGCTCCTCTTATCAGTTCAGATTTAGGAAAAACTTTTTTATACGGAACAGATGAATATAAAGACAGTGCAAAACAATTTCAAAAACTTGCAAATCTTTATAAAAAAACACCGGCTGAATTTTATTTCTGGTTTTATGCCGGCAGATGCTTTATAAAGGCAGAAACAACAAAAGCACAGGCGGTTAACTGTCTTGAAAATGCCATACAATGCACAGATGATCCGAAATTAAAAGACAATGCTTTATGGTATCTTCTTAATGTAAAAATAGACATTTCATTTACAGAAACAATACAGGAAATCGGCATATATGCATCTCAATGGGCAGATCCGCAGTATTTCGATGATTTATTTGACAGCCTCATTCCGGAAATCTTTATAAGTGAACGCTGGGATTTATTTCCTGTCCTTATTGAACAGATTGACGGTAAAGCGTCTGATGATATAGTTGCAAGACTTTCGTATATCTGGGCAAGATTAATTCAAACCGACAAGGTTTCTGTTTCATCAAAAAATGATAAAATCCTCTGGTATTTTGAACGAGCCCTTGCCTGCGGCTCCAGCTATTACTACAGAATGCTGGCTTTGTATCAGCTTCAGGCAAATAACAAGGATTTTGAAAGCTTTATGTGCCAGACTGGCAGCAATAATCCGATAGAAATCGATGAAGATGCAGAAACACTTCTTCTTGGCTATATAAAATATGGATTTCCGGAAAAACTTTACAGTGAATGGCTGAATTTCTACAAAAAAGGAATTTCTACAGACGTTTCGATGAAAACAGCATCTTTCCTTTCTAAATGCAATAAAAAGGAATTTTATCCTCAAAGTCTTAGAATAGCGACAAGAGCAGCAATCATAAGCGACAGATCGCTGACAAAAGAAGAAATGAAGCTTGTTTATCCTCAATTTTACAAAAACTATATAGACAATTATTCAAAAAAATACGATATTAGTAAATCAATACTTTTTGCTTTAATCAGAAGTGAAAGTTTTTTTGATTCAGATATAGTCAGTCATGCAGGCGCTGTTGGTCTTACACAGCTGATGGAAATTACTGGCGAAGATGTGGCAAGAAAACTTAAAAAGGTTGATTATTCTTTAACAGATCCGGAAACAAATATTGAATTCGGAACTTTCTATCTGTGTGAGTTAATCAAAAGATGCTCAGATTCAACCCTTCAGGCTTTCTTATCATATAACGCAGGAATTACACGAGTACGAAGATGGCTGGACAGTTCAATGGTAAATTACGGGTACAAAAGAGATATGAGCGATGATTTATTTCTTGAAACTGTTCCATATAGTGAAACAAGAGAATACGGTCGAAAGCTTGTTTCTGCAACAGTTTATTATGATTTTCTATATTCTGACAGTCAAAATTACAAGCACTTCTTTAAAATATTAAGAGGTTTATAAAATGCAGGATCCATTCGCGAATCTGTTGCCTGCTTTTTTTCATTTTACGAAAATTGAAGCAACACAGTTAGTTTTATTATTGGGCATTATTTTATTTGCAGGAGCCATAGGTGGCTGGCTTTTTCAAAAATTAAAGATTCCACAAGTCGTAGGTTATATTGTAATAGGAATCATAATCGGTTCATCTGGTTTTCATATTCTGGAACCAAATGTAATATCTGCTTTAGATCCCATCAGTACCGTAGCCCTTTCGCTTATAGGTTTTTTAATCGGTGGAGAACTTAAATTAAAAGTAATAAAAAAATACGGAAAGCAATTTATAAGCATTCTTCTTTTTGAAGCAATCACTCCGGCAATTGTCGTAGGCGGGATAGTAACTTTAATTGTATGGCTTGTAACAAAGGATATAACACATGCTGTTTCACTTGGATTAATTCTTGGAGCAATCTGTTCTGCAACTGCACCTGCCGCTACAACAGATGTACTTGTCGAATACCGTACAAGAGGTCCTTTAACAACAACTGTCTACGGTATTGTTGCGATGGATGATGGTGTCGCACTTATTTTATATACAATCGCTTCTACAATAGTAACTCCTCTTATCGGTGGAAATTCAATAGGCTTCTTACCTCAACTGTTATATATCGCACGAGATATTTTCGGTTCCCTTTTAATCGGCGGAGCTTTTGGTTTATTACTCACATTTCTTACTAAAAAACTGTTAAATCAGGATGCAAGAATTCTTACAATTGCACTTGGATGTCTTTTCATCTGTAACGGGGTTTGTTCTATTTTTAATTTTGATAATATTCTTGCCTCAATGAGTCTTGGTTTCGTAATGATAAACTTTGCACCGTCAAAAACAAAATCTGTTTTTTCTCTGGTAAATAATTATACTCCACCGATTTATGTTCTTTTCTTTGTACTTGTCGGCGCTAAACTGAACATCTGGATTATAACTCCATTCTTAGGTGTAATTGCACTTATATATGTTTTTGGACGAACCTTGGGAAAATCCATCGGTTCTACTTTAGGTGCATGGATAACAAAAGCACCAAAAACAGTACAGAAATATCTACCATATTGTCTTTTAAGTCAGGCTGGTGTTGCAATTGGACTTTCTATCGCTGCCGGTAATGATTTTGCAGATTCCATCGGTCCTGAAATTCTTTTAATCATCACGGCTACAACCTTCATTGTACAGCTGATAGGACCAGTGTTTGTAAAAATTGGAGTTACAAAGGCGGGGGAATGCGGTCTTAATGTTACAATTGAAGATATTAAAAAGAATTCACGAGTAACAGATGTCAAATGGGGACACAACAAAATCTGTGATTATGATTCAGATTCAATCGTTAAAGAAAATGACGTTCTGTTTACGATTTTAAACTCCTTCAGTAAAAATCCATATTTGAATTATGTCGTAAAAAATAAAGAAGGCAAGCTGGTCGGAATAATCAGCCTGGAACATCTGAAGGAAGTCATGCAGATCGGCGATTTTGCGGAATCCATGCTCGCTATGGATGTGATGGATCCTCCTAAAGTAACCGTAAAACCATCAACAACTCTTCCGGAGGCATATCAGCTTTTTGAAGAAAATGATATAGATGCCATGCCGATTGTTGATGCGGACGGTGATACACTTGGAATCCTTGAAAAATCAACTGTTGATCATTATCTTCATACAAGAATAATTGAATTAAACAGAAAACTTGACGAACTTGATAATTAATGCATTTATGAACTGACTTTTTTTCATTTATATATTATCTTTATATATAGGATAGGGATTAAACTTTTTGCAGGAGTAAAAAAAATGACAGATCAGGAACTTGAAAAAACAGTAAAGGAAGCACTTGAGATGTTCCGCCCTCAGTTACAGGCAGATGGTGGCGATATGGAATTCGTCTGTATAGATGAAGAAAAGAAAGTTCATTTAAATCTTACAGGAGCATGTGGAAGCTGTCCTATGGCTTTAATGACCCTTAAAATGGGAATTGAACGATATTTGAAAGATGCATGCCCTGAAATTTCAGAGGTTGTGCAGGATAATGCACAGAATTTTGGCGAAGGAATTGATTTTTAATTATGAACATTACAAAAGATAAATATGTTTCAATTCATTACACTTTAAAAGATGTAAATGGAAAACAGCTCGACACATCCATCGGAGCAGAACCTCTGGCTTATATTCACGGTAACGGACTTTTAATAGCCGGTCTCGAACGTGAACTTGAAGGAAAAATCCCCGGTGATAAATTCAATACAACAATAAAACCGGAAGATGCTTACGGAGAGCGTAACGAAAAACTTGTTGTATTCATTCCCCGAGACAGATTTGACAGTGATGTACCGATTGAAGTAGGACAGAAATTCTCCGTAGAAACTCCGGCTGGTCCTATGCTTGTTTCCGTTGTGGAAGTTCAGGATGATAAAATTAAGATTGACGGCAATCATGAACTTGCCGGACAAACTCTAAACTTTGATATTGAAGTAGTTGAAGTTCGTGACGCAACAACAGAAGAACTTGAACAGATTAACAACTGCGGATGCGGAGGCTGTGGTAATTGTGGAGGCGCCTGCAATGGAGATTGCGGTGAAGAAGCATGTGAAGGCTGCGGTGGCTCCGGAGTTTGCAAAAACGAATAGAAACTTATTTATTTTATAAATTTCTTAACAGCTTTCAGAATAGACTCATATGCCTGTTTCTTGGAAGCCTTTTTTATATCTACAGTAACATCTGCATAATAGGTGTACTTTTCTGCACGGAATTTTAAACAATTAAATAAACTTTTACTTATAGAGAACATTGTATCATTTCCCTTCAATTTTATGAACGAAGGAACATTTTCAAACTCACCTTTTTCATTTATTTTAATTTTATTCATACATCGTGAAACAGCAAATTTAGTAGGAACTTTTATGTGAACAAGAATTCCTGAATCCTTGAGCAATGCCATCGCATCAGGATTATCACAAACTCCACCACCAGAAGCTACAACCATATTTTTTTCTGATGACATACTTTTAATTAGTTCACTAGCCTGAGTTTCTGCAATTTTAAATGCCTTTACACCCTGAATTTTATAAAGATCCCTCGGTGTCATTCCTGAAATTTCTTTAATGATTAAATCTGTATCATAGAATTCATAACCGAGCTGTTCGGCAAGTTTCTTTCCCTGTGTGGATTTTCCGCTGCCCTTGCAACCTACTAATATAATTGATTCTTTCTTTTTCATAATACAATTATTATATAACAAACATTGTAAAATTTAAATGTTTACTGTATGCTAAAAGTATGTTTTTTATACCAATTATTATTTGTTTTGTTCCATGCATAACTGCATTTTTTATTTTTAAATTTGGATTTCAGATTAGAATACCTCATTTACTTCTGGCAGCCTTATTTGCCTTGATTTCTGTAATTCCAATAGCAGCAATTCAATACTTCTTCCCGGATTTTAATATCTTAATCAAGCACAGAGTTTTATATCAGCTTATAAAATCTCTAATTCTTTACGGATTTGTAGAAGAAGTATTTAAAGAACTTCTAATCTGTCCTCTCCCAAAAAAGAATTATTCCGTACTCAATTTCCTTCTTCTTGCATTTTTCTTCGGATTAACGCTGGGATGCTTCGAATCTGTTGTTTATTATCTGGACAAGCTTAATTCAAACAGAATTCATGGAGGCACACTACTCTACTGGCAGATTTTCAAGAGGATTTTAAGTTCAGATATAATCCACACCTGTTGTGCAGGTTTAAGCGGCCTGTTCATTTATACATGCGCTCAAAAAAAACCGAAAATATCTTATTTTATAACGGCAGTCCTGATACACGGAATATATGATTTTTTTGCAGGATTCAACACAGGCCTAAAATGGTTCGCAATACCGGTAATTCTTCTTGCTATGATAGAATGCCGCATAAAATATACAGCAATTACACAAGACCAGCAGGGATAAATATCCTTCAAAAAAACGCAGTCATGTATTGACAGTAATCCTTTTTTTCTTTAATATATGCTACCATACGACGCGGGGTAGAGCAGTTGGCAGCTCGTCAGGCTCATAACCTGAAGGCCGGTGGTTCGAGTCCATCCCCCGCTAAATTTGACATCCAGTTTTTCTGGATGTCTTTTTTTTTAATAAAAAATCTATGGACTCGAAAGGGAAACGAACGCCGACCGGACAGGGAGGATGAGGCGATACGACGTCGCCGGAAGTGAGTGGAAGCGGTCTGTAAGGAGCAGACACGATGTCTGCGACTGAAAGACGAGCCCATCCCCCGCTAAATTTGACATCCAGTTTTTCTGGATGTCTTTTTTTTTAACAAAAAATCTATGGACTCGAAAGGGAACAATTTATACTTCTTCTACCCCATCGCATTTTTCGATTGTATTTATAGAACCGTCATCATTATATTTAAATTCTGCTACACATACCGAGCGATGGAACAGGCTTCCCCCAGGAAGTTCATCTGTATGATAAAATAAATAAGAATGATTCTTAAAATCTGCTATTCCAGGATGATTTGTAAAACAAGGCCCTTCTTCCATCAATACACCACCGTAAACCCATGGACCGGTCGGAGATTTTGATGTCGAATAAGCAAGATGTTCATTACGTTTTTCTCCTTCTGCAAAGGCTGCATAAACCATGTAATAAAGATTATTGCGCTTATAGAACCACGGACCCTCACCATAAGAAGTTCCCGTATTGTGTCCGCCTTTACCGAAAGCTTCAACTGTCATAGGTATTTTTACGATTCCAACCTTTTCATTGTAAGAAACCATATCCTCATTTAAAAGCACATATCTCAATTCAGGATTACCAAAATATAAATATGCCTGACCGTCATCATCAATAAAAACTGTAGGATCTATATCATTCCAGTCTGGTTCATCAACAAGAGGATGTCCTATATCTTTAAAAGGACCTGTAGGGCTGTCTGAAACGCCTACTGCAATGGACATTCCGCCGTCTTTTTTATGAACAGGACAATAAAGATAGAATTTACCGTTTCGCTCAATCGCCTGAGGAGCCCATGCACGGTCTTCTGCCCAGGAAATATCATCAAGCGAGAAAATTTTTCCATGATCTGTCCAATGGACCATATCTTTCGTTGAATAACATCTCCAGTCAAACATCGTATAAAAATCATTTATAAGTTCATCTTCATCATGAGTTGTATAAAGATAAAGAGTGTCGCCATAAACCATCGGCGCAGGATCAGCAGTATAGATTTTATCTGCAATCGGATTTTTACTTTTCATAGCATTTCCTTTCTTTTATTTTTTTAAATTATATTCTATTTTGTGATTTTTTCCAATTATGCTATAATATAAAAAACATTTATCAGGAGTAAAAAATGAAAACAGTTTATGACTTCATCAAAAAATGCGGAACATACTATCTTGCAACAGTTGAAGAAAATCAGCCAAGGGTAAGACCTTTTGGTACAATCGCACTTTACGAAAACAAACTCTACATACAGACAGGAAAAGCAAAAACTGTTTCAAAACAACTTTCCGTTAATCCTAAAGCAGAATTATGCTGCTTTGACGGAGAAACAGGAACCTGGCTTAGATTATGCGGTGAATTAATCAATGATGATTCTGTAGAAGCAAAAAAACATATGCTCTATGAATATCCTAATTTACGTGGAATGTACAACGAAAATGATTCTAATACCCAGGTATTATATTTTAAAAATGCAACTGCAACATTCTCTTCCTTTGCAGGAGCACCAAAAGTAATAACCTTTTAATCATATTTTACCGTAGTTTATATGATTCTTACATATATAATCTATGCTCTCTTTCTGTTCCTGATTTTATGGGGAGGTAAATTTGCAGGATTTGGCGGTTCGAAATTTCATGAAGATTCAACATCGCTAGAAGTTACAAAATGTCTTTTTATTCTGTTCAGGTTTCGGCCTTATAAAAAGCCTTAAGACAAAGCCTGATTATTACAAAATACAATACACCGATTTATAAACCGCATAACTACAATCTTATGATTTTTGAAGTTGCAGTCATTGCAGGCTCTATAATTCTGGGATTAATATATAAATGGTGCAGCAAGCAGGTAAACAGATTAATAAAATAACAATTAACCTCTGTTTTTATCCTGTTCGATAAGTTTTTTTAAGGATTCGACTGCAACGGTAATAGCAAGCTCTGTATCATGCACCTGTTTGTTTTCGAGTCCTTTTTTTGCTCTTTCCTGATTTGCAACAACAAGAAAACAACTTCCTACCCTGACACGCAAAAACTGTCCTGCTATAAAAAGTGCGGCACTTTCCATCTCACTTGCAAGACAACCCATCCTTAGCCATGCCTGCCATTTATTTTCAAGTTCATAGCTTACCGGCATTACTTCCGGCTCATGCTGACCAAAAAAAGAATCCTTACATTGAACAACACCGGCATGATAAGGAATTTCCATTTCTTTAGCAGAATTTATCAGCGCATTGACACAATCAATATCTGCAACTGCAGGATATTCTATCGGAGCAAATTCACGGCTTGTTCCTTCCATTCGGACAGCACCTGTCGCAATCACTACATCACCGCCGATTACATTTTCCTGCATTCCGCCGCAAGTTCCTACTCGGATAAAAGTATGCGCACCGCATTTTGCAAGTTCATCTATTGCAATTGCAGCAGAAGGTCCTCCTATTCCGGTAGACGTAACGCTGACCTTTTCTCCGTTCAAAAATCCTGTATAAGTTGTATATTCCCGGACATCTGCAACAAGTCTTGCATTTTCAAAATGCTCTGCAATCTTTGAACAGCGTTTCGGATCACCGGGAAGAATTATATATTTACCGATATCATCAGGTCCAACCCCTGTATGATACTGTTTTCCAGAACCTTCCGTATAATCTACCATTTTATCTGCCTCCTTAAATAATCAAAGTTTAGTAAAGAAATCCATAATAACAGTAACGATATTAAAGCCGCAAAACTCTTCCTGCGGCCATGAATGGTGTCCATTTTCTATTTCAATGCTTTCTATAACGTTAGATGCCCCTGCTTTTTTGTAATAATTCAGGACATCTTCAATTGCAGGATTTTTAGAATATTTGGAAGAACCATTTTTTTTATTCGGAATTACATCATCTTTTTCTCCATAAATCTGAAGAAAATTAATATTTAATCTCGAAGGACGCTTTTTCCAGACTGCTTCAGGCATAAAACCTGCAACACAAACAAGCCCTGTAAATAAAGACGAAGCTTCAACTGCAAGACGGTGCATAAAAATGCCACCGTTACTGTAACCGACACCAAAAACCTTTTCTTTTCCGATTTTATGTTTCTTTTGAAGTGTTTTTACAATTGATTTTACAAAACCGACATCATCAACCGATGAACTTCCTATTCCTGAATTCCAGCCTGATGTTGAAGTTGAATCCTCTGCATTGCGGATTCCATTCACATAAGCAATCGCATATCCAAGTTCTGTTGCAGAATATTTTAAAAGTGTCATATTAATAAATGCTGATGCATCAGAACCGGCTCCATGAAACATCAAAATTAACGGTGTTTTTGAATTTACCTTTTCCGGAAGGCATAAAATAAACGAGCGTTCTACATCCTGATATTCACATTTACAAAAGATTTCATTCAAATCATTTTTTTTAGATTCATTGTAATTTTTCAAAGTACCGCTGCATCCGGTAAAACAACAGATTAGACATAAAAAGAGAATTATTTTCTTCATGATTCTAATCATATCATATTTTTTTGGAAAATAACTAATTATTTTGTAAAATTTTATTTTTTTTGATTTTATAACGCATCCAGGCAGTCAATCCGCTTAAAAACCATACAACTCCTACCGACCACCAGATGCCCCATAAACCGATGCCTGGAATTGTAACAAAAATCACCGGTACGACAAAACGTCCCACAACTTCAATGATTCCGTTCAATAAAGCGAAGAAACTGTCACCAAGACCATTCAGTACACCCCTGACAACATAAATTAATCCCAGGAAAATATAAAACAGACTTGTGATTTTCAAGGCTTTTTCACCCATATTAATTACGCTGATTTCATCAACAAAAAGATTTGTAATCTGTCTTCCAAACAATTGAATTAAAGGAAGCATCAGAAGCGTAAAAATAACCATCATAAACAAGGTTTTGTGATATCCTTTTATAACCCTGTCATTTTTTCCGGCCCCGAAATTCTGACCGCAGAAGGTTGCAAGAGCAGCAGATAAAGTCTGATACGGCTGATGAATCAACTGTTCAATTCTACTTGTAGCAGTAAAAGCGGCAACTGCAACAGGTCCAAAAGCATTAACAACCCTTTGAAGTGCCATACATGAAATTGCTATCATGGAAAACTGAAGCGAAAGAGGAAGTCCAAGTTTTATTGTTTTAATGAGGATATATCTGTTTATTTTTAAATCCACGTGCTTCAAACGGAAATAGGGATTAAATCTGACTGCATATAAAACACAAAGAATAACAGAAATCAGCTGTGAAATTAAAGTCGCAATTCCGGCCCCTGCAACTCCTTTTTTTAATACGCATACGAAAATAAGATCAAGAATGATATTCAAAAAGCATGAAAAAATCAGAAAATAAAGAGGCGTTTTTGAATCACCAAGAGCACGCATCATCGAAGAAACATAGTTGTACAGTGATACGAAAAGTATTCCGCAGCATAAAAGTCTTGTATAAACAAGCGCATCGTCAAAAACTTCAGGCGGTGTTTTTAAAAGAAGTAAAATTGGTTTTGAAAGAAATAATGCAGCCACACCAACAACAAACGGAAAGATAATCATTACATAACCGGTATTAGCGATAGTATTTTTTACTTCACTCTTTTCACCACGGCCAAAACTCTGTGATACAAGAATTCCGCCGCCCGATGCAAAACCATTACATAAAGCGAAAAAAAGAAAAGATATGGAAGCAGTAGAACCGATTGCAGCAAGAGCATCAGCACTGATAAATTTACCGACAATAACGGAATCTGCAAAATTATAAAGCTGCTGAAAAATATTTCCGATTAAAAGTGGAATTGAAAATCTCATGATGAGTTTTACTATATTTCCTTCGGTCATATTTATGGTTGTATCTTTCATAAAAATATTTATATCATAATAAAATTAATTAGAATTGTATGAAAAATGCTAAAAATGGAACAAAAAATAAGGCTGAATCTCTTGATTAATCATTAGTTTTCACACTTTTTTTACTTGTTTCACAACGAATTTCTTATTATAATATAGATGTGTCTGTACTATATATTGTAGGAACACCTATAGGAAACCTTGGGGATATAACTTATCGGGCAATTGAAACCTTAAAAAGTGTTGATTATATTGCCGCTGAAGATACCCGCCATACTTTACAGCTTCTTAATCATTTTGAGATTAAAAAGCAGTTGATTTCCTGTCGTTCTCAGAACGAACAGTTTGCAGGAGAAAAGATAGTCCAGCTTTTGGACAAAGGTTTCTCTGTTGCATATGCAAGTGACGCAGGAACTCCGGGAATAAGTGATCCGGGAGCAGTTCTTGTTGATGTTGTAAGAGAGGCAGGACACAAGGTTGTACCTATTCCGGGGGCATCTGCCTTTGCTACATTAATAAGTGTGGCAGGCTCTGGTGGAAAAACACTCATTTTTGAAGGTTTTTTATCACCAAAACCTGGAAAAAGGCGTTCAAGATTAAAAGAATTGATGTCAACAGGAGATGCAATAATTATTTACGAATCTCCGTTCAGAATTACTAAACTTTTAAAAGATATTTCCGATATAGATAGTACAAGGCGGATAGTAGTTGGAAGAGAACTGACAAAGCTTCATGAGGAGGTTTCATGTGGCAGCGCAGAAGAACTACTTAAGGACTATGCAAGTCGAGCTTCGGTAAAAGGTGAGTTTGCATTGTTCATTTCCGGCATAAAAAAAGCTCAACTTTCTAAAAAATCTACCGATAATATAAAGGTAGAGGGGTAGGACGTTATGATGATAGAAAAACTTGGTGGAATTAATCCTCTTAACAATGTATCAAACATTCGTAAAACAGAGAACTCTGCTAAAGTAAGCCCTGGAGTTGATTCAATTCACCTTTCAGATGAAGCTGTAGAAAAAGCAGAGGCATACTACCTTGAAAAGGTAGCTGCTGAAACTCCAAATGTTCGTGCAGACAAAATTGCAGAAGTAAAGGCTAAAATTAAAGATCCTTCTTACTTGAGCAATGCTGTAATACAGTCTGCCGCTGAAAAATTTATGACTAGTATCGGTCTGTAATTATTTGAGTTTGCAGAACAGCTAAATTACTCGAAAAGGCGGAAATGGTTTTCCGTCTTTTTTTTTAAAGATTTTGGAGTTGTTAAATGTCAGATTTTATTTTTAGAATTACACCAAATATTGTTTTAGGTTCATACACACTTTCAAGACTCGGTCAACAGGCCTTAGAATGGGGAACACGATTTATTGTAATCATGGATCCGATTTTAACTGAAATGAAAGTACAGGAAAAAGTTGTTCAGTCTTTAAATGACAGAAAAATTGAAAATTTTGTTTTCAATGAACTCTCTGACGGAAATACATCAAAAATAGCACAAAGAGCTTTATCTCTTGCAAAACAGGGACATATTCACGGTGTTATAGCAGTCGGCGGTGCAAAAGCGATAAACATCGGACGAATTGTAGCATCTTTCTACAACGAAGTTCATGATCTTTATACATTTTTAGACGGCGCAGTTCCATCTACAAATCCAATTCCTTGTATATGTGTTCCAACCCTTTTCAGAACTCCTTTTGTATTTACAAATGACGTTCCTTTAAAAGATTCAAGAAACAATCAGATTAAAGTGATTAAAATACAGAATAATGTTACAAAGCTTGTTCTTATTGATCCGAATTTAATGCTGACCCTTACTGAAAATCAGAAATCTACATTAACAATAGAAATAATGAATATGGCGACAGAAGCATATCTGTCTCAAAAAGCCAACTTTTTCAGCGATATGTTCGTTGAAAAAGGCTTGCAGCTGCTTTCATATGCGGTAAACGGCTCTCCATCCCTCGAAATAACAACACCTCAGGAGATTCTTCTGGCACAGGCTGGTGTAATGATATCTCTTGCTACAGCGGCAAGCTCCCTGGGATTAAGTTCTGTTCTTGCTTTAACTATAAATTCACGCTACAGAGTAAATAAATCCCTGATTTCTTCAATTTTGATGCCTTATGCGGTAGAAGATGCTGCTAAATTCAAAAGCAAACGAATTGAAAAGCTTGCACATATAATGGGTATAGCAGAAGAAGAAACTACCGGTGAAGATGCGGTAAAAGCATACATTGATTTTGTACGTCAGAAAATTGCAAAGGCAAATCTTCCGGCACGTTTAAAGGATTTACAGCTTACAATCGAAAAGCTTTCTCTTGCAGTAGAAGATGTTGCAGACATAGATGTTATAAATAAACTGCCTCGAAGCATGACTACCGATGATATTTTTGACTTTATAAAACAGGCCTTCTAATAAATGATAGAACCTGGAAAACTCTTCCAACTGGAAAGCGGCCATCAAAGACGCAAACTCGCCCTTACATTCGGTGCACTTGAACGTGACATAAAAGGAATTGCAGAAAAAGGCATGGAATATTCCTTTAAAGAAATGCCAAGACCCGAATATATAATCAAAATCTGCAAAGTTCTTTTAAAAGATCCAAAAATTGATGATGCTGCAAAAAATGAAATTCAGACACTCCTTGATGAAAAACCACTTGATGAATTGAGGCTATGTAACACTGCCAGAAATCATCTTTTAAGAATAATCGGTACATTTCCTGCCGAATGGGATCTTATTATTGCACCACATAATCAGGATGCAACAAAAGGGACAGTCCTCGAACGAAATTATTACAAGGGCGTATGTGTTTATGCAGAGGATATACGCTCTCCGTTCAATCTTGGCTCAATTTTCAGAACAGCAGAAGGATTGGGGGCCGATAAAGTATATATTTCACCTTTTTGCGTAGATCCTGAACAACCTCGTGCTGTAAGAAGCGGGATGGGGTGCATAGAAACGATGGGATATGAACGACTCTCTCTTGATAATCTGCCTAAATCTCTTCCGGTTTTTGCACTTGAAACAGGCGGAACTGATATTAATGATTTTGTTTTTCCAAAGGAAGGAATCTGCATTATCGGCTCTGAAGAATTGGGGGTCAGCCCTCAGGCATTAAAAGCGGCAACCTATGGGACTGTTACAATACCCATGAAAGGATTAAAAGCATCTTTAAATGTCGGAGTAGCATTTGGCATCTTAATGCAAAAATGGATTGAATCTATAAATAACAGTGAAAAATAATAAATTACTGTTTTTTCTTTATCTGTGAACAAAGAATTTTAGAAATCATTAAGAATTTTTCTTCAGAATCAATATTAAACAGCTTGAGGACGGTCTCGTTTATCTGACAATAGTCGATTATATTCTTTTCATAATATTGAAAAGCATCTGCAAGATAAATCACTGCTATGAGTTTTTCAAATTCAGTAGGAGCAGAATCAGGATTATTGTGATAATCAACCGCACTGCATATTTTTTTCGGGAAATTCAACTGCTCGAAATATTTTACGCCACCCTTGTTATACATTTCATTTGCATAAAAACAATCCTGAACTTTATCCTCAAAATTCAATTCCCGGCAGAATTGTTCAATTGCTTTTTTCTGCTCATCTGAAGCATTCTGAATAAGAATACATGGAAGGTCATGAAGCAAGGCACAGAAATAAATATCCTCAGGAGAAAACTCCTTGTCCATTCCGAACTGTCTTGCAAGATTATATGAATAAAATGCAACTGCATAAGAGTGATTCCAGTAATCATTTATGTCATTTTTTTTCGAAATAATACGTATTTCCTTATTTTTGGGATTATAAATCTGCTTAACCTTTTCAATTCCCAGCAATTCAAATGCCTTCGAAATGCGACTGATGTTATTATCAATCTTTGTAGAATTTTTAAACATAAGGAAAGATAAAGTAACATCCCTGCTTATAAAATCAATAATTTTTTCAACATCAGGATTTTTTTGTGCCAGAAGCTTATTCAACTGCTCAAGATTTTCACCGATTACAGGAATTGTTGTCTGATTTTTTATAAATACGTCGTATAAAGAAAAAATATCAAGCGTAATTTTCTGATTAAGAGGAATTTCAATTCTTGTAACAGTTTCACCATCCTTTACAAAAATCTTATAATTTTCCTTAGAAAGACCTATTTTCTGAAGCATAAGCATCATGATGATGATTCCAAGTCCTGCACCTTCTGTCTGGTCAAGAACCTTATTGATTACATCTTTTTCATTATTGTATTGCTTAACGCTGTTCAGTTTTTCCTGAATTCTTTTTTCTTCAAATTTACAAAGAACAGAATTATTTTTAATTTCAATCAGAATTTTATCATCCAGAGTCTGAAGGATTAATTTTACATAAAGACCGGCTTTTTTCTGTTCCGTAAGATAGTGATCTATATTACCAAAAGTCTGCTCTCGGAAAATACTCATTCCCTTTGCATAATCTTTCGGGTCATTAATATCAAGCTTATTTTCGGCAAAGAAAACTCTTTTTGTATTTGCCTTTTTTGAATTCGTTAAAAGCTCTCCGAGACAGAAATTAAGATATTCGCTGAAATTATCATAATGGCATTCTTTTAAAAATACAGTTAAAACCTCATGCATATACAATTCCATATTACGAGGAAGCGTATACGTCGTAATCTGAATGGGAGCATGCAATTTTACTGCGTTCTTAATTTTCTCTTTATCTACTTTCTGTAGAGCACTTTCGAACTTTTCCATAACTACAATTTCTTTATTGCTTTATAGTATTATTTTAATGCAATTTTAAAGTTTTTTAAAGAATTATTTTTTCCAATATTCCGGCATAAAGAAAATTATGATTGTATAAAGCTCAAGACGACCTGCGATCATTGCAAAACAATACCAGTATTTAACAAAATCCGGCAAAAAACCGTAGTTAAAAGATGGTCCCAGCTTACCAAAAGCAGGTCCTACATTACCGACAATTGATACAGCACCGGTAAATGCGGAATATAAATCAAGATGCCCCAGACAGCCTGCAAAAGTCGTTATTGCGATTAAACCGAAATACAAGGTTGTAAAAGCGGCAACTCCGGTCGATATATCATTTTTTACGGGACTATTATTAAGCCTTACTGTAAACACTCCATGAGGATGAAGCATTTTTTTAGTTTCATTTCCTATAAGTTTACCAAGAATTACCCATCGGATAACCTTAAAGCCTCCGGAAGTAGAACCTGAACATCCGCCTATGAAAAACAATATAAAAAGCCAGAACTGAGCGGAAGACGGCCACTGAAGATAATCTGCCGTTGAAAATCCTGTCGTTGAAAGAAGCGAAGCAACCTGAAATGATGAATAGCGCAGCGATGTTCCAAAAGTTTTATAAACCGGAAGAATACTGATTGTAATTCCTGCAACTGCAACTAAGATGATAGCAAGATAGGCCTTTAATTCTGAATTATCACGGATTTCAACAAATTTTCTTGCGATAAGATAATAATATAGTGAAAAGTTTATACCGGCAAGGAACATGAAAACTGTACAGATAATATCAATCGCAAGTGAATTATATTGACCAATAGATGCATTTTTTGTTGAAAAACCACCGGTTCCTAAAGTTGCAAGCGCATGTGAAAGTGCGTCGACAAAATCCATTCCTGCAATTTTAAGGCAGATAAATTCAAGAAGCGTTAATAAAAAGTACATCAGCCATAAAACCTTTGCAGTCGTAGTTATTCTTGAAGTTACTTTTCCTTTCTGAGGACCTGTAGTTTCTGCCTTTATAAGCTGGAATCCACCGACACCCAATAACGGCATTATTGCAACTGTCAGAGTAACGATTCCCATTCCTCCAAGCCAGTGAGACAAACAACGAAGCATATTTACAGAACGAGGAAGAGATTCAACTTCACTTAAAATTGTTGCACCGGTCGTCGTAAAACCACTGAAGCTTTCAAAAAGAGCATCACAAAAAGAATTAAAACATCCGCTGAAATAAAGAGGAAATGCTCCCATAATCATTGAACAAATCCACGAAAGAGCAACAATCAGAAAAGTCTGTTTTGTAGTCATCGAAAAGCTTTTTTTTCTTGTGGCAAAGGTTATTACCGCGCAAAAAATAAGACTCGCTGCCATAGGAATAATGAACGGCAGATACATTGATGTTTCAGAATATGCAAAAGCAACTGACAGAGGAATTACAAAAGTTGCTCCAACTATTGCAAGAAGTATTGATAAAATCTTAAAGAACGAAATAACGGCCATTTTTAAAAATCCTATTCTTTTCCGCCAAAAAATGATAAAACTTTACTGCTGTTATCAGATTTTGCAATTAAAACAACATGATCACCGGCAAAAAATTGTGTATTTCCATCAACAATAGAATATTCATTTATTCCTGCTTTTTTATACATCAAAACAAGGAAAGAACCAGGATCAGAGACTTCTTTTACAAGCTTTCCGGAAACCTTTGAATTTGCAGTTATTTCACATTCAACAATTTCAAGATCTCCTGTAGTAACAGTGTGAATCTCTTTTACAGCCTTACCGCGCAGATGACTCATTATCGAATCAACAACACAGTCTCTTAAAGGAATCGCTACATCAACACCAAGCTTTTCTGCAATTGCTGCAAACTGAGCACTTTCTACAAGCGCTATTGACTGCCCTACTCCCAAAGATTCCATGTAAGCGGCTAAAACCATATTCAACTCGTGATTATGTGTACAACAGATGACTAAATCAAAGGTATTGATACCTTCTTCCCTTATCAAATTTTCATCAGAAGCATCTGCACACAAAACTCTTGTCTGAGGGAATCTTTCTGAAGCATTCTGTGCACGTTCTTCATCAGAATCAATGATAACAAAATCCTGTGTTTTTTTCTGTGCAAAAAAATTAAATAATTTCGGGAAGCTGCTCGAATTCTGTGCTGATCTAAGTTTTTCCGTTATGATTGTACCAATCCTTCCGGCACCGACCAAGGCAACCTTCTTCAATTCCTTTTGTTCTGAACCGCACAGCTTTGATATTTCAGAAATGTTCTGTTTAGAAGCAAGAACTCCAATTGTAGTTCCTGAAGTAATAATTGTATTTCCGGAAGGAAGTGATGCAATCCCGTCTTTTTCAACATAAGCTACAAGAAAAGGAACATCAGATTTTACACGAACTTCCTTTAACGAAATACCGTCAAAAATACTGTCTTTAAAAACAGGCATGCGTGCAATCTCAAGCTCTGAATCATCAAAAGTAAGGACATTTCCTACAGCGCCATTTTCAACAGCCTGAACAATCGCATCTGCAGCTTCAACATCCGGATGAATCATATAATCGATTCCATATAGAGGACGATGATTTTTACTGAAATCAGATGAATGCTTTTTTCTGGCTTCTGCAGTATTTACATAGTACGCATAATTTCTTACACGCGCTATTTTCAAAATATCAGGATAAACTGCATCAACAAGTGAACAGGTTATCATATTAACCTCATCTGATTTTGTAACACAAACAAGTGCATCAGCTTTTGCAATTCCAACCTGCTCAAGTGTTTCAAGACTGTTACCGTCATCACAGATAATCGTACAGTCAAGAATATTTGCAGCATGACGTACAATATCTTCATCATTATCGATGAGTGCAACCTGATTTTTTTCATTAATCAGCAGTTTTGCAAGCTGAATCCCGGTAAAACCGGCACCAACAATTACTATCTTCATCGCAGAAATCTCCACTATATAGAAATAATTATACTACGAATATTAAGATTTGTCAGATGATAGTTTTGATTTTTGTTTTGAAGAAATATAAAGACCTGCAAACACTGCGGCACAAATTATTGTAGCTGCTAATGCTTCCAGTGCTGCCTGTGGAGCAAGAAGTGCTATTACAGCAAAATATCCTGCACCTCCCATACCTTCACGTGTAGCATTTCCCGCAAAAAGATATAAACAGCCTATTACAAGCAAAGTATGTGCAACCGTAGAGATAAATGCGGTAATACCGGCACTGAAAATTTTTGGAAGCTTTGGGATTTTATTAAACATTTTCCATAAAGCCCATGCAATCAAACCGGTAAGTATACGTGGTAATACGGAACATAAAGGATTTACAAAAAGAGGATCCAGAACTCCACTAGGACTCATTGCAGCCTGAATAAGAGACATTACTCCAAAAACTGCTCCTGTAAAAAGAGCCGATGGAAGTCCTGCAAGGCATGCTGCAAGAATAATAGGGATGTGAAGGATTGTTATGGAAGCTGCCGGTCCAAGAGGGATAAGACCAAGCTTTGTAATTCCAAGAACTATTACAAGAGCACTTAATGCCGCAGTAAGAGCAATTTTTTTATTTCTGGAAAGATTTTTATTCATATCATACCTCAGAGAAAAATATATTTGAGACTATTTATATAGCAAACTACCTTTTTCATCAACCCCAAGCCCGAACAAGGCAAAATCACATTTAACAGGATCTGACTCCCAGATTTGTTTTGCCTGATAAGTCAAATTGAGGGCTGTCCCCATTGTTCCTTTTGCCGTGACGGGAAGCAGTCCAAGTTTAATTGATTCCTGTAAAACATGTGTATCAAGAGGGATTATTAAATCTGATGGAGAAATGAAATCCCAGATTCCTGAATCTACAGGTGAATTACGTCGAACCATCCATCGAAGAAAAAGATGAATGCGCTTTTGTGGGGAGGATGACAAGGAAGACTGCCCCCTCTGTCCTCCGGGAACTATTTTCTGTTCGCTAAACAAAGAAGAAATAATTGTCTGTGGTAATAAAAGCGGATTGGAAGCATTTAAGCTATTCTTATTCTTTAATTTTTCTTTAACGCAATCACCTAAAGACCCGTAATCATGTATTATTTCTTTAAATCTTTTAAAAAAATCATATATATCTTTATAAGAGTAAAAACGATAGTATTTTTCATCATTTTGAAGCAAATCAGGACATCCATCACAAATCCATTTAGAAACAGAACCGGAAGTTTTATCTGCAAGAGTTAAAATATCTGCAATTTTAGGAATGAACTGATCTCTTCGTCCAAAGGCTAACATTGCAGAAAAAAAAGCAGCACATTCTACATCGGTTTTCTGATTTATATCGTACCAATGTAAAAACTGCGAGGGATCATCCTTACAAAAATCCTTTGTTTCGTACTTCTCTGCTAAATATATTAAATATGACCTTAATTCTGTATCCATATTTTTAGTGATGGAACAAACGGATTCCGTTGAAGCACATTGTCATGTTGTATCCGTCGGCAGCAGCGATTACGAGGTCGTCTCTTACAGAACCGCCCGGTTGTACGATTACCGTAACTCCGGATTTTTTTGCACGATCAATGTTATCTCCAAACGGGAAGAAAGCATCTGAACCAAGAGCTACATTTGTATTCTTTGAAATCCACTCTGCTTTTTCTTCGCGTGTAAAAATCTCAGGCTTAACTTTGAATATATTCTGCCATTTACCTTCTGCAAGAACATCCATATATTCTTCACCAATATAAACATCTATCGCATTATCGCGGTCTGCACGTTTAATACCGTCTACAAATTCAAGATTCAAAACCTTAGGACACTGTCTGAGCCACCAGTTATCTGCCTTCTGTCCGGCAAGACGTGTACAGTGAACGCGGCTCTGCTGTCCAGCCCCAATACCAATTGCCTGTCCGTCTTTTACAAAGCATACTGAGTTAGACTGTGTATATTTAAGAACGATTAAAGAGATAATTAAATTTCTCTTGTCGTCTTCTGAAAGCTTTTTATTTTTTGTAACGATATTGCTCAAAGCCGACTGTTCGTCAATCTTGAGGAAGTTGTGCCCCTGTTCAAAAGTAACTCCGAATACCTGTTTCTTTTCGATTTCTGCAGGAACATAAGAAGCATCAATCTGAATTACACAATAGTTTCCGTTTTTCTTAGCCTTTAAGATTTCCAGAGCCTTGTCTGAATAAGAAGGAGCAATTACACCATCAGAAACTTCTTTTTTAATAAGAAGAGCAGTTGCTTCATCACATTCATCGCTTAAAGAAATAAAATCTCCAAAGGATGACATACGGTCTGCACCTCTTGCTCTAGCGTAAGCACAAGCCAACGGAGTAAGCTCAACGCCATCTGTAAAATAAATCTTTTTGAGTGTGTCTGATAAAGGAAGACCTACAGCAGCACCGGCTGGAGAAACGTGTTTAAAAGATGTTGCAGAAGGAAGTCCTGTTGCTTCCTTTAATTCCTTTACTAACTGCCATCCGTTCAGGGCATCAAGCAAATTAATATATCCTGGTCTACCATTTAAAACTTCAATAGGTAAATCACCATTTTCCATAAAAACCCGTGCAGGCTTCTGATTCGGATTACATCCGTATTTCAACTCTAATTCTTTCATGAGGATATAATAAAATAAATATTGCTTTTGTACAATGAATTATTGAGAGTTTTTATGAGTCTGTTCAAGTTTATCAAAACAATCCTTTGCAGTTAAGCTTATAGTATAAAAAATCAGGACAGGCATAAAAAGCAGAGTTACAAAAAATACTTTTTTTGAAATATAGATAATCAGAACTTCGACTGCCACAACAATTACTGCCATTAATGAAGGTTGAAAAAATTGAACGAAAATTGAAACGGAATTCTTAATTACATTTTTGAAGCTGTTTTCATACCGTGCAATAAGCGGGAATGCAAAAAAATTCAAAAGAATGACAGTTAAAGTAAACATTCCTCCGCCAACAACCGGAAAAAAAGACGGATCTTCTAAAATACGCTTCCATAAGAAAATTGTGGCAACACAACAGCCTGACGTAAAGAATCCCATGAACATTCCCTGTAAAAAGCTCTGTCTGAAGCCTTTTATAAACTGCTTCCAGAGAATAACTTCTTCATCCTTTGCCATTTTAAGCGTTACGGAAAAAGCAGCCGCTGTTGATGCGCCAAGTGTGATTACGGGCAGACAAAAAAGAAGCCATATCATATTCAAAAGCAACAGCTTAAGGATTTTTTTTACAACTTTCATTTTCCGCCCCTTTTTGATTTATTTATTTTTATTTATGATTCTTGTTTCATATTCACCAGTTTCAATATCGATGAAACGGACAAAAAGAGAAACTTTATTCTCTTCATTCAAGGATGACCAGATATCATTTGCAAAGGAATCTATATCACCCTGAATTCCAAGCTTTACAGGTTCTCCTTCAAAAGACGGAAGTGGATTTCCATCTCCAATATATGTATGAATATAATGACCTTCTCCATTTACCGGATTATCATAAGAATAAGTAAATCTCAGTGTATTATCAGGATTACCCTCATCACTTTTTAAGATTGAAAGCATATATTCATAATGACCTTTTTCAAAACTTAAATATGAAGAAATACGCGGTGTATAATTCGGCTCATCATGCTCATATTTTCTGGATCTCAGGGATTCTTCAAAGGTAAGTCCGTTTCTTATTCCATCATAAATTGTATCTGTCTGGTCTCCGTTTGTAACGATTGTTGCATTAGGAAGAACCTTTACCGCAGAATAAATTATAAGACTGGGATCTCCTGCGATTAATGAAGGATCAAAGGCCTGTGTTCTGATTCCTTCTCCATCTTCTACAAAGACTCTGTTACGGCTTCCTGCACTTCTTCCCATTGTCCAATATGCTGCAACAGCTTTTTTTCCATCTTCAGATTTTCCGACAATAATTCCCCTTCCAGGATATGTTGTTCTTGAAAGTTCAGCTTTTAATTCAAGTTTTCCCATAAAAAATTCCTTTAATTGTTCTTAGATTTTTCAACTTCATCATGCAGATCTTCCATAAGCTTCATAACTGAATCTACAACAGCCTGCTTCGGATCTTCACAATCTTCAGGTAACTTTTCTAAAATACTGTTTCTATATTTCTTACATTCAATAATAGGACTTGCAGTAAGAATAATCTGTTCAGGATCAATCAAATCTTCAAGCATGTCAGAAGAATTTTCAGGATTAATTTTAAGACAATTTCCGTTTACCGATACACAAATCATTATATCAAACAGACGAAGATAACTGTCCATTTCCCTTAATCCGCGTTTTGTTTCAGGAACTCCAGGTCTGTAACGTGTACCGCTCGGAAAAACCAATATTACCTGACCCCGTTTCTTACAACCGTCCATCGCACGCATTGCAGCAAAATTAATTTTTCTTGCACGTGCCGCTTCTTCTTCTTTTTCCTGCTCAGATATTTCTTTATTTCCAACAGCATCAAGACTTCTTGAAGGATAAACAACTACTCTCGAAAAGCTTTCACAAAAAGCCCGTACTGCTGCACTTTCTTCGTTCAATTTCATTCCCGCTATGGCAACAATCCTCGAAGCAAGATCCTTCGACCAGTCTTCACCATTCTTCTCAAGAAGATAGATTATTTCCGGTAAATCAAGATTAGAATAATGCTCCATCATAATAAGACCATGCTTGCCTTCTTTTACGACAGCATCATAAAATGCCTTGAAATTTTCAATGTTTCCTAATTTTGAATCTTCAGGAATTGTCGCTTTTAAAAGAATGTCCATATATTTTCTTGTAGCAGGATTTGCTTCTTCGTAAACAGAAGTTTCATCGATTTTTGCCGCAGCTTTAGATAATTTGATGGATTCTGCAAACTCTTTTCCGTATTTTTCACGTAATGTTACTGCCATAATTTTATCCTTATAGAGCATTTATTATAGAGCATTTTACAAGTTTTGCATATAATATAAGTTATGAAAATTTTATGTGTCTGTCTTAGTACAACAATTCAGAGAACCGTGATTTTTGAGAAGCTTTCTCTGGAAAAAGTCAATCGAAGCACCGGCTATATTGAACATGCAAGTGGAAAAGCAATTAATTCTGCAAGAGTATTAAATCAGCTTGAAAAAAACTGTGCGCAGATTGTCTGCCCGGTCGGGAAAACCAATGAAAAATATTTTCTGGACCTTGCAAAAAAAGACGACCTGACCCTTGATTTTGTTGAAACAGACGGAAATACAAGACAATGCTGGACTCTGCTCGATAAATCTCAAAAAACTACGACCGAACTTGTCGTTTCAGAAACATCCTCATTTGATTACAACAAAGCGGAATTAAAAATCCTCAAAATAATAAATGATTTAATTCCTTTTTATGATGCCGTTCTTCTTTCAGGAAGCCGCCCTAAAGGATTCAGCCCAGATTTATATTCCCTCATTGCAAAAATCACCAGGGATAACAAAAAATTATTTCTTGCAGATTACATTTGCGAAGATTTAATCAATACGATAGAAACAACAGTCCCGGATTTTATAAAAATCAACGATGAAGAGTTTTTTAAAACCTTCAATGCTTCTAAAACGATGGATGAAGAAGAGCTTAAAAATGCAGTTACACAAAAAAGTGTTTCGCTTCATAATATGATTATAATTACACGTGGTGAAAAATCGACCTATGCCGCAAATAACGGAAGCTTTTATGAATGTCCTGTACAAAAAGTGGAGCCGGTAAATACAACTGCATGCGGAGACAGCTTTAATGCGGGATTTTTATACGAATATCTTAAAACCGGCGATTTTTACAAGGCACTGGAAAAAGGAACGTGGTGTGCGGCAAAAAATGCTGAATCAGAAATTCCTGGAAGCATCTACCAATAAAGTAAAATATGTTATATAATAGATAATACATTTTAGGAGACAAAAAATGATTGAAAAAAAACCTCTTGTAAACGATTTATACACAGCAGATCCTTCTGCACATGTTTTTAATGGAAAAATTTATATTTATCCTTCACATGATGAAGATATAGATGTAGAAAGCAATGACAATGGCGATCAGTACGACATGAAGGATTATCATGTTTATGAAATGAAGGATACAGAAACATATCCAAGAGACTGCGGATGTATTTTTACACTTGATGATGTAAAATGGGCAAGCAAACAGCTCTGGGCTCCTGACTGCGAAGAAAAAGATGGAAAATATTATTTTTACTTCCCGGCAAGAGATAAAAACGGAATGTTCCGTGTAGGAGTAGCAGTTGGAACTACACCGGAAGGTCCTTTTACTCCCGAAGATGATTATATTCAGGGAACTTATTCAATTGACCCGTGCTGCTTTAAAGATACAGACAAAAAATATTATCTTACAATGGGCGGATTATGGGGCGGTCAGCTTGATCAGTACAGAAACAACAAATGGAGTGCTGATAATAAGGAACCTCGCGCAGGTGAAAATGCCTGTACACCGAAAATCGCTCTTTTAAAAGACAACATGAAAGAGCTTGCAGAGGATTTACGCGACCTCGTGATTGTAGACAAGGATGGTAAGCCTCTTCAGGGTGATGATGAAGAAAGACGCTACTTTGAAGATCCATGGTTATTCAAAAAAGGAGATACATACTACTTTACTTATTCAACAGGAACAACACATCTTCTGGCATGGTCAACATCAAAGAATGTTTACGGTCCATATACTTACGGAGGAACAATCTTAACTCCTGTTCTTGGATGGACTACACACCACTCAATTCTTGAATTCAACGGAAAATGGTGGCTTTTCTACCATGACTGTGAGCGTTCAAACGGCGTAAACCAGAAGCGTAACGTAAAATTCCGCGAATTAAAATTCGACGAAAATGGCGGAATAATTAAAATGAACGGAGAAGACAGATAATAAAATAATACCGGAGAAATCATTATCTGGAGATAACTGTGAAAGGGAAAATTCTTAATTACATTTTATATGGTGGTATTACCGGAAAAGAATATAAAAGAATTGAAAACGACATATACAAAAGCAACATAAAAAATGTTCTTGTTTTTGCTATTTTAGCTTTTATTGCCTATGCCATCCTGTTCATACAGGTATCTTTTTCTCCAATCATGTCTGTAATGAAAACAATTTATAAAATCAGTGCGATTTCATATTTATCAATTGCTGTAATTTCACTGATTTTTATAAAACTTAAAAAGCATTTTTATCCGGCTCCTTACATCGGTATTATTGTTCCTTTAACTCTTGGTGCAATAATAGGAATCTTTGTAAACGGAAATGCACAGACAACTACCTTTATGGTTTTTCTTTTTGCAGTACCTTTGCTTTTTACCGTCAGACCAATTCTTGTTGCATTCGTAATTTTAGCTTCAGATATAACGTACATTTACCTGGTCGTTACAAGACAGACAGGTGTACTTTTAGCAAATAATCTTTCGAATGCAATTATTTACGGTTTTGTAAGCATTATATTCAGCAGTTACATGATGAATGTTAAGATAAGGGCATTTGCAAATGAGAAAAACTATAAATTCCTTGTAGAAAACGATCAGCTCACAGGTTTAAACAACAGACGAAGCTTCGACATACTGCTTGAAAAGCTTAAAATCTATCGTGGAAAATGCACGATTGTTGAATTTGATATAAATGGTCTTAAAGCAGCAAACGATACAAAGGGGCACAGAGCAGGAGACGAGCTTATAATCGGAGCAGCAGACTGTATCTTAAAAACATTCGGTAAATACGGAAAATGTTTTAGAATCGGCGGTGATGAATTTGCCGCAGTCTTAAACAAGCCGTTTCCGTCTGAAAAAGAATTGTGCAATGAGTTTGAAAAAAGCTGCCGTGAGTGGCGTGGAGAAATGATTGATGAACTTTCAATTGCATACGGAATTGTAACACTTGAAAGTTGTGATACAGAATCCCTCAAAGAAATGCTTTCAAAAGCAGATGCACTTATGTATAAAAACAAGAGCACATATTACAAAACAATCGGAAAAGAAAGACGAAAAATATAAACATTAGGATTACAAAATGAAACAACTATTTTTAGGCAATGCAGCGGCTGCAAGAGGACTTTATGAAAGCGGCTGTGAATTAATTTCAAGTTATCCTGGAACACCAAGTACAGAAATAACAGAAGAAGCGGCAAAATATAAAGAAATATATTGTGAATGGGCACCAAATGAAAAGGTTGCCTTAGAAACTGCTTTCGGAGCATGTCTCGCAGGTAAAAGAGCCTTCTGTGCAATGAAGCACGTAGGATTAAACGTAGCGGCAGATCCTCTTTACACTGCAAGCTATTGTGGCGTAAACGCAGGACTCGTTGTCGGTGTAGCAGACGATCCTGGGATGCATTCTTCTCAAAACGAACAAGACAGCCGTCATCATGCAATCGCATCAAAAATACCAATGGTTGAACCGGCAGATTCACAGGAAGCAAAGGATTTTATCAAAACCGCCTATGAGCTTTCTGAAAAATTCGATACTCCTGTTTTATACAGAACCTGCACAAGAATTGCCCACAGTCAAAGCATTGTTGAAACTGATGAAAGAAAGGTTTGTGAACAGAAAACTTACGAAAAAAATATATCAAAATATGTAATGGCTCCTGCAAATGCAATCCGAAGACACCCTTTTGTAGAACAAAGGATGAAAGATATAGAAGAATGGTCGTGCAAAAGCGGAATTAACCGTATTGAAACTTCAGATGCTTCTAATAATGAATTAAAGAAAACCGGAATCATCACGGCATCTACCTGTTATGATTATACAAAAGAAATTTTTGGCAATAAAATAAATATTTTAAAACTTGGAATGGTAAATCCTCTTCCTGCAAAACTTATAAAAGATTTTGCTTCTACAGTTGATAAAATCATCGTAATAGAAGAGCTTGACCCGATTATCGAACAATTTGTCCGCTCACTGGGACTTAAAAATGAAATTCATGGAAAAGACATATTCCTGATTTGCGGAGAATTTTCACAGAATCTTATTAAAGAATGCCTCAAGAAAATTTTAAAACAATGTGATGATTTATTAAAGGCAGAAATTCCTCACAAACCGATTGAAAATCTTTCGAACCGACCACCAATTATGTGTGCAGGCTGCCCTCACCGGGGAATGTTTTATGCCTTAAACAAGCTCAAGGTTACTGTTTTTGGAGACATCGGTTGTTATACTTTAGGGAGCGTTCCTCCTCTTTCTGCAATGGATGTTACACTTTGTATGGGAGCATCCTTCAGCGGGTTACACGGATGGAACAAAGCAGACAAATCAAACGAAAAAAAATCTGTTGCAGTTATTGGAGATTCAACCTTCATGCATTCAGGAATGACAGGACTTGCTCAGATTGCTTACAATCAGTCAAACTCAACAGTAATTGTTCTTGATAACTCAATTACCGGTATGACAGGACATCAGCAGAATCCTTCGACTGGCAAAAATCTTTACGGAGATCCGGCTGGAAAAATAGATCTTGAAGCACTTGCAAAAGCAATGGGAATTAAACGAGTTCATGTCGTAGATCCTTATAATATCAAGGATTGCGAAAATGCCGTAAAAGAAGAGTTAGAAGCAGAAGAACCAAGCTTAATCATCAGCCGCCGTCCATGTGCCTTATTAAAGGAAGTAAAACACAATCCTCCGCTTAAAATTGATGAAAGCAAATGTAAGGGCTGCAAACTTTGCATGAAAATCGGCTGTCCTGCAATAAGCATTAAAAACGGAAAAGCAGAAATAGATGTAACTCTATGCGTAGGCTGCGGTGTCTGTGTTCAGATGTGCAGTTGTGGAGCGATTACAGCCTAATTCTATTTTCTGATTAATCTGTTCAAAACAACATCCTTCTGGCGCCAGTTTTTATTAACTTTTACCTGAAGGTCAAGGTCTATTTTCTGAATATAAATCTCACTGATTTTTTTCATGGCAGCAAGGCGTATTTCTTTTATTTTGGAAGCGCCCTTGCCTATTACAATTCCCTTTTGACTTTCGCGCTCTACACATAAAAATGCACGTATCCACAGTTTTTTACCGTCATTCCTATGCTCTACATCTGCAACCTCTACATAAAGCGCATGCGGGATTTCATCACTAAGACGATTCATTGCTTCTCCACGAATAATCTCACATACCCTGAACTGCAAATCCTGGTCTGTAGCAAGCTCTTCATCATACATCGGGACTCCCTTTGGAGCGATTTCATAAAGCGCACGAAGCACCTCATTAATACCGGTATCCTTCTGTGCAGAAATTTCAAAAATCTGTTCATTTCTAATTTCAGGTAATTTTTCTTTTATAAAATTCCTGACAGGTAAAACCTTACTTTGCGAAGAATCTGTCTTGTTTATTGCAATTACAGTTTTTGCTTCAAGTCCTTTTAAAAGTCCGGCTGTATGCATTTCTTCATCGCCGGGAATTCTGGTCGAATCAATTACATAAAGCACACAGTCTATTCCTTCAAGCATCGACTCTGTAACATTTTTTAACATAAGATTGAGTTTTTTTTCAGAATCGTGATAGCCCGGAGTATCAATAAATATAAGTTGTCCTAAAGATGTATTTACAATTCCTTTAATTGCATTTCTTGTTGTTTGAGGAATCGGAGACACAATGCTTACATCTTCCTGACATGCTGTATTTAAAAAAGTAGATTTACCTGCAGAAGGACGACCTATAATCGCTACAACTGCGGTCTTTAATTCATTTTCCATAAATCAACTATAGCTTATTTTTGCATTAACTTAAATACTCCGTCTTCAGGAATATAAACGACACCCTCATCATCCTTTTCTGTAGGATACAATCCCTTCACGAAATATTTTTCAATAAGCTTGACATAATAAGAAGCAACGTTATCTGTTTTATCTTTAAGAAGAATCTGTGCAAAAACAGTCAGCGCATTCTGATAATCCTTCTTCTGGAATAATTCAATTGCTCTTTCCCATTCGTCAACCTTTTTCAAAAGTTCATCTGATGCAGCGCTTCTTTCATCAAGAACTTCATAAAGCTGAATAGGCGTATTAACATTTACGACACGTACTTTATCAAGACGACGTACAACAATTCTGTCATCTAAAAGCTTTCTTGTAGCTTCGCTGATTAAAATACCACCGGTACAATACTGTTTATTTACACCCTCAAGACGCGATGCAAGGTTAACGTTATTTCCCATCATAGTATAGTTTTTCTTACGTTCCGAACCAAAAAGACCTGCAATCATTTCTCCACTGTTTATACCGATTCTTGTAAAGATAGTCTTATTATTTTTTACCATGATTTTAAACGCATTGAACAACTCGGCATCTATATTTGAAGGTCTGGAACCTTTAGCAATCCTGATGATTTCTTCATTCAGTTTCTTTTCTGCCCGCTTCATTTTTATTGCGGCAAGGCATGCTCTCTGTGCATGATCCTTTAATTCTACAGGTGCTCCGATTAAAGCAACAATTGCATCTCCTTCATATTTATCTATGGTTCCACCCTCTGCCATAATTACATCTGACATGATGGTAAGATAATAATTCAAAAGAGCACCAAGCTGACTTGCAGTTAATAATTCACTGAACGATGAAAACTTCTGAATGTCTGTGAAAAAGGCAGTCATGTTATAACGCTCACCGCCCAAGGTAAATTTCGAAGGATTATTTACAATGATATTTACAAATTCCTTTGACTGACACTGACTGAACGCATTTTTAATGAATCGCTTTTGTTTTCCTTCAATTGAGTAACTCAACCCAAGAGAAATTACAAACGAAAGGAAGAATGCTGCGAAAGGAGTAATAATAATAAGCCAGATTCTAAAGATGAAAAGAACAAATGGAAGAAAAAGAACAACTCCCGCAAAAATTATAAAACCGATGATGATTGAAGGAATAACCTTTTTCTGAGATTCAAATGATTCTGAAAAACTGATAATAAAAGAACCAAGAAACGATGCCAGCAAAAGCCAGATGATAACCGCAAAAGAAGGCAGCGCCCTTATAAATCCATCGTTTAAATAATTATCCAGAGTTGTAATATGAACACCGCAGCCAGGATATACTTGAGCAACAGGTGTCGAACAGATATCGAAAAGGCCCGGTGCATACAAAGCACAGAATACATACTGCCCTTCAAAATCTTCTGGTAAAAATATATCGCTTCTGTCTTCCAGATTCTCTTCGCCGTTTTTCCAGTAATCATAGCTTTCTAAAATTTGGCAGGCACTGTAAGGACAATATGCTTTATCAAAATCTGCATGATACCGCAAAAGAACAGAGCCATCTTTTGTAACAGGAAGTTTTTTAAATTCCTGTCCCTGTAAAACAATCGGTGCAAGTCCAAGAATAGGATAATTTTTTGAATCATAAGTATAACTCAGCCTGCATCGTCTGATAATATCATCAACCTCGACATCTTTATTGCTGTTTACATTTGCTATCAAAGCTGAACTTTTACCAAGATTTTCAAGCGGACGAATTACAGAACCATCCTCATCCTCAGAAACAAACATTACGTTTATTACTTTCCCACTGTTACGGCATGAACTGGCAAAACGCTCATCATCCTCTTCACCGTAAACAGAATTATCAGTAAAAAGAATATCAAAACCGATTGAATTGACATTTCCTGCAGAAAGAAAATCTACAAGCTGTGCATATGCTTCTCTAGGCCAGGGCCATGTCCAGCCACGATTTTCCTGTGCCCATTTAATACTTGCTTCATCTACCTGAATAAAAGAGATTTCATCACTTGGAGGGATTAAATCCGGAGCATTCTGCATAAAAGTATCGTAGACTTTATTTTCCATACCTGTCATAAAGTTTGAAAAATAAAGTCCTGACGAAACTAAAAAGCAGACTAAAGTAACAATAAGTGTACGTAAAAATAATTTTTTAGAAAGCTTTTTCATTATTTTTTAACAATCTTCCTGAAACGTGCGTCACGTGTTTCTCTTCCGCCGACAGAATAATTCATTTTCTTAAGTTTTTTATTAATCTTTGAAATTCTTGTTTTTGCCTTTGGATGAGTTTTCGAATAACCGGTGTTATATTTTTTCAACGCCTCTAATGACTCAAGCATAGCGCTCGGATCATAACCGGCATTGTACATAAGATCAAGAGCATAAGCATCTGCTTCATATTCTGTTTTTTTAGAATAACCTGTTTCCATAAGGGTATCACTGAGCATTGCAGAAATTTGTGTCATATCACAGATTACATCAACAATTTCACCCATATCACCCGATGAATAACTGCCACCGAAAGATGATGCCACAGAATTTACCTTTGAAGCTGCTCTTGCAGTAGAAGCAAGCGCTGCATTTTTACGGGTTTTCTGAATCATCTTAAGACTGTGAGCCAGCTGAATATGAGAAATTTCATGAGCGATTACTCCGGCAAGTGCATCTTCACTGTTTAAGGTAACTATCAGACCTCGTGAAATAAAAATATGTCCACCCATTGTAGCAAAACCGGTCAATTCAGCCGTGTTCAAAATAGAAACATTATAGCCATTATAAATGTATGGATTATCTGAACAAATTGTAATTGCCCCGCAGATTTTATTTACATAATCTGTAAGCTCTTTATTATCATATATCTTATAGTTTGTAAGAATCTGTGCTGCTGTAGTTCTTCCAAAATAATACTGTCGTTCCGGTGTAATATCTTCAGATGCCTTTTTAATGCTTTGAGATGCATCCACAATTGCTTGTCCGGCATCAACAATATTCATAACCGTAAAAAATGTACTCAAACAGGAAGTACACATGAAGGTCAGTAAAGCAGTACCAAAAATCGCAATTATTTTCTTCATTATTGACCTCCGTTCAATTCACCTTCCTGCATGAAGATGAAAACAGCTGCTTCAGAAACAGCATTCTTTTCTATTTTATCAATCAAAACATAAATGCCGGAATCGACATTTTCATCGACCTGAGAAATGGCATCTGACCATCCGCGACCCGCAAGTGCAATTTCCTTGGCATTTGCGGTTACCTTTCCGTTCATAGCCGTAATTTTTTTATTTCTCAAGGAGCCGGAAGGAATCCATCCCTTTATGTTTTCATTTGATGAATCCTGAACGTAAGACCATTTTCCATCTTCCTGTAAAAGAAGGACCTCCGTTCCGTAAGCGATTGTTCCGATTTTTTTAGCCAAATTACCTGCTTTTTCTTTGAGAACAGCATCTTTTACACTGACATAGCGTTTAGCCGGTGATTTTGCGTAAAGTCCCGACAAACAACTGATTAATAAAACAAATAAAAAATATTTCCTTTTCATATGAAAAATTATAACACCAATCGATAAAAAATAAAGAGTTTTCTACGATTCTTAAATATTTTCTTATTGAATTAAAAGATTATTCTTATCTAGACCGAAAATGTGATAATCAAAAAGAAATTTACCAATCACATATTTATTTGAAGCACTTTCCGTAAGATTGATTAAATATCCCTTATAAAAATCAAGATCCTCTGAGAAAAACGGTCCCTGAACAATTCTGTCGGGTTCATCAAGAAAATAAATCGGTTTTCCGACATATCTGTCTTCCATTTTGATTACAGACGACGGATGATAAACACTATATTTTGATTGAGAAAGTCCCCAGGATGATGATAAGAAGATGTTCCCCTGCTCATCAATTGCAAAGCCCTGAATGTTGTCCGGAACAGAATAAAATTCAACAGGAGATGATAAATCGTTCAATTTGTACTTTGCAACTAAAGCAGAATGATTTATACCGTTGTATGAATAATCATGCTTACATACATAATAAGGTGTTCTTGAAAACTCACCGACATATAAAAAACTGTCATCTGCAAAGCAATAAGAAACCTTACAGAAAAGCTTAACAGGTTTCGGAAGATTTATTGTCTGCTTCCTTTTTGAATCATTAAGAGCAGAAGAATCGATTCTATAAACACCATTGTCTCCATCTGCAAGATAATAATTATTTCCTTTATATTGAATGCCACCAACATGACCTTTAAAAGGCTGACCGTTAATCTTAAGCTTATAGCAGATTTTTTTTCCTTTTTTTACTTTATATATGCGGCTTTCAGTATCATTACTCATATAACAGGATGTGACAAAACAATCTTCATCATAGTTATAAGTTATTCCCTGAGGAACACAATTATCAAAAAGTCCAGGATTTACACAAAGATTCTTTTTTATGGAAAAAAATTCCTTACACGAAACCCGTTCATAAACATTAAGGATTACTGCAGCAATTCCAACTGTCAGAACAATACTTAAAACAAGACTTATAGAAAGCTTTAAAAGAATCTTCTTCATATGTTCCATGATTATAACACATCTAGCGTATAATCTCAAAGAACATAAAATCACCGGGAATCATTCGTCCGGAAAATACAGTTTCAAATGATTTTTCATCCTTAGCTGCATTTTGCTCCCAAAGAGGTGCGGTATACAACGGTTCAAGCTTATCCGGCCGCATTCCAAAAAATCCAGGCCCTTCACCGTCAGGAATAATCTCAAGATGTTTAACCTTACCCTTTACATGAATATTAAATTCTACCGGTGAACAGCCATCCCAGGTATAACAGTAAAGTCCAAAGACATCATTATCATAAGCAAAAAGGGAAATGCCTGAAGGACCGTCTATCCATATTCCTGCTGCATCAAGCTCTTTTCTCATTACAGTAAGAACCTTTGACGGAAGCTTATAAAGCTTTGATGGCATGAGCGGTAAAGAAAGGATGCTGAATTTTCCCTTTCCGAAAGTGTCGTAACAAAGGATGCTTTCATGATATTCACCATTTCCTGCATTCATGATAGACCAGGTTGCATTATTACGATGTTCTAAAAGAGGAAAATCAACCAAAGAAGATTTTACATATTCTTTCAAAAACGGCACAACTCCCCCTGGAACCTGAAATTCATCTGCAGAAAGAACACGATTTGTATAGCGGACACTCGTTAAATCCTTTATTTCAGGATATTTTTCCAGTGCACCAATCATAAAACCTGATGTAACAACTGCATGTCCACCGTTTTTAACAAACAGCTTAAGTTTTTGAACAATTTCTGAATCTTCTAAAGCTGCGGCTGTAACAAGAACAACATCATCAGCATTTTTTGTGTCTTTTATTCCAGGAAAATAGCATACCGGTTCTATAGGAATTCCTGCCATTCCAAGATAATCTTCTATATGATCATCTCCCTGTGAATTAAAAGGAATATATGTTTTAACTCCCACAGGATTTCCGACTCTATCAAGGATTGCATCAAGTCTGTCATACATAAATCCAAGTGGAGTTGCACGCTTGTTTCCCGCAATAGCCGGCCAGCAGAACATCATGATTTCTTTTGGTTTTGCAAAGGCTGTAAGATATGCCTGTTCAAGATAGGTGTCGATTCTGTCGCAGTCAAAAGGATCGAACCAGCCGCCACCATTTTTACCGGGGAGAACACTTTCAAAATATCTCATGAGGGAATAACTTAAATAGCGCGGAAGATGCTGGTCTGTCTGGGAACCGTGGCGAGTCTCTGTTCCGGTATAGATTGAATCAAAAATCTTACGCTGGTCTTTAGGGTTATAACCTGTTTCCTGAAAGCTTTCGCGCCAGTTAGGATATTTTATGATGATATGAACCTTAGGATTTACTTTTTTTGCCGGTTTAATGATGAGTTTTTCCGAAACCTCAAGTATTTTAGAAAGACGGAATTCTTCCCACGATTTATCACCCTTCTCGCGGATACAGTCTTCACACATGCACTGGGTAAAGAAAAAGTCATCGATTATAAATTCGTCAAAAAGGGATGCAGTATATTCGCTTACTTCTTTAAGGCGGTTGCGCATAGGTTCGTTACAATAACAGAAGGTGTTAAAAAGACGCTGACGTTTTTTGTCCGATTCGTTTAAATCCGGGGTAACAGTTGTGATTCCGCCTGAAACTTCAATACCGTAATCAGCCATCACCTTTTTTACCATCTGGATTTTTTCTTTTTTGGCAAACTCGTCGCGGTATGTTTCAAGATAAATCTTATCGATTTTTACATACTTCTGCAAAAAATCAGCATCCTTACGAAGCTGTTCCTCTGTAACATGATTCACCCAACCTGCAACACAATAGGTAACGGTTTTAAAATTTTTATAGAACATATACGGCCCCCGCTATACGATTTTATTTTTTATATACGATTTCTTTCGTTACAAAAAAAAATTATACAGCGGGGGCCGCAGAAAGATTGAAACTTTCTCTAAAAAATTTGTACAACTTCAGTAATATGTAAATTAGATTTTGGGATAGGATTTCTGTTAAACTTCATTTCTTTTCCAGAAGAAGTGCCAATAAAATAGACTGTAAATAATATGGTTTTATTTCCTTGAATTTTAAATTCATCAAAATTGGAATCTTCTACAAGATAACCTTTAAGACATTCTTCTTTTACATATCCACTTTTAAAATCATCCGGAAAATCAGCAGACAATTTAAAAGCCAGAGGTTTTGTAGAATGATTTTTTATACAAATCCGTTCACGGGCTATCCATTTACCATCACTAACATAAAAATCCTGAAGATAAGAATCTTCAACTATATATTCTAATTCAGAAAAAGAATCTTCCTGTTTTTGTAGATTATCATCGAATCTTTTCATTCCAGTGGATATAAAAAAAATGATGAATAATAATAAAATGATAGAATTTTTTTTCATAAATAATTCTCTCCTCTTTCTTAAAACTTCTTCAAACTCCCACGCTCAAAATGCCATTCGGGGGTGAAAAGAGGTTCGTCGTTTACGTAATACCAGGGGCTTATATCTTCAAAACTTTTTAAAACATGAAATTCCTGGGATGGCATATAGCTCTGACCAAGAAGCATGATTTTCTTTTTTGTAACAGGGTTTTCTGCAACATCCAGGACTAAAACAACATGCCCCGGGCTTCCACCGTAAATAAAAAAGTTTCCGGGTTCAAGTTTAAAAATTGCAGCTTTTTGTGATTCAACCGAAAGCGAATAAGTTCCCGCATACATATAAATAAATTTTAAATATGATTCAAACACATCTCGGTCGTAACCTTCTTTGTAGCCAGATTTCCACGATGTATTATTTCCTTTTACAATCACGCGTTCCCCTTTGGCATACCGGCTGAACGGAACTTCCATCCCGTTTGTAATATGAAAGCTTATTTCATCATAACGTTTTTGTGCATAAAGATATTCGGCACGAAGTTTTATAACCGCATCTGCACACTGAATCAAATCCTCTTTTAAAAGCGGCATATCAAAAACAGAAACATGCACCTGATTACTTTTCTTACGTCCATCATAAAGCTTTACCGGAGAGCCAATTTTTTTTAAAGGATAATGACGAAGATATTCTGCAAACGAATCCTTATCATATTCAACGCGAATAAATCCATCAGGCACACTAAACCGCGAAACAATATCCTTTCCGTCTTTATTGATTTTTATTTTTGCCTCTGTTTTTTCCGCTTTCAACGAAATCTCATCACTCGCGCTCCCCCTTCCCTGAGAAAACAGCGCAATCCCACATCCCACCATGCAGATAAAAATGATTGTAATGATTATGATTTTTTTCATATTAAAAACCTAACTCCCTGAACGATTTTTAAACTCTTGTGCAGTTGCCGAAGGTCCATCCCACCATAACTTGGTTGAATCATCATATAGCATTTTTGCAGCATCAGATTCCATAAAAGCTAAAAGTATTTTTTCAAGAGGTTGCTTTGTTTCTTTAGAAAGCTGTTCAACAGCCATTAAAACCGTTAAATCCATCGCAAATAAAGTTTTTTCATTTGCCATAATTACCTCTCTTTATCCAGCGAAACCTTTTCACTTTTTAAAAACTCAAGTTTAGAAATTGCTCTTTGGGTTCTGAAACAAAACTGATCTTCAAGACGTTCCGGTAACAAAAGACTTATACACATTTCATCTGCCTTTTCGCTTCCTATAGGACCAAATACATTTCCCATATATGCAACAATCGTAGTATTGGTATCATTATTAGCAATCTTACCTGAAACAACATCATAATCCTGCATTTTTTTATGAACATCCGGGAAAGTTCCCTCTTTTCTATGCGAAACAACACAATGAAGCCAGTCAACACCTGCATTCTGAAAAGTAAATACGTTTAATTCATCAATATCTGTAACTTTGAAAGCTGAAATATACCCGGATTTTTCGCTAGCAGGAACATCCCCTCTGGATTTGGCCTTTGTTGTAGAGATTTTTGCGAAAGATTTTGCCTGTTCTTTTGAAGTTGTAAGATAAAATCCACGCCCAAAATCTTTAAACGCAGCACATTTTTTTAAGTCAGGATTTTCAACGATGCAAAAACTTCCATGATACAACACCATACCTTTTTCAAGTTGTTTCATAATGTTGCTCCTTTGGCTTTTAAATATCCTCTAACTTCTTCAAAAACTGCTTCATCACCTTCTACATGAAAAATTCCAAAACCTTCGCGAATAAATTGCAAAACATTATATGTATCGAAAAGCCGGGCAGCCTGCTTCAGACTAAGCCCACACTTTTCCGAGACCATGCGTAAAATACGAATCTGCATAAATAAAATCTGTTCAGCTTCGCTCATTGGTTATTCCTCACAGATATTATATCATACGATACAGATTACCGCACGTTTTGATTATTTAAGGTTGATAATGCTCTTGTCGTAATCTGCTGGAGGAACATAACCCATGAGTGTCATCAATGTTGAAGGCCATGAGCTGATTCCAAGTCCTTCGTTTAATTTTGTATTGTCATATTCGCCTTTGTATTCAGGGTCGTAGATGATTCCAGGAACTGGGTTGAGCGAGTGAGATGTTTTTGCCTTTGGTTCGCCATCTGCATCTTTCTTTACGCTGCCATCCTTTGCGTGTTCGTACATGTCGTCTGAGTTTCCGTGGTCTGCTGTAAGACAGAGGATACCGCCTGCTTCATCGATTGCTGCCTTAAGGCGTCCAAGCTGCAAATCCATTCCTTCCATAGAACAAACAACTGCATTGAATACACCAGTGTGTCCTACCATATCACCATTAGGGAAGTTCAAACGGATGTGGTCATATTTACCGCTCTTGATTGCTTCGATTACTTTGTCTGTAATTTCTGCACACTTCATCCATGGGCGCTGTTCGAATGGAACTACGTCTGATGGAACTTCGATATAATCTTCGAGTTTTTCGTCAAACTTACCCTGCTTGTTTCCGTTGAAGAAGTATGTTACGTGTCCGTACTTCTGTGTTTCAGAAATTGCTAAAAGCTTTACACCAGTTTTTGTAAGATATTCACCCATTGTGCGGTCGATGCTTGGTGGGTTTACAAGGTACTGGGCTGGAACATGTGCGTCTCCGTCGTATTCCATCATTCCGGCATATTCAACAGAAGGAACGCGAACACGGTCAAATGGAAGATCTCCACCCTTTGGTGTTTCGAATGCGCGTGTCATTTCCAAAGCACGATCCCCGCGGAAGTTGAAGTAGATAACAGAGTCACCGTCTTCGATTGTTCCAACTGGCTTTCCGTCTTTTTCTATTACGAACTCATGCATATCCTGGTCAAGAAGTCCTGGAACTTCTGCACGATAAGTTTCAATTGCTTTTGTTGCAGATTCAAACTTGCGGCCTTCACCAAGTACGTGAGCTTTCCATCCGCGTTCTACCATGCTCCAGTCTGCATTGTAGCGGTCCATAGTCATATACATACGTCCACCACCAGAAGCAATCTGATAGTCAACTCCGGCAAAGCCAGCAAGGAATTCTTCGAGTGGAGTAATATAGTTCAAGGCAGATGTAGGATCTACGTCACGTCCGTCTAAGAGTGCGTGTACACGAAGTTTTTTAACTCCATCCTTAGAAGCCTGAGTAATCATTGCTTTAAGGTGATCAATGTGTGAATGAACGTTTCCGTCAGAAACAAGACCAATAAAATGAAGTGTTGAATTTTTATCGTTTACGTTTTTTACGAGTTTTTTCCATGTATCTGCAGCGAACATTGAACCGTTAGCAATACTTTCTCCAACAAGCTTTGCACCCTGAGCAAAAACACGACCGCAACCCATAGCATTGTGACCAACTTCTGAGTTACCCATATCATCATCACTTGGAAGACCTACTGCAGTTCCGTGAGCCTTAAGCTTTGTGTGAGGGCAGTTTGCAGTAAACCAGTCAAGATACTTCATGCGGCTTGCTTTTACTGCGTCACCTTCTTCATATTTTCCATATCCAACGCCGTCCATAATTACAAGAACAACCGGACCACGACGACCCTGCCATTTAGGGTTCTTTTCCAATGCATGCATTGCTTCTGCCATATGTATTCTCCTGTGAATAAAAATCTTTTTATTTTGTTAGTTTCGACTAATATAGCATCATTTTTTATTTATAAGTACAATATAGCGAAAAAAGCAGATTTTTACAACGAGACATTAAAAATATAAACGATTAGAATTAATAATTCAGACTATCTAATCCCTGATAAACAGTCAACGTTGAACCATCGTCAAACGTCCAGATTTCCTTTGCAATAATCTCTTCGGGAACAGTCAACGAGTAATCCGGTCCTGGTAAACCACCTTTGCAAATTATTAAATAACCTTCAAGTTTTAAAAAATCAGGAAAATTATATGTAAGAGACTCAATTGTTGTTTCTTCAAATTCAAATAAATAACTGTCAGGAGCCAGCTCTCCATCTTTAAAAGCTCCATTTTCATATTCAAAATATTCCATTTGTGTACATTTTGTAATACCAGAATCCTTTTTTATAAAACATGGACATCTGTCATAATAAACACCTTCTGAAGGTTTTGTGAAAGATAAACCGATATATGCCCATTTATCATTTTCATATTCTTCATAAATGAAATAAACCTCTGTATCAATCCATTTATCTTCTTCTGCATCCTTTTTACATCCTGCGAAACCAAACACCATAACTAAAGTTAATAAACCAATAATAAATTTTTTCATAAATTCTCCTGTAAAAAAAAAGTTTATAATTTCATATGAAACTACAAACTCAATTATCACTCAGATTAGATATTTGTCAAGAAAAACATGGAGAATAGGGGGCTTGAACCCCTGACCCTCGGCTTGCAAAGCCGATGCTCTAGCCAACTGAGCTAATTCCCCATTCGTAAACATTATTACAATTTTTTATTTTTTTTTCAATAGCACTTAGAAACAAACAGATTAAAGGTAATCAAAATATAAACTGAAATCTTTTACTCTCCGCTTAATGCAATTACTGGATCTAACTTTGCAGCACGGCTGGCAGGATTTAAACCGAAAAAAATTCCTACAAAAACAGAAAAAACAAAAGTTACGATACATGCACCCGTATTAATAATAAATGCATTTGACTGAACATATTCAACGGCAAGGCTCACTACAATTCCAGCTATAATTCCCATGATTCCGCCAAGAAGTGTGATGCTTGCAGATTCAATCAAAAACTGCTGTCTTATTGCCGCAGGGCTTGCTCCAAGTGCTTTTCTTATTCCGATTTCTCCGCGGCGTTCAGTTACTGTTACAATCATGATGTTCATAATTCCGATTCCGCCGACTAAAAGAGAGATAGTAGCAATTGCGCTCAAAAGAATACTCATTGTACCAGTAATTTCATTCATCTGATCTATCATTGTCTGCATGCCCATGACGTTTACCGAATATTCAGAGCCAGTTTTATTTGTATAATAATTTTTTATATCCGTAACAAGATTAATCGCCGCATCACTTGAAGTTGCCTGAACCATCACGTTTGAAGCGGGAGGATTCGGCTTGATTTTTTTTGAATAAAATCCATATGGAATAAAAGCGGCTCCGTTTTCCATTCCGGTTGACTGTTCTTTCAAAACGCCGATTACTTCAAAATTAAAGGTTACTTTACTTGCAACTAAAAGTACATTCTTTCCAACTGCATCGCCGGCAGGAAAATAACTTTCGGCGGTATCATGGCTGAGTATTATTTTTTGAAGTCCTTCTTCATTATCAGTTACATTAAAGAACACGCCGTTTTCAAGCTCAAGATTATACATTTCAAGATAACCTGTTTCTACGGCACTGCAATTTACAGATGATGATGTTTCGCCGTAGCTCATGGTTGCGTTCAAAGTGTTTTTATACCAGATTTTTTTTATGTTTTTGATATTATCAAATAATTCAGTTCTTGCATTTTCATCAAAGCTAACAGAAGAAGAACTTCCCTTTCTGCTCATAAATCCTGTGCTGACATTTACAACATCAAGGCCGGCGGTTCCAAAGGTATCTTCAATCTGTTTTGTCGAACTGCTTCCAAGACTTGTGATTACAATTACAGAAGCAACACCGATAATAACGCCAAGCAGAGAAAGAAAAGTCCTTGTTTTATTACTCTTAAAATTTTTAAAAGCGTTGATAAAATCTTCAAGCATAACCCTTACCTCTTTGTTTTCTTTGGCTCATCTACAAGCTGACCGTCTAAAATCTTTATGCATCGTTGAGCTGCCTGTCCGATACCCGGGTCGTGTGTTACGATGATTACGGTTGTATTCTGTTCTGAATTGATTTTTCTGAACATCTGCATAACCTGTTTTCCTGTTTCTGAATCAAGCGCTCCTGTCGGTTCATCGGCAAGTAAAATTTTTGGATGAGTTATCATCGCACGTGCAATTGCAACTCTTTGTTTTTGTCCACCCGAAAGCTCATGCGGCTTATGATGCATACGCTCACTAAGTCCTACTTCTTCAAGCACTTTTTTTGCTCTTTCAATCCGGAGATTTTTATCAACCTTCTGATATTTCAATGGAAGCATTACGTTTTCAAGAACATCCATCGAAGGAATAAGATGATACTGCTGGAATACAAAACCAATAGTCTGATTACGAAGAACAGAAAGCTCTTTTTCATTCATTTTTGCAGTTTCACGACCATTTATTTTTACAGTACCGGAAGTTGGACGGTCGAGACAGCCAATCATATTCATACAGGTTGATTTTCCGGAGCCCGAAGGTCCCATGATAGAAACAAATTCACCCTGCTTAATGTCAAAGCTTACGCCACGTAAAGCACGAACTTCATTATCGCCCATCACATAGGTTTTTACGACATTAATCAGACTAACTACATTTTCCATAAAAGCCTGCCTTATCTTGGACCTGCTCCACCAGGCATTCCACCGCCAAATCCACCTGAAGGAGGAGTTCCGGCACCCCGATTACCACCAGAAGGCATCCCGTTTCTATTTCTGTTCTGTCCAGAAGTTTTTGGTTTACTTTGCTGCAGTAAAACTTCACCACCGCTAAGACCTTCAAGAACCTTTACATATTCCTTTCCATAAGGCTCAACCTTTACGGATCTTTTTTCTTCACCCTTCGCAAGAACAACATAAGGCTCTTTATTTTCATAACCGATAGCATAGCGTGAAACTACAACATAAGATTCAGTCGGGCTTATTTCAATCTTTCCGGTAAAAGAGTAATAAGGCAAAATCTCACTCGGATAATCATCTATTCTAAGATTTACATTTACTACAGTTGCACCGCGTGAAATAACAGAACCGATTGCAGGCCAGCCTGTAACATAACCTTCTACCGTGCTCTTTGTATAAGCCGGAAATTTGAATATTACCTTCTGACCAACCGAAAGCTTTGAAACATCAGTTTCTGTAACTTCAACTTCAGCTGTAAGATAATCTGTATTTACAAGAGTTCCGATTTTATCCTTTGCTTCAAGCGAATCTCCAACTGCAACATTTAAATCCGCAATAACTCCGTCGAATGTGGCTATAACCTTACGATCGTTAACCTTTTGTAAGATTGAATTACGCTCTGTCTGCATAAGCTTTAATTCACGGGCAGAAGCGGTAAGACGTTTTGTTGCCATGTTGTAATCATGCTTTTCAAGATTATAAATCTGTTCCGAATCATCAAGCTTGAGGATGATATCACCCTTTTTAACTTTATCGCCTGCTTTTACATAAACACCGGTTACCGTTCCCGCACTCAAAGCCTGCAAAGTCTGTTCCTGAGCCGCCGCAACTGTTCCTGAAATTTCAACTACATTTTCATAAGTCTCAAGATTTGCAGTATAAAAAACCTTTTCATTCGATTTTGAACCTAAAATCTTTCGTAAAATTACAAGTCCCAGAACAATGACAACTAAAACTGATACACAAATAATAATTATCTTTAGCTTTTTATTTTTTTTCATTTCCAACCTCAAATTTTTCGCTTACAAAATTTAATGCCACATCATCATTATAAATAATAAAATCAATTCTGTTCATTATTTTTTTGATGATGCTGCTGTTCAAGCTGTTCTTTGCTGCATTATAATCATTTTTATTTACGTAACCCTGCTTGTACAATTTAGACATATCCTTTTCCAGATCTTCGTACATGGTGATATTTTTTTCTATTGATTCCTTTTCCCAATTGAGTGATTTTAATTTCTGCTCAAGCTCTACAATTTTTGTTTCATAATCAGAAAGGGCTGCTTCGATCGCCAGAAGCTCCTGCTTTTCTGTAAGTTCATTCTGCTGTTTTGTAATATTATTTTTTCTGAAGGCATTCGGATTTACAGCTGCACTCAAAGTAAAGGATGGTGCGCTTTGTGAATTATTATTACCGGCAGGAATACTCATACCGGCACCTAATGTTACTCCACCGATTGTTCCGCTTAATCCTGCATCAAGAGAATTACTTTTTGTAGAAGAGTTATCGAAGGTGTAGCCCGCATTGGCACTTAAACTGTAATTCTTTTTTGCATTTCGTTCCATTGAATTAATTGTATTCGTCCAGCCTGCGCTTTCTATTTCTGAATATAATTCCTTATCAATTTTTTTAACATCCTTTGGTTCAACCTCATCTATTCCGGAAGGAACAAAAATCATAAACTCTGCATTTTCATCAATCTGAATATCATAACCGCATTTTTTATAAAACACGGTGCAGTCATAAATAAAAGAATGTATTGCGCTTTCTACATCATGTTCATCCGAAATCACCTTGAGTTCTGCCTGACGATAAGTTGATGATGATTTTGAATAGCCCTGAATCTTTTTTGCTTCAAAATCAAGTGTATCTGTATAGAGGGTTTCCTTTTTTGAAATGATTGTGCTTATAGAAGAAAGGATTGATTTTAACGAAGTATAAAATTCCTTTTCAGCAGTAACTGCTCTTTTTTCAAGCTTTCTCTTTGCTTCTAAAACAGATCGCTTTGATTTTAAAAGCGTGATTTTATTCATTAACGCATTTGAAGAAATAATATCAACTCCAACAGAAATTGAAGTATCCTTTATGATTGAATCAGCGTTTGCAGAATTGATGTTTGTCTGTGCGGTTACACTTAAGTTTGAAGCTGAAGGAAGACTTGCTTTAATTGAAGGTTTGGCGGTGATTGTACTTCCGTCCTCTGCTACGCGGATAGTAATTGAACCTGAAGAAAGGGTGATGTCAAACCCGTTGTCAATTATTACAGATTTGTTGGAAAGCTCCGCCTTTTGGGCAGCGAGCGAAAGATTTTTAAGTTCAGAATCATTTTCTAAATAAGAAATAAGCAAGGTTTTAACATCGGGTAATTTTTGCTGAGCCTGTTCAGGCTTTGTCTGAGTAAATGCATTGTTACTAAAAATCAGAATTGCAATTAATAAAATTAAATTTCTCATCTTCATATTATCTTTATATCAATAAAAATATAAAAAAAACAGAAGGTTACTAATCCGACCGGATAAAAAAAAAAGCACTATCTTCTAATACAAAGGACAGTGCTTTTCGCATTCGTTATAAAACGAAATGTATGAATCAATTACACAATTTTACATTAAATTTGATTTATAAATTGTAAGCTTTGTACCGTCATCAAAAGTAAATTCATAACAATGTGTCGAATATTCTGATCTCTTCATTGTTGCTTCATCCGGTATAACTATTATAGCAGTATTATCAATTATTCCATGAAATTCGTCTTCATAAAAGCCTTTAAGTGTTGTCGGTAAAACTATTTCATTTTCTTCGGATATTACATTACCAGTTTCAAGTTTGATGTATTTATAGCTTTCTATTTTTGTAAAACCAGGATTTTTCAAAACGGCAACCTTGATAATATAATAATCATTTATATTTTCTCCTGCATTTTTCAGTTTAGACAAACTAAAAAAGATTTTACAATCTTCCGGCTCATCAACATCCTTTACATAAAGTTCAGTTTCCTTCCATCCCTCATCTGCATCCTTCTTACAGCCTGTAAAACCAAAAATCATTGCAAAAGCAACCAAAGCAATAATAAGTTTTTTCATAAAAACTCCTTAATATAATAAATCTATGTTCTCAAAAAAGTTAGAACGTAATTATAATTATCGTACTACCTTAACAATTTTGTCAAATATTATTAAGGATTTAGTATCATAAATAGCATAACTTTTTATAGTCGTTAAAGAAACCGGCAAGGTTATTTCAGAAAGGTTCGCACCTGTATAATTAATTTCATCACAAAATACAAAATCATCAAGTTTTGTAAGAAAAAAAATGATAAATAATA
>JAILKS010000062.1 GCA_024693715.1 Treponema sp. | reverse complement strand
TTACTATAACTTCTTAATAAATCTTGTTTTGAATTTACTTTTTTGTCTTGATAAAACATTTTATGCTACCTTGTATAATTCATGTTCCAATTCTCGAAGAGCAATACGATATTTATCGCTGCCTCCAAACAAAGCAGCAATACGAGCTGGCTTTCCATATTTTGTAAATGGATTCTGTTTCAGAATCTCTGTTGATTCAATATCATAAATGCCAAGTTCGGCATATTTATCCAAAAGTGCATTTATTACTTCGCGAGCAGCGTCTCCGTATTTTCCGAAGATGTCTCGCTTCTTTACATTCTCTGCCCGTTCACGTCTTGTAAGTGGTTTCTGGTTGAATGCAATATGACAGATAAAATCAAAGTCATCAACGTCTGTCATGTTCTGGTCTTTCTTAATCAGTTCAAGGTCTATGCCTTTTTCTTTAAGCATGTTGCGGATGATTTCTTTTTTTTGTTCTCCATTCCAGGTTTGAATAAAGTTTTCAAGAGTCTGGTATGTTCCTATAATACTTTCTTTTGTGTAATCTTCAATAGATTCCTGTTTCAAAAGTTTTCCGTCAGTATCGTAAATTGACACTAAACGTTGAAGTACATCAACACGAATCTGACCTTTGCCAATAATTGTTTTTGGATTAGGATTTGGAACAGGAGGATCAACAATAATATGACCAGGTCCATCTCCTCCATCATCAGGACCGATTGGTTTTGGAGGAGTTTCTGGATTTGGATTATAATCTTCATCCTGTTCAACTTCACCATCCCAGTCTGGGTCAGCAAATAGTCGACTTACTCTGCGGAAGTCCATAATTGTAAAATGAATTTTACCTTCGCTATATCGAAGTCGTGTACCACGGCCAATGATCTGCTTAAACTCTGTCATCGAATTTATCAGTTCATCAATGACAATAAGTTTAACCATTTTACAATCACTACCGGTGGAAAGAAGTTTGGAAGTTGTAGCAATTACAGGGTACTTTTCACCAACAGAAATAAAGTAATCAAGTTTATCTTTTCCGTATTTATCACTTCCTGTAATGCGGACAACATACTGCTCTTTTACATTTCCCTGATTATCTCTAAGTACCATATCGGTGTTCAGATTATTCAAGGCAACACGCATTCTGTCTGCTGCATCTTCTGTAGGACAGAATACAATTGTCTTAGACATACGGTCTGTTTCTTTCAGGTACTTTGTAATTTCAGCTGCTACCTCTTCAATTCTGTCCTGGATAATAATGTTGTAATCATAATCAGAAAGATTATATTCGCGGTCTTCAATTTCCATTCCGTGAATATCTTTCTGCCCTTTCTTTGGACGCCAGCCGTCATCAATATTTGTATGAACATTAATTACTTTGAATGGAGCAAGGAAGCCATCTTCAATTCCCTGTTTTAGACTGTATGAATAAACCGGCTCTCCAAAGTAATCAATATTCGAAATATACTTTGTTTCTTTTGGAGTTGCAGTCATACCTATTTGAGTAACACTACTGAAATATTCCAAAATCTTTCGCCAGCGAGAATCAGCTTTTGCAGAACCTCTGTGACACTCATCTACAATAATCAAATCAAAGAAATCTGAAGTAAAATATTCCTTGTACTTTGAAACTTCATTCTCAATTTCTTCGTCTGTTTCTTCATCTTCATCATTATGTTTTGCAGAATCAAGCTGCTGATACAAAGCAAAGTAAACCTGATAAGCAGAGATTTTTGATTTGTCTTCTTTCTGGAAATTGATTTTATGAATCACTTTTTCCAGTGGCTTAAAATCCTGCTGAATAGACTGGTCCACAAGATTATTTCTGTCTGCAAGATAAAGGACTTTCTTTTTATTTCCGGATTCAATTAAACGCCAGACAATCTGGAAGGCGGTATAAGTCTTTCCGGTTCCTGTTGCCATGGCAATAAGGATTCGTGCCTGATGTTTTGCAATTGCTTCAAGAGTTCTGTTTACTGCATTACGCTGATAGTATCGTGGCGGATAACAATCTGCTCCAGAATAAAATGGAGTGTTCATGAGTGTCTCTTCAAAACAAAGAGGAACATCATAAAACTTAGTATTACCATCGATTGCATATTCCATGCGGTTTTCAACTTCTGCAATCTTTTCTGCATTTACTCCACGCCAGCGGGCCATCAGTTCATCTGCTGTTGGAAATTCAGAAAGTGGAAATTCTTTTTCAAGACCGGTGGTGAAATCGTGTTCAAAGAAACTGTCGCCGTTAGAAGTATAAACAAATGGAACATTCATCATAATTCCATAAGTGATTGCCTGCTGCATTCCGAAAGAAGATGAATGATTATTGTCTTTTGCTTCTACAATTGCAAAAGGAGTTCCCTTGTTGTACCAGAGAACATAATCACAGCGTTTTCCTTTATCTCGACTGGGAATATTGCCTTTGATATGGACTTTACCATCTGTAAATTTGTTGACAGGAGATGTTTCCATAGTGATTTTCTTGATATCCCACTTAGAAGTCAAAGCAGGTGTGATGAACTGAAGCTTTATATCTTCTTCTGTCATGTCTTGTATATCAAAAATATCACTCATATCCAATTTCCTATATCTTTATTCTACCATAAAAAAAACTTATTATCCAACTTTTATAATATTTATTTTTTCCCCTCTTCCCAAGTCTCGCGAGTGATTTCGCAGGTGAACTCTCCGGATGTGATTCCGGTTTTGGGTAGGTTCTTGTTCCCTTATCACCCGCATATTCATGAACTTCTTTTTCATCCCCCACCCTAACCGGCCTGAGCGTAAGATGAGGAGTTTTTAATTCGATTGATGGAGAATTTTTTTCTACATAATTATTTAATCCTTTTTCTATGGAAAAATCACCTTTTCCATCAGTCAGGACTACCTTACGCTGATCTTCATCAAGAAGTATATTCGGGTCACAATCTTTTAAAATCGAATCAAGATAATCTTTTTCATTTTGAATTAAAAGATTTTCCGCTAACCTTTTCCATGTCCATTCAGGTTTATCATATTGATGACCTATTAATGAAAAGGCTACTTCTTTATAACCTTAGAATAAGTTTTTGCTTTAAAAGTCTCGCTGTTATCAAGCTTTGAATATTGTGTATCTTCGTAGAAAGTGAGACCGAGCTTTTCCATTACGCGCTGAGAGCCTGTGTTGCCAACTGCAAAGGTTCCGGCGATTACTTTAACGTCAAAGTTTTCGATGGCCCAGGAAGTAATTTTTTTCATTGCTTCTGTTACAAGACCTTTGTTCCAGAATTCATAGCGAATGTTATAGCCGATAGACCACACATCTATATCAGGGTGAAAGTAAATGCCGCCGCTTCCGATGAGCTCGCCGGTTTCTTTATATACAAAGCCAAAATCTTTTTTATCATCATCCTCATATAAGGAATCAATCCATTCTTTACCGTCATCCATACTTTTATATAAAGGATAAATCATATATTTATTTACACGGGAATCGCCTGCCCACACATATACAGCCGGTAAATCATCTTTTGTAAGGGGACGTAAAATTAATCTTTCTGTTTCTAATACTGGTACTGCCATATAAACCTCCAGATAAATAAGTTTGTTTTATTTCATTCACTGTAGTATAATTAATTGATTGCAGGATAACGCAGAATAACACTTTGAGGAGAAATAATCAAATGCTCAAAAAATTTACACAAACCGTGATTCTTATCTTTGGACTTACTGTATTGTTTACATCATGTCCTAATGAAAAAAGTGAAGTAGTTGAAATTAATTACCCTACAAGAGATTACACAGTTGCAGCAACTAAGCTTACAGAAAATGATTATTACAATAAGCATGCGTTTGTTTATCTTCCTGCAGGATACGACAAAATGAATAAAAATAAAAAATATCCTCTTTTGATTTTAATGCACGGAAGCGGCGAAAACGAATACATTTGGGGACTTAATGACCCGAATGGTGAATTAAGGGTTTATCTTGATAATAACATTAATATAAAAGAATTTATTGTTGTTACTCCATCAGGAGTTTCTGATAAAACCTGGAATGAAAAAAGAGAATGGTCGAGTGACGCGGGAGCCAACTGCTTTGGACAAGAGCTTCGTAACGATCTTTTACCTTACATCAGAAAGAATTTTAATGTTTCTGCAAAACGCGAAGACAATGCAATGGCAGGACTTTCGATGGGTTCAAACCAAAGCATGACAATTGGAATTGGTGAATGTCTTGATTTATTTGCTTCTTTCGGATGCTTTGGTGCTACTCCTCGTGCAAACAGCATTATGACTTACATCCAGCCTGAAAAATACGTAAGTGATGTAGATAAAAAAGTTAATGATAATTTAAAGATTAAATACATGTTCATGACATGCGGAACCGAGGATGAAATCTTTTATCCGGGCTACTGCAGTTACGTTCCTGTAATTTCCAAATGGGACAGAATCCAGAACTTTGCATGTAAGGAATACCCGGGCTTAAAGCACGAATGGGCCTGCTGGATACAAAGCTTTAAGGATTTTGGAGAAAATCTTTTTAAATATTAATTAAGGATAAAAATAAAAAAGCACGAAATTAATTTCGTGCTTTTTTTTTATCTATCTGTATAATTTTACGCCGCTTCGGTCGATTGTCTTTTCGCAGGCTTCCCAAAGGCCCTGAAGGTATGTTGCTCCAAGCGCTCTGTCGTATAAGCCGTAACCAGGCATTGCTTTTTCGCCCCAGATCATTCTTCCGTGGTCCGGTCTGATTACTCCGTCAAAACCTGTTTCGTAAAGTGTTTTTACAATCTTAAACATATCAAAAGTACCGCAGCTCGAAAGATGTGCCGATTCCTGGAAGTCCAATACAGGATCATCAATTTCTGTATTAAACTTGAGATTTCGTACGTGGGCAAAATGGATTCTTCCCTGTGCAGCCTTAATAAATTCACAGAGGTCATTCTTGCGGTTTGTACCATAACTTCCAGTACAGAAGGTTAATCCGTTATGAGGATTATCTACAGCCTTGAGCATTCTGCAAACCTTATCCTGACTTGTGATGATGCGTGGAAGACCAAATACCGGCCATGCAGGATCATCCGGGTGAATTGCCATATCGATGTTGTATTTATCGCACACAGGCATGATTGCTTTAAGGAAGTATACGAGATTATTAAAAAGCTTTTCTTCGTCAACCTCCTTGTACATAGAAAAAAGTTCTTTTACGCGGGCCATTCTTTCAGGTTCCCAGCCAGGCAGAATAAATCCATTTGAATCTTTATCTATAGAAGCAAACATTTCCTCCGGTTTTACACCGTCGATTGCTTTTGAGTTATAAGCCAAAACAGTTGAACCATCTTCGCACACACGTGCAAGTTCCGATCTTGTCCAGTCGAAAACAGGCATAAAGTTATAGCAAACCATATGGATGTCTTCCTGACCAAGGCGTTCAAGAGTTTTAATATAATTTTCTATGTATTTATCTCGGTCGCCACCACCGATTTTAATGTCGTCGTGAATGTTTACGCTTTCAATTCCCGCAATCTTAAGACCTGAATCTTCTACTTCTTTTTTAATCTTCTGAATAGCGGAAAGCTCCCATGCATCGCCTGGAACTGAATCGTAAAGTGTTGTAATAACACCGTGTACCCCCGGAACCTGACGAATCTGTTTTAATGTTACTGAATCAAAGCCGGTGCCATACCAGCGCAATGTCATTTCCATAAAAAAACCTCGTTATTTATTTATAACGTATTGTTAAGGTTTTTGCAACTTGTATACTAGTATATTACATTTTGGTAATGTTATAAACAAAGCTTGCAGAAGCAGTCCCTTCTCCGGGATCAAATTTCCATCTTGAAATATCTGCAATAATTTTGTCTCTTACAGCCTGAGGAAGAAGCGTATCATTGCTCATCTCTATTGAAGTACCTAAAACAAAACCATTAGGATTAACCTTAAAGGTAATCGTTATTCTGTAGCTGTGATCAATCAATTTTTTTAAATCATCAGTAAGAGTGATTGAAAGCCCACCATTATATCCTCTGCCCTTTGAATCACCGTCCCAGCTTAAGGAAATCTCACCTGTTCTTACAGAAGCACTTACTGTTTCCTCTCCCCGACTTATACCGGTTCCGTTTCCATTTTGTGATGCGTTTTTAATTGCATCAAGATTTGACTGTGTTGCATAAGAAGCACTTTCTTTCTGCGTATTTTTTACAGTTGAAGAAGAATCTGATTTTGCCGTCGTATTCTGTCCGCCCGAAGTACCTGCTGTTCCTGAAAATGAATTGGAAGCTTCAACCTTTTTTTGAGGAACCTTTGCAACTGATTCTGAAGAAGATGTTTTATCATCAAACGAAGACCAGTCAAAATCTTTTGTATTAGTTTTCTTTGTCTTAAACTGTTCCGACATCTGCTCTTCTACACTTTTTTGCAGGGTGTTAGTTTTTGGTGCAGATGTATCCATTTTTGGAGTCTCAACAGTTTTTGGTGCTGTTACAGTTTTTTGTTTTTCGAGACGCTTTGCTTCCTGCTTTTTAGGCTTTGGCTGTTCCTTTACAGGCTTTGGTTTTGGTCGTGAGGCAGGGACTTCCGCTGCAAAAGATTTTTGAGTTTCACTTGAACTTGCAGCCTGCTCACCGCTTTTTGTCTGTGTCGTTTCCTGAGGTGTAGTTTTAACTTCAATCGATTCTTCCTTTAATTCAAGCGGAGGAAGGACAAGCTGAACTGTTTTAAATCTCTTGTTCTCTATCATTGGCTTTGAATATAAAAGCACTAAAAAAAGTATAAAGAAGATAAAAAAAGTTGCAACTGCACTTAAAAGAGAACTTCCGGAACGAGGATTGCTGTCTTTTCCAAACAAAGGTCTTATAATCATTCTTCAGCAGTCGTCCTCAGATTAATTACCGAAAAACCATTTTCCCGGATAACATCAAATATTTGAACTATCATTCCATTTTTAACTTCTGCATCGGCTTCAAGACTGACAGGAAATTCTTCCTTAGGAACCTTAGCAGTATCATAATTTGCAAGGCAAGAAGCTAATTCATCATATTCAATCTGTTCATCATTGAAAAACATTTTTCCGTTTTCATCAATTGCAATCGTAATTCCTAAAACCGATGTACCTTCAGCCGTATGACTTGTCGGTAAATTCAATTTTATTCCAGGAAGAACTGCAAAGGTTGTAGAGACAAGAAAAAATAGAATCAACTGAAAGACGATATCAATCATCGGAGTCATATCAACATTTGATTGAATCTGTCCATGTTTTGTTTTAAGCCTCATGTTTTACCTTACCCTTCCAGAAAGCTTCAACACAACAGTAGTTATCTGTGCTTCCATTTCTACAATACGTTTGTTTACTCTTGATACAAAAAAATTATGAAAAATCAAGGCTGGAATTGAAACACAAAGGCCTGCAACTGTAGTAACAAGTGCTTCTGCGATAGAAGCGGCAAGCAGGGCTGGATCACCCATTGAACCACCAGCACCTAGTACACCAAATGCCTTGATATTTCCCGTTACAGTTCCCAAAAGTCCAAGCAAGGTAGCAATATTAGCAATAGTTCCAAGCGGTGTCAAAAGATGTTCAAATTTCGGAATTGCAAGATCCATTTCTGCTTCAACCATATCCCGAAGATCCCTTTCATCGTAATGACGGCAATCTAATGCGCGTAAAACGACCTGTGCAAGAGGAGTATCTGCAGATGCACATTGAGAAGCACATCTTTCGTAATCACCCACAGAAAGACAATCCGTAATATCACGGACAAGCAGTTTATCTCTCTGTCTTACACTAAAAAAATAAATACATCTTTCAATAATAATATAACAGGAAAGAATCCCACATATAATTATCGGAATCATAAGGATTCCACCAGATTTTAATGTCTGTAACATCTTTTCTATAACTCCTATCTAATAACAATTTCTAAAACACAAAGTTAAACGTAAGTTTAATATTTCCGCCTTCTGACGCATACTTTCCTGCATATATTCTTTCACTTGCCGTAAACAGCTTGAGCACATCCTCTGCCCGTAAAACAAGCTTTGTAGAATTTGAAAGTCTGACAAATCCTTCAAGATTTAACACAGGAGTTTTATCTTTACCGGCAAGCAGAATCAGAGTACCGATATCTGCACCCCAGACTGCATCCTTATCCTGAAACGAAAGATTTACATCAACTGAATTTTCATTTTTTAAGGCAGGAACTTCAATCCAGCAGGTATTCCACAACGCAGTAAGCGTAAAGATTTTATATTTATAAATACACTTTACGTTCGTATTAAATTCATTTCTTTTTATAGATTTATATCCGTATAATCCGGAAACTAGTGATGATTCTTCATAATCAGGCTGAACACAATAATTATCAAAGGCAGTCGCTCTGAATTCCATTCCTGTTTCTGCAGTAAAACTTTCCATAACCGGGAAAGATACATTTAAAGAACCAAACCAGTCTGTCTGTTCACAAGCTGGCAAATTATATGCAGTAAATTTATATTCCTTTTCTACCGCTGACTGAACAATACCGGAAGAATCAAGTCCTGCCGAAACGCTGATTGAAACAGGTCTGTCGGCAAATTTAATCGGTATATAAGAATCTAATCCTATCATAAAAGGAAAAATATTTTTTGAATTTGCATTTTTAGAAAAAACATACGCTGCACTTGTATTAAATAAAATAACATCATTTTTATAAGAAAAATCAACCAGAGTGCATGTCCTTACATAATGCTCTGCGAAATCAGCATCAAAAGCAAAACCTGTACTGATTTTATCTGTACCGTAAGATATCCTTACAAAAGGATTAAGATTAAAATCAGATGAAAATTTTATCCAGTCATCAACAGTAACAGAAGATGATGCAATATCAACATAACGGAAATAATAATCTGCCGAAAAACCTGTCTGAAGTTTCCAGTCCTCAGTAAAATTCCAGTCAAGCATAATCGAACCGGTAAGCGAATCCTGATTTACACTCGAAATATTATCAATTTTACTCTGAAGGCCGTTTCCGTTATCTTCATAACTGCCGGCCAGATTCAATGCAAACTTATTCCATTTAAATGTTTTATCTAAGGCAATTAAATTATTTCTGTGATTAAAAAGATTATTTACGCTCTTTGATGCATAGCCGTTTGCAGAATCATGACTGAAAGAAAGCTTAAACGGATTTTCTGTTGCTCTTGTAACACTAAAGCTTCCGATGATAGAAGATGGATATCCGCCGCCGATTATTCCTACCAGAAAAAGATTCTTATCCTTCTGATTATCGTTCGAAGAATTCTGACCTGCCGTATTTGTATTAATATCAGGAAGTTTTGGAACAAGTTCACCCGAGCCCTCTGGCATAGAAACTACATCATTAAAATCAGGCACAGGAACATTTTCTTCATCAACCGAATTTGTAGAAACAACTGTCGTCAATTCCGGCAATTCGATTTTTTCATTCTGCGCAAAAACAAAATTAACGGTAAACAAAACAATTATAATCAACAGAATTTTTTTCATATTCTAATCCTTTTATTTTAACAATTTATTAACATTCTTTGCCTGCTTTGTCTGAGGATAAAGCTGAATCAGAAGATTTGCAGTTTCCCGCGCATCTGCTTTCATCCCTTCAAAAACAAATGAATCAACTGCAGAATATAAGCTCGACGCAGCCTCTGAATCCTTACCGCTCGAACGATATAATTCAGCAGCCTTTAAAAACATTTGTGCCGCTTTTTTATTCTGCCCCTCTGACTTAAAATACTGTGCGATTATTCCTGCATTCGAAGCCGCATACAAAAGTTCATCAGAATCCTTTTGTAAATATAAAAGCTCGTTCGCAAGATTATAGGCATCCTTCATTGAACCGAATTCTGAATAAAGCTTTACAAGTTCAGTACCGGCAATTCTTCCTTTCTTAGTTGATTTTTTTCCAAGCTTTTCATACTGACTTTGCTTTTCTACAATACGTCGGTCTGTTCCTGTTGTTATCTTTTCAAGTTCAACAAGGCGTTTTATAGTACCATCACTTTCTGCCTGATCCTGATATTCATCTACAAGAACACGGGCAATCTGCAAGGCTTCACCGTAATTTTCCAGCGCATAATATGCCTTAAGAAGATTTGAATACGCACCATAGATATAAATACTGTCAGGATAATTTGCAATAAAATATTTATTCTGCATTATTGAACGGTTGTACTGCTTTATATAAAGATTACATTCCGCACAAAAATAATATGATGCATCACAATATTTACCGCCAGGATAATTTGTCAGATATTTATTAAAACGCTCTTCGGCCTTTTCGTATTCTCCATTGAGATAAAATAATTCACCACGCCTGTAAAGTGATTCTTCCGCTTCCTTTGATTTAGGGAATGCATTGTATGTTCTTTCATAATAAACATCGGCGTTGTTAAAATCCTTCGATTTTTCATAAATCTGTGCAGTTTTATAAAGACATGTAAGATTAAAATCACTTTTTCCATAAAGATACGGAGAAAGCACCTTTATTGCCTTATCATAATTTTTACTGTCACTGTAAATCTCTGAACAGAAAATAATCGCTTCGTGCTTATCATCATCGTTGTATGAAATTTTAACAAGCTCCTCTGCATAAACAGCAGCCTGTGAATAATCATTAAGCATTACCGCACATTTTGCAGCAAGAGAATAAGCACGTCTGTTCAAAACAACATTTGAAGAAGTACGTGATACATAATTTTTAAAAGATTTATATGCAGTCTGATACTGACCAATTTTATACTGGGCAAACGCCTTGTAAAAATATGCTTCATCCTGATAGCCGTAATCTGACGCATAATTTTTTATGTATGAATCTAAGGCACTTACCGCCTCTTGCCATTTTCCAAGATTAATTGCACATAGCGCACACAAATATCCGCTTACCGGCTGATCAGCAGTTTTAGAATGCTTATAAGCCGCTTCCCATTTTTTCTGACAATACAAAACCTTGGCAAACTCAAATCTATTCTTGTTATCAAGCTTGCTTTTTGAATTCAAGTTAACATATATCGAAGCAGCCTGATCATATTTTCCAAGCCGTGCAAGAACATTTGCATAAAGAAGCATGGATTTAGGAGAATCGTATTTTCGAAGAATCTTTTCTGCCTCTTCATAATTTCCCGCCTTATAATACGAAGCGGCACCGATGTACGAGGAATGTTCATCCGGATTTTTAATACGGTTATATGCCTTTTGGCAATTACTCCAGTCACCGGCAATCGCATAGCAATTAGCCAGAGTCGAATAATATGAATCCTTTATGGAAATATCCTTGGAAACAATTACGGCTGTTTCTATAGTCTTAAGGCTTTCTGAAATCTGCTCTGCCTGACTTGTTGTAAGACAGCCATCTATCTTAATTTTTTCTTCATAAATCTTGATAATAATCTTTGTATCTTCCGACGCATTCTGTTTTGCATACGAAAAACATTCCTTCGCCTTTATATAATTCTGTAAATTATATGAATCAATTCCCATCCGAAGCCAGAAATCACTTAAAAGCTGAACAAAATTATCAGTATTGCTGTCAAGCTTTTTAACGATTTCCGAAGGATTAAAATCTATTCTGTTTCTATGAGAAACTGCATATGCTCCCTTAAGGGCATTTACTGCAAGCACTCCATCCTTTGATTCTATAAGACTGCAGTAAATATTATAAGCCTTCATAGGATTTTTATTTTTTTCATAGCAGGGTGCAATTTTATATTCAAGAAGATTATAAGTTTCCTTTGAAAAATCATCTGCGTTCAGCTTTTCGAATAATGAAACTGCTTTTTTATATTCCGCCAGATTTTCATAAGTATCAATTAAAAGAAATAAGGCTTCGTTATAATCTGAACGCTCGTAATTGCTTCCTTCTGCTATCACGCTTTCTAAAGGAATTCTTGCCTTTTTATATTCCTTTAATTCATTTAAAACTTTTCCTGACTCGAAAATTGCTTTTGCCCTGTAAAAATCATTTTTATTGTCTACACAAGCAGCCTCATGAAAATCATTTAATGCAGTTTTTTTTAATCCAAGATTATAATCACAAAGTCCAAGAACAAAATATGCCCTTGAATAATCTTCATTATTTTTTTGAATCGACTGAATAGCCCTTAAAACACATTGCTTTGCATCACTGTAATTTTTCAATCCGTTCAAGGCTTCTGCTTTAGAAATGAGAGCAGAATTCAAAAAAACAGAATTAGGATAATATTTTTCAAGATAATCTGCTTTTTCAATTACACCAGGATAATATCCCGCTGCTGAATATGAACTAAGCTCTTTATAAACTGAAGTTTCTGATTCTATGCCTTGAGAAAATACACCAAAATTAATAAACAGAAAAACAGATAAAAATATACAAAACCATTTTTTCATAATAAATGCTTTCCATTACTCAGGATAAAATCTTTCCGATGCTCTCACTCTTGTAAGATAAACAAAATCCTGAGAATAATACAGTATAAAATCATCAAGAGCTTTTGGCTTTCCATTGATAAAAACATAACAACCAAAAACACCCTTTTCATCAAAATACGGGAAGAATACGGCGCAGTCATTAAATACTTTTATTTCAGGAGAAACAGTTCTGTCAGTTTCACGGATAGCAGCAAAATAAAAACTTCCTGATTCTGTGGCTGCAAGAACATAAAGAAGTGATTTTAATGAGCTTACCGAATAACCGGTGTTTTCTATAAATGTTACCTGTGATTTTATTCCGTCCGAAGTATTGATTGCAGAAAAAAGATTTCTAGTAACATCAACTCCTGAATTCTTGAAATTGTAATTTTTTCCTGTATAAACAGAAATGATTTTTGACGAGAGATTTCTGACCCAATCAAGTGAAAAATAAAGCGGATACCGTCTTGAAAATTTTCCCTGCCAGCTTGTTTCATTAACCTTTACTGTTTCCGTAATAAGGGATGACCTGTTCAACTGAGTTCCGGTAATAGGCTTTACAATTCCATCGGCAATCCATTTTACAAAACCGGCAGATGAAAGATAAAGTCTGCCTGATTTTGCATCCATCGGAATTTTTTCACCTGTCGTTATTTTTATAAGATTGTTGTTTTCATCATACATAACATCATCAGTATATGTAATTAACGGACATTTCTGATTAATTACTGCCGCCATTGAATGAATGTTATCGTAGATTTTATCTTTTACATCTATATAATTCCATGGAATTGATTTTTGGGTAAGCTTCAACACTTCATCAAAAGAAGCAGTATAGAATTTTTCAAAAGGAACACCGGTTGCAACACCACGTGCCGCATAATTATTAAAAATGATTAAATCTGCTGTTGATGTTTTTCCTTTTGGTGAAAACTGAACAAATGCTTCCGAATTTGAAGTACAGTAATATCTTATGCAAAGCGGTTTATCATTTGCTTTATTTTTTATTAAAACCCAGCTGCCCTTACAAGTTCCGGTAAAAGCTTCTTTTTCTGAATATTCAATTTTTGAAGCAGAAATAAATTTATAACTTGTAAATGTACTTGAAGAAACTATGACGCTATAAGTTGTATCTGTTTCCTCAAGACTAACCTGGAATTTTTCACCGGCAGGATTTGATATTATTTCCGGCTGATTCAGTCTTACATTAATCAAAGGGGCATCGAACCATTTTTCAGTAAGTGTTTTTCTTATTTCCGAAGAATCAGGTACATTCCAGGAATTATAAGCAGAAAAAACAGGACAAAGCAAAAACAATGCAAAAATTATTGAAGTAAATCTTTTCATGTTTTTATACCCCCATAATCAATTTTACAAAGAATATTCTCTGGCAGGATCTGTATCTACAGCCCCTTCAGCATATCTTATTTCCGGTTCAATTAAAGTTCCGTCAACCATTCTGATTAAACCTTCTTTATCTTCATCAGGATGCTTTCCAACCGGTGCATTTGAAAGAAGGAGCTTTAATCTGTTCAACTGATTAACTTCAGATGAGCCCGGATCATAATCGATTGCGCTTATATTTGCCTGAGGGAATCTTCTTCGTAATTCCTTAATCATACCTTTACCGGTAACGTGATTTGGAAGACAGGCAAACGGCTGTACACATGCAATACTTGGACAACCTTCGTTAATAAGTTCAACCATCTCTGCAGTTAAAAACCATCCTTCGCCCGTAATGTTACCAAGCTGTACAATATCATCTACACCTTTCATTAATTTATAAATTGAAGACGGTGCCTCAAAACGATTACTTCTTCTTAAATATTTCTTCATCTTTCGGCGATAAAGTTCAAGTCCCCATACAAGAAGCTTAGCATTACGTTTTGTTTTTCTAGGGAAAGCAAGCTCATCATGTCGGAAAATACCTGTAGAGAATGAATAGAAGAAGAAATCTGCTAAATCAGGCATTACACATTCTGCACCTTCCCTTTCGATTGTATCTACAATCTGATTATTTGCAGTAGGATGGAATTTTACAAGGATTTCTCCTACAACACCCACTCTAGGCTTTTTAATAGGCTTTAACGGTAAAGAATCAAAATCCTTTATTATATGTTTTAAAAGACTATGGAATTTAGCAAAGCTTACATGCTTTTCAAACATAACCTCTGCTTTAGCCGTCCATTTTTCATAAAGCTGATTAGCACTTCCGCTTACAGCCTCATAAGGACGAGTCCTGTATAAAACACGCATCAAAACATCACCGGTCATTACTGCTTTAACAAGATTATCAACAAGCGGTAAAGTCAGTTTAAAGCCAGGATTATTTTCAAAGCCCTGCGCACTCAAAGAAAGAACCGGGATATGACCCCAGCCTGCATCATTCAAGGCACGACGGATAAATCCTATATAATTTGTCGCACGACAACCACCACCAGTCTGAGTGATTACAAGTGCAACCTTCTTCAAATCATATTCACCACTTTCCAAAGCTGCAATCATCTGCCCCGCAACTAACAGTGACGGATAACATGCATCGTTATTTACATATTTTAATCCGGCTTCTACAGCCTTTGGATCTACTGCATCTAAAACTACGAAATTAAAATCACCGCTCTTAAAAGCACTTTGCAAAAGCTTGAAATGAATCGGTGACATCTGCGGACCGATAATCGTGTAGTTTTTCTTCATTTCTTCTGTGAACACAACCCTGTTATAGGCAGAAGAATGAATTGAGAACTTTCGTTTATTTCTTCGGCGCTCTTTTACAGCCGCAATTAATGAACGGATACGGATACGTACGGCACCAAGATTTGAACCTTCGTCAATCTTTATAAGTGTATACATTCTGTTCTTTGCGCGTAAAATTTCATCAACCTGATCTGCAGTTACAGCATCAAGTCCACAACCGAATGAAGTAATCTGAACAAGCTCAAGATTTGCCATTTCCGAAACAAACTGTGCAGCTCTGTAAAGACGATTATGATATGTCCACTGATCTATAATCCTAAGCGGACGTTCAATGTTTCCCAGGTGTGCGACAGAATCTTCTGTGAACACTGCAAGTCCAAGACCATTAATAAGTTCCGGAATTCCATGATTAATTTCCGGATCAAGATGATAAGGACGTCCTGCAAGAACAATACCGCTTGCCCCTTTAGTAATAATTTCTTCAAGAGCATCCTCACCGGCTTTCCTTACATCTTCCTTAAACCTTTCCTGCTCTTCCCACGCTTTTTCTACCGCCTTATTAATCTGTGATTTTGTAAGCTTTGGAAAATGAGGAAGCAATTCTTCACACAATCTTTCTGCAAGACGAGGTCTGTCGTAAATAGGCAGGAATGGATCCATATATAAAATTGATTCATCCTGTCTTAAAGCTTCTATATTATTTCGTAATACTTCAGGATAACTTGTTACAATAGGACAGTTATAGTGATTTCCCGCTCCCGAATCCTCCTGCTTTTCATAAGGTGCACAAGGATAGAAAATAAATTTACAGCCACGCTGAATAAGACTTTCTACATGACCGTGACTGATTTTTCCGGGATAACAAACTGACTCAGAAGGAATAGTTTCAAGTCCTTTTTCATAAACATTTCTTGATGACCGCTGAGAAAGAAGAACTCTGAAACCAAGCTCGTTGAAAAACGTAAACCACAAAGGATAGTTTTCATACATATTTAATACACGAGGAATTCCTACATCGCCCATTGGAGCATCTTCAGGCTTCCTTGGTGCATAATTAAATGTTCTTTTATATTTCCATTCAAACAGATTAGGCAAAGGTCCGTTATCATCTTCAAGAGCTTTGTTTTTATCACTTGCAGCAAGAACCTTCTTTCCTTCAATTTCTGCACCCTTTTCACAACGATTACCGGTAACAAAAGTTCTGATTTCACTTTCTGTTTTAAATGTGTTAATCGTTAAAAGACAATTATTCTGACATTTTCCGCAACGCTTCAATTCAAGGTCTACTTTAAAACTTTCAAGATCTTTTAAAGTTGCAATACCTGAGCGCACATCATGGAAGGTTCCTTCAGGTTCACCTGGCTTTGGCGCAGTTAAATCTACCCATTGATCGTAAGCAATCAACGCAGAGCCGTAAGCACCCATCAATCCGGCAACATCAGGACGATAAACATTTACACCAGCAATTTTTTCAAATGCCCTTAAAACAGCATCGTTATTAAAGGTTCCACCCTGAACGACAACCTTTGTACCTATATCACTTGCCTTTCGTAATTTGATTACTTTGAAAAGCGCATTTTTAATTACTGAATATGAAAGACCTGCAGAAATATCTGCAACCGATGAACCTTCTTTCTGAGCCTGTTTAACCCTTGAATTCATGAATACAGTACAACGGCTTCCTAAATCTACAGGCTTTGGTGCCATCAACGCAATCTTACTGAACTCATGAACATCCATTCCCATTGTATGAGCAAAATTATCAAGGAATGAACCACAGCCCGAAGAACATGCCTCGTTCAACTGAATGGACACAATCGCACCGTCCTTCATTCGAAGACACTTCATGTCCTGTCCGCCGATATCAAGAAGGAATTCAACACCTGGAACAAAAAAATCTGCGGCACGGAAATGAGTAATTGTTTCTACTTCACCTGCATCTACATTAAATGCTGACTGAAACAAAACTTCACCGTAACCGGTAGAAACTGCACGTGCAATATAAACATCTTCCGGTAACTTTGCATAAAGCTCTTTTAAAACTTTTGTTGCAAGTTCAACAGGATTACCCTGATTAGAAGCATAAAAATCCCAAAGGATTCTTCCGTCTTTATCTATGAGGATTGCTTTTGTTGTCGTAGAACCGGCATCAAGTCCTAAGAAAACAGGACCATGGGTTTTATTAAGATCTCCACGCTTTGCCTTCTGTTCACTGTGACGTACTTCAAATTCATCAAGCTCTGCCTGATCTTTAAATAACGGTTCAAGTCTCTGAACTTCAGATAATTCAGCACCAACAAGATTTTTAAGATTTTCTTTAAATTCTTTAATTGAAGGAAACCTGAAATCATCAGGGAGCTTTCTTTCTGCACTATAAGCACAACCGCTTGCAACAAAAAGCTGAGAGTTTTCAGGAACGATAATTTCATCTTCCTTTAACTTCAAGGTTTCTATGAATCTATACCTGAGCTGATCCATAAAATGAAGCGGACCACCTAAAAATGCAACATTACCTCTAATCGGCTTACCGCATGCAAGTCCTGAAATTGTCTGGCTTACAACTGCCTGAAAAATAGATGCAGCAATATCCTCACGTCGCGCACCTTCATTTATGAGCGGCTGAATATCTGTTTTTGCAAAAACTCCGCATCGTGCCGCAATAGGATAAATCTGCTGTGCACCTTTAGCAAGCTCATTCAAACCGGAAGCATCAGTTTCAAGCAGGGCAGCCATCTGATCGATAAATGCACCGGTTCCTCCGGCACAAGTTCCGTTCATCCTCTGCTCAACGCCACCTTTAAAATACGTAATCTTAGCGTCTTCACCACCAAGCTCAATTACAACATCTGTCTTAGGAATTAATTTCTTTACTGAAGTTGTAGCGGCAATTACTTCCTGAATAAAAGGAATCTCAAGCCATTGAGAAACTGAAAGTCCACCCGAACCTGTTACTTTAACTGAAACCCCCTGATTTTCACCAAGAGGACAATTATTAACTAATTCATCTAAAGCCTTACTTACAACTTTTATTATTGTACTTCGTATATCTGCTCTATGACGCTGATAGTCACCATAAATCAATTCATCATTATCATCAATTACAGCAACTTTAACTGTTGTTGAACCAACATCAATACCGATTCTTACCGGCAAATTATTTGAAAATGTCATTGTTATATTTTATTGCTTAATGGCAATTTTTTCAATATGAGCAATACCCTATTCCTTCAGCTCAAATTTCTGATTTTCAACCGGTTGAAGTATAGCAGAAACCTTACCCCCCCCCCGTATAGGTAAAACCCCCTATATGTGAGAAAAAACATTTTCATGTAAGCGTAGACGCAAATAAATAACTAATTCAAAAAATCCAGTTTTTTTAAAATCATTTGCAAAACAGTACTTTTATCAGTAATAATTCTCGCTTCAGCATTTATTCCGGGAAGAAGACGTGCATACTGCCCTTGTTTAGTATATAAAAATGGAGATTCAATTACTGCTTCAACTATAAATACTGTATCTCCATTTTTTGTTAAAGTTACATCTGGAGGTACAAGAGAAACTTTTGTTTCTATCATTCCATAACGACTCGGAGCAAGACCCGGGAATTTTATTTTTACATCATCTCCGATTTTTACGCGGGCAACATATAATGGGTCTACATATATATCAGCCTTAAGAGATTTATCATTCTCTGGAACAATCCTTAATATTTCTTCACCAGCTAAAACATAATCTCCCAGATTTAATTTATTACTTTCACTTATACATCCTGAAACCGGAGCATACATTTTTGAATTCTTTATAGTTCTTTCTAACTCAGTAATTCTTGTTTTAATATTTTTCTTTTCACTCTCGAAAGAAGAAAGTTTTTCTTTAGTTTCAATTATTTGATTGTTAATCCAAGTTTCATAAGAATATTTTGTTTGCATATAATAATTTTCAAGATCATTAATATTTTGTTGAACTCTTAAACCTTCTGGAGCATTTTTTTCTCGTGTATATTTTATTCGCGCATCTTCAACAATTTTTTCTTGACGTGACTTTTCTAAAAGATATGAATTTGACTTTAAATAAGCTTCAGATTTTTTTTCTATATTATCTATTTTTCCCTTTTCTATTGTTGATAAAAGTATCTGATAAACAAAAATATCCTCATCATTTTTATTTTGCTTCAATTTATATGATTCAAGTTCTGTTTCAAATGTAGTTGTATCTAATGAGAAAAGAAAATCGCCCTGGTTAACCTTATCACCATTGGAATAATTTTTTATATATAATTCACCACTTGTAACACATCTTACAGAAGAAACAGTAGAACTAGGACGAAGCATTACAGATGCCTTTATAACATCATCCATTATGGCTACATTACTCCAAATTAGAATAATAACAGAAAATAATGCTACTAATATCAAAAATATATAAATAAAATATGAAGGAGATGTTAAACTATATATTGATCTATTTTTTATTCTTTTCAAATCTGCCAAATACATTACTCTTCACCATTTATTATCATATCATGATATAATCCTTTCTGCTTAATTAATTTATTATGATTTCCTTGTTGAATAATTTCACCAGCCTTCATAACAATTATATGGTCACATTTTTTTATAGAAGATAAACGATGAGCTATTGTAACTATTGTTATATTTTCATTTCGTAATGAGGTTAATACTTTATATATTTCTAATTCACTAAGTTTATCAAGATTACTAGTTGCTTCATCCAAAATAATTAATTGTGGCTTACATAATAGAGCTCTTGCCAATACAATTTTCTGTTTTTCACCACCACTCAATCCAGTACCATGTTCACCCAATATTGTGTTATATTTCTTAGGCAATCTTTCTATAAAATCGTGGGCACCTGCTTTCTTTGAAGCCTCTATTACATCTTCGAAACTCACCTCGGGATGAGAAAAAGTTATGTTATCTTTAATACTTCCGCTAAAAAGAAAAATATCTTGTGGAACATAACCAATCTTTCCTCTTAAGAAATTAGTATCTATTTCTTCTATAGATATATCCCCGAAAGAAATAAATCCCTGATTTACATTATAAAATTTAAGAAGCAATTTTATTAGTGTACTTTTTCCACATCCACTTGGACCAATTATTGCAGTCCATTTCTTACTAGGGATTCTTAATGAAAGATTATTAAAAACATTTAATTTTCTTTTGTAAGCAAAAGAAACATCTTTAAATACAATATCATTTGTCAATACATTGGAAGATACAAAAAAAGTTTTATGTTGACTTTCTTCTTCCAAATCAAGAACTTCTCCTAAACGCCGTGTTGCTATAATACTTTCTTGTAACTCCTTTTGAGTATTAGATAAACGCAATAGTGGTTCTGAAAAGAAAGATAATAAAGAATTAAAAGATAATAACGTTCCTACGCTTAAAGTTCCAGATATTATACAACTTGCCCCATACCAGTAAATTAACAAATTTGAAATCAATGAAACTACAGTCGTAATATATCCATTAAAAATGTAAAATTTATTTATTTTCCAATTCAAAATAGTTGATTCATTTTTTTCATATAAATATTTCCCATTAGTAACAGGTTCTGCTGTTAAAGATTTAATAGTATTAATTCCATTTATAATTTCAAATAATAAAGATTGTAATTTTCCATTTTGCACCATTGATTTATTATATAGTTTACTAAATATTTTTGAAAAAAAGAAAGAAATCA
>JAILKS010000081.1 GCA_024693715.1 Treponema sp. | reverse complement strand
CGAAATCTGTCTTGAGCTTCAGTCAAAGCTTCCTGGTTTTGATTCAGATAAGACTATGGCTCGTCTTGAACCAAATTTTGTGGAACTGGAAAAACTCCTTGCCGGATGTGTTTCTTTTGGAGAATGTCCTGATACAGTTCATTGCCGCATTATGGGTATGGGTGAGCTTTTGTCTGCTCCAATTATGGAAGCAGTCCTTCTTGCAAAAAAACAGAGTGTTATTTTACTTGATTCGAGAAAATTTGTTTTTACTACCGGTAATCAGAAGGAAGGAGAGGCCGATTATACTTTGTGCAATGAAGCATGTGCTCCATTCCGTGATGGTGCAAGTCCTACTCAAACAAAGATTCTTCTGTTTCCTGGTTTTATCTGTACCTGGAAAAGCGGTTCACAGAGTAAACCTTCAATGGGACTTTTAGGACGAAACGGTTCAGACTTTTCGGCTGCAATTATCGGTGCATCCTTGAGGGTAAAGCGTGTAGAATTCTGGACAGATGTTGACGGTGTATTTACAGCAGATCCTCGTGTAGTAAAAGATGCCATCCTTGTAGATGATATGTCTTATGAAGAAGCCATGGAGCTTTCTTTCTTTGGCTCTAAAGTTTTACATCCTAAAACAATCGCTCCGCTTCAGTCAAAAGGAATTGAAGCATGGAGTTTAAATTCACATAATCCTTCGGCAAGAGGAACAAGAATTGCTAAAGGTCCGTTCGAAAGCCGTGTAAAATCAAGCATATGTGGAATCTCATCGTTGAAGCACGTTTCAATGATAAGTGTAGGCGGCGCTTTGATGAGAGGCCGTACAGGAATGGCAAGCAAGATTTTCTCTGCTGTTTCTGCTGCAGGTTCTTCTATTCTTCTTATTACGCAATCATCGTCAGAATATACAATTTCTTTTTGTGTACGAGATGATGAAGCAAATAAAGTTAAGGATGCTCTTTCTCAGAAATTTGAACTTGAAATACGCGAAAAATTAATTGATGAAATTGAAGTTCGTTCTGACTGTGCAATTGTTTCTGTTGTCGGTGATGGAATGATTTCTAATCGTGGTGTTGCAAGTAAATTCATGAATGCGCTTTCAAGTCAGGATATAAATATTCTTGCGATTGCGCAGGGAAGTTCTGAACGATGTATTTCTGCAGTAATCGGCGGTGAATATGCAGATACTGCGGTTCGTGCAGTTCATAGATTTTTCTTTCATACTGCCCAGTCAATTGAAGTTTTTGCATTCGGTGCCGGTACAATCGGCGGTACTATGATAGATCAGATTTATCAGCAGAGGGAAAAGCTTCTCAAAGAAAATGTTGATATAAAGGTCCTTTGTATAACTACAATCGACGGTATGATTTTGAATGAGGATGGACTTGATTTAAGTAACTGGCGTGAACTTATGAAAAAGCCTGATTATCCTTTCAATTCTAATCAGAATGTTGATGATATTATTAAATTTGTGCGCGAAAAAAAGCCTCTTAATCCTGTATTTGTTGACTGTACAGCAAGCTACGATCTGCCTGAGCGCTATCTTGATATTCTTAATGCCGGAATGAGCATTGCAACTCCAAACAAGCGTGCAAACTCTATGGACATTAATTTCTATCATGAGCTTAGAAGAACTGCAAACAAAATGCACCGCCGCTTTTTATACGAAACAAACGTTGGTGCCGGTCTTCCAATTATTGATACTTTGCAGAATCTTTATAAATCAGGTGATAAGCTTGAAAGCTTTAACGGAATTATGTCTGGTTCTCTTTCTTACATCTTTGGTAAGCTTGATGAAGGAGTTAAGTTCAGTCAGGCTGTAAAAGAAGCAAAGGAACTTCGTTATACAGAACCGGATCCACGAGATGACCTTGAAGGAAAGGATGTTGCTAGAAAGGCTTTGATTATTGCCCGTGAATCAGGATATGACATCGAACTTACAGATATCGAAATGTTCCCGGTTTTCCCGAAGGATTTTGATCCTAGTGGAACTGTAGATGAATTTATGGCAAAGCTTCCACAGGTCGATGAATATTTTTCTAAAAAGATTGCAGATCTTAAAAAGAAAAATATGGTTTTACGAATGGGTGCAACAATTAAAGACGGAAAGGCTAGTGTCGGAATGATGGAAGTTCCTGTAACTGATCCTTTATACAGTGTAAAGGGCGGAGAAAACGCTTTTGTATTCTATACAGAACGCTATCAGCCGATTCCTCTGACAGTCCGCGGTTATGGAGCAGGTGCTGGAGTTACTGCTGCCGGTGTATTCGGTGACATTCTTCGAACTGTAAGCTTCAATATGGAAAGATAGCTGTAAATAGGAAATAGGGGATAGAAGAATGGATAAATTTGTGCTTAGTGTTTTAGTAAAGAATAAAGCTGGTGTTCTTAGTCGTGTTTCTGGTTTATTCAGTCGCCGTGGTTATAACATTGATTCTCTTACTGTATGCGAAACTTCGAATCCGGATCAGTCAAGAATGACAATCGTTCTAAGCGGTGATGAATATATTCTCGGACAGATTCAGAAGCAGCTTGCAAAGCTTGAAGAAGTAATCTGCATTAAGAAATTTGATTCAGAAACTTCTGTTCAGCGTGAAATGGCTCTTATTAAAGTTCGTGCTGAAGAAGGTAATCGCGGAACTATAATTGAGCTTTGTGATATTTATAAAGCCAGAATTGTTGATGTTGGTGTTGAAAGTCTTATCATAGAGATTACGGGAAGTGAAACTAAAATTGAAAGTCTTTTACGCCTTCTTGAAAATTATGGAATTTATGAATATGTAAAAACCGGATTAACTGCAATGGAAAGGGGAACTTCGGTTTTATAATTTATTTGATTTTTTTCCAGACAGAAGCGGTAGAAGCATAGGAATTGTCCGAAAGCTTTTCTGTTTCTGCAATCCTGAATATTTTTAAATCCATCGGAAAACTTAAATCCGGTGGATTTTTTATTTCAATTTTACCGTTGTTATTTGAATGAGCTTTATATACAGATAAAAATGTAAGCTCAGATTTTAGTTCTTTATTATTAAAAACAATAATTACTTCGCTTTTAATGTCATCACCTTTTAACTGAGGTTCATCTATCGTTATTTTTTGAATTTCTTTTGAAATTTCAGAAAGATTGTTTGTATCTGCAGGGAGGGAAATCCAAAGAGGATTTTTTCTTATCAGCGTAACAGCAGGATGATTAAGTGCAATAAGAGATTTTTGATATTTTAGAAGCTTTAACTTATCATCTGCATGTAAAATGATACAAATCATGGAAAACAGTATAAACTTTTTTTATAAAATGATATAGTATATAATCATGGAAACTGGAAAAGAGAAGAAAAGTATGAAAAAATCTGTGAAAATCATAATTGCCGTTATTGCGGCTGTTTTTGTAATTGATGCTGCCTTGTTTGCCAGGGTTGTTTCCGGTAAAAAAAGTTCGGGGCTCAGACTTCAGAATATTTATGACGAAAAAATTGATAATCTTATTGCACTTAATTCAAATGCACGTTCGAGCGTGATTAAAGAAGATGATTATCTTTATTATCAGTTTACAGAAAAACAGAAGAAGGCTTTTGAAGAATGCTTTGAAAGATATAAGAACACATCTCTTTTAATCAGGGTAGAGGTTTCCTGTTCAAAAGATACGGCTCAGCGACTTTCATCGGGTGAGCTTCCTTTTAATTTCGGATATTTATATTCAGATGATTTTTCTGATAAAGGAAATTTTTTGAATGACAAGCTTTCTGCTTCAAAAAGAATTGCTGTAAATGCAGATGAAAGAATGTTTGTTTCAGAAGAAAACATCGATTCTACTTATGCGATGGATATATCGCTTGCAATAAAAAAATCAGAACAGAATAAGCCTGTTATTCCGGAAGGATTTTTCGTGTATTCAGTGTTAAAATGCCGTATAACCGGAACAGGAGTTGTTCCTTCTGAGATAGGGTTTGATTATTCTTCTGAAGTTCCTTTTTACGGTTTTTCTTCAAATGGTGGAAATATAACGAAGAATAATTCAATAATTGATTTTACAGGCGGTTCACTTATTTTTTCTGCACAGAACAGTAAAGCAGGAACAATGCCTGAAATAGTTGTGAGCCTTACTTCAGATAAAAGATATGAATCAACTATTGATAAATCAATCCGTGTGAAAATGAAGGTCGGTTCTGAAAAGATTTATGTAAAGGTAACAAAAAATGCCAAAAAACTGATTATTCCATGCGGCTCTCTTGTAACACCGTTTCCTTTAATTGAATTGAGCGATAATAAACCTGCCATCACCGGACTTATAATGAGAAGCTCATCAAACTCAGTTGACAGGGCAGATGAAGATGATTTTTCTGCTTCTGAAATATATGTTCCGATAAAAACTGATCCTGGCTTGATTCTGAATTATAGTCCGAAGAACTGGCGTACAGAAGATTATGAAATTTTTGAATGGGACCGATTACCGGGCATTCTTTTCTTTGATACAAGAAATTACACGGTACAGGATAATTTTTTCCGTCGTCTTGCGTTTTACATTGAAAAGGCAGGATATAAAGGTCGTCTTTTGACTAATAAGGAGCTGGGAACAATGCATGGTTTTAATGCACTGGATTATAGTGCAGAAACTCTTGCAGATTTCTTTAATAAAGCGACAGAACTTGATTTTAAATTAAACAAAGAAGAAATCCTCCTGAAAAAAATTTTACTCATGAATGGAATTCTTCTACCTGATGGTCAGAAGGTAAAGGCAGGTTATGGTGCAATTGTTTCAATTTCGCAGGAATCTTCTTCCGCTTTAAGAACACAATTGCTTGCGCACGAAGCATGGCATATGCTTTTCTTTATTGATGAGGATTTCAGAAATTATGTAGGTGCGGCATATTATACGATGGATTCCCTTTCACGTGAATTCTTAATAGATTATTTCAGATCACAGCCAAGTTTAGGTTATGATGTAACAGATGAATATTTAATGCACAATGAATTTATGGCATATATTTTGCAGAATTCCTTCAGTAATGTCGGACAGTATTTTGTAAATCATGCTTACTGGAAATCAGTAATGGATTTTACTCCTGAACTTTGTAATTATGTCATTAAGACAAACGGACAGGGCTTTACCGATGCAGCAGTGATGCTTGAAAATTATGTTTTTGATAAATACGGAGTAATCTGCGGTTGTCTTAATCTTGTTCAGCGATAACTATTCGAGATCAAAGTTAAACTGTTTTAAGGCTTCAATAGTCGACGGAGGTCCATGTCCCGGCATTACGATTGTTCCGTCCAGCTGCGAAAGTATTTTTTTCTCTATGTTTGACTGAAGGATAAATTTTGAATAGCTTGAATTTGTACTTCCCATTGAGCCTGCAAAAATTGCATCACCGCTGAACAGAATGTTTCCTATCTTATATACAACTGAATCCGATGTATGACCGGGCACTGCCATGTGATATATGTTCATCTTTGCAAGCTTTAACCTTCCGTCACCGGTAATTACATTTGTTTGTGTTCCGGCAATTTCCCAATCGGCTGCATATATTTTCGGTGAATAGATTTTCTGCAGGGTTTTTATTCCTTCTACATGACTTTCATGATTGTGCGTTACAAGAACTGCAGCAAGCTTCAGATTATTTTCTTCTATTTGAGTGATTATTTCTTCCGTTATTTTTCCCGGATCTATTATAATTGCTTCTTTTGCCGATTCATTTACAACAAGATAGCAGTTGGAAAAACCGTTTATGTTCAGATGAAAATAAACTTTCATTTTTGAGCCTCCTGCTGAGGTTCAGAGTTTGCAAGCTCTTCTGCATCGGGTTCTGTGTTTTGAACAAGATTTGAACCTTCACGCGTAAAAGCGGCTTCTCTTGTGTTTGACATTTTAAATGAAACGTTTGTTCTTTTTGTATCATAAAAAAGTGTTTTTTTGAGATTACAGTTTCTGTATGAAGTGTCTACAAGAGTTGCATTTATGAAACGTGAATTAAATAAATCTGAATCGTCGAAGGAAGATTGATATGCCTTTATACCGTTGAAATTATCCTGGATCATATCACTGGAAGTAAAAAGACAATGGGTAAACGTACTTCCTGAAAAGGATGTAAAGATGATATTGCTATTTAAAAGATTACAGTCGTTCATTACAGTAAAATCAAAAATGCACATTTTTAAAAGAAGATTCTGGGAACGGATGTTTGAGAATGTACAGTGGATGAAGCTGCAGCCATAGAATTTTTTGTTAGATAAATCTGAATCCTGAAGAAGAAGACCATTTGCATTTAGACCGATTATTGTGTCATGTTCTTGAATATATTTTACGATATCTTCCTTTGATTTTCCGGGGTTAGGAGAATGATCCAGACAATATGATTTTTGATTTTCAATTTCACCTTTTTCATTGACAGTTGAAAGAGCCATATTATTGCAGTAATGAACAAGGCATTTATTTGAACTGAACATGATATTATTATAAACTAAATGTGGATAAGAGTTAATCCTTTTTGTTGAAGATAGTTCTTTTTTGATATAAAATATTAATATGATTTGCTGGAAATGTGGAAAAGAAATTAACATAGAACAGGTCGCCAGAACAACTGAATGTCCGTCGTGTGCGGCAGATTTACACTGTTGCAAGGCGTGTAAATTCTACTCAAGTGGAAGTCACTATGACTGCAGGGAAACTGTAGATCAGGCAGTAACAGATAAAGAAAAAGCTAATTTCTGTGATTATTTTAAATATAATATGCAGCTTGTTTCAAAAGGCGGTGAAGATAAAGCTGCTGCCGCTAAAGATGCCTTTAATGCATTGTTCGGAGGCTGATTTTGGCTGTACAAAAAATTGATTATGCCTTCTTAGATTCAGGAACAGGTGGTATTCCATATCTTGTTCATCTTTTAAATCAATCACCAGGTTCAAGCTGTATTTATGTCGGCGATACATTGAATTTTCCCTATGGTGAAAAGACTCATGAGCAGATAATAAACTGTGTTTTTTCTCTTGTAAGGTTGATTTTATCAAAATATAATCCTAAGGTTTTTGTAATTGCCTGCAATACAATGAGTGTTAATTGTCTTGATATTTTAAGGGAAGTTTTTCCAGATAAGAAATTTGTAGGAACTGTTCCTGCGATAAAAACAGCCGGAGAAATATCTGAAAAAAGAATAATTGGTCTTCTCGGCACTAATTCGACTGTAAAAAGTCCATATAACAAGGATCTTAAAAATCATTTCGCGGCAGACTGTAAGCTTATTCTTCGAGGTGATCCGGAATTAATATCATTTATTGAACATAAATCTTTTACGGCTACTGAACAACAGATAAAAGATGCATGTAAGGATTCAATAGAGTTTTTCAGGGCAAATGACTGCGATGTAATAGTTTTAGGCTGTACACATTTTTTGAATATTCGTGAACAGATGCAGAGTGTTGCAGGAAAATCGATGAAGGTAATAGATTCGAGGGAAGGCGTTGTGAAAAGGGCACTTAGCCTTGGCGGTAAAAAAATAATTTATAATCCGTTTAATAAGAAAAGGGCTTGTCTTTTTGTTACCGGCTTTTGCAATGAACAGGATAAGCTTGAATACGATGTGATTTGTACAAAGAATAATCTTGATTTTAAAGGACAGCTTTCTTAAAAAGGGGCGTTAAAAAACAAGAGGCCTTAATCTCATAAAAGAAATTAAGACCTGTATGCTATGAATAATTTAATTATATAAGAATATTTATTGTATTGCAAGATTTTTTTATTTTTTTTTAGGATTTATTTTGCCAATTGACTTTTTTTTTTTTTTTTTAGTCTGAATTTAAAAACTTTTTTCGAAAAGTAATTTAACCAATTAAGGAGTCAAAAATGAAAAAACTTATTATAGCGTTATTAACATTAGTGTTATTTGCAAGCTGTGGTTCTAATGCAGACGACAGTAATGTAAAAGTTGGTGATGTATATTATTCTGACGGTACAACAGCACATGTAGACAGCAGAAACAAGAGTAAAGATAACCAGGTAGCAGGTTTTGTTGTATCAATAAAAAATGGAAAGCCGGCCGTTATTATGTGCAGAAAATTAGTAGAGAAAAGTGATATTGACTGGCGTTATTATATGACAAATAAAACTAGAAAAGATTGTTTTCCTTCACAGCATGTTTTTGATAGTAATGGAACTGAATTGTCAAAAACTGATGTAAGCGGTAAAGACAGTTATTCACAGTATTTGAGTCAGGAAGATTCAGTTAAAAATACCTGTGTTTATTATAGATGGATAGATTCTCTAAGTGATCCGGAGGATGCAAACTATATAGCATTACCTGATGGTGCAAAATGGTATATTCCTACAATGTTTGAACTAAAGGCAGCTAAAGATAAGAAAGGAAATTACCCATATTTGAAATTTTTTGAAGATTTTCAGAAAGGAAAAAATGACTCTGAAATAAATGAATTATGCGGTGAAAAGATTTCACTTGAAAGACAAGATAAAAATTATTATGAAGTTGTTTATGCATTTCAATCTTCAACATTAAGACTTTCTCCATCTGGTAATGATCAGGAAGGAAATCAATCGCTTGAATTGTTAGCCTATATTGATGCGTTCTATCCTATTTATGATCATCTTTATAATCATGAATGGACTGGTGATTTTATGGTAACAAGTAATTTTGATTATATTTTATGGGTAGCCTTTGCAGAAGTAAATTAATAGCGGGAAAAAAATATGAAAAAAGTGCTGTCGTTATTAACTGTAAGTTTCTAAATTTTCAGTAATAACGGCAGCCTTAATTTTAAAACTTGTTCTTTATATTATTATGGTGTA
>JAILKS010000035.1 GCA_024693715.1 Treponema sp. | reverse complement strand
GGTTATGTTTATTCATTCTCTGCTGCAATTTTAGACCGTGACAATCCTTCAATTGTAAAATACCGATGTGGAGATTACATGCTGACTCCGGAAGAAATATATGAAACAACCGGTTTTGTTCCTAACGTATGCTTCCCGGTTGCTGCTTTAACAGATGCCGCTACAGGACGAATTGCAATTTACTACGGATGTGCAGATACAGTAACAGGACTTTGCTTTACAACCGTAGACGAAACCATAAAATATATAAAGGAACATAATGAACTTCAATACTGGGATAAGGATGAAGGAAGGTTTTAATTTAATCAATTTTACCGTACAATAATTACGTGAGGTTTATATGATTACATTCAACCAGAAAAGAAAATCTTTTCATCTTGAAACAAAAAACAGTTCGTACATAATATCAATTCATCGTGGAATTGTAGTTCATAATTATTATGGAGCAAAAATTCCACAGAAAGATGATGTTTTTTATCTTACACGAGCAGATGAAATTCCTTACGGACCGCAAGCCATAGAGCGCGAAAAGCTTTCTTTTCTTGATTTAATTTCAAAGGAAATCAGCGAAGACGGACTTGGAGATTTCCGTGAGACTTCTCTTGCAATTACAGATTACAAGGGCAACAATGCGATTGAACTGACTTATAAATCTCACAAAATTACAAAAGGAACAATAGCTTTACCGGGACTCCCCTGTGTTTTTTCAGATAATTCTAAGGCAGAAACCCTGGAAATTATAACGGAAGATAAAATACTTGGGGCAGAAGTATCCCTTTTTTACACTCTTTTTGATGATACTGATGCAATTGTCCGTTTTACAAAAATTAATAACACCGGGAAAAATCACTTTTTCATCAAAAAGGCATATTCCGCATCCTTAGATTTGAATAACAATAATTACGATGTAATTACATTGCACGGAAGCTGGGCAAGGGAACGTCATATAGACAGACACTCGATTCATATGGGAAATCAGGGAGTTTCTTCTAAACGCGGAGTTTCAAGTCATCAGGAGCATCCTTTTATTGCAGTCCTGGATCATAATGCAGATTATGACAAGGGTAACGTTTACGGTATGAATTTCATCTATTCAGGAAACTTTGTTGCAGAGGTCCAGAGAAATCAGTTTGATTTTATCCGCATGGTAATGGGAATTAATCCTGAATATTTCTGCTGGAAGCTTGAACCACAGGAAACCTTCTATACTCCGCAGGCAGTTCTTGTTTATTCGGACAACGGATTAAATGGAATGACTCATTCGTTCCATGACCTTTATCGCGAGCATTTAATCAGAAGTCCGTACAAAAAATCCATGCGTCCTGTTTTAATCAACAACTGGGAAGCTACCTATTTTGATTTCAATACAAAAAAGCTTTTAGACATTGCAAAAGAAGCCAAAAAAGACGGAATCGAAATGCTAGTAATGGATGACGGCTGGTTTGGCAAACGTAACACGGATAACTGCAGCCTCGGTGACTGGACGGTAAATGAAACAAAAATAAACGGCGGATTAAAACATCTCGTTGATGAAGTAAACAAGCTGGGAATGAAATTCGGAATCTGGTTCGAGCCGGAAATGGTAAATCCTGATTCAGAACTTTATCGTGCACATCCGGATTATGCAGTACAGATAAAAGACCGTTCGCCTTCACTTTCAAGAAATCAGCTGATTCTGAACATCACTAAAAAAGAGGTTCGTGAAAACATTTACAGTCAGATAAAAGCAATTTTAAACAGTGCAAATATTGAATACATTAAGTGGGATATGAACCGTCAGATAACAGATGTCGGCGATGTAGATTTACCGGAGCAAAATAAAGGTGAATTCTATCACCGGTATGTACTTGCTTTATACGAAATGCAGGAACGCCTTATTACTGAATTTCCAAATCTTCTGTTAGAAAACTGCTCTTCAGGAGGCGGACGTTTTGATCCGGGGATGCTTTATTACAGCCCGCAAATCTGGTGCTCTGATGACACTGACGCTATAGAAAGATTAAGCATTCAGGAAGGAACTGCCTTAATCTATCCACTTTCAACAATAGGCGCCCACGTTTCGGTATGTCCTAATCATGCGGTAGGACGTTCTACTCCATTTAAAACAAGAGGCTATGTTGCATTAAGCGGAACCTTCGGCTACGAACTGGATATAACAAAGCTGTCAGATGATGAACGGAAACAGATTCCACAACAGATTGAGCTTTATAAAAAATACAGCAGCATAATTCAAAACGGAGATTATTACAGAATTGAAAGTTATCAGACAAATGGTGAAATTGACTGCTGGCTTTCAATAACAAAAGATAAAAAAAGAGCACTTATAACCTTCGTTCAGGTATTAAATCATCCTGGAAACAAAAGCAGAATCATAAAGCCATACGGACTTGATGAAAGCTTTACCTACAAAGTTACTTATCTGGACAAGGGACAGCATCAGGAAAAATGTGATGAATACATTCTGTCCGGTGCAGCAATCATGAATGCAGGGCTTAAAATCCAGCGTGACTGGGGTGATTTTAACGCACGTCTTATCTATCTGGAAAAATATAACTAGAACCTGAAATAAATAAAAGGATTATAGGTAGAAGCAACAAGCATAAATACAGATACGATAAATATTATAAGTGCAAAGATTATCTGGATTATTTGTGAACGAGTATTCTTGTTTTTAAAAACAGAAACCTTATTCAATGGAAAAGAACATAATAAAGCAGGAATAATAAATATCATTTTACTGCATACATCAGCATGTTCACTTATATAATTAATAAAAGAAATGTTTCCCTGACTGCTATAGAACATTCCCTTTAAAATCATCCCAATTTGCAAAAGATTCTCTGAGCGGAAAATTATCCAGCCGAATAATATAATAAATAGAGTGATAAATCTATATAATGAATTTTTTACAAGGAAATTCATTTTAATTTTTGATATGATGTATTTTTCAAAAATTAGCAGTACCGCATAATAAAATCCCCAGATTATAAAATTCCACGAAGCGCCATGCCAGAAACCGGTAAGTGTCCAGGTTACCAGAAGATTAATAATGTGCCTTAAAGGTTTACATCTGTTTCCACCAAGAGGGATGTACACATAATCTCTAAACCAGGAAGAAAGAGTTATATGCCATCTTCGCCAGAAATCTGTAACTGAAGCCGCACAATAAGGAGAATTAAAATTATCCGGAAAAGAAAAACCGAACATCTTTCCAAGACCGATTGCCATCAGACTGTATCCGAAGAAATCAAAATAAATCTGAAATGCATAACTTATGCAGGAAAGCCAGACAACTCCACCAGGTATTAATGAAAACGCATCCCGACCCTGATTTAAAATTCCATCTGCAAAAACTGCAAGATTATTCGCAATAATAACCTTTGCACCAAGTCCCGTCATGAATTTTATTAATCCGGCAGTAAAATTTTCAAGCGTTTCTTTTCTGTTTACTATTTCATTTTGAATATCAATATATCTTACAATTGGTCCTGCAATAAGCTGTGGAAAAAGGCTTATGTACAAGGCAAGATTTAATATATTTTTCTGAGGCTCAACTTTTTTTCTATATACATCAATTATATAAGAAAGCGCCTGAAAAGTATAAAAGCTTATTCCAATAGGAAGCAAAAAATCAGAAACAGTAAAATTTGTTTTAAAAATCACATTTATATTTGATAAAGCAAAGGCTGAATATTTAAAGAAAAATAAAAAAGAAAGATTAAAGACTATGCAAATAATAAAGATTACTTTTGATTTAGGGATTTTATTGAAAAGCAGCGCACAAAAATAATTTACTATGATGGAAAACATCATTATAAAAACATATACGGGCTCACCCCATGCATAAAAAAACAAAGAAGCAAAAAGTAAAAAACAGTTTCTTACCTGAATCTTAGATGGAAAAATCAATTTGAATAAATAATAAACCAGACATACAAGAGGAAAAAATACAAATATGAAATACAAACTGCTGAATACCATTTCTAATCCTTATTTATTCTATATCCAAGAGAACTTATATTTCCTATTATAACCACTTTTGAGAGCTTATTTTTTGTCATATAATCCTGAACATCAAAATCATAACCATACCATTCTTTATAATGTCTGAAATCAAGCACATGAGTTTTATTGTAATGACTTGCTATAAGCTCATTAATCGCATTTGTAAAAGAAGTACCTAAAATTAAAATGCTTTCTTTATCCGGCTGATTAAAATCATAAACAACCTTTGCCCTGTCATCTCCATAATAAAGCCCATAATGATTTGAATATGTTTTATGCGGAAAATCTTCATCTGAAACATACCAGGATCTGAATCCATATTCCTTTTCAACATCATTCACATAAGTCTTGTAAGGCTTTAAATTAAAAAGATAAACATGAAATTTTTGAGTTGCACTTCGAAGTAAATTATCACGGGCATAAGAACCTTCAAAAACAGCATCATAAGTATGAGCGCCGCTGGGCTTAAGGACTTCAACATCATCACCTTCAAGCATTTTCATTATTTTTACATAACCATGATATGAGCCGTTATAGTTCCAGTGATGATCAGTCTGATAAAAATACTTTTTATATTCATCAAACGAATTGTATGTCAGTTCAGAATAACCGGTCATCGGCATTTTTGTTTTTATATAATCAAGCGTTTTATATTTATGAAGATCATTGAAATCTGCAGATTCAGATGACATTATGAAAAAAAGATATTTCGGATAGGTCACTTTTGCAAGCATTTCCGGTTTATAAAGTTCAAAGCAATATTCTTCAGGAGCATGTGCTTTTTCTACAAGATAACCTGAATCATCAAGCCTGTATATTTTGTCTTTAACAACTTCCTTATAAACATATTTTCCTTTATCCTTCTGAACATTTTCATCTTCTTTTTCGGCAGTAACATTTTCAACTGCTTCTTCAACAACCGCCTTTTCTTTTTCAAAGGATGAAACTGTTTTTGTAAGCTGATTATAAAACTGTTTTACCCCGTATTTAATTTCTGCCGACCATAAAAGCTGATCTCCGATTGAATTTTCCATTTTAGTCTGATATTCACCGCTTATAAATTCACTAACCTTAAAAGAAGGAACTTTCTGAAGCGTTCTGTTCTCTTCGACAGAGGTATCTTTTTGTACTCTGAAAACAACAGATGCAAATAAACAAAGGATTAAAGCCGAGAAAAAAATATATATTATGGAAACAATTGTTTTAAAATTAAAGATTTTCATTTATAGATTTAATCATTTTATATGAAAATCCCGAATTAAGTAAAGCGGCAATAAGCTTATCTCCTGATTTTCCTTTTTTTATAAACTTTTCATATGCCCTTTTACAAAGCTCTTCTTCATCATTTTCTGTAAAAAATTCTTCTACTGCATTTTTTGCAATCTCTTTTGATATTCCACGTGACACAAGCTCATTTACAAGCTTTGTCTTTCCTTCACAATGATTAAGCATTCTTGAATGAAGCCATGCCCTTGAAAATCTTTCATCGCTCAGGTAATTCTTTTTTTCAAGATAATCAAGCGCCTTTTCAATATACATCTTCTGATATTTTTTATTTATCAGCTTCTGATAAAGACCAAATCTTGACTGTTCACTTCTTGCAAGATATTCAACCGCTTTAAGTTCAACGACACATGTTAATCCCGCATCCAAAAGCTCATTATCTTCATCTTCATTAAAACTTTTTCCATCAACAATCTGACTAATATCAAGTGTTTTAAGATAATCCTGACGTATAAAAAAAGGCGTTCCTTCTTCCAGACAGACCTTAAACATTCCAGAATATGAAGTTTCATCAATTGACTTTATTATCATATAAACTCTTTAATCTATTCCAAAGAAACTACAATTTCAGGAACAACACCAACAAATGTCTTAGTAACATAAAGTGTCTGTTCGAGATCACCAAGATCATCCATACAAATTACACCCTGATGTTCCTTAGGCATTGAAAGATTAACATAACTGTACCCCTCTTCAATTCCTGAACGAGTCCATACATAAGTTGCACATCCTTTGTTGCGTGCCTGAAAATTTATATTCCATTCATCATCCCAATGATAATTTCCATAATTAATTCGTATTCCCATTATTTTCGAATATTCTGTCGGGAAAAATTTTCTTGCAGGATCCCAGCCGTCATTATCAAAATAAAAACCATATTCAGTGTTACAGCAATCCTTTGCAGAAGGTAAAAATACTTTATCTGTAGTATTATTTTGATTTTCCGTAGAAGTATTACTGCCTATTCTTATAACATGATCATCGTCTCCTTCCAGTAACGGTTGATATGCCGTATTAACGTTATTAAGCAGGGTATTCTGAATATATTTATTACATCCCTTTGTAAACGCAGTATTATAAAAATCGTTATTAAGCCACTCACGAATATCTGAATATTCCCAGTTGTTTGGATAAATTGTTTTTCCGTTGATTGAACGGTTTTCCAAGGAATGATAAAACTGCCAGCTGTCCAGAGCCTTTACCGCAAGAAGGGTCAGTTTTCCGTTTTTTTCTGAAAGGATTTTCCATTTAATCGGCTCAAACAGATAATAACCTTCATTCAACATACCATTTTCATATAGATAAGACTGCAATTCAGAAATTAATCCCCATGAAGAAGTATTTGAATCTAAACCGGATGATGCACCGCTTGAACTATAAGTATAAGTACAATCGCTCATTCTGTATGGAGCAGGACCATCTTTTGAATAATAAACAAAACGGAATTTTTTATATAAGTATTCTTCATCCATAATAAAGTCATAATAAAAATATTTACCTTCGACCTGCTGACCTGTTTCATAAAAAACATATTGATTCATTACCGAATGATTGACTGTATAATTATCCAGCTTCGGAATATATTTGTCTAATAAATTTTGACTTATGGCAGCACAATTTTCCTGCGGATACATTCCAAAATAAACATAATTTCCTGCTTTTAAAGGTTTATCACCTTCTTTATAAAACAATACCTGGATTTTAAAATCATGGTGGGGCATAAAGAACGAAACATCTTTGTTTTCACTTAAAAGATTTCCGACCTCATCATAGTAACCTACAAAAAAATCACCTTTTTCAATCCAGTTCATATTTATTTTTACTTTTTCACCTGCTTTATATTCACCAAAGCCTGAAAACTGTTCAGAATTGATTTCCCTGTCAGACACAAGAGAAACAGTAAATATTTCTGCGTCTGAAATTGACTGTTTGCATGCAGAAAATAAAACTGAAGCTGCAATAAATAAAATTACCGGAAGAAAATTTTTCTTTTTCATAAACACTCCTTGTAAAACCCAATCAGCAAAAATCATAGACCGGATAAATTTTACTATATAAAAAACAGATTTTCAATAAATAAAAAAGCGACCAGGAAAACTGATCGCTTTGTAACAAATATAATCTGTAAATACTAACGTTTTGAGAACTGGAATCTTCTGCGGGCACCACGCTGACCGAACTTTTTACGTTCAACCATACGTGAATCACGAGTAAGATATCCGTTAGCTTTAAGAGCAGTTCTTGCATCAGGATCAATCTGAACTAATGCTCTTGAGATTCCATGCAAGCATGCAGCAGCCTGTCCGTTAAGACCACCCCCCTGTACATTAATAAGAATGTCATATTTATTTCCCATTGAAGTTACAAGAAGAGGCTGATTTACAATCTGAAGCTGTTCTGCAGATGCAAAATAATCCTTAGCATCCTTACCGTTAATTACAATCTTTCCTGAACCGTCGCGAACGAAAACGCGTGCAACAGCAGTTTTTCTTCTACCAGTACCAATAGCAATATTTTTTACCATTTTCTACACCCCTTTATTACAGTTCAACCGGCTGTGGATTCTGTGCTGCATGTGGATGTTCAGCACCTGCATAAATCTTAACACAATCCATCATCTTACGTCCAAGACGACCATTAGGAAGCATTCCTTCAACAGCAATTCTCATCGGATCTGTAGGATGTTTTTCTGCTAATTTTTCGTAAGTGTGAGCACGAAGTCCACCTACGAAACCTGTATGATGGTAATAAATCTTTTTCTGTTCCTTGCCACCAGTCAAAGCTACCTTATCTGCATTAATGATGATTACGAAATCACCCATTAACTGATTTCTTGTAAATGTTGCTTTGTTTTTACCGCGAGCAATTGAAGCTGCTTTTGCAGCTACTCTTCCCATTGATTTTCCGGCTGCATCAATAATATACCATTTGCGAGCCTGTTCATTTTCTTTAACGAAAATAGTTTCCATGATAGTCCCTTAATTATCAAATTTTTTTTGCAGAAAAAACATTTGCATCCTGTTTTTATTCTGCTGTATGCCAGAAGATGAGCAGTCTTACGGCATATTTAACGGGTATGATATGTTATATTTTTTTTAAGCTTTAGTCAATATATAAGATTAATTATCTTCTTTAGAAGCTTCTTCTTCTGACTTTTCTTCAAGCTTTGCTTCTTTCTTATCTTTCAAATCTGCAGCACCTATAAAAAGACAAATAAGGCCTATAAAAGCTGCAAGAACAGGAACAGAACCTTTAAGAAAATTTATAACATCTGCACCCCAGTTAAGCGGACTCATCGGTAAAACAGCAAAAACCGTAAATGCAATAAAAATAATACCAAGAATAATTGAAATCATTTTTCACCTCTTCATTAAATTCAGAATAACATTAAAAATGCTATATTTCAACAATAAAACTGTTAAAATCTCCAAGCAAGTTCAACATTTGGAATAAGGATACCGGTCGGCATATCCTTAATGAATGCATTAACAAAATTACAGCCTATTTTTACATCAAAGGGTTTAAATGGCTGCCACACAAAATCTGCACCAGCCTTAAGGGTAAATGAACACGAATATTCTATCGGCTTTTTATCTCCGGGATTTTTAGATTTAAATTTTGCAAACTGCATCAAATATACTCCGGCACCGGCATTTGCCCTGATAAACAGTTTATCTTTCAGAATCGGAAACTGAACCATATAGTCCAGAGTCACTACTGCATTTGGAATCACGACACTCTGAACGCTATCTTCCATTGAAAGAATAGAGCCTGCAAAAAAGCAGTTTATTCCCATTTTCATATTTTTCACATCTGCAAAAAGCGATGTAATTTCACAATGAGGCGAAAAAGCACATTCATTGCCATTATAATAACTCATCTTTCCATCATACAAAAAAAACTCGCCGCCACAGCCCATGGAAATAAAAAAATCAACATAATCTTCTTCCTGCTTTTTTTGTTTAACCTTTATGATTTCAAGATTTTTCCAGTTACTTACAGATGCTTCACGTCCAAGAATATCATAAGCAATAACCCTGAATTTATACGAACCGACAGGAATTGAAAATTCAACAAACGTATCTTCAGTTTCTATGAACATGCTTTCTTTTGTATCTTTAGAAAATATTTCGACCTTATAGGATTCAGCGCCCTCACAGGCATCCCATTCAACCTTCTGCACATATTTTTTCTTTGTCGTATTTTGAGCAGATAAAACGGTCGGTAAGAAGAGAAAAAAAAGAATTATTAATGTTTTTCCTACTCTATTCTCCATATTGTTTACCCGGTTTTTTAGTCGTAACCTTTGAAGGAACAACAATGTCGATTTTAAAAGATCCTATGCTTTCCTTCACCTGATTTCCTTCTCCATAAGAAATAAGATGCCACTCAAAATCACCTAAGTCAAGGACATTGAGTTTCGTAAATTTAAACTCCGATACAGCTCCGACGTTACTTTCAAAAATCTGCTTTGTTTCATTTTTATCTTTTTTATAGATTACAATCTTATAATCAAGAGCATTCAAATCCTTTTCCCATGTAAAAATAATCGCCTTGTTTTCCTTAAGATAAACATTATCGATTACCATGGAATTTACCGGTGACTTTAACACAGGCGTAACTATCGGAGCAGGAGGACGATTTTCTGTCTGAACGGAAGGACTTTGTTCCTCCTGTTTTTTCTCTTCTACAACCGGTTCTTTCTTTTCTTCTACAACAGGTTCCGTTTTCTCTTCCGTAATTACAGGCTTCTTTTCTTCTGGAACCGGCTCTTTCTTTTCTTCAGTTTTTACAGGCTTCTTTTCTTCTGCAACCGGCGCCTTCTTTTCTTCTGTCTTTACAGGCTTCTTTTCAGTTTCATCAGGCAGTTCTCTTTTTTTAGTTTCTTTTTTCTTTATCACGGTAACCTTTTTATTTTCAAGGTTTTTCTTTTCTGTTTTATTCTCATCAAGATTTTCTTTTTCGGTTAATGACTGTTTATCCTCTGTCTTATCAATATTTTCCTTAATTTCTTTTTCAAATTCATAAACAGATTTTATATTAAGACAATTTGCATCAGTAAAACTCTTTTTCCCATCCTCCGTTAAAATACAAATTCTCCAGTAAATGACAGAGCCAAAAAGATTGTCTACCGTAACAGAATCCTTCTTTGCTTCAATCTCCTTTATAATAAAATCAAAATCCTTATCATCTGAAAACTGAACTATTACCCTTGCATTTTTATTCTTTTTAGAAAGCTTCCATTTGAAGTTAAGTTTTCTTAATCTTGTACTTTCAACAAAATAATTATCTGTCGGAAACAATAATCTGTCTGTATCTTTCTCAACCTCATTAACATCTATAACCGGCTCAAGCTCCAGTTCAACGAAAGATGATGCATCCTTTTTAATTACCTTAAAATTCCTTGTTTCTTCTGCAGTAACAAATCCGATATCATTTACTTCGTAATGCGGAACAATTCTCCAGAAATAGTTTCCTTCCATAAAATAATTCAGACTGATTTTTTCAGAAAAAACATCTTTTTCATAAAGGATAGAATTAAATTCTTTATCACCGCTAATCTGGATTTTATAATAATCTGCATGATCAGAAGGCTCCCATGAAAAATCTATAACCGGAAGATTATCAGTCTCATAAAAAACACTTTCATCATAAGGAGCCTTTAAAACAGGTTTTTCAATTTTCACGACAGATATTACGCCTTGTGCACAACAATCTCTTTTGTCTTCTGCATATACCTTCCAGTAAGTTTTACCGACCGGTACTTTTAAAACCTTCGAATCAGCGGAAATCTCCTGGTAAAGCTGAACATCTTTTGAAAAATCTTTATCAGATGAAGTTTCAATTAAAATTTTCTGATTCTTATATAAGGCAGAAACATTCCATTTCAAATAAACTTCCCTGCCCTTATCATCAAAAGTAAAAACCCTGTGATTTTTTGAAATTGAAGTTACTGAAACAGGATAAGCATCATAAGATAAATCCGAACGGAATCTTGCAGGCTCGCCTTCACTTGTCAGCGTTACCTTCACATCATCACAAACAATAGTCGCAGCACCCTTTAAAACTACACAATAAATTTGTCCGGAAGCATCTTCACTTGCAGAAAGTTTAGAGCCCGGTTGCACGACGATTAATCCTCCGTCCGGAGTCTGAACTATCATTTCTTCTGAATCAGTTTCGATATCAACATCACCGTTCATTACAAGAATTTTTGATTCATTAAAAATCTGAACCATTGCATTATCAAAAAGCTGAACAACCGTATCACTGTTTTTATATGTAATGAGCGCGCTTGAATCATTTGAAGTAAGCACCATGTCTTCATTGTAAAGGGCAGAATTCTGCTTGAGCATTTCCCAGACAACTGAATCAACTACTTTTCTTTGAGCAATATGATATTTATTTTTTATTGATGCAATTTCAGTTCTGCCTTCCGTCCGTCTGTCAATTTCCTTATAGCATAAATAACCGCAGACAGTACAAAGTGAAAGACAAAGAATTGAAACAAAAAAATCAATTAATCGAAACTTTGTCTTCTTCTTTATCAAGATTAACTCCTGTAAAATCCGGTTCATCTATACCAAGCAATATACGAAGTTCTTTGAGTGATTCGGGGCCCTGTGGTCCTGCCGCCTTTAAGCATTCTGCATCTGCGGTAAACGATGGATTTCCTTTTTTAAAAAAGGCTTCAATATCAAAAAACGGCATGTTTACTACGGCATAAAAATGCTGCTTACCCTTTCCCTTTACTTCAAAGGTTACGGGAATCTGCTCAACGATTATTTCATTTTCTTTATTATCTTCGCTGATAGTATAAGCATTCTGTTCACAGCGGATATATTTTTCTTTCAAAATATTATATGTATTTTCAGTGATAAGCATATCTGTTCCACAAAGCTTATTTGAGCTTTCCGTTCTGCTTGCAAGATTGACTGCATCACCGATTGATGTAAATTCCATTTTATCCTGAGAACCCATAAATCCTACTGTAACGCGTCCAGAATTAATTCCGCAGCCTATTTTAATTTTTGGTCTGAGATTTCCATTTTCAGCAGAGATTTTATCTGCCATAAGATTATATTCCATCAAAGAATAACGCATTGCCATTGCCGCTTTAATTGCTCCAAGCGCATCTTCAAGAATATTTTGCTGATGTTTTTCCGAAGCTATTTTTTTGTTTTCATCATCATCACCGGCAAGCTCAAAATCAAGACTGTCATCCCTCAAAACACCCCATGCTGCCATAATCGCATCACCTTCAAATTTATCTACAGTTCCGCCTGATAAAGTAATGCAATTTACCATCCGCGACATATAATCATTTAAAAAACCGATGATTTCAGCAGCTGATGTTTCGCCATATTTTTTATTGAAGCTGTCAGAAACTGCCGTAAAACCACGAATATCACTGAAGAAAATCGTTACATCCTTCAGATGAGGTTCAAAATCAATCTGATTTTTTACAATTGCATTTGTTACTCCACGATTCGTGAGCTTTGTGAAAGTATTGAGCATCTGGGTTTCATCTCTCGTACTTTCTATCAAAATACCTATTTCATCCTTCCTTTTACGGTCCATTTCTTCTAAAAGAGATGGACTGAAATCTCCATTTTTAATAAGCTGTGTAACTTCAGTAAGAGTATGTAAAGGTCTTACAAGCGATTGTGAAAAAATCCAGATGAATAAAATTGTAAGGGCAAGTATTGCACCCGTAAAATAAATATTAGTTCTTGTAGTTTTATGAATTCCCTGCATTACAAAATCACTGTCTACTTCCGTGATTACAGAACAATTTCCTATAGAAAGCACAGTATAACTGCAGATATATTCCCTATTATCAGCTGAAATATAACTTGTATATGAAGTTTTATCTTTTTTATTATCAGAAAGCAGCTTGAATACAGGAAGTCCACTTAAATCCTTCGAAGAAAGCATATAATCAATATTGTTATGAACAAGTACATTTCCGTTTGAATTAATTAAATATGTGGAATTAATTTTATCTTCCGTAAAGACATCAAACAAAGACTGTGATGACATAAGAACAAGTGCAACTTCATTTTCACTGCTTTCAACCGGCATAAAAACAGAAAGCATAGGAATATTAAACGATGCACTTGCATTTTCAAACTGAAGGGTCCCGTTGGCCGCCTTTACAGCAACCTCGCTGTAATGTTCCGCATAATTTTCGATATTAAAGCTTGAAATTTCATTTACAACAAAAAACTCATTGTTAAAGAATTTACGTTTAGAGTCTATAAAATAAATTGCAGCAATATCATTATTACGTTCAAAGAAAATATTCTCACGACTTTTAAGAATTGTTTCATTTTCTATAACTTGAATCTGATCATAAAATGAATTAACTATTGTCTGAAGAGCAAGAAATTTATTGGTACAATCCGATGAAGTACGTTTATTGATTGTATAGACATTATAATATGTGTTAGTCGTAGTATCCCTTTTACTTGTGATAGAAACAAAGGCAGTTATAAATCCCATTGAGATGATGATTATCGGAATAAAAATCCCAAGCATTTTCATGCTTATAGGACGCTTTACACGAATTTTAAATTTCTTCTTCCTGTTTTCTTTTTTATCTTCTTTTTTGACGGTGACAGGAACAGCCTTTTTTTCTACGGCAACAGGTGCGACAACGGGGACAACCTTCACTGTTTCCTTTGATTCTGTTGTATTGTGCGATGGTTCTTCTTTCTTTATTTTCTCTTTATGATTTGAAATAAATCTTCCGTAATCAAGTTCATTTTCCATAAATCATCTCATTTAAATAGAATATTACTATTATAGTATCGGAATAAATTTCTAAAAAAATCTGTTTTTTTATTGACATAAAGCGTGTTATGTATCATTTTATGAATAGTGCGTTTATGCAAATATCATATTTTTATTGAGGTGCTTGAGTGAAAGGAAGTCAGGTTACCATTGATCATGTATCCAAAAAATTCGGTGACTTTGTTGCCCTGGATAACATCAACTTTACTATTAATCCTGGAGAGTTTTTCTCTCTTTTAGGACCGTCAGGCTGTGGAAAAACAACTCTTCTTCGTATTATTGCCGGGTTTGAATTTCCTGATGAAGGAGCCGTTCTTTTTGATGATAAGGATATTATTCCTCTTCCACCCGATAAAAGACCGTCGAATACTGTATTTCAAACTTATGCACTTTTCCCTCACATGACAGTTTATGAAAATGTAGCATTTCCAATGCGTCTTAAAAAATTACCGAAGGATGAAATTGATAAAAAAGTTCGTGAATATGTTCATCTTGTTCAGCTTGACCAGCATATTGATAAAAAACCAAATCAGCTTTCAGGCGGACAAAAACAGCGTGTCGCAATTGCCCGAGCCCTTATAAATGAACCTAAAGTTCTTCTCCTTGACGAACCGTTGTCTGCACTTGACGCTAAGCTTCGCGCTAATCTCCTTGTAGATTTAGACAGACTTCATGATCAGATTGGAATTACATTTATTTATGTAACTCATGATCAGAGTGAAGCACTTGCTGTTTCAGACAGGATTGCAGTTATGAACAAAGGGCACGTTCTTCAAATAGGTTCTCCTTTTGAAATTTATGAAAGCCCTGCAACACAATTTGTAGCACAGTTTATCGGTGAAACGAATATTTTCGAAAGCACGGTAGTTCACTGCAATAAACAGAAAGAAGAAGATTATATGGTAACCTTGAACACACCAAGTCTTGGACTTCAGGCACAGTTAAAAGGTGATACACAGGCTACAAAAGAAGAAGATAAAAACATCCTTGTTACAGACTACGAGCATACAGATGAAGGACAGAAAGTTGCATTTACAATCCGTCCTGAAAAAATCAGGATTACTCTTGAAGAGCCTGATGTTCACGGTCGAAAGGATATTAACGTATTTAAAGGCATTGTTGAAGAACCTGTTTATACAGGCTTCCAGTCAAAATTCTATGTACGTCTTGATAACGGAACAATCGTAAAAGTTTTCAAGCAGCATACAAATTATCTTGATGATGGTCCTGAAATTGCATGGAAAGATCAGGTTTATATCTCATGGTCTGCAGAAGACGGATATATTGTAGAGGATATTAATGACTAAAAAACAAAGCCCGCAGTTAAAGCTTGCTTCAAAGGCATATGCTGCAAAACATAAAAAAGCAAATCCCGGACCAGGTTATGCATGGCCAATGGGAATATGGTTTTCATTGTTTTTCATAGTTCCGCTTATAATTATTGTTTCATATTCTTTTATGAAACGTGATATTTATGGAGGCGTTTTAAAACAATTCTCTTTCGATGCCTATAAACAGATGTTTTCCAAAACCTATGGACTTATTTTTATCCGTACTTTATGGATAACTTTCGTTTCTACCCTGATTACAATCCTCATTGCACTTCCATGCGGTTATGCAATGGCAAGAAGCAAACATCAGACTCTGCTTCTTATACTAGTAATTGTTCCATTCCTTACAAATTCGCTTATCCGTATTTTTGCGTGGATGACAATTCTTGGAGACAATGGAATTTTAAATTCAATCCTCGAAAAAATATCTTACTTCTGGAACATAATAATATGTAAAAACGGAAAAGCTTTTGTTCCTCATAAATTCATGTACACAAATTTTGCCGTAATTCTCGTAAGCATCTATATGTATCTTCCATATGCGATTCTTCCGATTTTTACTGCTGTAGATCGCTTTGATTTTACACTTATAGAAGCTTCAAGAGATTTAGGTGCAACAAAACCTCAATCAATGATAAAGATTCTTATACCTGGTGTAAAAAGCGGAATTGTAAGTGCAATAATCTTTACATTCATTCCTATTTTCGGAACATACACGGTTCCTCAACTCGTCGGCGGTAAAGGAAGCTACATGGTAGGAAATATCATCGTTGACCAGGTAACAAAAGTCAGAAACTGGCCTCTTGCATCTTCCTTCAGTATGATTATTACTCTTGTCAGTATGGCTGGAGTTCTTTTAATGCTCGGTACAAATAAAAAAGAAGCAAAACTCAACAAAACCTCGAACAAGGAAGATTCAGGTGTTCCTGATACAAAAACTGATTCTGCAAAGGAGGTACCTGCATGAAAAACCCGTTAATACAGATACTCAAAAAAAATCAGGTAACCTCAAAATCTGAATCAAACAGACACGCAAAACGCAACTGGAAAAAATTCAACAGACGTGTAAGCTTTTCAAATACAATGCTATGTCTTTCTCTTCTGTTTCTTTTTATTCCTCTTTTTATAATCATTTTCTTTTCGTTCAATTCATCAAAAGATACAAACTTCACAGGTTTTTCTTTCAAATGGTACGAGCAGCTGATTTTTGAATCTGGCCCTTTATGGCGTTCTTTATTGAACAGTCTGATTGTTGCCTTTACATCATCCCTCGTTGCTACTATCCTTGGAACTCTTGCTTCAATCGGTGTAAGCTGGTACAAATTCTTTGGCCGCTCATACATTCAGTCAATCAGTTTTTTACCGATGGTACTTCCTGAAGTAATCATGGGTGTTTCGCTTTTAAGCTTCTTCAGCGGCATAAAATTGTCTTTAGGTTTATTTACAATTTTCATAGCACATGCAACCTTCTGTCTTCCATTCGTATATCTTATGGTAACCGCCAGAATAGATGATTTTGATTATTCAATCATAGAAGCAAGTCATGATCTTGGTGCGAACGAAATTCAAACCTTGTTCAAGGTTATCATCCCTGCAATTATGCCGGGTATCATTTCCGGTTTCATGATGAGTGTTACAATGTCTCTTGAAGATTATGTAATTACTTCTTTAGTAAGTGGACCGGGAAGTTCAACTTTACCGCTGTATGTTTATTCAATGATAAGATTCGGTGTAAGCCCCGTAATCAATTCACTTTCATTTGTCCTTATTCTCATCATCTGTACTATTGCAGTTTTCCTCAGAAAAGGATTAAAATCATTCGCAGCGGCACATTAATACTAAAACAATTCTGACGGTAAGATTCATTTTGTTAAAATGATACTGTCAGATTTTATTTTTATAACACAGGATTTTTACGATTATGAAAAAAATCACTTCTAAACTTTTTCTTGCAGCATTGATTATTACTGCAGGCTTGGGTCTTACTTCATGTAAAGATGACGGCAAGACATTGTACATTTACAACTGGACTTACTACACTCCGGATTCAGTTCTCCGTGATTTTGAAAAAGAATTCGACTGCAAAATCAAAGTTGACTATTATGCATCAAACGAAGAAATGTACAACAAAATCCGTGGTGGCGGCGGAAAAGGTTATGATATTGTAGTTCCTTCTCAGGATTTCTGTTCCATAATGATTGAACAGGGAATGCTTGCAGAACTCGACCAGTCTAAAATGACAAACAATTCAAAGCTTAATCCTCTCTTAAAAGAAATGATGAAGGATTATGACCCTGAATTTAAATATTGCGGTCCATATTATCTTGGTGCAGCTGGAGTTGCCGTAAACAAAACAAAAGTTCCTGCCGGATCTTATGAAAGAACCTGGAACATTTTTGCAGACACACAATTCAAAGATCATGCCACAATGATGGACGATATGCGAGAAGTTTTCGGTGATGCTCTTAACTATCTTGGCTACAGTGTAAATACTTTAGATGATTCAGAACTTGCAAAAGCAAAGGATCTTTTATTGAACAAATGGAAGCCTAACCTTGTAAAATTTGATGCAGAAGGTTTTGGAAAATCATTTGCAAGCGGCGATTTCTGGCTCTGTCAGGGTTACGCAGAGGTTATTTATTCAGAAGTACCGGAAGAAAAATGGGCAGATACAATCGACTTTTTTATTCCGGAAAACGGCGGACCTTCATATCTTGACAGCCTTTGTATCTTAAAGACATCAAAGCACCAGGAACTTGCCAACGAATTTATTAACTACATCCACAAACCGGAAGTATATGCAAAATTCCTTGATTTCTTTAACTTCCCATGCTTTGTAATTCCAGAAGCAAAACAATTCACAACAAACACACCAATGTACGATGCAGAACAGATGAATAATTGTGAATTAAAGCTCGATATAGGAACCGGCCTGGATAAATACAATGCTTTGTGGCAGGAAATCCGTTTCTCAGAATAGCTATTATTGAAGATGCGTTAAAACAATTCGCGAAAACCTGGAGCGAATTGTTAGCATCATCTTACTCTATAGGAAACACTTTAAAAACAGTTGCGAAAACCTGAAGCAACTGTTTAGTGTTTTCTTATATGTAATATTCTACATATTTTATTCTTTTTTCCTGTACTGCCCTTTTTACTTCTTTTTCACGCTCACTTAATTTTGATTCACCAGTCTTTACTTCTATAAAAACAATTTCATCTATTCTGTCTGCTTCTGCCAGCCCCGAAAATCCAATAAAATCAACCGGTTTACCGACAAATCTTACATCTGCCGCATTGCATGGAAAATCAGGTAAAAAAGGTGCAATCTGTTCTGCCATCTGACCGCCAATTACAGCCTTTGAACGCTTAACTGCATCTGCACGTATTTTCTTTATCATTGAATTAAATTTTATTTTCTGAATTATTAAAAAAACAAAAGAAAATACAGTCAAAATAATTAATAGTAACAAAATAAGATTATTTTTGTTTAATAGTTGTTCCATGTATTTATTATAGGCAATTTTATCCGATAATATAACAGTGAGGTATGCTACAATGAAAAAACTTTATTCCATCATTTCTTTCCTTTTCGCTGTAACTGCATTTTCTTTTGCACAGGACGGAATCCTTTTACAATTCAAACAAAATGAAGGTGACTCATTGCTTCATACAAGCGAAGTGAATGAAGAAGCATATTTAAATGATGTTTTAAACAATACAACTCAATTCATAAACAGAATTTCAACTACCGTACAAAAACAAAATGACGATAAAAGCGCTCAATTATATACAACCTACATGACAACACAAAACACCTTGATGAACAAAACAGGAAATCATCTTTCCTGGGGTGAAGAAGAATTTGTCACTACTACAAGAACCATAAACGGTAAACTCACATATTCTAGTGATTCTTTTTTGCCGACTGTTTTTTCAGTTCCATCTTTCCCGGACAAACCGGTTCGTGCAGGCGATACGTGGACAAGCGAAGGAAAAGAAGTCCATGATTTTAGGGAACTGTTCAACATGAAAAACGCAATTTCAATTCCTTTCACTGCGAAATACAAATACATAAAGGATGAAATCATCAACGGAAAAACATTACAGGTAATAGATGTTTCATATCAGTTTTATCAGAACAATTCACAATCAAACATCAATAAAGGTGAATATTACCTTAAAGGGGCCGGTGTCTGTAAAGAAACCATATGGTGGGATAATAATCTTGGCAACATAGATCACTACATCGAGGAATTTCAAATTATTTTTTATGCCATTGATGGAACAAAATTTGAATTTCGTGGAAAAGCACATGGCGAAGTCACTGAATATAAATCAGTAAACAATGATGATAAACTCTCTGAAATTCAAAAAGCAATTCAGGATTTAGATAACATCAACATTACAAAGGGTGAAAAAGGATTAACAATCAGTATCGAGAACATTCAATTTGAACCAGATTCAGATGTACTGCTTGAAAGTGAAAAACTAAAGCTTATGAAAATTGCTGAAATCTTAAAACAATACAATAACGATCTTCTCATTACCGGACATTGTGCTGCCAGAGGAACTCAAAATGCACGACAAAAACTTTCAGAACAACGAGCTCAAAGTGTTGCTTCATATCTCATCGAACTTAAAGTCCGTGATGAAAAACATATTTTTACTCAGGGAAAAGGTTCCAGAGAACCTGTTGCTTCAAATAACACAGAAGAAGGAAGAAGCAGAAACAGACGTGTAGAAATTACAATCATGGATTAGAAGAAACTGCGCGCAGTCTTCCTTTCCATAACCAACCGGCTTCTTTTATTTTTCCACTCTCTTTCAGCTGTCTTATAACTTCGACACTGTCTGCGTGCGTCCATATATTTTTTCCTATACTCTTTCTATAACGTATGTTCATGTCAGAAAAAATTCTTTCTTCAATTTCCATTTCATTATAGAAATTTCTATTCTTATTTATAATGGAATAAGTAAATTCCCAGTCAGACTGATTCTTTACATTATCACACACATCACAGCCGCTACAAGCAACCCTTTCAGCTCCAAGAGCATCCAATAAAATCTGTCTTCTACATCTGTCAGATTCTGCAAATTCCTTCACCATTCGTTCTCTTGAATCCATTCCAAAAGCACTGAACTTTTTAGAATCTTCAAGACTCCAGAGCAAAAATGCCTTGGCAATACTTCCATCTCTACCTGCTCTACCCGCTTCCTGAATATATGCTTCAACAGTTTGCGCCGGTTCAAGATGAACTACAGTTTTAATATCCTTCTTATCCACTCCCATTCCATACGCACAAGTAGCACAAAGAATTCCATCCTTACTGTTATAAAACCATTCTTCGACAGTTTTCTTTTCACTTTTCTGTAATCCTGCATGATAAAAAAACGATGTTCCTTCACCAAAGCATAAATTCAGATCACGTGCCATATTTTCAGTTTTTTTTCTTGTACCGCAAAAAACAATCATCGGTTTCTGCTCATTTTTTGCCAGAAACAGAACATCCTTTGTTTTAGCCGACGAATACCTTACATAATAATGAATATTCGCCCTGTCACTTTCACTTCTCACAACATGAACTTCACCATCAAATAGAATTCTTGAAATATTCTCAAGAACCTCTGGAGAAGCGGTTGCTGTAAAAGCCGTTACAAGAGGAACCTGAAGTACACTCAAAACCTTGTTCAAACTCAAATACGAATGTCTGAACGACTTCCCCCATTCATAAACACAATGGGCTTCATCAATCGCAACATGCCTAATACCCAAAGTTTTAAGAGAAGATAATAAATTATCATTCTCCAAAACTTCAGGATTTGCCAAAATCACTTTTGTTCCCTCTCGAACCCTGCAAAACAAATCTTCCCGTTCATTCTTAGACTGTCCTCCCTTTAGAACAACGCAATCTATATTACATTCTTCAAGTCTTCTCTGCTGATCAGACATAAGTGCCAGCAAAGGATAAACAACAAGAGTCGGTCCGTTCAAAATGATAGCCGGAATCTGAAAACATAATGATTTTCCTGCCCCCGTAGGCAGCAAAACAATCTGCCGTCCAAGACAAAAAGAATCAGAGTTTTCTTCTTCAAATTTGCTTTTTTCATTTTCAGATAGATTCATCATCATCTTACAATAATCATTTGCTTCAAGAATATTTGCAATAACAAGTCTTTGCCATGGGTAAAGATATTTTATTCCAAATTTTTCCTGTGCAAGTTTTAAAACAGGATCCTCAACCGAAACGTTCATACTATATATATTGTCTCAAAAGTTAAAAAAAGGAAGTTTTTTAACAAAAAATTTAAAAAAATCAGAATCATAATGTGATATAATAAAAAAACACAATGCTGAAAATCACAGAATTTCTGAAGACAAGAAAAAGAATATTCTTATTGTGAACAGGAGGTCGTATGCCGTTAGTAAAAGTTGAAATGAAAAAAGGAAAAAACTCCGAATTTAAAAAAACAGTTTTTGAATGCATACATTCCGCTCTCATGACTTCTTTTGGAATTGAAGACTGGGATAGATTTCAAAGAATCATAGAAATTGAACCGGATGATTTTGAAACACCTCAAGGCAAGACAGATAATTTTATGATTATAGAACTCACAATTTTTCCAGGACGAACAACAGAACAAAAGAAAAATGCCATAAAAATGATTACATCAAATCTCACCAATACACTTGGCATAGCACCAACAGATGTTTTTATAATAATAAATGAACCACCGCTTGAAAACTGGGGATTGGGCGGAAAACAAAAGGGTTCATGATTATTTATAGTTTTATGAACCTTTTATAAAAAACAATTAATACCAGACTTTAATTTTCGGCTTCTTTGCAGTTTTCTAAAATTCGCTGCAACATTTCTTCGAACCGGATAATTTCTTTGTCCTTAAAACCTTTGTAAAAAATTTTATTCATCTCATTCGAAACCTTCTGAACATTCCGGCTGAATTCTTTTTCTTTTCCGGTAAGGCTTATGAGTGTGGAGCGTTTGTCTTCCGGCGATTGCTTTCGTTCGATGTAGCCGTCACGTTCAAGGCGGTCTATGATTCCTGTGAGAGTTGATTTATCTAAGCTTGTTTTTTCGCAGAGGGTTTTAATTGGAACTCCATCCTTTCCCCAGAGCGAAAAAATAATTCTTCCGCGAGCCCCTTCCAGATCTGCCATGTTGTTCTGCCGTAAGATTTTATTCCATACTCTTGAACAAACCTGATGCACCTGAGAAAGAAGGGTTCCGCCTTTAGTCTTTTTTACCATCAGTCTACATTTCCAAAGCAGTGAGGATTTGCGCCGTACCAGCCTTCGATTTTTGTAGAAGTGAATTTGAGCACAGTGTAGTCAGGATCTGTCTTTCCCTTGTGATAATAAATGAGCCAGCCAGTCTGCCAGAGGTCTTCCTTGAGTGCCTGGTCTGTTACTTCTTCGATGGTACCTGTTGCACAGATTCCCTTAAACTTTTCAGGCTCGCAAAAATAAAGTGCCGCATTATGATTGTTTCTGATTCTCTGAACCTTTTTGGAAGAAGTGTTTGTTGTAAAATACATAGTTAAAGTTTCGCCTTCTACAAAAAGAGTTTTTCCTTCAAGCTTTTTAAATTTTTTAGGATTACAAAGATTGAGTAACGCACGGATTTCAGGTCTTCCTTCTTTATCAACAGTTGCAAGATAAGCCGCCTGAGAATTTTTAATGATTGAAACTACATTCTTCATTTTTATTTCTCCTCTAAATTAGTTTGCATACAAACTATATTAAAATCAAACGCCCCAACTGTCAATAGATTTTTTTTTGCACTCTAAATCCTTTTTTGATTTTTATGCCAGAACCTTATCGAAAAACCATTTGTATTCATTTTCTTTCATCTGAACATAACCGGCCCGGTTATCCTCTCCCACTTTAGAAAGGATTTCCTGTTTTATCCCGTTATATTCTTTTACAAGCTCCGGATTTGCCCTAAGCTTATCCCTGAATTTTAAATGTCGCAAAAGCTCGGCATTATCCTTCTGGCAAACATAAAGATGCTGTTCAATCTGAATCGGTACCTTGGAATCATCAAAGGCTTCCCGGCCGCTTATTCCCCAGTCTCCTTCATGCACATACCCAAGTTTTTCAAGCTGCGCCTTGAGCCGCAAAAACTGCTTCCGGTCTTTCACAACCACATCAATATCAATCACCGGCTTAGCATTCATCCCCGGCACCGAAGTACTTCCCACATGCTCAATCGAAATATACTCCGTAACATTCTTTTCCAAAAAACCCTTGATTTCCAGAAAATCCTCTTCCCACTTTGGATTGTATTTTTGTATTACCATGATTTATCCTCTCATATCTTCTTCAAAAACCACTTAAGGTCGTACCATCTTCCGAATTTTTTGCCGACCTGGGGCATGTGGGCAACTTGGGTGTAGGCTTGAGAAAGGTGGAAGTTCGGGCTGTCGTGGGTGAGGTATTCGTCCTGGGGGTCGCAGAAGGCAACGCCGGCTAAGAGGTTGATGATTCCCATTTTTTTGAGGCGGGCTTCGAGTTCTTTATATAAGAGGGAACCGGCTCCGTTACGGCGGAAGTCTTTATCTATATAGATGGAAGTTGAAACGGTCCAGTCGTAGGCAGTTCTTGTGCTGTAGGCGCTGGCATAAACGTAGCCTATAATTTTGCCGTCTTTTTCGCAGACAAGGTACGGATATTTCTTTTTTATACTTCGGATACGCTCGCTAAATTCTTCTAAGGTCGGAACTTCATACTCAAAAGAAACGGCTGTGTTTAAAACATAGTGACTGTAAATTTCTAAAAGCCTTTGTGCATCTTCAACCTGTGCATCCCGTATTTTTAATTCACTCATTTTTATTAATCCTTTTGGGCACAAACCCTTTCTTTTATTATATTCCAGTCCGAACATCTTTTAAAATTTGCATTTGGAAATTCGCAATCCTGATTCCACGGGCGGTCAAAAACTATCACTTTAAGATCCGGGAGATGTGAAAAGAATTTGAATGCACTCGGAGAATCTTCAACGGCATAATCAAAATGCATTTTATAATAATCTTCAAGCTCAAGACTGAAGGTGCTTCCTTTTAAAAAAGTATCACGACCGTATTTATTAAGACAGTATAAATTTACGCGTTCAAGTCCATGTTCATTAAGCCAGGTTCTGGAAGCTTCATACGCACTCACCGGACGGCCTGTAATGATTTTTACGTCGTGACCCTCATCAATCCATTCATTAACAGTTTTTACAGCACCAGGAGTTTCTTCATAAGACAAAAGAACCTTCGGCTGATGCGCATAAATCATCATTTTTTCATAATCTTCATCAGAAAGCGAAAATGACTTTTGTAAATCAAAATATTTAATTTTTTCGTAAGGAATATTAAGCCCAAAAAGCTCAACAATCAGCCCCGAAAAATACCGCGCCGTCTCGCAAAGACAATCATCAAAATCCACGTAAATGTTCATAATGATATTATATCAGATTATACGAGAGTTTAAACGGGTATAAAAGAAAGTCCTTTCATTATTTTCTAAACCACTCCAAATATGCTGGAAAGAACGCCCGTGAAAGCTGGGAGAATAAAAAAAACTAATTAATTCCATTTTTTTGTGATATAATTCTTCTATACCAATAAAGGAGAGTAAAAAAGTGAAAAGACCGATTATATTCTTGGAAAGTGGGGATGAAGAACTCAGTGCGTTAAAGTTTTTACTGGCGGTCCTCAATGGGGTTGTAACAATTTCTGCTTTTTTTCTCGCGCAACTTTCTCCGCTTTGGCTTATTTTGTTTCCGGTGTTTGTTCTTTTCCTGCTCATTTCAATCTGGTATTTTATAAAATCCATTAAAAATAAAACAATAGAATTATTTTCTTTTTATTTTCTGCCTCTTTTGATTGCCACAATGATTGGAATACAAATTGATTCAATTAATACCAAAAAAGTAAATAAAAATCTTCTGGAAGCTCAGTCCTATGTTGAAAAATATATTGAAGAAAACCATTCTCTTCCTGAAAATACAGATTCTTATCTAAAAGAACTTGGTGTACAAATTAAGGGATCAAATTATCATGAAAATTATTTGAAAGCACAGGAATATTCTAAAGAATATTATGAAAAAAACGGAAAGTACCCGGAAGCTGATGATCAATATCTTATAGAATTAGATGCAAATCACTTTAATGAATACTTTGATTATACACTTAACGCTTACAGAGCCCGAATACAACGAGGTGATAAAGAAGTCTACCTGTATCCGTGTCCATAAAAAAAACATAAGTTAGAAAAGATAAAAAATGAAAAAAGAAACATTGAATTCAATTACAACTTTTTTACCAACGCTTATATTCTCAATAATAGCGTCGATTTGTGTAACTTCTCATTTTATTATTCTGAAAAGAATTGGCCTAATTATAGCATTATGTACTTTCCCAATACAAGGATTTGTTTTTCTATTTCGCAAGAAAGTTTTCCTTAAAGATTGGCTTTCAAAAAAAGAAAAAATAATTTTTGGTTTTATATGGATTATATTAGGTATAGTAATAATTTTTAAATACATTAACGAAGGAGCTTTTAAGTTATTTCAAAAATAACTTATCCCCCCCTTCCCATTTTAAGCGATGACAGATACAAAGTCGTGTGGTATAGTACAAATATGAAAAATCATTTTTTATCACTGCTCTTTATTTTAATTTGTTTTTTTATGTGCGGGTGTGCGAGTCCGTTTTTGGGAACAGATGAAAAAATTGAGTTTAACGGGAAAACTTATACCTGCACTTTTTATAATAATTTTGATGGAACGCAGATTGATTCACAAAGATGGGAACGCTGCCCGGAATATGCGCGGCAAAAAGGGTTTTGGAAAAATGATTGTTCTTATGTAGAAGGCGGAAATCTTGTTATTGCTGCCAAAACAGAAAATTCAAAGCTCTGTGCGGGGAGCTGTGCGTACAAGGAAAAAGTTTTCACAGAATAAAGGACTTTATCAGATCCGTTTTAGAATAGACAGAAAAACTGAGGGTCTCTGGTATGCTTTCTGGCTCATGAGTGACAATGTATCAAAAATCGGAAACGGGGCTGTAGATGGCGGCGAAATTGATATTTTTGAAGTTGTGCCGAATGATAAAAATCGTGATCCAGGGCAAAGAAATTATCTGAACTCTGCAGTCCACTGGGATGGCTATGGAAGCGACCATCAATCCAAAGCATCACAGAAAATAATTGATAGCAGCTTTTATGGAAACGACTGGCACATTGTAACTTTTGAATGGACAGATGATTATTACAAAGCTTATCTTGATGATGAAACTGAACCTTACTGGAATACAGAAGGAAAAGCACAGGAATACGGCGGCATTGTAAACGTAGAAAATTACATCAAGCTCACTGCCGAATTCGGAGATTGGGGCGGCGATGTCACAAAAAGTTCCGAATCCCTACCCGCTGCCATGTATGTAGACTGGGTAAAAGTTTATAAACAGGAGTAGGAAAAAAAACTTTTATATCAAATATCTCCCCCCCCCCACCAAAAAAAAATTGTTCAGTGTACACTGAACAAAGGAATTGAAATGTTCCTTTGTTGCGAAACTTTGCTAATCGCTCGTTTCGCAACAAAAGTTTCGGAGGTTTTTATGGGCGCATCTTTCATAGTTCTTTTAATAATAGCACTTATTCCAGCTTTTATTGCTTATAACAAGGGAAGAAGTTTTATACTATGGTATTTATACGGTATTGCAATTTGGATAGTAGCATTTATTCATTCAATTTTAGTATCAGAACTAAAAAAATGTCCTTATTGTTCATCAGGTATTGAACCATCAGCAAGAGTTTGTCGTTTTTGTGGAAGAGAGTTAATTCCTTCAGTAAGAGTTGAAAATGATACAAGAGTATGTCCATATTGTGCAGAAACCATTAAAAAATCTGCAATTGTCTGTAGATTCTGTGGAAAAGATTTACAAAAATATGACGAAGAACAGAAGATTCAGCATGAAAAAGAAACAAAGATAAAACAGGCTGAATTAAAAGAAAAATATAAAGACATACAAGGCCTTTTAAATGATGAAAGTATTTTTAATGAAGCAAAAGAACGCCGTAGAATTTACAGCAAACGAATGGCAGTTGACTTCTTAAAAACCAAGGCTTCAGAAAGTGGTCTTAATTCTGACGGAATCACTGAAGACACTATTGACGAATTACTTGGATTAAGTTGAAAAAAGAAACATTAAATCCAATTATAACTTTTTTACCTCACCTGCCGATTCACATATTTAGCTGTTAGAGTTCCTTTCTGATCAATTTCAAAACACGAGATTGAGCCTGAACTGCCGCTAAACTTACAGCGTGACCTCTGGTCCAAAGTCTGGCCCATCAGCATCGAGTGTAAAAAACTGAGCGTAATACCATGGGAAACAATTAAGATTTTTTCATAGCTGTTGGAAATTATTTCCTGATAAAAAGGATAAAGCCTGTTCCAAAGCTCACGGTCAGATTCGGCATCTGCAAAAGGCTTGTAATCAACATCATATTCTTTTGGGGCTGGAATCTTATTTGCATCAAACCAGTCCCATGGCTTTCCATTTCCTGCCCCAGCGTTTATTTCACGGATAAGCTCATTATAAAAAGGCGAAAGTCCCAGCACTTTGCCGATTTCATCTGCAGTCTGAGCTGCCCGTTTTAAATCAGAAGCATACATGATATAAGAATCATCACAGCCTGCGTCTTTTAAATATCTGCCAATTTCTGCAGCCTGTTTATGCCCAAGTTCCGTAAGCTCCCAGTCTCCCCAGGCCCCTGCGTGTCCGTTAGTGTGATGTACTGATTGTGTATGTTGAACAGTGATTATAGTTTTCATGATTTTTAAATATTCCCTTTTATAATATTGATTAATAACAAAAAAACAGCCCGTGTGAAAATTTTGGTTAATACTTTTTAAGTATATTCACTCGGGCTGCTTTTGACTATGGGTTTTCAGCTTTACTACAGATTAACTTTTTTCAAAGCCTCTTCTCCACACCAGTTTTTGATTTTCTCTTCCAGCTCTTTAATGCGTCGTTCTGCATCCTGCTTTGTGTAAAGCTTCATGTTCAAAAGACCCTTTTCATCATAGTGCTCAAGAAGGTCTTCTTTCTCAAGCTCCTCTGCACAAAAATCAGTGTAATCCAGAATCAGCTTTTTGACTTCAGCAAAATCCTTTCGGGCTGCTTCATCAAGTTCTGTCTTAAGCTCTGCACAAATCTTAAAGGCAAACAAATCCTTTACAAAGCCCTGACAGTAAGGCTTCATTGTCGGATCCTTGCAGACTGCAAAAATTATATTCAAAGCCCATTCACAATAATCCGCTGTCTTTTCAACTT
>JAILKS010000030.1 GCA_024693715.1 Treponema sp. | reverse complement strand
TCTAAAACCATGGTCTTCAGACTCTGAGTATTTATCCGTAGGAAGAAGATTTGAATCAGAATGCATGTATTATATTTCAAAAAACAAGCTTTCAGAAAAAATACAATTTACAGATTATTAATAAAACACATAACAAAGGTTATTTGGACGCCCGCACTGGGGCGCTGGAGTAAATAAAATGAAAAAAAGTATTTTCATCTTTTGAAGTACAGATTCAAAGTATTTCAAAAAATTAAATATTTAAAATAAAAAAAAGCTCCTAACAGAGTTAGAAGCTTTCGTGCCACAGGTTGGAATCGAACCAACGACATACGGATTTTCAGTCCGGCGCTCTACCAACTGAGCTACTGCGGCGTTGATTATTCTAATATATCGAAAAGACAGTTTTGTGTCAATATTGAATTTGCAAAAAATAATATTTTTTTCTGTTCTGCTATTTGTATTTTAATTTACAATATAGTAGAATATAAGCATGAAATTAAACAGAAATGTTGTTGCTTTTACCGGCGGTGGAACGGCTGGACATATTTATCCTGGACTTGCTGTAGCAGATGAATTAAAAGAGCTTTCCGGAAAATCATCTGACATGCGTGTAATATGGATAGGCTGTTCAAAAGGAATGGATAAAAAAATTGTTGAAAATGCTTTTGGTCCTTCAGGTAAGAAAACTGCCGGTGCGTTTTATGGGATTCCTTCGGGAAAACTGCGCCGTTATTTTTCATGGCAGAATTTTTCAGATATCTTTAGAATTATAGCCGGATATTTTAAAGCTCGTAAAATTTTGCGCAAAGAGAAGCCTTACATACTTTTTTCAAAGGGTGGATTTGTAAGTGTTCCTCCATGTCTTGCTGCAAAACATCTTGGAATTCCGGTTTTTACTCATGAATGTGATTTTACTCTTGGTCTTGCAAACAGATTGAATTTTAAATCTGCAACAAAAATGTTTGTATCTTATGAAGAAACTAAGAACAGTCTTTCTGAAAAAGATCAGAAAAGAGTGCTTGTTACCGGAAATCCTGTCCGTCCTGTTTTTTATGATACTAATCCTGAAAAGGGATTGAAGTTCCTTGGTATTGATGAAAATCACAAAAAACCGGTTCTTTTGATATTAGGAGGCAGTTCGGGTGCCCGTCAAATTAATGAGCTTGTAATACAAAATCTTGAATGGCTTTGTAAAAATTTTATCGTTGTTCATCAGAGTGGTCTTTTAAATAATGATGATAATCTTGAAAAGCAGCTTCATAAAAAATATAAGGAAAATTACAAAGCATATCAGTTTATTTATGAACAGATGCCTGATGTTGTTTCCTGTGCCGATGTTATTCTTTCGAGGGCAGGCGCTAACTCTATCTGGGAAGCAGCAGTTCTTTATAAACCGATGGTTTTAATTCCATTGTGTGGTAGCGGGACTAGAGGAGATCAGGTTGATAATGCCAGATTCTTTGAAAGAAAAAATGCTGCTCTTGTTCTTGTCGGTGATGATGCAAATTCTGAAAAATTAAAGGAAGCGCTTTCTAAAATGCTTACTAAAAAAACACGTGATGATTTTTCAAAAAATATAAAAAGCATGGTCGGTGATAGAATAAGTGCAAAGATTATCGCAGGGGAAATATATTATGTTATCAATAATTGATATTATTTTCATCCTTATCATATTGATTTTTACGATTATATCTACTGCAAAAGGATTCGTTCGAGAATTATTCAATAAAATATCATTTATCGGCGGTATTATAGTCGGATGTATGTTCTGCAATAAATTAAGTGTTCTTCTTTCCAATACTATCAAAAATCCCCTTATGTCGAAAATAGTTTCCTTTATTTTACTTTTTGTAATCACTTTTCTTATAATTCAGATTATCAAGGTCATTATAGGAAGATTTTTTGAGTCAGAAATTATGAGTGGACTTGACCGGACAATGGGTTTTTTCTTTGGCATAATTGAAGGATTGGCTGTCGTTCTTTTTATTGTATGGGTGCTGTCTAATTTTCCGGTTTTTGTTAATTCCTTTTTACAGAACAGTATTTTCTTCAAACTGTTTGCTCCGCTGTTAAGTCTAAAGCCTTCTGTAAAACCGTCTTCATCTGTTGAAGGAACTAGCGCAATGTTAAAAATCATTCCTATGTTGAATAAATCCTTATCAGGAGTTGTTTGATGTTTGAAAATCTCTTGAATCAGGATGCCGTTAAATTTCTCACTAGTGATATAAAGAATAATAAATTTCCACAGTCAGTTCTTTTTTCGGGAACTGATTCAAGCGGTAAACTTACAGCAGCACTTGAGGTTGCGCGTATTTTTTCCTGTACCGGTGATACAAGGGGAAAATGGAAATGTGAATGTCCTTCGTGTCTACAGCATAAGGCTCTTATAAACTCAAATATGCTTCTTTTAGGTCCACGTGATTGTGCCCTTGAGATTGCAGCAACTAAAGATATTTTTATAAAGGCTGTAAAGGAAAATCCTCCGTATCTTTTCGCATCAAGATATGCTTTTTTACGAAGTATAAGAAAATTGACTTTAAGATTTAATGCCGTTTTGTGGGAAGGACATAAGGATATTAAAAAAATTGCAGTTTTAATGGAAAAAATAAATGATTCTCTTGAAGAACTTGATTTTCCCCGTGAGCTTCCGCCTGTTGATCAGCTTGAATCAATTTGTTTAGAGCTTCAAAAAAATACTTCTCTGCTTGAAGATGAATATCTTTATAATTCAGTTCCTATTGATCAGATCAGGAATCTTGAAATATGGGCGCACAGAAAATCAGAAAGCGGAAAGAAAACAATCATCATAGAAAATTGTGATAAAATGCTTGAGGGGGTCAGAAATGCACTTTTAAAAATTATTGAAGAACCTCCAAAAGACTGTATTTTTATATTGCTAACCTCAAAGCGAAATGCTGTTATGCCGACCATTTTATCACGAGTAAGAACTTATGCCTTTAATGAACGTTCAAAATCACAGCAGCTTGAAGTTATAAAAACAATTTTCAGAAATGATATATTTAATGGAACAATAAATGAATATCTTTTAACTTATCTTCCGGTGCCGGCGGCAGATATTCGTTCTGTTGCAAAGGATTTTTATTCATCGCTCGTTAAAGGTCATATACCGGATATAATAAAAACAGTTTCTGACTGCAAGGATTTTATTCCCCGTATAAGTTTAAAAATCTTTTTGAATTATATTACTGAGCTTCAGAAGGGGCTTCTTTCAACTGCAAAAGGCTGTGAAGCAAAATATGAATGTTCAAAGGCAATTCAGCAGTGTTTTCTGAATGTAACCTTGTATAATCAAAGACCTCAGGATTCACTGGATATTCTTGTCCGTGAATTAAGCAGAATAAATGTAATGTATGGAAAAATATTATGCGTGGATATGTAAAAAGAGTTTCACAGAAATTAGAAAAATTATCTAAAGAACAGGTATTGAATCTTCTTGATGATATTTTTGATGAAAACGAAAGTCTTTATTCTATACTTGAATCTATTTCCGCCGGCCTGCTTGTCGTAGATAATAATTTTATTCTTCAGCAGTCAAATACAATCATAGAAAGCAGATTAAATTTTAATATTCATACAGATGATAAACAGGCAATAAATGTTCCTGTCTGGAATATTCTTGCTGATGAAGAAATTGCAGGATATTTTAAAAAATGTTTTGATAAAGGAATCACAAACAGTACAGAAGATTTTACAGTTACAACAAGCGGTGGAAGCATCCGTTTTTTAACTATCACCATGACACCGCTTATGCATGATGGAATTTTAAAAGGCAGGATTATTCTTGTACGTGACGTAACTGAAAAGAAAAATCAGGATGTGCTTTTACACAGGATGGAAAATCTTGCGAATCTGACTAATCTTGCGGCTGGAATGGCCCATGAGATTAAAAATCCTTTAGGTGCAATTTCAATTCATATGCAGCTTATTCAAAAGGCTCTGAAAAAAGCGCGTGAAAATGAAAACATCCTTCCTGATAAAAAATTTGTTGAAGAGCACATTGATGTTGTAAATGATGAGGTTGAGCATCTTAATAAACTTGTAATGGATTTTCTTTTTGCAGTACGTCCTGTAAATGCAACGCTTGAATTAAAGGATCCTTCTAAGCTTATAGAAAATTTAATTGATTTTATCAAACCGGAATTTTCAAAGAATAATATTGACGTACAATTTACTGCATGTCTAAAAACTGAAAAGCTTTTGATTGATGAAAAACTTTTCCGCGAAGTTTTATTGAATCTTTCTCAAAATTCCCTTGCTGCTATAAAATCAAAAGAATCACTGGGAGCAGGTATTTTTAAAATTGAATGTTCGGTAAAAGATAATAAATATTATATCGTCGTATCTGATAACGGTTGCGGTATGAACAGTCAGACTATCGCAAAAATATTTGAACCGTATTACACTACAAAAGCAAACGGAACCGGACTTGGAATGACGATGGTTTATAAAATCATAAAGGAATTTTCCGGTGATATAAGTGTTGATTCGATTGAAGGCGAGGGGACAACCTTTGTTATTACACTGCCAGTTCCTCAGAAAGATAAAAAACTTCTTGAGATGGGAGAATAAACGATGTTTACAATTCTTACGATAGATGATGAAGAAAATATAAGAAACGGACTTGCAGATAATTTTGAACTCGAAGGATATAATGTAAAGAAAGCTGCAGATGGAAAAGAAGGTCTTGATTTGATTTCTTCGGGCGATATTGACCTTGTAATCACCGATTTAAGAATGGATGGAATAAGTGGAGAAGAGGTTGTCAGAAAAGTAACGACAGATTATCCTGGAATCCCGGTTATTGTTCTTACAGGACATGGCAGCATTGATGATGCAACTAAAGCGATTAAGAATGGAGCTTTTGATTTTCTTACTAAGCCTCTTGATTTAGATCATTTGAACATAGTAGTAAAAAATGCACTTAAGGGCAGGATTCAGGAACAGCAGATAAAAGAACTCAAAGAAAAGCTTTTGAATAAAAACAGTCAGTCAGGAATGATTGGTAACAGCAGCGAGTTCAATAAAGTAAAGGAAATTATAAACAGGACTGCACCTTCAAAGGCAAATGTTTTGATAACAGGAGAAAGCGGGGTCGGTAAGGAAGGTGTCGCTCATGCAATACATAATCTTTCGCCAAGAAAGGATAAACCGTTTGTTATAGTTCATTGTGCGTCCTTATCAAGTTCTCTTTTACAGAGTGAGCTTTTTGGTTACGAAAAGGGTGCTTTTACCGGTGCTGATTCGATGCATCAGGGAAAATTCGAAGCGGCTGACGGTGGAACTATCTTTCTGGATGAAATTGGTGAAATAGATCAGGTAACTCAGGTGAATCTTCTTCGTGTAATTCAGGAAAAGAAATTTGAAAGAGTGGGCGGTAATACGACTGTTAATGTTGATGTAAGGATAGTTGCTGCAACAAACAGGAATATTGAAGAAGAAGTAAAAAAAGGAAATTTCCGAGAAGATTTATATTACAGACTTAATGTTGTGCGGCTTGAAGTTCCACCTTTGCGTGAACGTAAGGATGATATCCCGCTTTTAATGAATGCATTTTTACGTGAATTTAATATTGAAAATGAAAAGAACATAAAAGGGTTTGATAATAAATCACGTTCTGTCATTCAAAGATATAACTGGCCTGGTAATATACGTGAGTTGAAAAATTGTATTGAAAGTTCTGTTGTAATGTGTACAAAGGATGAAATTACTCTTGATGATCTTCCAAAATCAATCGTTAATGGTACATCAGAAAAGGTTATTACCATCCCATTAGGAATTACAATGGAAGAGGCAGAAAATATCATAATACAGGAAAATCTTGCGGCAAACGGTGGAAATAAAACTAAAACTGCAGATATTCTAGGAATCGGAAGAAAAACTATTCTGCGGAAGCTTGGGGAAAGTGCTGACTGATAAAGGCTGCAGCTGTTTGATAAGCAGAGGTTAATTCATCTATTGTCAGTGTTTTATCAGATTTTTGAAGAACTGCCGTATTTGTTTTTGTGTCGGGATGTGTTTTTTTTAACATAAGATGATACTGTTTTTTTAAATCAGCTATTTTGCATGGAAAGGAAAGATTAAATATTTTTAAAGCTTCTGAAACATTTGCCGGAATTTTTATCTGGATTGATTTTGCATCATCAGATTTTGTTTTTATGCTAAACTGGGGAATCTGTCCGGTGTCTAAAACATCACTGAGCATTTTCCCCAGATTTTCATAAGTATTGGCCATTTTATATTTCGGTGCCTGAAGGAATTACAGCACCTTTTCTGATAACTATAATGCCATCTGCACTGTAGAAGGAACCATGGTCACCATCATCATATTTTTTACCGGTAACTCCGATTTTACAGTTATCACCGATTCTTGCATTTTTATCTATGATTGTATTTGAAATCTTACAGTTTTTGCCGATTCCTGTGTTAGGAATGTTTTTAGCTGCATTTGCTTTCTTTTCATCTTCTTCATCATAGTAGTCGGCACCCATCATGATTACTCCGTCAAGCTCTGAATTATCTTCAATTATTGAGCGAACACCGATTACTGAACGGTTAAGCTTACAGTTGGTGATTATACAGCCTTCTGATGTAAGTGATGAAGTGATATCGGCTTTATTGATTTTTGACGGCGGGAGATTACGCATGTGTGTGTAAATAGGCTTATTGTTTGTTCCGTAAAAATCAAATGAAGGATATGGATCTGTAAGTGCAATGTTTGCTTCATAGAAGCTTCTGATTGTACCGATGTCTTCCCAATATCCGTCGAATACATAAGAATTGATTTTTTTCTTGCCTATTGCAAGCGGAAGTATTTCTTTACCGAAGTCAGTATATTTTTCGTTTTCACCTAAAAGACATTCTTCCATTGTATCTGCATTAAAAATATAGATACCCATTGAAGCAAGAAATTCTTTTTCAGGAGGAAGTGTTCCGCGTGCTTCTGCTGGGATTTTCCAGCTGTCAATATTTACATCAGGCTTTGGTTTTTCCATAAATTCTTTTACATGACTATCTTCATCAATTTTCATGATTCCAAAGCCGGAAGCATCCCTACGATTTACTGCAGTTGTTGCAATTGTAATTTCTGCACCAGATTTAATGTGAGCATCCATAAATGCCCTTAAATCCATCTTATAAAGCTGATCTCCCGAAAGAATAACGTAATGGGTAGGTTTCTGACTCTTAAAATGTATGAAATTTTTTCGTACGGCATCCGCAGTTCCTTCATACCATCCAGAATGTTCAAGTGTCTGTTCTGCCGCAAGAATCTCAACAAAGCCTCCTGAAAAACGGTCAAAGTTATAGGAATTTGTAATGTGAAGATGAAGTGAAGCAGAATTGAATTGTGTCAAAAGATATATTTTTTTATAACCTGAATTTATACAGTTTGAAAGAGGGATATCAACAATCCTGTATTTACCGCCGAAGGAAACGGCAGGCTTTGAGCGTTCCTTTGTTAAAGGATAAAGTCTTGTTCCTTTTCCACCGCCTAAGATGATTGATAATACTCTTGGTTCTTCATTTGCCATATATTTCTCCTGTGTATTGCATTTGCTGTGGTTTTAATTATAAATCTGAAAAGTTGAATTTGCAAACTTTTTCTGTTTATTTATCTTTATAATATTTTTCCCTAAATAAAAAAAATCAGATTCCGATGATAAAAATAGATGTAAATAAATTTAAAAAGGGGGATCTATGATTCGTGGCTGGTATATTGGTTCATCAGGAATGAATGCACAGCAGAACAGACTTGATGCAATTTCCAATAATCTTGCAAATGTCGATACTACAGGCTATAAACGGTCTGTAACGGCATCTAAATCTTTTCCTGAATTATTATTAAGAAGACAGGATTTTGACGGAGTATATAAAATTCCTAATGGAATGGGCAGTGCAGATGCCGCTCCGATTATCGGTAAACTTGGAATGGGTGTAGAAACAAATGAAAACTACATCGATTTTTCACAGGGTTCATTTAAGGTAACAAATACAAAAACAGACGTTGCACTTGGAAATAAAGGTTTTTTTGTAGTTGAAACTCCAATGGGTGAACGTTATACACGAAACGGAAATTTCCATATAGGTAAAGAAGGTCTTTTGTTAACAAAGGATGGTTATCCTGTAATGGGAGAAAACGGTTATATTCATGTAACTGACGATCATTTTACGGTAAACGAAGATGGTGTAATTATGGATGAAGATTTTAATGAAATTGACCGTTTGAAATGTGTCCGTTTTGATAACGAAAGATATTTACGCAAAATGGGTGAAAGCATGTATGCAACAAATGAAATTGCTGGTCCTGCCCATATTGCAGAAGGTAATGAACGTCCGCGTTTTTTACAGGGATATATTGAAACAAGCAACGTAAATGTTGTAAATGAAATGGTTCAGATGATTGAAGTGAACAGAGCTTATGAAGCCAATCAGAAGACTATCACTTCGGAAGATTCTATGATGGGAACTCTCTGGACAAAGGTTGCAGTATTGCAGTAGGAGTAAGAAATGGTAAGATCACTTTGGACGGCAGCTACCGGAATGAACGGTCAGCAGTCAAATATTGATGCAATATCACATAATCTTTCGAACGTAAATACAACCGGTTATAAACAGCAGCGCGTAGAATTTGAAGATTTAATCTATCAGAACCTGAAGCTTGCCGGAACTCCTGCAACTGAAGATACTGTAACTCCGGTTGGAATTCAACAGGGTGCCGGTGTAAGAGTCGGCGCTACTCAAAGAATTATGAATCAGGGTTCTTTGCAGCATACAGGTGTAGATACTGATGTTGCAATTGTCGGTGAAGGTTTTTTCCGTGTAATGAAATATGACGGAAGTTATGCATATACAAGAGACGGTTCATTTCAGATTGACTCTAATGGTCAGCTCGTAACTTCTGACGGTATGCGTGTATTACCGGAAATAATTTTACCTGACGGATATGATGTTACTACTTTAAACATCACACAGACCGGTAAAGTAAGTGTTAAGGTGAATGGTGGAAATGATCCGGTTGAAGTTGGTCAGCTTGAACTTTACAGATTCCCAAACCCGGTCGGACTTCAGGCAGAAGGTGATAATATTTATAAAGTAACTAATGCATCTGGAGAACCGATTGCAGGTCGTCCTGGTTTTGATGGTTTTGGTGATACAAGACATAAGTTTCTTGAAATGTCTAATGTTTCTGTTGTAAATGAAATGGTACAGATGATTGTTGCACAACGTGCTTATGAATTTAATTCAAAGGCAATCCAGACATCAGATAATATGCTCAGCACGGCAGTAAATCTTAAGCGATAAAAAACAGGGTATAAGCTATGAATGTTGGATTGATAAATAACAGTTTCAGTGGAATAACTAACGGTAACGGCGCTTTACAGACTGCAAGAACTAATAGTGAAAACTCAAAGTTTGCAGATATATTAAAATCTCTTCAGAGTCAGGATGAAGGAAGGGGAACTGTTTCTTCTGATCAGATAGCTGTAGATGGACGTTTTACCGGTGATTATACAAGCGGTTATGCCGGAACTTTTACAAATGAAGCTGATAAGACAGCAAGGTCACAGGGTGCTGCCAGTAATCAGGGTAATCCAAATGTAAAGTCAAAAACTATAGATAAAACAAGTACATTATATGAAAAAGCAATGGAGCTTGAAGGTTTTTTTGTTAAGCAGATGCTTTCTTCAATGCGGAAAACTGTAATTAAATCAAAAGAAAATGATTTTGCACAGGATATGTACGAAGATATGCTTTTTGAAGAATATGCAACACAAATGACAAAAACGGCAGGCTTCGGACTTGCAGACCAGATTTATCTGAGTCTTGCTTAATATCGGGTTATTAGATTTCCTCTAATATATATTTTTTTACATCTTTTTAAGACCGCTTTACTTTGTAGGGCGGTCTTTTTCATTTAAACGAAAAATGATATAATTAAATTATGTCAGAATTAATTCAATTACCTGAAAATCTTAACGGAATACATATTCACTTTGTTGGAATCAAGGGAACCGGAATGGCAGCCTTAGTAGAAATACTTTATAATTGTGGCGCTGTTATTACCGGATCAGATGTGGCAGAAAGATTTTATACAGATGATATTCTTGAAAAACTTGGTATAAGCGCTTTACCTTTCAGTAAAGATAATATCAATTCTGATATTCAATATGTTATTTATTCATCTGCCTATAAACTTGATGTTAATCCGGATTTAATTCAGGCAGTTAAAATGAACATTTCCTGTCTTTTATATACACAGGCTCTTGGAAGTTACAGTTCACGTTCTTATTCATGTGGAATCTGTGGTGTTCATGGTAAAACTTCAACTACTGGACTTGCTGGAACTATTTTAAAGGAACTTGATTTCATACCGTCACAGGTTCTTGCAGGTTCCGTAATCAATAGTTTTGGAAATACTTGTACATATACTTCATCTCTTGTGAAAAATAATCAGCCGGTATGCAAAAATGTTAATTCCGGAGCCAAAATATTTGTTGCAGAAACATGTGAATATCAGCGTCATTTTATGAGTTTTTGTCCGCAAAAAATTGTGCTTACCTCTGTTGAAAGTGATCATCAGGATTATTATCCGACATATGAAGATATTCGCGATGCATTTGTTGATTATATATGTAAGCTTCCGCAAAACGGTGATTTGATTTATTGTGCCGATGATAAGGGGGCTGTGGAAACTGCCTTGCTTGCTTATAACAAGCGTCCTGATATCAATCTTATTCCTTATGGTCAGAATGCAGGCGGTGATTTTAAACTGACTTATAAAACAGTAGAAAATGAAAAAAACAGATTTTCTATAAAGCTTTTTGAAAATGCTGATCCATCGTGTGAGTTTTATCTTAAGGTTCCGGGAAAGCATGAGGTTTTAGATGCCGCTGCTGCAGTTACTCTTGTATGTCAACTTATCAGATTTTACGGAAAACATCCTGCAGATTATGAAAAACAGATTTCGCTTGGTCTTTCAAATTTTATGGGCGGTAAACGAAGAAGTGAAATTGTCCGTCATTTTAAATCAAAGAGCGGAAATGATGTTCTTGTAATAGATGATTATGGTCATCATCCGACTGCCGTAAAAACAACTCTTGAAGGTTTCAGGGAATTTTATAAGGGAAGAAAAATCATTGTTGATTTTATGAGCCACACGTATTCCCGTACACAGGCTCTGCTCAAGGAATTTGCCGCTTCAACTGACAGCGCTGATATAATCATCCTGAATAAAATCTACAGCTCAGCAAGAGAAAAAGCATCCGATTTTAATATTACCGGAAAAACTCTTTATGAAGAAACTTTAAAACATATTGAAAAAAAATCAAAAGAAGTTAAAATAGATTTAAAGCCGGAAGAGAAAGTTTACTATTTTGAAGAACCTTTAGATTCAGTAGCTTTTATTCAAAAGGAAATAGATAAGCCTTTATCAAAAGATTATCCGGACGGATATTTATTCGTTACAATGGGAGCGGGGGATAACTGGAAGATAGGTAAGGAGATATAAAAAATGACAAGCATGACAGGTTATGCATATGAAGAATCTTCTTCCGAAAATGCAGTAATAAGCGTTGAAATTAAATCTGTAAATTCACGCTTTCTTGATTTATTTATAAATCTTCCCCCTTATTTAAATCAGCTTGAATCTTTCTATAGAAATAAGATTACTCAAAAGGTTGTGCGCGGTAAGGTTGATGTTTATATACGCGTTAAAGAATTAAACTCGGATGCTGAAATTACTGTTGATGAAAATTTAGCAGCTTCATATATGCAGGCATTTAAAAAGATTGCGAATGCGGCTGGAATATCTTTGAAATCGGACATGATTTTTCATGAACTTTTGAATCAGCCGGGAATCCTTAATTCAAATAAACAGTATGACATTGAAAAATATAAAGAATTGATTTCTCCTGTTTTTGATAAGGCTTTCGATAAATTCTGTAAGGACAGGCTTCGTGAAGGCGAAAACATGAAAAAGGATCTTGAATCGAAGCTTTCAAAACTTGAAGATGCAGCGGCATTCTTTCTTGAGTGGCAGCCAAAAATGGAAAGTATCTTTAAAGAACAGATTACTTCAAAATTTAATGAGCTTGTCGGCGAGCATGCAGATCAGAACCGCATTATGACTGAAACTGCATCTATGCTTGTAAAATATACAATCAATGAGGAGATCGTTCGACTTCACTCTCATATTCAGGCAATGAAGGAAGAAATCAATACAAATCCGACACCGGGTAAAAAGCTTGATTTTATCTGTATGGAAATGAACAGGGAAATTAATACTATAGGTAGTAAAAATCAATTTGCGGAAGTTGGAGCAATTGTAATTGCCGCTAAAGATAGTATTGAAAATATCCGTGAGCAGAGTAAAAACGTAGAATAGGAGGTAAGCCGGATTATGAAATTAACCAAAGATTTACGTATTGCCATCAGCGGAAAAAGCGGCTGCGGAAATACAACAGTAAGCGGTCTCCTTGCAAAAAAACTTGGCATCACTCTTATTAATTATACCTTCAGACAGCTTGCTGAAGAAAAAGGGATGACTCTTAAGGAAGTTATTGAAAAAGCAAAAAATGATGATTCTTATGATAAATATGTAGATTCACATCAGGTTGAACTTGCCCTTAAGGAGCCGTGTGTTTTAGGAAGTCGTCTTGCAATCTGGATGCTTAAAGAGGCTGATTTTAAAGTTTATTTATATGCTGATGAAGATACTCGTGCTAATAGGGTATTTACGCGCGAGGGTGGAGATTTACAGGAAATAAAGGCTTTTACTGCAATGCGTGATTCTGAAGATACAAGACGCTACAAGGAATTTTATAATATAGATAACAATGATTATTCTTTTGTAGATTTAATCATTGATACTTCAAAATATACACCTGAACAAGAAGTAAAACTGATAATAGATAAGCTTAAAGAAAAAAAACTTGTACGTTAAAGAAAAAATGCTGCCTGTAATCAGACAGCATTAATTTTTTTAAAGAATAATATTAGTATTTTGCTGCGGCATAACCGACCCATCCGTCGTTATCAAGCAAGGCTTTTTCAAAATCGTCGATTTTAAAAGGATAGCTTTTAGATAAAGAACCTGCAATGAGTTTTACTTTTGCAGTTCCGTCATCATTAATTACAATTTTACATTCAGTATCTTTATCTGCAAAAGTCCTGAACATATCTGCGATGGATTTTTTATCTATTTCAATGGCAAGAAGACCATTGTTAAACATATTCTGTCTGAAAATCCTTGCAAAATTTGCTGCAATTACGACATAAATTCCGTTTACCTCTAAAGCCCATGGAGCATGTTCTCTTGATGAACCGCATCCAAAGTTTTCGCGAGAGATAATTACTTTTGTTCCCGGAATGTCTGTTTTTGGATTAAAACCCTCAAGTTTTAAATCTTCAAGAAGGTATGGCTGTAATGCTTTTTTGTCGTTTTCTGTCAGATATTTTGCAGGAATGATTTCATCTGTGTTGATATCCGAACGATCCAAAAATAAAACTGAACCGCCAAATTGTTTCATTTTTTTTCTCCTAAAAAATTTAATGGACAAACATTTTTGTCATATATTAATTATAGCATTTAAAACATTAAATGTGTAATTAATTTTCACAAATATATCCTCGAATTGCACTAAAGGCAGCAGTTGAAGGACTTGCAAGATGGACCATTCCGCCTTTTCCCATCCTTCCATTGAAATTTCTGTTTGTTGTTGAAACACAAACCTCACCGTCTGCAAGAACTCCACAGCTCATTCCAAGACAAGCACCGCAAGAAGGATTTGTTACACAACAGCCTGCATCCAGAAAGACAGTAATTAATCCTTCGTCTACTGCCTGTCTGTATACTGTGGTTGTTGCAGGGTTTATGATAACTCTTACATTTTCAGAAACCTTTTGGTTTTTAAGGATGGATGCTGCAACCCGTAAATCACTTATGCGTCCGTTCGTACAACCGCCGATATATACCTGATTTATTTTAGTTCCTTCCATTTCTTTTACGGTTTTTACACAATTGGGTTTATAGCCGTAAGTACATAACGGTAAAAGTGAACTTAAATCAAAAGAATATGTTTTAATGTATTGTGCATCTTCATCACTTTTAAATTTTGAATATTCAATTAATGCTGCTTTCTTTGAATTAAAATCATTTTTTATAAAAGGCCATAAATAATCTACAGTTTTCATATCAGGATAACAGATTCCGCAGGTAGCACCTGTTTCAACAGACATATTACAGATGGTCATTCTTTGTTCCATATCAAGATTATCGATTACAGAACCAGTAAATTCTATTACACAATCAGTTGCACCGTTACATCCAATCTGGCTTAAAACAAACAGGATTACATCCTTTGCATAAACTCCATTTTTAAGTTTTCCATTAAGTTCAATTTTGATAGAATCAGGATATCTGAAAGCGCATATTCCTTTTAAAATACCTACTTCAAGATCAGTTGTACCAACTCCTGCCGCAAAGCATCCAAAGGCTCCGTAAGTACATGTATGTGAATCTCCCATTATGATAGTATTTCCGGGATGTACAAAACCTTTTTCAGGAAAAAGGGCATGGCAGACTCCATTGTTTCCTATATCAAAAAAATCTTTTATTTTATTTCGCTTAGCCCATTGTCGAAGAATCTGCTGCTGAAGGGCAGACTTGGAATCTTTTGCAGGTGAAACATGATCTATTACTACTTTAATTTTATCTGCATCAAAAACCTTATCCATATTTCTTGAAACAAGGTCATTAATTGCAATTGGTGTTGTTATTTCGTGACAGAATACATTATCAAGGCGTATTATGTAAGTATTTTTGAACGGTTTTTCAAGAAGATGAGAATCAAAAATTTTTTGACTTATTGTTTTTCCCATTAATATAATTATATAATAAACATAAGGTTTTTTCCTAGTATTATTTTTTAAATTTTTTAATATAATTGTATCAAATATTTTTGGAGAAGAATCATGATATTGAAATCAAAGAATGCGCTTGTATTTAAAAAACAGAATGAAACTTTATTAATCGAGCCATGGGGGAGTGATTCTTTAAGAGTCAGGGCGACAGTAGAAAAAAATATTATTGATGAAAACTGGGGATTAACTGAACCTGTAAAGGCTGTAAAGGCAAATATAAGTGTAAATGAAAAAGAAGGTATTATTGTAAACGGTAAAATTTCTGCAAAAATTTCTGATAATGGAATTATATATTTTTATAAAAACAAGGAATTAATCTTAAAGGAATATTTCCGCTCATATGATAAAGATGCGACAAAGGAAAGCTGCTGTCTTAAAATTGTAAATCGTGAGTTTAAGGGAAATGCGGGAAATGAATATAAGCTTACCGTAAGATTTGAAGCTGATGATAACGAAAAGTTTTTTGGAATGGGGCAGTATCAGATGCCGTATCTTGATTTAAAGGGTTGTCTTTTAAGTCTTGAACAAAGGAACAGTCAGATTTCAATTCCTTTTGCAGTATCAAGTCTTGGTTATGGATTTTTATGGAATAATCCTGCTGTCGGTCATGTAAATTTTGCAAAAAACGTTACAGAATGGTTTTCGGAAAGTACAAAACAGATGGATTACTGGATTACATGTGCTGAATCTCCTAAAAAGATTGTAGAAAATTATACTCTTGTAACCGGTCGTGCTCCAGTGATGAGTAAGGAATATCTTGGTTTCTGGCAGTGTAAGCTTCGTTACAGAACACAGGATGAAGTTTTAAAAGTAGCCCGAAAATATAAGGAGCTGGGCATTAAACTTGATGTAATCGTAATTGATTTTTTCCATTGGCCGCGTCAGGGGGACTGGTGTTTTGATAAGGAATACTGGCCTGATCCTAAGGCGATGTGCGATGAACTTCATTCAATGGGAATTAAAGTAATGGTTAGCGTCTGGCCAAGCGTTGATAAAAAATGTTCAAATTATTACGAAATGCTTGATAAAGGTTATCTTGTACGGGTAGAGCGTGGTTCAAATCAGACTTATGACTTTAACGGCGATTGTCTTACCTTTGATGCGACTAATCCTGAAGCAAGGGAATATCTTTGGAATATCTGTAAAAAGAATTATGCTGATTTTGGCATTGATATGTTCTGGCTTGATAATGCTGAACCTGATTATAGTGTTTATGATTTTTCTAATTACCGCTATCAAATGGGGACTGCCTTGTCATGTTCAAATATTTATCCGAAGCTTTACAGTCAGGCATTTTATGACGGAATGAAAAAAGCCGGAAAAAAGGATTTTGTAAATCTCGAAAGATGTGCGTGGGTAGGCTCTCAAAAATACAGGCAGGTTTTATGGAACGGCGATGTTCAGTCAACGTGGGAATGCCTTCGTGATTCAGTTACAGAAGGATTAAACATAGGTCTTGCAGGTATCCCGTGGTGGACGACAGATATCGGCGGATTTATGTTTGGTGATGTTCACAGTGAACAATTCATTGAGTTATTGCAAAGATGGTTTGAATTTGCCGTGTTTACTCCAATTCTTCGTCTTCATGGAGACCGTGATCCTCATGATATTCCTCCTCTTGATAAAGATCCGCAGAGAGAATATGGCGGCGGTTATCTTTTTACAGGACAACCAAATGAAATCTGGTCTTATGGTAAAAAAGCACAGGAAGTTTTTGAAAAGCAGATAAAACTTCGTGAAACCTTAAAGCCTTACATTTATAAGCTGATGAAAGAAGCAAGTGAAAACGGAAGTCCTTTAATGCGCACAATGTTTTATGAATTTCCTGAGGATGAAGAATGCTGGAAATTAAATGACCAGTATATGTTTGGAAGTGAATATCTTGTAGCACCTGTTTTGATACCAGAATCAAAATCACGAAAAGTATATCTTCCACAGGGAAAATGGAAAAACATAAACGATAATAAGATTTATGAAGGAGAACAGACTATTGATGCTGAAACACCGATAGATTGCATTCCTGTTTTTAAGAAAATATAATTTTTTAGAAGGATTATTTATCGTTTACAACGTTAATAGGATTATTGTCCAGATAAGCTTTAAGGTTTTGAAGGGCAATATCCATAAGTCGTTTTCTAGTTTCAAGCGGAGCCCACGCAATGTGCGGAGTGATTATGCAGTTTTTTGCACCAAGAAGGGGAGTGTCTGCTTTCATCGGTTCTTCGTTTACAACATCGCACGCATATCCTGCAAGTTCATCTGCATTTAATGCACGTGCAATATCCTGTTCAACAACAAGACCTCCTCGTGCAGTATTGATGATGTAAGCAGTGTTTTTCATTTGTGTGATTGCTTCTTTATTGATTATTTCTTTTGTTTCATCTGTCAATGGTGCATGTAAAGTTAAAAAATCACTGTATTTAAGAAGATTTTCAAAAGTAACACGCTGCGGCATATTTGGTTTTGCTGTTCTTGTGCAGCAGATTACGTTCATTCCGAAGGCTTTTCCAAGAACTGCTACTTTTTTTCCGATGTTTCCGTATCCGTATATTCCAAGAACTTTTCCTGAAAGTTCAAGGAGTGAAGAATTCCAGTAACAGAAATCCGGACTTCTTATCCAGTCTCCTTTATGAACTGAATCGTTATGTGATGCAACCTGATTTGTAAAATTAAGTATCAGTGAAAAAACGTGCTGTGCAACTGAGTCTGTCGAATAGGCGGGAATGTTTGTTACTGTAATTCCATGTCTTTTTGCAGCTTCAAGTTCTATGACATTATAACCTGTAGCAAGCACACCTATGTATTTAAGGTTAGGGCATTCCTGAAGTAATTCTTCTGTAATCTGGATTTTATTAAGAAATATAGCGTCTGAATCTCCGATTCGTGTTTTTAATAATTCTTTCGGAGTCCGCTCATAAACTGTTAAATCTGCAAATTCTTTAAAAGCATCCCAGGTTAAATCACCGGGATTTACTGCATGACCATCCAGTATGGTAAGTTTCATTATTATTTTTAACCTATTACATCAACTCCACAACTTGAAATTGCGGCATTAATAGCGTCTTCTACACCGGCTGTCCCTTCATCAAAATCAACTAAAACCTGAGATTTATCACAATTTGCAACTGTATTTGTAACACCACCAACAGCGGCTACTGCTGACTGAACCTTTGCAGCTGTATCTGCATCGAACATACCTACAACATAAATTTTCTTCTGCATGGGGACGCTCCTATTTTTTATTCACCATATTATAATTCTTATCAGTTTTAATTTCAATAACAAAATTGACTGTTTTAGAAATTTATTCAGTTTCGTTATTAATTTTTCCAAGCTGACCGCATGCACCACCGATTTTTCGACCGCGGCGTGTTCTTACAGTAACGTTAAGACCCTTGTTTTCAAGAATCCGTACAAAATTGTTTACTTCATCTGCTGATGGTTCTTCAAACGGAAGATTTTTTACAGGATTCCAGGGAATTAAATTTATGTTTACGTTCATGTTTTTCGCAAAATCAATTAAATTTTCAGCACTTTTTGAATCTGTATTTTTGTTATGGAGAAGTGCAGCTTCAAGAGTAACACGTTTTCCTGTTTTCTCGGAATAAGCGATTATAGCTTTTTTTAATTCCGGAAGACTGTTTTCTTTTGCTGTTGATACAGGCATTAATTCATTCCTTAACTGTTCATTGGCTGTTGTAAGAGAGATTGCAAGTCTGATATGAGGTCCTTTTTCTGCAAGTTCATAAATTCCTTTTACGATTCCACAGGTTGAAAGAGTAATTCTTTTTGAAGATAAGGCACGTCCTTCTTTATTGCATAGAATTTCAATTGCTTTTAATATTTCATCAAGATTCTGAAGAGGTTCTCCCATTCCCATGAATACTATATTATCTAGTTTGCCTGCTGTTTTTTCTAGAGATAAAAACTGTTCGACTATTTCTGCTGCAGTAAGATTTCTTGCAAGCCCTAAAGTTCCTGTCATGCAGAATTTACACTTCATGGCACAACCTGCCTGACACGATACACATGCTGTTTTCCTGTTTTCCCTGTCGGTTAAAAGAACAGTTTCAATGATATGAGAATCATGTAATTTTATTCGGAGTTTTATTGTTCCATCGGGATCTTTAAGAACTTCATTTATTTCAGTTGTGCGAAGGGTTGCCTTTTGTTCAAGTGTTTTTCTTAAATCAAGACTTAAATTAGTCATTTCGTTAAACGAAGAAACTCCGCTTCCAACCCATTTAAAAATCTGTTTTCCGCGGAATTTCTGGTCTAACTCAAGCGTTTTGTTTATTTCATCCGGCAATAAGCCGGTAAGAACTGCTTTCATAAATAAAATATAATCTATCTTTTAAGTTTATTCAAAAGATTTTTGATAATTATATTTTTACCGTCGCTCTGAAGATAGTTTTCAAGAATCTTTATTGCTTCATCATTCTTATTCATAAGTGAGTAACATTCTGCAAGATCAGAGTAGAGACGTGCATTTCTTGGTTCAGTTTTAATCAGTTTTGAAAAGCGTTCAATGGCTTCTTCATATTTTCCTTCTTCCTTGCAGGTTAATGCAAGTCCAATTGCCGCATATACGTCAAAATCAATATCAAGTGCCTTGTTGTAATAGATAACTGCTTTTTTCAAATCGCCGCCGTTTCTGTAAGCGTCGCCGGCACGTGTCAGGATTACCTTGTTGTTTGGATCTATTTCAAGAATTTTATTCCAGTATTCAATAGATTTATCCTGTTTGTTCATGCCTCTGTAACAGTCAGCAAGACCAAAAAGTGCGTAGAAATTTTTAGGATCTTTTTCAAGGGCTTTTTCGAAATATTCAACTCCCATATCGAAAGTCTTTAATTTTCTGTGACAGTTTCCGATTGCAGTTAAAACCCTGATATCAACATTATCCTGATTAATTTCATATACTCTTGACCAGTATGAAAGAGCGTCGTGGTATTCTTTGAAATCATAGCTTAAATGACCAAGACCGATTAAAGCATAAGGATTGTCTTTTTCTATTTCGAGAACCTTAAGATAAAGCTCCTTAGAACGTTTGAAATCTTTTATTTTTCTGTATGCATCTGCAATTCTCGTAATGACAGTGATGTTTTTGTCATCGTGTGTCAAATACTGCTGCCAGATATCAATTGCTTTCGGATATTGATTTAACACCTTGTAACAGTCTGCGAGTCCGAATAAAGCGTAGTTATTGTTAGGGTAGTATGAAAGACATTTATTGTAATATACGATTGCCTCATTGAATTTGTTTAATTTTCTTGCTGTATCACCAAGGCCAACCAGCGCATAGTTATTGTTATCTTCTAATTCCAGAATCTGATTAAAGGCATCCTTTGCTTTATCAGTTTCATTTTCCTTCAAAAGCTGATATCCTTTTTTTGATAATTCAGAAATTTTATCATTTAATTCCTTTGAATTATCATTAGAAAAATTCATCTCTTCCTGTGCCAGAATTTCGTCACTTAAGTTAAATGATGAGTCCATTAGTTTATATCTCCTTAAATTATTACTGTTTAATCATTTTTTAATATTGATGAAAGAACCTTTGCAATATTTTCATATATCGGTTCAGCATTTCTGCTGTTGTGAGCAAGATAATAAACCTTAAGAGCCTTTAATGGTTCATTATTGCTTGAATAGTAGTTACCGACGCGTGTAAGTCCATCTGAATAGCCCGTAGTAATAAAAATCCTTCGGGCATCTTCAATGTTTCCCGCATTGAACATTGCATTCGCTTTACGATTGAGAATAACCTTTTGTTCTGAAGTTAAACCTTTAACCGGATTGTCAGTAACCTTAATGAAACCATCAGGGATACCTTTTTTAGAAACTTCCTGTATAAAATTTTTCTCAATATTGTTATTTTTTTCTTTCATTTAAATTTATTTAATTTTAATATATTTTCATAAAATGTCAATTTATTTATTGAATATATGAATAATATCAGACATATTTATAAAAATCCACTATTGAGCGCCCGTAGATTCTTTTATCGGTTCTTGTAAGAGCACCAATCTTATCGGGCATAAAATGTTCTTCCGGACGGTGAACTAAAATCGTTCCATCCTTGTTCAGCAGGTTGTATTTGTCTGCCTGTGCAATCAGCTGTTCATGGAATTTATAAGGGAACGGAGGATCAAAGAAGATATAATCAAATGAATTTTTACACCGCTTAATAAAATATTCTACCGGCATAAAATGACATTTGATTTTTACCGAGCATTCTTTTTCCGTTATGCTTACATTTTCCAAAACAGTATTTATTTTTATCTTATCTTTTTCACATAATTCAACGCTGGAAGCACCTCTTGAAACTGCTTCTATTGCGATTGTTCCGGAGCCGGAAAATAAATCTAACCAGGATTTTCCGGATAAGTCTCCTAGTATTGAAAAAACAGATTCACGCATTCTGTCCATTGCGGGTCTTATAATCCCATCTGGACATTTTATTATTCTGCCTTTTAGTGTTCCGCCTGTTATTCTCATCTTTTATACCTTACTTTTGATTAAGCATCCAGAAATTAGAGTCGTGAGGTAAAGATTTATTTTCCAAAGCATAATCGTAGGCGGTTTTGCCTTCAGTCGAACGAATTGAAGGATTTGCACCTGCATCAATAAGGGTTTTGATGATTAAAGTAGATGTCGATTTTTCTGCCGCATACATCAAAGGAGTTTTGCCGTTGTAGAAAGAATTGAGCGGTACTGATTTATTTATAAAGCAGTTGATTTTTGCAGCCTTAGCATAATCACTGTCGTTATTTTCTGTTAATAATAAAATAAAGGATTGAATTACTTCTTTTTCTGACAGTGTGTAATATGAAAGCAGGTTTTTAATAATTTCAGGGTTTGAATTAAAGGTTGAAGCAATCATCAGAGCAGAGTGGTTGTATTTATTTCGTGTTTTGATTTTAGCCCCGTGATTTATAAGAGTTTCAACTACAGTTATATTTTCCTGATAGCGGACTGCATACATTAAAGCCGTCCATCCATCGTTATCCTGCAGATTTACATCTGCGCCACTTAGTAAAAGAAGATTTATTTCCCAGTTGTTTCCTGCTTCACACGCACGCATAAGCTGTGTACGGCCTGCAGCATCTTTTTTATCAGGATTTTTTATTAATTCAACTTCATCTTCATCATCTTCAGGAAGCTCATATGTTTTTTGAGGAACATAGTCTTCAAGATATTCTTTCTGATAATGCTTTGTTGAAGTCTGTGTTTTTGGAGTTTCAACA
>JAILKS010000038.1 GCA_024693715.1 Treponema sp. | reverse complement strand
ATGGACAGGCAACGCGGCACTGGGGGCCTATTTTGTAAGCACAACCTCGAGCCACTACGACTGGGCTATGAAGAAAATCAAGGCTCATAAGAAGAACTGTAAAGGATAAGCAATGCACTTTGTGAACGCAAAAACAATTCTGACACCTCGCAGCATGAACATCTATCGCGGATGTTCGCACGGGTGTATTTATTGTGATTCTCGGAGTAAGTGCTATCAGTTTACACATGACTTTGAAGATATTGAAGTAAAGCAGAATGCACCTGAGCTTCTGGAAGAAACTCTCCGTAAAAAACGAAAAAAATGCATGATCGGTACAGGCAGCATGTGCGACCCATACATTCCGCTTGAAAAAGATCTGGGCCTCATGCGCCGTTGCCTTGAAATAATTGACCGCTATAATTTTGGTGCAACTCTTATTACAAAATCAGACCTTGTACTGCGCGACCTGGACATCCTTACACGCATAAACAATAAGACAAAAGCCGTAGTTCAGATGACGCTTACCACAGCCGACGATGAGCTTTGCCGAAAAATTGAACCGGGAGTCTGCCCTACAAGCCGTCGCTTTGAAGTTCTGTGTGCCTGCCGTGATGCCGGTATTCCGACAGTCGTTTGGTTCAGCCCGCTGCTTCCTTTTATAAACGACACAAAAGAAAATATCGAAGGAATTGTTGATTACTGTGTCAGGGCAAAGGTTCATGCTATTATTTGTTTTGGAATTGGTCTGACTTTGCGCGAAGGAAACCGTGAATATTTTTATGATGCCCTTGATAAAAACTTTCCGACCGAATCAGGCAAACCTTCATTAAAAGAAAGATATATGAAAACTTTCGGCTACAGATATATGGCAAACAGCCCGCACAACAGAAGCCTCATGATTTATCTTTCAGAGCTCTGTCGTAAAAATAACATCATGCTTGGAAGTGAATCAGTTTTTGAATGGATTTCAAAAATGCCAGATGATAATTTGCAGCCTGAGTTGTTCTAATTGTTTTTAATTGAAAAATTAATCAGCAGTTGTTGAGTCAGATGGTGGAGAATCTTCAGGGATTATCTGTCCGATACAATCTGCCAGCACAGTTCCTTCGTACGGTTGTTTTATACTGTCAATTTTACCGATGACTTTTGCCTGAACGGAACTTCGCTCAAAAGAAAGATCACAGTTTTCCATTATGCAGTTTTCAAGCACAAGATTTTTGCAGTAGCACAAGGGTTGAGTTCCTTCGATGCGGCAGTTTATAAGAGTCAGATTTTCAGAATACCAGCCAAGATATTCACCCCGGATGACACTGTTTTTTACAGTTACATTTTTTGTATGCCAGAAGGCATCCTTTGTATCAAGCTCTGAATCAGATATTTCAAGATTTGTGCAGTATTGAAAAGAATATTTGCCCTTTAACTTTAGACTTTTTATTTCACCGTCTGATATTTCAAAAAAAGGATATTCAGTCTGGTCAATTGCAACATTTTCAATTTTTATGTTACGGCATTTCCAGATAAATTCAGTTGAATTTACAGAGGAATCCTTAAGAACAATGTTTTCACATTCTCGCAAAGCCTTGATTCCTTTTAGACTGCAATTTTGAATTGTGATGTTTTTATCATACCATAAGGGTGCACGGCAATTTTCTGTAAAATCACAATTAGAGATTTTTGCATTCGTTACATGCCACAGAGGATATCTGAGATTGAAGTATGAATTTTGAACTGTGATATCATGCGCTTCTTTTAGTGCCGATTCTCCGTCTGCTTTTCCATCAAAAGTACAATTAATTATGAGTGAATCAGAAACTGAAAATAAAGCACGTTCTTCATCTAAAGTCAGTTTTTTGTATTTCATCGGGTACCTGTAAGTAAAATAGTATGATTTAAGAATTCTTTGCGTTAAAAAAACTTGAAAGTTTTTGTTTTAATGCTTCATATCCTGATTCTGCATCATTTATTGTTTCAACGGCAGCTTCCATCGGGCAGATTCCTGTTCCCTGTCTGTTTATGATTTTTTCTGTCAGAACATCAAAGGAGCACGGAATTTTATGAGCTTCAAGATATGTTTTTGCAGCTTCAGACATAACCTTTCCATGTACACATACAATTCCCGCTTTGACAAAAAGCATTGCTGCAGCTTTTCCTACAATAAGATCAGCTGCTGAAAATCCATTTAAGTCTTTTCCTTTTGCAATAAAATTCATCATCGGGGATATGCCCTTGCCGTCATCGGTAAGGATTTGTCCGTCACGACAGAGGCATATTGAGTGTCCCGCAAGATTCTGCTTTGCTTTTTCGATATCAGTCATTATCTTTTATCAGAATTTTTCTAAGGATAATAATGATTACAGGAACAATAATTGCCTGTACAAGAAGACCCGGTAATCCTGCTTTTATCTGATTCCATATCATTGGAACTGTGAAAGAAGTAAAACGTTGTGTAACTGCAATCAAAAGCAGAAATAACGCTCTGCCGGCAATCTGTGCAGCAATGACAGCAGGAAATGCCCATAAACCATTTTTAAGTATCTTCTTTGAAAACAATCCTGATACTAATGCAAATGCAGCAAGCTCGGCAATCATAAAAGGAAGTCTTGCAAAAGCTGGCATAGGATTTCCAATTGCAGATGTGATGATAAAGCTTACAAGCGGTGATAATATTCCTGTTATTAATCCCCATTTTGCTCCAAGAAGGCATCCTCCGATTAAAACAGGAAGGTACATTGGAAGCCACTTTACTCCACCAGGCTGACCAAGTGCAAGATGAACAAGCTGCGGCAGAACAACTGCAAGAATTATAAGTCCGGCAGATACGAGTGATTTATAAGTGATTTTTTTACCATAAGATACGTTTTTCATTGTTAATGCGTATTCAAACATATTTTTATTCCTCCATTTTACGGCAATCTTTTAAAAGTTTAATTATTTCAAGATGCTGAGGGCAGGCTCCTTCACATTGACCGCATTCGATACATTCTGAAGCTTTACCTTTTTCCTGTGTTGCGATTTTATAGGCCTGTTTGCCTCCATCCCAGCTTGCCTTGAGATTTTCTGCATTGACGACACCGAATATTTCAGGTATAGCGATATTCATCGGGCAGTCTTCCGTGCAGTAATGACAGGCAGTACATTTAATTGAGTTATCTTTATTCAATTCCTCCTGAACTTTTTCTATGATTTTTTGTTCTTCTTCAGAAAGAGGTTTAAAATCTTTCATGTAAGAAAGGTTATCATCCATTTGTTCCATATTGGACATTCCCGAAAGAACTGTAATGATTCCTTCCATCGAAGCTGCATAACGGATTGCCCAGGATGCATAGGAAGCATTTTGATTTGCCTTATCGAAAATATCTTTTACTCTCTGCGGCGGATTTGCAAGTGCACCTCCCTTTACAGGTTCCATGACAGTTATTGATACATTATGTCTTCGTGCAATTTCATAACATTCACGGGAAGCAACTCCGGGATTATTCCAGTCGGCATAGTTAATCTGCAGCTGAATAAAATCAACATCCGGATGAGCGGTCAAAAGCTCTTCAAGTAATGCAGGGTCAGCATGGAATGAAAAGCCATAATATTTAACAAGCCCCTTTGCTTTCAGCTCTTTTACAAAATCCCACAGGTGATAATCATCGTATTTTTTGTAATTATTTCTTTGAAGGGCATGAAGCAGATAGTAATCAAAATATCCGGCACCTGTTCGTTCCAGACTTGTGAAAAATTCCTGCTTTGCACTCGCTTCATCGTGGCAGCCCATCCAGGCATTTATTTTTGTACAAAGTGTGTATTTATCACGAGGATGACGGTCAACAAGTGCTTTTTTTGTAACTGCTTCAGATTCACCGTTATCATAGACATATGCTGTATCAAAATAAGTTCCACCGGCTTCTATAAATTTATTAACCATTAAGCTTGTCTGTTCAACGTTTATAGTCCCATCCTGATTTTTTGGCAGACGCATTAAACCAAATCCTAATTTAAAAATTTCTTTTCCAAAATAATCTGACATTTTTCCTCCTCTGGACGAAAATCATACTTCTATTTTCCTATGATTTACAGTGATTCGTCAACATTTTTTTATTGAAAAATATAATTAATAATAATCTGTAAAATTTTTTACTGAAGTATTATAATAATCGGCGGTATTAAGCTATGAAAGATTTAACATTAATTCAGAAGGAAATTGCAGGAGCACTTGAGCAGTTGAAGGAAAAATCTCTGATTACAGAGGCTGTACTTGCCAAAAAGATTCGTGAAAATGCAAAAATTCAGGGAAAAAATAAAGCCGGTATTTTTCTAAAGGATCTGGAAACTTGTGTTGAATATCTTGGAGAAAACAATCAGTTGTATTTTTCCATTCATGTTAATAGTGCGAACGATGTTTTTCTGAAAAAAGAAGATAATTATAAAGCGATGGATAATGATGCCAGAAAAAGACGGCAGGCAAGTGAAAAATCAATCTCTGTTTTAACCGACAGTGATTTGAAAGGAAAAAGCTCCGGAATGAAAAATCTTCAAAAGCGGACTGACCGTAAAAAGATTGATTTTCGGAATTATAAGGATTTCGAATAATATAAGTAAATCATTAAAATCAATAAAAAAACTTGACAATTTCTGCTTTAAATCTTAAGATTTTATTAACTGACTGACGGTCGGTCTATAAAAAAAGAATCCGGATTTTTTGAGGAAGCAGTAATGGATAAAAAATCAAATTTCGGAAAATTTTTATTATTGTGGACAGGTGAGCTTATTTCATCTATCGGTGGCGGACTCACAAGTTTTGGTCTTGGTGTTTATATTTTTAATCAGACGGGGAGTGCGGCAGGAATGGCTCTTGTTACACTTCTTGGTTTTCTTCCAACTCTTGTTTTGAGTGTTCCGGCAGGAGTTCTTGCAGACCGTTACGACAGACGTCTTTTAATGATGGCAGGAGACGGTTTGTCGGCAGTTGGAATTATTTATATTTTATTATGCATGCTTGGAGGCGGCGCAAAGCTCTGGCAGATTTGTCTTGGTGTATTTGTAAGCTCAGTTTTTTCTGCACTTCTTGAACCTTCATATCGTTCTACTATCACAGATATGCTGACTAAAGAAGAATATTCAAAAGCGAGCGGGCTTGTTTCTTTAGCAGGAAGTGCAAGATACCTTTTTTCACCGATAATTGCAGGTTTTCTTTTGAGCATAAGTGATGTAAAACTTCTTCTTATTATTGATATATGTACATTTTTCCTTACTGTGATAAGTGTGGCAGTTGTACGAAAGAGCATCTCGGTAAAAATCACGGAAGATAAGACACCGTTCATGGAAAGCCTTAAAACAGGCTGGAGGACAATCAGGGAGCGAAGAGGTGTTTTTCTGCTTGTTGTGGTTATGTCTTTAATTACTCTTTTTCTAGGGATGTTTCAGATACTGGCAGAACCTCTTGTTCTTGCGTTTAAAGATGCAAAAACACTTGGTGTAATAGAAACTATATGTGCGTGCGGCATGCTTGCGTCAGGACTCATTCTTGGAATTAAAGGAATTAAAAAAAATTATGCGTCAGTGCTTTTTATTTCGATGGGACTTGCAGGTCTGACCATGACAGGTTTTGGAATTTTTGAAAATGTTTACTCCATCTGCATATTCGGATTTTTGTTTTTCGCAATGCTTCCTTTTGCAAATAACAGTCTTGATTATCTTGTACGCATTAATATTCCGCAGGAAGTTCAGGGTAGAGCGTGGGGACTTATCGGTTTTCTTTCACAGTTAGGATATGTAGCTGCTTATGCTGTTTCTGGTGTAGCAGCAGATTCAATTGGAAAAATCACCGGTAATGGAGTTGGAAGAGGCTCAGCTCTTGTTATAAAAATTGCAGGAATCTGTCTTGTTTTAATGGCATTTATCATATCGAGGGTAAAGAGTATAAAAAATCTTGAAAAGGAGGCTGAGATATGAGGATAGTAAAAGATGCAGAAGAAAGGAAAAATGAAATTCTTGATGCGGCAGAAAAATTGTTTTCTTCCAATGGATTTGAATCTACAAGTATGAATGATATTCAGAATGAGATTGGAATAGCACGAGGTACTTTGTACTATCATTTTAAGTCAAAAGAAGAAATGCTTGATGCAATCATAGAAAGAATCATAGGTAGAATGACAGAAAATGCAAAAGAAATTGCTGCAGATAAATCCATTCCGGTTCTTCAACGCCTGGTAAAAACAATCCTTTCGTTGAATATAAAAGACCATACGGTAAATTTTCTGATGGAGCAGATGCATAAACCGGAAAATGCGTTGATGCATCAAAAGATTCAAGAGAAAACTGAAAAAAAAATAAATCCTGTTATCGCAGATATTGTAAAGGATGGTATTGAACAGAAAATCTTTAACACGGATTATCCTGACGAAGCTGTCGAGATGGTTATGCTTTATTCAAACTTGGCTTTTCATGATGCTTCAGAAACAGATGATTCTCAAAAACAACGGAAAATTCTTGGATTCATTTATAATCTTGAACGAATTTTTGGAGCAGAAAAAGGTTATCTTCTGGAAGCTTTAATGCCTCTGTTCAAATAGATTTATCGCGTAAGAAAAAGGATGGAATATGCAGAAAATATATTTGCGGCTTTTGATTAACGATTTTAAGAAAAATAAGCTGATTACTATGGCAGTTTTTGTTTTTATGGCTGTATCGGCGGCTCTCATGGGACTTACTGTCATGCTGTTTTCAGGATTGCTTGGTTCAATTGACAGCTTGATGACTAAGGCAGAAACCTGTGATTTCTTGCAGATGCATTCGGGAGAAATTGATGAAAAGGCGCTTGTCCGTTTTTCAGAAAGTACAGATGGTGTAGATAAAATGCAGATTTGTAATTTTCTTAATGTGGAAAACAGTCTTATTTTTATTAACGAAAAATCTCTGACAGACAGCACACAGGATAATGGTTTTTGTACACAAAGTCCTCGTTTTGATTATCTTCTTGATATGGATAATCAGATTATAGAAGTAAAAACGGGAATTGTTTATGTTCCTGTCTGTTACCGCAGTGAATATAAGGTTGAGGCCGGACAAATCATGCAGATAGGAAACAAAAAGCTTGTTGTTGCAGGTTTTTTACGTGATTCACAGATGAATTCGATGATGGCGTCTTCAAAGAGATTTCTTGTAAGCAAGGATGATTATGAAGATTTAAAATCGTTTGGCAGCGAAGAATATTTAATTGAGTTTAAGATAAAGCCTGGTTATGATATAAACGAATTTGCAACTTTATATGCCGATGCGCTTATGCCGTGCAATGGACCGACTATTACTCTGATACTCATTAAACTTATGAATGCCATTTCAGACGGCATGATGATTTTTGTAATTCTTCTTGTCAGCGTGGTTGTGCTTGTAATTTCCATCATATGTATACGATACATTGTTCTGACATCTATGGAAAAAAACAAGAAAGAAGCGGGAATGATGAAAGCAATTGGAATTGCATCAAAAGATATACGTCATTTTTATATCAGAAAATATATTATGCTTTCTTTTGCGGGTGCAATTGCAGGAATCATCGCGGCTTTTATAATCTCACGACCTTTGGGAGCACAAATGCGTTCCCTTTACGGATCAGACGGAAATTCTTTTACGACTGTTTTAATATCATTTATCGGGATTATAGTTACAGAAGCGTTAATTCTTGCAGCCATACATAGAAATTTCAAAAAGACAGAAAAAATATCTGCTGTTCAGGCATTAAGGGGAGAAAAGAGCGGAAAGAAAAAAAACGGATATGTTTTTATTGCACTAATCATGGCGGCATCGGTATTTTTAATGCTTGTCCCTCAAAACATCTCAAGTACAATTTCATCTGAAAAGTTTGTTTCGTACATGGGAATCGGTAATGCTCAAATAAGAATGGATATAAGGCAGATTGATGATGTGAATGCAGTAAGCTCAAGGCTGCTGGAACGCATAAAAAAAGATGCAAGAATAAATAAATATGTAATTATGCAGACAAAAAGTCTTCGGGCAAAGCTTAAGGATGATAAGGAAGTAAATCTTCTTGTTGAAGAGGGAAATCATTCTGTTTTTCCGTTGAGCTATATCAGCGGGACTGCGCCTGTTAAAAAAGGTGAGATTGCATTTTCAAGTTTAAATGCTTCTGAATTAAATCTGCAGACTGGAGATACTGTTTATCTTAATGCTTATGGAAAAATAGAAAAATATAGTGTCTGTGGAATTTATTCTGATATTACAAATGGTGGAAAAACTGCAAAAATCAACGGTAATGCGGAAGACGCCTTGAATGCACAGCAAAATTCGCCTGTGATGTGGAGCATAATTTATGTTTCCCTGAACGGTAATGAGGATGTGAGCGGATGGATAAATGAATATCAGTCAGAAGGTAATGCTTTCAGTTCAGTGAAAATTGTTGATATAAAACAATATATGGACGGAACTTATGGTCAGACAATAAGCAGAATAAAGCTTGCTTCATTTGTATCTGTGCTGGCAGCATGTATTATTGTTTTCATTGTTGTTCTTCTTTTTGTACGGCTTACAATCTGGCAGGAACGAAATGATAATTCACTTATGAAAGCACTGGGCGTTTCCAATAAATGTATAAGAAAAAAATATATCAAAAAAACTGTTGTTTACGTGATTGCAGGTATTGCCGCTGGTATATTTCTTGGAATTGCGGGAGGTCAGAAGCTTGCAGGAGCTCTTCTTGGAATGCTAGGTGCATCAGGCTTCAGATTCATTCTTGATTATACGCTTGTTTTCGTCTTGATTCCTCTTGAGGCAGTTGTTGTTGCAATGGCTGCAGTAAGGTTGAGTCTTAATGAAATTGCACGAATAAAACCAATTGAAGTTGCATTAGGAAGGGAATAATATGAACAGAATTTTAACGGTAGAAAAATTAAGTAAGAATGGAATATTAAACGATGTAAGTTTTACTGTAGATGAAGGCGAAATGATTGCAATTATGGGACCTTCCGGTTCTGGAAAATCAACCCTGCTTTACAGTATTTCCGGGATGGATAACGCTGATTCCGGGGAAGTACATTTGAACGGTATGGAAATAATTTCTCTGACGGAAGAAAAGAAAGCAAATCTTCGATTAACTAAAATGGGTTTTGTTTTTCAACAGATGAATGTTTTGTCAAATCTGAATATTCTTGATAATATCATGTTTCCTGCAATTCAGGCGCCCGGTAAAAAAAAGACAGAAGAAATAAAGGCACGCGCCCTAGAACTGATGAAGCATTTTGGAATTTCTGAAATTGCAGACAGGATGAGTACAGAAGTTTCCGGCGGTCAATTACAAAGAGCATGTATCTGCAGAAGCATGATGCTGGAACCGGAAATTCTATTTGCAGATGAGCCGACCGGTGCTTTAAATCAAAGTGCTGCAGAAACCGTCATTAATACATTCCTCCAAATTAATTCTGCCGGAACTACAATTCTTATGGTAACGCATGACGGAAAGGTTGCATCAAAATGTGACAGAATTCTTTATATTCTGGACGGGAAACTTCGCGGAGAGCTGTCTCTTGGAAAATATAATTCAAAGGATGCGAAAAACCGGGAAGAAAAAATTACTGCATGGTTAAATTCACTTGGCTGGTAATTCTGGAAAATGAAGTGAATTTTAAAAACCAGTTTCTTTTAACACTGAATCAATTAACTGCGCATTTTTGATGGAAAATTCCTGTGTGATGTACGGTTTTTCTCCATCCAGAATGCATCGTCCAAGCTGTTCAACCTCGAGACTGTAATTCTGCGGAACTGTGATTTTTCTTTCAAGAACACCGTCTGCGGTAGTAATCAGATATTTTAATTCTCCTTCCTGATTGTATTCTACATCAGATTTTATGCTTCCTTTTGTTCCGTGGATAAAAAGACGGTCATATCTTGAATTGGAATTTTCTCCAAGCACCATTCCTGCATTAAATGCTGCACGAGCACCGTTTTTAAATTTTATGATTGCAGACGTAAGATAATCAACGCCAAGCTCTGTAAAATCTGCAACTGCCTTTATCTGTTCAGGCTCACTTTCAATAACAGATAAAATCATTGTGGTACAATAACATCCTAAATCATACATCGCACCACCGCCGAATTCCTTGTGGAGACGGAAATCTTCTTTGTAGCCCTGAGTTATAAAAGCAGTGTCAACATAATCGATTTTTCCGATAAGTCCATTTTTTATATCATTTTGAATACTTTTAACATAAGGACTGTGAAGATATGCATATGCTTCCATAAGTATTCTGTTACAATCGCGCGCTGTATTAAACATTTGTTTTGCCTGTTCCGCATTAAGTGCAAGAGGTTTTTCACAAAGAACATGTTTTCCTGCCTTGAGCGCTTTTGTTACCCATTCAAGATGCAAATGATTTGGAAGAGGAATGTAAACTGCCTGAACATCATTGTCTGCAATTAAATCATCATAACTGTTGTATGCTTTTTCAAAGCCATATTTAGTTTTATAATCCATAACCTTTTCTGGATTTCTTCCGGCAATTGCATAAAGCTCACAATTAGCTGCCAGTTTCATGCCCGGAATCATACCGTAACCTGCGATTTTTGCAGTTCCCAGAATTCCCCATTTGATTTTTTTCATATGCACCTCTTTTTTTTAGAATAACAGGCTTATATCAGCGACCGCCACCTGCCTTTCATTTAGGATACCATTTTGAAAACCATGCTGTAAAGATTCCCATCACTACCGGAACAAGATTATTTATGATTGGAATTAAAATAACGAATCCTGCCTTATTGCGAAAGAAGGTCCATACTGATGTAAAAAGATAAGTTACTCCCCAGCATGCCGAAAGAATATAATTTGGTTTCATAAAAAGAGGATTTTTCAAGGCATTTTGTCCGCCGTAATCATATTTTACGTAAGCTGCAGAAAGAGGTTCTTTTGTCAGACATGAGATGAGCCAGAAAAGACCAAAAATAATATATCCGATGTTTGTAATTATCGTTCCTTTACCGGTAATGTTTGCGATAATAGACATAGCCGCAACAAAAAAGATTGACAGCTGATCCCAGATAATGAGCCGATGTTTTCTCATAAGTAATGGAATAAGCGCACAGCATCCCAGTGTTATAAGAGAACCTGTTTTTGAATTAATGGAAACTGCAATCCAGAAGCAAATCCATGGAAGGAGCATCGAAGTCATTGAAGGAGGCTTTAACTGACTGGAAGCATCATCCTTCGATAAACCTTGTCCCTTTTCAGATGATGACGAATCTTTGTTTTCTTTTCCGAATATTTTTCCCCAGTTCATCATAAGGTTAAAATCACCAGTGACTTTGTACATCTGTTTTGCAAGTGCTTCTTCGCCGCTTATTTCTTTTTGCGAGATTTTTTTCCATAGTTCGAAGGAGGTTTCAATCCTTGTTGTAGACGAAAGGCTTCCGTCTGTAATAACAGTACTTCCATCTTTGCCAAGAAGAAGCTGATAGGTTTTTCCAATATCTGTATAAAAGATTTCCAGTATACGATCCTTACCGTTCCAGGAATCCTTGTTATAAAGACACGCCATTTGTTTTGTAAAGATTAAATCCTCTGCAAGTTTTTCACCTGTTTCTTTGTTTATGCCCCAGCTTGCATCTGCCATTTTTTCAAATTCATCTTTTGGAAAAATCAATTTTTCCAGTTCTCTGCGTGTCTGTTCTGAAATTCCTCCGGAAGTAAATTCTTTGCCTGCATTTTTGACTGATTCAAGATATTTATTTGTTCTGTCGGATAGTTCTTTTATACCGAATAGTTCGCCCTGACCACAGAAAATTGTTTCATAATTGTTTTTTCCCAGAAAATGATTGAACATATCGTAAACACTGTCATAGTTTTTTTCTGCAGAATAAAAACCGCATGTTGAAATAAGGACATGCCTGGTGTTTTTCATATTATAACGTGCTTCATGAGAGCCGCTTCCATAACCGTCAGTTTTTTCTGCCATAAACGGAAGACTCATCGGAAGCTGGCGGTCAATCAGATTTTTAAGGATTCCGGGAACATTAAAATAATAAAGTGGAAAGCTCCATATAATCATATCTGCATTGATTTGTTTTTCAATAATCATCTGCATATCATCTTTTATTGCGCAGACACCGGGGGTAAATTTCCAGCACGCAAAGCAGCCCCTGCAGGCATTGATGTTCAGTGATGAAAGAGTGATTTCTTCTGTTTCTGCTGATGAATCTGTCTGTTTTATTCCTTCAATAAAGCTTTGTGCAAGTCTGAGGGAATTACTTCTTTTGCCTTTTGGACTTCCATTTATTAAAAGTATTTTCATTATTTGTCTCCTTTAGAATCTGACTCTTTGATTTTTTCCAGTTCGCTGATGCAGTTCTGGCACCATTGAAAAAGCATTTTTTCATACATAACGCCAAAATCTATCGTAAACTTCCAGTAGAGTGCTTTTAGCGGTTCATTTATGTTTTTTGTATATGCATTATTCAGAGAATAAATATCATCTTTGTTTGAATTAAAAACCGCCTGCTGCTGCGGAAGTTTTTTGAAAAAGTCGATATTGTCGTCTATGCTGCATTCTCCACGAAAGAAAGTTTTCATTAAAAGAGGACTTCTGACAATGTTTTTTGGATTATCTTCCTTTAGCCATCGAAGTAATTCTTTACGTCCTGCTTCAGTTATGAAAAGCATGTTGGAATCATGTTTGTTTTCCTTTTCCATACGCTTTGATGAAATCCATCCGTGTTCTTCCAGCATCTGCAGTTCTCTGTAAATCTGACTGGTCTGGGCCTGCCAGAAGAAGCTGAGAGAATCCCTGAATACAGTCATAATCTGATATCCATTCATAGCACTGTAATTCAATAGTCCTAAAATACCATGTTTAAGCATATTTTTTTCTCACTTATATTCCACAAGTGGAATATATTGTGATAATACTTCTACTTGTGGAATATGTCAAGTAAAATTTTAATTTTAAAGTACAGGGATTGTTAAAGGAATGAATATCTGATATGAATTTAATATATCCTTGAAAAAAAATTATTAGCGGACAGGTGTTATACAAAATGAAGTCAATTGTAATTTACAACAGTCAGACCGGATTTACCAAAAAATATGCTTTATGGATAGGCGAAGAGGCTGATTGTGAATGTGTAGAGATTAAAAAAGTAAAAAAGAATAAATTATCTGAATATGATACAATTGTTTTCGGTGGCTGGATAAAAGCCGGGCTGATTACGAAGCTTTCCTGGTTTAAAAAGCATATTTTAAAATTATCATCAGCAGGAAAGAAAATAATTGTATTTGTGACAGGTGCGAGTGCTGCAGACAGTACAGATGCTGCTGCTTCAATCCGCAGAAATTTTACCGATGATGAATGGTCCAGTATAAAAGTATTTTATTGTCCCGGCGGATTAAATTACGACAGAATGAGCAGGGGTTCGAAGCTTGCAATGAAAATGCTTCTGAAGATTATGTCCTGTAAAAAGGAACAGACGGCAGAAGACAAGCGGACAATAGAAATGATTTCTAAATCTTATGATATTTCTGATAAAAAATATATTAAACCGATTCTGGAAATGATCAAATAGAATTATGAAAAACTCAATTGATTTATTTGTACCCGGCAGACTTTGTCTTATGGGTGAACATTCAGACTGGGCAGGTCTTTATAAAACAATTAATGCGGATATTGTTCCAGGGCAGGCGATTGTTACCGGAATTGAGCAGGGCATCTATGCAACAGTTTCTAAAAGCGATGATTTTATCGTAGAAAGTTCAATCGCTGCCTATAAAAATGAAGTGCTTCATTGCCCGATGGATTCAGAAAAATTACGACAAATTGCCAATACCGGCAGTTTCTTTTCATATGTTGCCGGAGTTGCGTCGTATGTATGTGAAAATTATTCAGCAGGCGGCATCCGTGTAAAAATTACAAAGATGGATTTGCCTATAAAAAGCGGGTTGTCATCTTCTGCTGCAATATGCGTTCTTGTCGCAAGGGCATTTAATGTTCTTTATCATCTTAATTTAAATACAATGGGCGAAATGACCATTGCATATTATGGTGAACAGAGAACTCCATCCCGCTGTGGAAGACTTGATCAGGCGTGTGCATATGGGATTAATCCTGTTTGCATGACTTTTGCAGGAAATGAAATAAGTGTAAAGCCGCTGAAGATAAAAGAAACACTTTATTTTGTTATTGCAGATTTGAAGGGGCATAAGGATACTGTAAAAATTCTTTCTGATTTGAATAAGTCGTTCCCTTTTGCCGCATCTAAGTCAGATAAAAAAGTTCAGGAAGCGCTTGGAAAGGATAATGCTGCCTTTATTTCCAAAGGAATTAAATATCTTGAAGAAGGAAATCTTGAAGGCTACGGAATGATAATGAATAAGTATCAGAAAAACTTCGATACTAAGATTGCTCCTGTCTGCCCGGATGAATTAACTGCTCCAAAATTACACGAGATTCTTTCTGATAATGTTCTTACCCAATGGATTTACGGTGCTAAAGGAGTTGGTTCTCAAGGTGACGGTACAGTTCAATTCCTTGCAAAAAATCAGGAATGTCAGTCAAAAATCATTGAATATCTTAAGAAAGAAAAAAAGATGAAGGGTTTTTCACTGACAATACATCCGAAAAAGGCTGTAAGAAAAGCTATTGTCCCGGTAGCAGGCTTTGGAACACGACTTTTCCCGGTTACCAAGATCTTGAAAAAAGATTTCTTTCCTGTTATGGATGTTGATGGAATTTTAAAGCCTGCAATCCTTATTCTTCTTGAACAGCTTATTCAGGCGGGAATTGAACAGATTTGTCTTGTTGTAGGAGAGGGTGAAGAATCTATATATGAATCATTTTTTTCTCCTTTACCTGCAGAGCATTATGAAAAATTATCGGAAGATAAGAAATATTATGAAGATATGCTTGAGACGTTGAAAAATAAGATAACTTATGTTGTTCAGAAAGAACGTCTTGGTTTTGGACATGCAGTTTATCAGTGCCGGAAATTTACTCAAAATGAACCAGTCCTTCTTCTTCTTGGTGATATGATTTATAAAAGTAATCAGAATAAAAATTGCATGGAGCAGATGATAGATGTTTATGAAAAAAGCGGATTTCCTGTTATTTCCATGCATTGTGTGCAGAAAAAGGATGTAGTTCATTATGGAATTATGTCCGGGCAGTGGGAAAATAAGGAACAGACAATTCTCCGGTTAAACAATATTTGCGAAAAACCGACAGTCGAATATGCAGAAGATTATCTTAAAGTTGCAAATAAAAAGAATCCTGAAAATTATTATGCGGTATTCGGTCAGTATATTCTTACAAAAGAGGTTTTTAGTCAGCTTGAACTGAATATTAAAAATGATGTTCGTGAACGAGGTGAATATCAGCTTACAACCGCTCTTGCACAAGTTCGTGAAGCAACCGGAATGTTAGGATTCCTTGTAGCCGGCAAGAGTTACGATATCGGACTTCCGGAAAAATATATTGAAACAGTTGGATTGTATTGTAAAAATGATTTTTAAGAAATTAAAGAGAGATTTAGCAGAAAAAAGAATTATCAGATATGAAAAAATATTTGATTGCTTAAAGCAGACATTAAAAGATAATCCTCAAAATATAAAAACAGATAAAACAATTAAAACAAATCTGAAAAAACTTGAAAAATATTATACAGGTTCTTTATGGGCAAAAGATTTTGCGGCAGATGAAAAAGGATTTTTTCCTGCAGATTTGAAAAGAGGAGTTTTATCAGAGGACGGAATTTATAATCTTCTGGAAGAATATAAAACTTTTCTTCTATAAATATAATTGACAATTTTTTAGAAAAAAACTAAATTTAAAAAAGGGCAAAGGTTTGAAGTTTTTCGAAATTCCTTTGCTTTTTTTTGTTAAGGAGTCGTGAAAGTGGAACAGTTTTTACCAGTTAAGGAAGGGAAAGTTCGTGAAATTTATGATGTTGGTGACAATCTTATTTTAGTCGCAACAGACAGAATCAGTTGTTTTGATGTTATTCTTAATAATATCGTAACCAAAAAAGGAACAGTTTTAACACAGATGTCAAAGTTCTGGTTTGATTTTACAAAGGACATCGTTAAAAATCATATGGTTTCTGTAGATGTTAAGGATATGCCTGAATTTTTCAGACAGGATAAATTTAACGGAAACAGCATGCTTGTAAAAAAACTTACAATGCTTCCTATTGAATGTATTGTACGAGGTTACATCACCGGTTCGGGCTGGAAAAGCTATCAGGAAAATCAGACAGTATGTGGAATTAAACTGCCGGAGGGCTTGAAGGAATCTGAAAAATTACCGGAACCAATTTACACTCCTTCGACAAAGGCAGAAATCGGTGATCATGATGAAAACATTTCTTTTGAACAGTCGATAGATTATCTTGAAAAAAGATTCTCTGGTAAAGGAAAGGAATATGCTGAAAAGCTTCGTGATTATTCGATTGCAATTTATAAAAAATGTGCAGAATATGCATGGACAAAGGGAATTATAATTGCAGATACGAAATTTGAGTTCGGTCTTGATGAAAACGGCGAAATTGTTGTCGGTGACGAAATGCTTACACCTGACTCATCACGTTTCTGGCCAAAAGCAGAATATGAAGTTGGACATGGTCAGCCTTCTTATGATAAGCAGTTTGCACGTGACTGGCTCAAGGCTAATCCTCACGATGACTGGACTTTACCGGAAGATGTTGTAAATAAGACAATTGCAATTTATCTTGAAGGTTATGAAAAGCTTACCGGTAAAAAGCTGTAATCAGTTTAAAAATATATATTTGAGGAAAAATAAATGACTAATACTTACGAAACACCTTTATCATCAAGATATGCTTCTGATTATATGCTCAAACTTTTTTCATCTGATACAAGATATCAGACCTGGCGTAAACTTTGGGTAGCATTGGCTAAGGCAGAAAATGCATTGGGATTGCCGGTTTCTAAAGAGCAGGTAAAAGAGCTTTCTGAACACATTACAGACATTGATTACGATGTTGTTGCCGCACGCGAAAAGGAAGTACGTCACGATGTAATGGCACACGTTTATGCTTACGGAAAGGTTGCTCCTTCTGCTGCCGGAATTATCCATCTTGGTGCTACAAGCTGTTATGTAACAGATAATGCCGATCTGGTAATTTACAGAGACGGTTTACGCTATCTCCGTGGTGAACTTTTAAAAGTTATTTCTAATCTCTGCGAATTTGCAGATAAATATAAGGCTTTGCCAACTTTGGGTTATACTCACTATCAGCCGGCACAGCTTGTAACTGTAGGAAAAAGAGCATGTCTTTGGATGCAGGATTTCCTTTCTGACTTAAACGAAATTGATTTTGCAATTGAAAACGTTAAATTCCTTGGATGCCGCGGAACAACAGGAACAGAAGCAAGCTTTATGGACTTGTTTGAAGGCGACGGAAAGAAATGTGAAAAATTAAACGAAATGATTGCAAAGGATTTTGGCTTTACAGAAATCTTTGACGTTCAGGGACAGACTTATCCTCGTAAGGTAGACAGCCGCATCCTCAACGCACTTTCTTCTGTAGCACAGAGCTGTTACCGCATGGCAAACGATATCCGCCTTTTACAGCACGACAGACAGGTAGAAGAACCATTCGAAAAAAATCAGATTGGTTCATCTGCTATGGCATATAAACGAAACCCTATGAGAAGCGAAAGAATCTGTTCTTTGGCACGCTACTTAATGGCAGACGCATTAAACGCACCAATGACAGCCTGCACACAGTGGCTCGAACGTACTTTGGACGATTCAGCAAACCGCCGTATCTCTCTTCCGGAAGGCTTCCTTTGCTGCGATGCAATCTTACGCCTTGCACAGAACGTTACAGACGGTCTTCATGTAAACGAAAAAATCGTTGAAAAAACATGTAACGACTATCTTCCATTCATTGCAACAGAAAACCTCATGATGGAAGCAGTAAAACGCGGAGGCGACAGACAGGAACTTCACGAAATCATTAGACGCTGCTCTATGGAAGCAACTGCAAAAATGAAGAACGGCGAAGAATGTGATTTGCTTTCCCGCCTTGCTGCAGAAAAATCCTTTGGTCTTACAGAAGACGAAATGAAAAAGCTTTTAACTCCATCATTGTACATCGGAAGATGTCCAGACCAGGTAACAGCAATGATTAAAAAGGTTAAACCGCTTTTAAAGGACGTTGCAAAAGAATCTGCAGAAATTAATTTGTAAACGATAATTTAAGATTAAGATTATTCCCAACCGAAGGTTGCAGGCGGTTTGTTGGTTGCATCAAAATAAAGGGCATCGACAAAATCTAAGCCTGCAATTTTTTTAACTATCGTGTTCAGTAAATCTTCCGGTAACATTGCAAAACGTGCAGTCATTACATCTTCGGAACACAAGGGTCGAAGAACAAAGCTTGCATGATTTTCAACCGCTGCAAAAGGTAAATCTATCGTTAAGTGCTGGAAGATTTTTTCATACCAGAGGGATTTGTGAAGCTCAGTAAGAACGATGTTGTCTACTTCTCGCAGCTGATCAAGCCTGTCTTTTGTACACCAGCCCTTCTGGATTTTCAAATCTTCTGTTTTGATATTCGGGTTTTGATATAATTTTACGCATGTTCTGTTAATAAATTTTGCACTGTTTGTTATCAGAGATGAACAGGCTTCGAGCTTTTCTCTTTTTCCAGGAAAATGATAAAAACCATTTCCTTCTTCCTTGAATGTAAGCACTGCCGGGAAACGATAAGTTCTGAAATCTCCCTGAACTCCTACAGAACGTATTGGAAGAACAGAACGTTTTAAGCTTGAATTGCACTTTTCACAGAACATGTCAAATTTTAAAGAATCCAGTTCTTTTTGTGCCTGTTCAAAATCCTCTTTATCTTTTTCACTTATTGTTCCGTCAGAGCACAAAACGTTGATAGAAAGACCAGGACCCGGGAAAGGATGACGCATTACAAGCTCATCGGAAAGACCAAGCTTTTTACCGATTGAGCGGACTTCATCCTTGTATAAATCTTTAATAGGCTCTATAATCATGCCCTTTGCTATTAAATCCTGAATGCCTTTTACTCTGTTATGATGAGTTTTTATTACATTTGAATTTTTTGTACCGCCAGATTCAATGATATCAGGATAAAGTGTTCCCTGAGCGAGAAGCCAGTTTTCTTCATCGAGCTTTTGTTTTTTTACTACCTCATTTCTGACTGTGATGAAATTTTCACCGACTGCGAGACGTTTCTTCTGAGGATCAGTTAATCCTGAAATAGCCTTTAAGAAGGACTGTGATGCATCTTCTACGATAAAGTTGTTAAAACCAAACTGTTTGTATGCTGTAGCAACCTTTTTAGATTCATCCTTGCGCATAAAACCATTGTCTATATGAAGACCTAAAACCCTGTCCTGACCGAGTGCTTTGTTTAAAAGTGCAAAAACAATTGTTGAATCTACACCACCCGAAAGGAACAGAAGGACATTTTTATCTTTTGCATCAGTTTTTATCTGCTCAAGAATTATCTGAAGAACTGTTTCCTGATCCCAGTTTTTTTCCATTTTGCAGTATCGTGCAAAGTTTTCAAATATTTTATTTCCGCATGGAGTGTCTTTTACTTCACAATGACATTGAAGACTGAAGCGTTTTTTCGAAAGATTCTGGGTTGCAGCATAAGGGCAGTCCTTTGTAGAACCGACAACTTCGAAGCCGTCACCGATTTTTGTAACGCCATCCTGATGACTCATCCATACCTGCTGAACAGAATCAATCCCTTCAAAAATCGGACTTTTTACCTCAGGATTTAAAATTAATTGAGCGAAGCCGAATTCACCGACAGATGCTTTTTCTACTTTTCCGTTATATCCAAGTTGAACGATATAATGTCCGTAACAAAGTCCAAGAATAGGAATATCAAGTTCAAGAATTTTACTGTTGAATTCAGGGATTTTATCATCATAAACTGAAGCAGGCCCCCCTGAAAAAACAATGCCCTTGCAATCTTCAAATACCGATAAATCTGAAGAAGGAAGAGCAATTTCTGAGTAGTAACCGAGCATACGGAATCGTTTTGCAATTAAATGCGCATACTGACTTCCAAAATCTAAAACAATTATTTTCTGACGTGACATAAAAAAATTATATCGAAATAATGTTTAATAGAAAAGTATATATATAAAAAAGCTAGTTATTTTTCCACAAGCCGTGCAAGTTACAGTAAGCGTAAGCGGCAATTACTTCATCACCATCAAGGAGAGCAAAGTCTGCAGAAGGTTTGTCGGTTGGTGAAAGATTTTTTCTTTGAATCCCGTTATTTGTCTGTAAAAGAATCCACTGGATGTAATGTTCACCGGACATCGGATGTTCAACTTCGCCGACGGTAACATTTACAATATTTCCGTTTTTATTGATTACAGGAACATGCTTTTCTACTGCAGCATCTGTTGTTCCTGGAATGATTTCTGACATCATTTCACCACAGCAGATTGTAGGTGTATTTACCTCGTTCAGCATGATTATAATTTTTCCACAGATATTACATTTGTAAAACTTTAATCCCATAGTTTTCCTCCATGATTTTATTCAGTGTGTAATAAAACTATTATAACATACCTTGTTTCAAAAAGATATAGATAATTTTTTGTTGCAAATTGATTTAAAAATGTTATTATTTAGTTGTGGTTAGGGAGCTGAGATGGGGACAGCGACCGGCTGCTTGTAGAGGAGGCAATAATGCAATTTCCGACAAAAATACAGAGCGTGGACGACGCTCAAAATTAATACGTAGATAGGCGGACTTAAAAAAGTTCCTTACAAATATTAATAAAGCGTTTCTGCAGCTGTAATGCAGAAGAAAGATAATAGTGCCAGTACAAAGGTTACTTGGAGCACGAAACGAGCCGGGTTTTAGCCCGGCCTTTTTTTTATGGCATATGGATTATTTCGCGAGGTTTACTTCCATTTGCCGGACCGACAATGCCTCGTTCTTCCATCTCTTCTACAAGTCTTGCTGCCCGGTTATAACCTATTTTTAATCTTCGTTGAATATAACTTGCACTTGCCTTTCCAGCCTGAACTACAATTTCAAGTGCCTGATCATAAAGCGGGTCTTCATCACTGTAAGCATTACCGAATAAATCAACGCTGCCTTCAATATCATCATCTTCTTCAATGAAGATTTCATCATCAATATAATCAGGTTCTCCGTATTCTTTGACCGCATTTACAACGTTTTCAACTTCCTGGTCACTTACGAATGTTCCCTGTATACGAACAGGATAAGGATCTACGGCAGAAGCATAAAGCATATCACCGCGGCCAAGAAGCTTTTCTGCACCAACGCTGTCTATGATGATGTTGGAATCTGTTCTCGATGCAACCATGAAGGCAATTCTACTAGGAATATTTGCCTTAATAAGACCGGTTATTACGTTTACCGAAGGACGCTGTGTTGCAAGAACAAGATGAATACCGACAGCACGGCTCATGGCAGTTAATCTTGCGATTACCGATTCAAGCTCTTTACCGCTTGTTGCCATTAAATCTGCAAATTCATCAATAATTACTACAATGTAAGGAAGCTTTTCCGTACAGATATTTTTTTCTTTAATCTTCTGATTATATGTTGAAATATCACGGACACCCATTCCATCTAAAAGTGCATAACGTCGTTCCATTTCGCATAGACAATATTGAAGTGCCTGAAGAGCCTTTTTAGGTTCTGTGATTACAGGAGTCAGAAGATGAGGAATATTGTTGTAAAGCTTAAGCTCAACAACCTTTGGATCTACGAGAATCATCTTTACATCCTGATAAGAACGCTTGTACAAAATGGAAAGAATGAGAGAATTTACGCAGACAGATTTACCAGAGCCTGTTGCACCTGCAATGAGCATATGAGGTGTTTTTACAAGATCAATTAATTGTGCTTTACCAAGAATATCCTTTCCAAGAATTACCGGAACTGCCATTTTATTCCATTCAGGCAAATCCATTTCAATGATTTCACGGAAACCGACAACTGAACGGTTTTTATTAGGAACTTCAATACCTACCGCCTGTTTTCCAGGAATTGGTGCAACAATTCGAACTGACTGTGCTGCAAGTGATAAAGCAATGTTATCCTGCAAAGCGACAATTTTACTCAGTTTTACGCCTGGAGCAGGAAGAATTTCAAACATTGTAACGACAGGTCCTTTTTTAATACCGATGATATCTGCATCAATGTTGAATTCAGATAACGTCTGTTTTAAATTTATGGAAGCCTGTTTAGTTTCATCATCTATAATCCAGTACTGGTCGTCTTTATATGCGGTGAGCAAATCTGAAGGAATTACATAAGGTCCTTTTTTTACCGCTCTGTTTCCTGTTTTAGGAGGATTTCCTTGAATCTCTTTTGTCGACGGTGTATTTTCTTTCTGCTGTGCATTGAAAAAATCAGTTAAATCATCCTTTGTTAAATTTGTAGCACCCTGATTTGGATTTTGAAGATTGTCATCTGTCTGATTATTTAAAATATCATCATCCATCTGAGAAAAAACAGAAGAAGTCCTGTTTGTAAAGCCGATTGTAGGATCCTTTGTTTCAGGCTCATCAATTTCTTCATCCTCAGAAAGATTGTCATAATCTGAATTAAGGTCAATATCATAAAAATCAGGATCTATTGCAGGTTCTGAAATGTTATCCTTTTTTTCTTCAGTTTTTTCATTATCAAGAATTATTCTTGTCGGATATTTTTTTTCCTGTGGAGGAAATTCAAGAGCAGGGTCTGATTCATCAATTTCTTCTGTATATTCCGGAGGCAGAGTTTCCGGGGCAGGAGGAAGATTATTCCATTCAAGTTCTTTAACCTCAGGCTCAGCTTTTGCAGGATTAATTAAAGCATCGTATTCTTCCTGTGTTATCATAGACGATGGATTTGCAGTTTCTTCTACTGTTTCTTCTTCTGGTTCAATATCTACAGAAGTTTCCTGTATTTCTTCATCAACTGATTGAGGAGTTTCGTCTACAAAAACGAATTCTTCTTCCTGTTTTGATTTACGATCCTTTGAAGTTAGGAATTTATTTGAAAGTGATTTTAATTTTGGACGTTTTAAAGGCTTTGTTGCATTTGAAAATGCTGATGCTCTTGTGCGTTCAGAATGGAAAATTCTCTGATTAATTGATTCTGCTATAAAGCTTACGACAAGGATTTCAACAATACAAAGTATTATTCCGGTTATGATAGTGATTGCTACTTTAATTATTGTAGATGAAGAATAATCGAGATTTAAAATAGAGCGGACTATTTTTTCTGTAAGGACAATTGTAAAAAACGGGATAATGGCAGTCAAAAGACGCATTGTCTTCTGACTTGTCCATGTAGTGGCAAAGCATGATAATCCTGCGATAAATAAAAAAACAGGAATTAAAGCGCTGCTTATTCCATAAACAGAAACGAGCATTAATCCTAATGTAAAAAATATATTCTGCCCCGGTCCCGAAGCACCGAAGTTTAATAGTTGTATAAGTAAACAAATAGTGAACACTGCTGATAAAGATAAAAGTATAATACCTGTAAGCAGACTGGATTTATTAGATGATTTCATAATTCTATTATCGGAAATGAAAAAAAAATATTAACTCCAAAAAGATTTAACTTTTCTTTCGTATAATGCTATAATTACAATATGAAAGTAAGTACAGTAGGCATTTTAACATCAGGGGGAGACGCTCCCGGCTTGAATGCGGCAATAAGGGCACTTTGCGTTGCCGGTAAAAAGAAATATGGAATGAAATTTATCGGTATCAGAAATGGTTACCGCGGTTTGATTGATAATGATACTTTTAAGATGGATAATCTTGATTTTGAAAATCTTGCAAAGGAAGGAGGAACCTGTCTTGGAACTTCACGTGTAAAACCATTTAAAAATCCGGTTAAGGATCCGAAAACAGGACTTTTACCTGTAGAAGGAATAAAAAAAACATTTAAGAAGAATAAGCTTGATGCACTTGTATGTCTTGGCGGAAATGGAACAAATACAACTGCATCTTTACTTTATGATGAAGGCTTTAACGTTATAGGACTTCCTAAAACAATTGATAATGATATTGTCGGAACAGATGAATCTTTTGGTTTTCAGACAGCTATTCAGGTTGCGGCAGAAGGAATTGAAGCAATCCGCACTACTGCAAAAAGTCACCACAGAGTAATGGTTGTTGAGATTATGGGCCATAAGGTCGGATGGCTGGGATTATATGCGGGAATTGCCGCTAATGCAGACGTAATTCTTCTTCCGGAAATCCCTTACGATATAAAAAAGATTGCAAAATTCATTCAGCAGAGAAAGGCTGATGGACATGAATATTCAATAATTGCCTGTTCAGAAGGTGCGATTAATCTTGCAGAAGCAAAATTGAGTAAAAAAGAATTTAAAAAGGCACGGGAAGCAATGACCGAATCTGTCGGTTACAGAGTAGCAAGGGAACTTGAAGAAGAAACCGGTCTTGAAACCAGAACTTCAGTGCTTGGATATTTACAGCGCGGTGGAAATCCTAAGCCTTATGATATTGTTCTTGCGACAAGAGTTGGTGTTGCCGCTGCAGATTTTCTTGCGGCCGGTGATTTTGGAAAACTGGTCGCTTTAAAAGGCGGAGAAATTGTCAGTGTTCCGTTAAGTGCAGTAGCGGGAGTTGTAAAGCTTATTCCTGCAGATAATGGACTTTTGCAGTCTGCAAGAGCTCTTGGAATCTGTTTTGGAGATTAAAATGTTTTCCGGTGAATTAAAATGTCATAGATGCGATGAATGTAACGGCTTTGGTTGTCCGGATATGCTTCCAGGTCTTGGCGGTGTTATGGAAGGACAGAACTTTCAGGCAAATGTTCAGGCATGGAAAGATTTATATGATGAAAATGCAGAAAAAATAGAAATAAAATCTTCGGTAATAAGATGCGGACCTGTTACAGGCGCTGTAGAAAACATTGGTTTTGAAAATGAAAGGGATTTTTATCTTCCGTATCTGGAAAATGCTTATAACGCAGGCTTCGGACTTTGTATAGGCGATGGTTGTCCCGATGAAAAATTGAAATATGGCATTGAAGCAGTAAAAAAATTAAAACAGGAAAACAAAAATGTTAATGCTGCATTTTTCCTAAAACCTTATCCTCAGTCAAGATTGTTTGAACGCGTTGAATGGGTTAAGCCTTTTGCAGATTATATTGGTATAGATATAGATTCATATAATATTCTGACAATGCGGAATCTTGTAAATCTTGAACGTAAAACTGCTGTTCAACTGGAAGAATTTCGTGAAAAAACTCAGCTTCCGTTTGTAATTAAAGGTGTTTTCACGAAGGAAGATTTAGAGCTTGTAAAAGAAGTACTGCCTGATGTTGTTTATATTTCTAATCACGGGGGAAGGGTAGAAACACGTTCTGGAAGTACGGCAGATTATTTAAAGGAAAATGCAGAGGAATTGAAAAAGTTCTGTAAAGAAATTTGGGTTGACGGTGGAATAAGAACAAAAAAAGACATTCAAACTGCTCTTCTTTACGGAGCAGACCAGGTGATTATGGCCCGTCCGTTTATCAGGGCAACATTTGACGGAAATTTTAAAGAAACTATTCAAAACTTACTGTAGACATAATATCCCAGAATTGTTTTTCTGCTTCTTTATAAACTGCATTACAGGTGTCGAGAAGGAAGATAAAATATATCGGTGCTTTTAATCTGTTTAATTTTGCATTATTTACAAATATTGTCATGTTTCCCTGCTTGTTTCCTTCAGCCTTTTCATAAAGGAATTGAACTTCCTTATCTTTTCCGGCAAATTCTTTATAAGGCACTTCAAGAACAATTAGAATTCCACGATTACCTTTTCTTATTTCATCATTATAAAGATCAGGATTATTTATGTTGTAGATTGTTGAATTGTAGCCGTTAATTTTCTTTGACTTTTTAGTGATTTTTACCGAAGGATATTTTGTAAAGCTTGACAGTATTCTTTCTGAATATGCATCTAAAGAAACAGCATCGGAATCGGCACAATACATCATGCTTAAAAATGTCGATGTAATTTCCTGTCCGTCTGATGTATGTTCAGCAGGCATTGTCACCATAAACATATTTGTTCTTTCATTATAATTACCCAATTGCAGATTTGTACTGTCAGATGGAACTGTTATTGTAAAACCAACTAAGCTGCAGTTAAAAGAAACTTCTTTTTCAGATATTTCTGCATAATCCCATATTTTTTTATACTCATAATTTTTATCCGGCGAAGAATGTTCATCTTCATGATCGACAAAATCCCATGCCTTGATGTTTTCTTTTGGAATATTATAGATTTTTGTGATTAAAGAAAGAGCATACATTGCAGTCTGTTTCATTTTACATGATTTTGCACATATAGCGTAATCAATAAGGAAGTCAGGTCCATAATCATCCTTTTTTTCCAGCCCGCCGCGTACTTTAATTGCCTTCTGATATTCAGGATATCCTAAATCAAATCTTGAAGTACAGTAAAAGTTTGCAGTTATCCACCAGGTTCTGAATTCCTTAGGATATTTTTTCTTGAGCATTGAGGCATAATCGTCAACCGCTGACCATTCGATTCCATCAAGATTATAAAGATATGCTTTAATGATAAGATTTATAAGCATGGATTCGTAATTAGGCTTTGAAAGTGATGAGAAATATTCATCGCATTGTTTTAATTCATCAAGAACCTGCTCTTTTGGCACAGGATATTTCCATTCTCTTACCCAGCTGGCAGAATACTGTTCATTTTTTAAAAACTGTGAATAATAGAACGACATGTTTTCTTCTTCAGGAAGTTTTTCGGTATTAATAGCAAAAGATGCTGCAAAAATCTGCGAGAAAAGACAAAAAAGCATAGAAATAATCAGAGGGATTTTTTTCATTTTAGTATACTCCTTTTTCTAATTTATATATATCATTTTTAACTATTTAAAACTAGATTCAGATTCAGTATAATGGCGATATGAATGAAAAACATAATATGCAGCTTTTACAGGAGCTTGCGGTAGAAAACGGACCTTTGTGTGCAGGACTTGATACAGATCCATCATATATACCGGAATCTGTCAGAAATCAGTTTGAAAATAATGCTCAGGCTGTTCTTGCCTATAATAAAGAGATAATCAGCAGGGTTGTTAATGATAAATCTGCGTGCTGTTTTAAAGTACAGATTGCCTATTATGAAGCGATGGGCATTGAAGGGCTAAAGGTTTATGCACAGACTTTACGTGAAATTAAAAAAACAGGATTAATCGCTATTTCTGATATAAAACGTGGTGATATTGGTGCTACATCAGACGCTTATGCAAAAGCTCATTTTACCGGTGATTTTGAAACCGATATTATCACCGTAAATCCGTACATGGGTTTTGACACGCTTGTTCCTTTTACAAAATATGCAGATAAAGAAAAGGGTGGGAAAGGTGCATTTGTTCTATTATGTACATCTAATCCCGGAATGAGTGATATTGAACATCAGGAATTGAAAAACGGCGGACTTCTTCTTGAAAAAGTTGGAGATGAAATTGCACGAATCGGTACTGAAGTTAAAAGTCTTTATCCGGAACAGACCTGTGGTATTTTTGGAGCAGTTGTTGGTGCTACTCAGGAAAAGGATGCACGTTATCTGCGTGATAAATATAAAGACACATTCTTTTTGATTCCAGGTTATGGTGCGCAGGGAGGAGATGCAAAAATTGCGGCGACACTTTTAGATAAAGCTGGCGGTACTGTAAATTCAAGCCGTGGAATCCTTTGTGCATGGAAAAAAGATTTTAATGCTGATGATAAAAATATAACCATGAAGGATATTGCTGATTCAGCCGCTAGAGCATGTATCGCTGCAAAGGAAGATTTATTGAACGCTAAAAAAAGCCTTCTTTAACTGTTGAAGGTATAGGTTTTTCCTTTGTAAATAAAAGTAAAATGTGAAAATTTGGCAACAAATGCATAGCGTGTACAGACATCAAAATATTTGAAAATCTCTGAAGCTTCTTTTTTTATGACAGATTCTGAAATATTTGAATCTATTGCGTACTGTTTATAAGGTTCATCCGAAAGAATATGAAGCATAAGATCCTTTTGTCTTTCTGTTAAATTAAGATTATCAATGTTCATTGTCTGTTTATTTTTTAAACCAACCCTGATTGTATAAGAATTAATGACAAACAAGGCGATTACTAAAGAAGCGATAACGTGCGGTAAAAATTGGAGCATATGTTCTTCGAAAGATTCCGAAAAATTGTAGATTCTGATTACTGCAAGAATTCCAAAATATAGTACGCTGAAAACAAATTTATATATTTTCTTATTTGTAAAAAATCCCTGATTCCACAAAAAAACAATCGTAATTACAAAACAGTAAACCATAAGAATGAAATATTGCTCGAAAAAACAAAAGATGAAGGAATATATAAAAGAAAAGATTCCGTATATGCCGTAATTTTTTGGAAAAAGAAAAAGAAAGAAGGAAATTAAAAAAGAAATTCCAAGACTTATGCTTATAATCGTCGAAAGAAGATTATTTGTGATGTTTTTAAAAAAATAGATAAAATAAAAAAGAAAAATAAACGAACAGATAAGCGGGATTATTCTTTGATAGAAAGCAGCATTAAATTTTTTCAATTTTAACATTACTCCTTACACTTTTACAATTAAATTATATTACATAAAAAGCGAAAATAAAAGAAAAAATTCTGAAGAAAAGGATGTACGGTATTAAAAAGTCAAGGTGATTTTCTGACCCTTTAGGGTCAATTTAAAGAACTTTAGTTCCGTTTAAAGAACTTTGGTTCTTTTTGCTGAAAAAGGGTTTACAGTACAGAATTTTGCCAGTAGGATTTACGAAAATAAATAAAGTTTGAAAATATCTTTTATATATATATAGACATAGATGGACAGGTATCTGTAAAGACACCATAAGGATTGAGAGTTTGTTATTTAAAAAAGTTATAACAAAATATAAAATCTGACTATTTATTTCTTTTTAAAAACCCCTTATATTTATGTTATACTATACAGACATTATAAGGGGTTTTTTATGTTGTTTGATTGCGAAGGATTTCCATATCCGGTTTTTGCGGAAGGCATTGTTTCCGGTTGTAAAGCAGTTTATGGTGCACAGCCGCTTGGCAGTGTATATTTATTGAGTGTAGTAATTCCTCAAAAAAGCATTGACGGAGTTGAAAAACCTGTTCAAAGACCGGCTCCCGGACAATTTTACATGCTTCATGCAGTCAGAAGCGATGTTCTTCTTGGAAGACCTGTAAGTGTATATCACGTGGATCAGAGCCTGTTCGGTGAAATAGAAATACAGTTTTTAATTCTTGTAAAGGGAAAGGGAACAAAAGAGCTTTGTAATTTAAACGAAGGCGATAAAATTAATCTTTTGGGCCCTTGCGGAAATAAATTCATCAGGACAGCAGAACAGAAGGTTCTTATCATCGGTGGTGGAATTGGTGTTGCTCCGGTTGCGGGTTTTGCAGAAACTTTAAAAGATAAATCCTACGATTTTTACGCATCGTTCAAAAGCGGATCTTATGGTCTTGATTATATAAATCCTGAAAAGCTTGTTATAACTACAGATGATGGCTCTGCCGGTATAAAAGGGATGCTTCCTGCTGCATTAACAGAGGATGTAATAAAAGCAGAAAATTATGGTGCAGTTTATGCGTGCGGTCCTGTTCCTATGTTGAAATATGTAAAGAAGGTTTCTGAAGCATGTGGAGTAAAATGTTATTTGAGCATGGAAGCAAGAATGGCGTGTGGAGTAGGCTGTTGTTTGGGCTGTACTATCGATACGTCAGAGGGTAAAAAGCGATGCTGTAAGGAAGGACCTGTTTTTGATTCTAAAATTCTTTTTAATGATGAAAAGGATGAAATAAAAACTTCAGGAAAAGCAGCACAGAATAAACAGTCTGATTCAGATGTTGATTTAAGCGTTACTATTGTCGGTGTAAAATTTGCAAATCCTGTGATTGCCTGTTCAGGTACCTTTGGATTTGGTTCAGAATACGCAACTGTTTTTAATGTAAATAAACTTGGCGGAATTGCAAGCAAGGGACTTACACTTGAACCTCGTCAGGGAAATGATGGAATCCGTATATGGGAAACACCGTCCGGACTTATGAATTCGATAGGACTTCAAAATCCTGGTATTGCTCATTTTATACAGAATGAACTTCCACTGATGATGAGCTTACGTCCTGTTACAATCGCCAATCTTTCGGGTTCTGATTTAGAAAGCTATGTAAAAGGAGCCGAGCTTCTCGATAAATCACCAGTTCCTGTGATTGAACTTAATATCAGTTGTCCTAATGTAAGTGCAGGAGGAGCTGCCTTCGGGATGTTCTGTTCTGCAGCCGGTGATGTCGTTAAATCTGTTCGTGCCGCTACATCAAAGCCTTTAATAGTTAAACTTACACCGCAGTCTCATGAGTTGAATGACGTAGCACTAGCCTGTATTGAAGCGGGAGCAGATGGAATCAGTCTGTGTAATTCTTTCCAGGGAATTGCCATCGATATTGAAAGAGGAGTCCCTGTTTTTGATAAAATTAAGGCAGGACTTGGCGGACCAGCTGTACGACCGATAGCAGTTCGTCTTGTATATGAGCTTGTCGAAGAAATAAACAGACTTCCGGTAGAAAAAAGAGTTCCTGTAATTGCAATAGGCGGAATTTCCTGCTGGGAAGATGCAGTTGAATTTATTATGGCGGGAGCTCATGCGGTAGAAATAGGAACAGCAACCTTTGCAAATCCGAACGTTATGCTTGAGGTTATAGACGGTTTGGAAGCGTTCATGAAACGAAAGGGCTATTCATCAATTGAAGATTTCAGAGGAATTGTTCACAGATAATTTTACAGATTAAGATTTTTAATTTCCCTTTTTATGTGTTCCGGATAGATAATGTTCATGCGGCCGATTTTTCCATGAAAGCATATAATGTCCTGTACGCCAAGATAGTTATAAATCTCACGGCAGCGTCGCTTGATTGTTGAATTTGAAATATTCAGTTTTCGTGAAATGTAATCAAATTTATAGTTATTCGAAAGAAGATAAAAAATAATGAGCTCTTCATCTGTCAGATTTGCAGAACATAAATCGAGTGTTTTTTTAGGATGAAGTTCCATCAACTGCGAAACATAAGCATAAATCAGGAAGAAGATGATTACGAACACAGCAGAATAAATCATTTTTTTTATTAACATCTGTCGGAAGGCTGGAAGTCCGAATCTTATTTCTGTAGCGATGCATGCAAAATAAAGCAAAATGGTGATTAAAATTTTTATGAGCTTGTGATTGTGATAAAAACCCTGAATGCAGAAGGCAAGTATTCCAACGGCAAAAAAAGCGATGGCAGCGTGTTCTTCAGGAAAGAAAATAAGGACGATGCAGCCGTAATAAAATCCTAAAAATGCAAGATAGCAGAGATTTCTTGGAAAAATAAAAAGAAGAATCGAAAAAATAATGCCCGCAAGATTTATATATACCCAGAAAAAATTATGATTTATTACTGATTGTATGATATAAAAGGAAAAAACAGCGAAGCAAATGCAAATTAAAATTCGTTTAATTAACAGACTTTCTATAAAATCGTTACTTTTCATAAGAATATTATATGAGTAAAAGGGTTAAAAGTAAAGAAATATTGATTTTTACGTTATACCTTGGTGTAAAAACGTGGTCCTTTAGGGTCAAAACCCCTTTTTTAGCCATATTTTTGTTGATTTATTTAATGAATTATTATAATAATTACATATCAAATTGATATTGTATACAGGAACATATATTAATCTGTCGTTTATGTTTGAGGACATTCTGAGAGTTGTCTAAATTAAAAAAGTTTATTTTATTTTCTTATTAGACAACCGGAGATGGTGTGTATTTTATTGGCATAAAGATTCTTTTTTGTTAGATTATAATAATGAAAAAGAATCTTTTTGTTTTTAACCTTGTTTTTCTTCTTATTTTTTTCGGTTGCAATTTCGATGCAAGGGCAATCTCTCTTTCTGAAAAAGAACGTTCTGTTCTCTATAATCAATCTATCGTAAGCAGGGGAAATAATTATCGCCTTAAATCAGTTCTCGGAAAAATTGCACGTGGAGAAGAGGTTCGTGTAGCGGCAATCGGTGGTTCTATTACAGAGGGTGAAGGTGCCGGTGATTTTAAAGACGGCTATGCATATCAGTTTTTCAGACAGTTAAAAAGCTTTTCGCCGGACGGTGGAAAAAATCTGTATTTTAATGGAGCAGGACTTTGTGGAACTCCATCTGTTCTTGGTTTAGTCAGATATAAGCGTGATGTACTTGATGTTACGGGGCGAGCTCCTGATTTACTGATAGTAGAATTTGCAGTTAATGATGGGGTGGGAAAGGATTATGAACGTGCATTTGAAGCTCTTGTAAAAAATGCACTTGAAGCAAATTCTTTAACTGCAGTGATTGTTTTGTATTCTGCTTATGATAAGGGTAATGTAGAAAAACAGATGAAGCCTATTGCCGATTATTATCAGCTTTCTCAGATAAGCATAATGAGAGTTGTGGAAAAAGCATTTAGTGAAGGATATTTTACAAGAAATCAGTTTTATGCAGATTATATTCATCCTACGAAAAGCGGGCATGCTTTGATGGCAGACTGCCTTATGAATCTTTGCCGGTATTCAGATTCTTCAAATTATGATGAGATTTTTTCAGTTCCACAGGATTGTCTTATAGAAAATCAAAAATCCTTTGTAACCATGAAAATGCTAGATCACGATGATTCACGTATAGATAAAGGAGATTTTACCGGTACAGATTTGAAATGTCAGAAGTTTTTTAAAACCAGAGACATCGCATTTAAAGAAAACTGGTATTGTTCTTCAAATTCGGATGGAAAAAGCTTTAAGGTAAATCTTGAGTGCAGTTCTTTTATTCTTGTTTATAAGTGTCAGCGTGCAAAGGAAACTGAAAAATTTGGAATTGCAGATATTTATATTGATGATAAATTATGGGGAAAAATTGACGGTGAGCCGATTGGTTCGTGGAATAATGCTTTGTTCAAGGTTCTAATAGATGAGCAAACCGTTAAAAATCATAGTATAGAAATAAGGCCGGAAAAACAAAAAGGCTTTACAATTTTAATGATAGGATATGCAGACTGATGTTTTATGATAATGGTTTAAAATTTGAATGTCAGAGATGTTCATTTTGCTGCGGACATTCACCGGGATTCGTTTATCTTTCGAAAAGAGATCTTGATGCTTTGAGGGGATTTTATAATCTCAGCGTAAAAGAATTTGTCGAAAAATATTGCCGCTGGGCTGATTATTACTATGGTGAAAAAGTTCTTGCACTGCTTGAAAAAAGTAATTATGACTGCATTCTTTGGGAAAACGGATGTTCTGCATATGAAGCAAGACCTGTACAGTGTTCGACATATCCGTTCTGGGCATGGATGCTGAAGGATAATCATACCTGGAACGATTGTGCAAAGGATTGTCCCGGTATGAACAAGGGACGTTTATGGACAAAGGAAGAAATAGAAAAAAATAAAAGCGGGTATGTTCAGAACACCCCGCTTAAAAAACAAGAAGTAGAAGATTTAATTAAATCAGAATCGGAAAAATCCGGCTCTGATTCTTAGATATTATTGAATATCCTTTTTAGTAATCTTGATTTCTACGACTATTTTTCCATCGATTCCATAATATCTGTAGATAAAAATGGCACCGCTGTTCAAAAGAGTAGAAATGCTTGGATCTGCTTTTAATCCTTCGATAAGAGCAGGTTTCATTGCATTGTAATAATCCTGTGTTTTAGATTTATCACTTTTTACTGCAAAAGCATATGAATAAGTGATTGTCTTTTTTTCTGCGTTAACACCAAAAAGAACAACCTTACTGTCAGCATCATCAAAAGTTGTAGGAAGCTGTGGCTGAGTGATTTCAACAATCTGCTGTAAAAGATCTTCCGGTGAATAATTATCTGCAGATTGAGCAGTAATTCCCATCATAAAAGCTGAAAGAACAAATAAAAGTGCTATAAGTTTTTTCATATAGTAAACTCCTTTAAATTAATTTACATTCAGTATAAAGAAAAATCTCTTTATTTTCTACCCGATATCTGATAAAATAAAAGTAATATTTTAGCCCATAGGAGTTTATTATGGCAGAAAAGAAAACACATACTTATGTAGCAGCTTCGACAGGAGCAGCATCAACAGCAAAACCTGCAAAACCACTTGGAAATTCTGCAATTCGTAGAGTTTTTGCAATTATTTTATGGCTTGCCGCAATTGCAAGTGAAGTTCTTGGAATTTTAGCTGTTGGAAAGAAAATTGAAATAGGATCTTTGAGTCCTCTTGTTTCTTTAATTATTTTTCTGGTAGTTGATTTGATATTTTGTGTAATTGCAAATTTCTTATGGAAAAAAGCAAATCACATTTCACCTGCTTCTAAGAAGAATCCGGCATTGTTCTGGATTTATAATAATTTAGGCGTTATTATGGCTCTTATTTGTTTTGCACCAATTATTATTTATATTCTTACAAATAAGCAGGCAGATAAGAAAACTAAAATCATAGGAACAGTCGTTGCTGTAGTTGCACTTTTGATAGCTGGTGTTACAGGAATTGATTTTAATCCTATTTCTAAAGAAGAGTTGGCTGCTGCTAATGCACAGTTGGTAGGACAGACAGTATATTGGACAAAATCTGGAAAAGTTTATCATACAAGTGATGAGTGTTCACATTTAAATCGTTCAGAAGAACTTATTTATGGTGATGTAAATCAGGCAGTTGAAGCAAATAAAACACGCATTTGTAAAACTTGTGCAAAGCGTGATTCAATTAATACTGACGGAATGTTAGTTGAAGATACAGATGAAGAATAAAAAATAAACTTTTGTATCATACCCCAAAGACTGACATCGGTTGGTTTTTGGGGATTTTTTTTGTATTTTTAAACTACAGGTTTAAAAAAAGCAGATGACATTTTTTTATTAAAGTGATAGTTTAATATATGGTTCATTGATTTTTTCTCAATGGACAGAAAATCAGGTTGCAGAAAGCAACTGTCTAAAAAAATAAAGGAGGACGTTATGTTCACAAAAGACATTACAAATTTCATTAATTCAGTTTCAGCAGCATTAAAAGTTCGAACAGTGCGTCATGCTTTTATTTTTGCGGATAATCCTATGCATTTGCATAATCATTATCATTCACGAATGCATAAAGGAAATGAATTTTTTGTCAACATAACAAGGAGAAAAAACAATGGAAGGAAACAGAATTTTTATAAGACCGGTAATTGATTTACAGGCGACCGGTAAAAAAATCAAAGAATTAAGAAAAAGCAGCAATTACTCAATAAAAGATATGCAGTTGATGTTTGGATTTGATTTTCCACAGGCAATCTATGCTTGGGAGCAGGGAAGAAATATTCCTACGGTTGATAATCTGATGATACTTGCCAGAATGTTTAGGGTGAATATTGAAGATATAATTTGCGTAAGGAATGTTGAAATCTGTCTTTCAGATAAGAGGCAGTGTGAAGAAAATCCTTGTGAAAACTGCAAATTGAAAACCGCATAGCATTGTTCCGTATAAGAAAACTCTTAGTTTAAAAAAGGACTAAAAAATGCTACAATGATTAATGATTTGCAGTGCAAATATAAATCAGTTGTAAGTTAAAACAGAGTTAACTTATACGGGAGCATAAAATGAAAAAAACAATTTCAGTATGTATGGTTCTTTTGTTTTTGATTTCAGGATTATGTGCAGCCGCACCTAAAAAGCCGTCATCAAAATTACCAAAAACAACGACAACAAAAACCACGACACGTAAAACAACTTCTTCAAACTCTTCATCTTCAAGCAGTTCTATAGAGGAATCTTGTATAGATGCACTTTTTGATATCTGCTGTTCTTTAATGATTGCAAATGGAGTAGGAGTAACCTTTGAAGATTATCCATACGCAGACGGCGGTGGTTTTGTTATAAACGATTATGAATCTGCTACAGATGTAGACGGTAAATTTTATAATCTTCTTCTTGATACATCACTGTTTATGTATCCGGGAAGTGCCCTTATGGGAAACAGAACAAGAGCCGAATTAACCTGCTTTAAGTTTATAGGAATTAATTTTGAAAACATAATGTTTACAAATGATCTTCATCAGACAGAAGCTCATCTTGGTTCTATGGAAAATGCACAGGGAATGTTTAAGCTTGGTGCACAGTTCTGGTGTTTTCAGTGGGATCCTATAAGTCTTGGTCTTAACATGGACTGGCTTCACATGTACGGACGAAAAAAATACAATACATTCGCTTTTGAAACAATACTTCGTTCTTATCCGTTCAGTCCTCTTCATCTTGAATGGAGATATTGTTTTTCAGGTTCACCAAGAAATGTAAATTATTCGAGCGATGATACAATCACAGATGAACTTCTTATGAATTCATGTCTTATGGTTGGTTTCGTAATGGATAGATATGAACTTTTTGTAACCTGGGAATATGTTCAGGATGGATTTGAACAGATGCGATCAAACGGATTCGGCGTAGGTCTCAGAGCTCATTTCTAATAAAACAATTCTACTTAAGGGATTTTAATTCTTCTGTTAAAAGCTCAGCCATCTTACGGTGGGTTTTGGCAGAAGGATGCCAGTCTGCCCCTATTCCGTCTTCATCCTTCTGAAGAGGAAAATCAACAGTTGTACAAATAACATTCTTAAAATCAGATTTAAAAAGCTTAACTGCATGGTGAACTGTTTCATTGAGTTCTGTTCCCATTGCTCCAAGACAGCAGCAGATTTTTGCTTTCGGGCTTCTTCTATGAATCGCTTCAAGAAACTGTCTGTAGCAGCTTTCAAAATTTAATCTTCGTTCTTCAACATTTTGTACCCAGCTTGAATCATTTGTTCCAAGATGAACAACGATAATATCAGGAGAATATTTTGCCTCATCCCATATTTCCGGTTCGATTTTTAAAAGCATTGAAAGATTTTTATCTGTATATGGCCATAGTGATGGCATTAAAAGCTTTGTGTCCGGAATATTAACTGTTTGTGAATCTACATAATTTGAGATTATTCCAATGCCGCTCCAGGAAACGCATGATATTTCTGCATTCAATTTACGGGCGGTAAGAAAAGAATATGCCAGGTCGGGGCGTTCCTGCCAGGTTCTAAAACTATCCTTTTCCCATATTCCATCTATCCCATAACCGCAGGTTATGCTGTCGCCTATAAATTCAATTTTTTGTGAGAATTTTGATGAGTTTGACAGCTTCTGTTTTGCTAAGCTTCCATCTATCGTGATTTTTTTAAGACCTGCGTTTGCAAAAGCACATTCACTGAATTTAAAAACTGATATTGTTACTGTTTTTTTAGTATCCGATTCAAAAAGTGTGATTTTTGTTTCATTTTTTGTTAAAAGAAAACGCTTTGCAGGATTTTCCGAAAGATTTTTCCATGTATAGTCTGTTCCGTCTGTTATGTATACCGCAAGAACGCATTGATTTTCTTCGGGAAATGAAGCGCCATCACTTATGATTAGCGCCTCTGCTTTTGTTCCCGTAAAAGAAAAACAAAAGCCGCTCATAGAATAATTAAAGTAACGTATTTTATTGTAATCTATATATCGTCCGAACCACACAAGGTCCTTGAAATTTAATTCCATTTTGTTTTCCGATAAATCTGTGAATTTCGTTCCGGTGTCCATATTGCTTTTCGTTCTTCGGGAAGAGATTCTATTGAATCCTTGTAAAAACCGAGCTTTTCGAACCAGTCTGAAGCTTGGGTTGTCATTATGAAGATTGATTTAGCCTTTTTATTTTTTGCTTCTGCAGAAAGATAACCGACTAATTTTTCACCTATTCCCATATTTGAAAAGCTTTCATCAACTGCGACAGCTGCTATTTCTGCCTGATTATCATTATAAAAATGAAGGCTTGCACAACCGTGTATTCCTCCATCAATTTCGTAAACAACGTAATCATCGAGGGCAGCGGCAATTGAACTTTCATCTCTGGCAAGAAGCTTTCCGCTTTCAATAAACGGACGCATGATTGAAAGAATTGTCGGAATATCCTGTTGAGTAATTTTTCTGATTTTTCCGTAATTGCTTGTATAAATCATTGTGCCTGAACCTAAATCACTGAAGATTTCACATGGAAGCACACCGTCTATTTTTCCGTCAACAATGTGGACGCGGGCAACTCCGTTTTTACAGGCATCCTTTGCAGTTTTTAAAAGAAGAATGTCGGAAGCAACATTAATTGATTCCTTGTCTGAATTTGTTTTTATGATTCCGCTGTTTATTTTTTCAAGAAATTCATCTGTTTCTTCGAGAGTCATTGCAGGAATGTCCCCGTTGTCTGAAAGCGACTGATTTTCAGGGAAAACATATTTATTTGAGTTGATTCCACCGTCCTGCATCACAAAAAACAGCTTGTCGGCTTTTAAACTTCCCGCTACCTGCTGTGCAAGATGAATTGAAGAAATATTGTAGGGATGTCCGACTGAATTCCAGCCGATGCATGGAAAGATCGGAATAAATCCGTCGTTTAGAACTGTTTTTATTGATTCAATTTCTATTTTATCAATTTCGCCGGCAGTTCCAAAATCAACGCCGTTTAAGATTCCCTTGCTTCTGGAACGAACCCAGTTTCCGATTATTGCCGTAATATTATGAGCGGCGAGGCTTGTCATGATTGTATTTGAAACATCAAATGCTGCCATTTTAATTAAAGGCATTGCATCTGAAGAAGTAATCCTTATGTTTTCGTTATATGTCCATTGAATGTTTGATTCTGTTAAAATCTGATCGATTCTGGAGCGAGCACCCGGTATAATTACAACTTTAATCCCGCTCTGATGCAAAAGAGCAATATCCTTTATGTGAGAAGAATAGAGAGGAGATGTAATCGTTTTATCATCAAGATAAATAACGATAAGGGCATTCTTGAATTTCTGCAAATATCTGATTACGCTTCGAATGCTTCTTGCTTTTTTAGGGGTGTTTGCAATCATATCGTTCAGTATAATATTTATAAATACAGCGTGCAAGTGAAAAAAAATGAGAATCACTGTAATTTTTTTGTGGACAATTTTATATTAAGTGATATGATTAAAACAGTTCAAAATAATTTCAAAATAATTTAAGAATAATTTCAAAAAAATTTAATAAATCGAAAAGCCTGTTCGTTTTTGCGGACAGGTTTTTTATTTTTCACTGTTGTTTTTAAGTGAATAAATGCAGCCGCAATATTGCTGGCGGTAAAGATTATATTCCTCGCTTAACTCCAGACTTCGTTTAAATCCGTTTTTCTTTTTAAAATTAGATAAAAGCCATTTTGTTTTTACGTCAGATTGACTGTTTCCTGCGATTTTTAATCCTTCGGTATTGATTTTATCTGCATCTTTAAAAGGACTTATGCTTAATGTCGTGCAATAATAATCAAAATTATTTTTTACCGCGTATTCATATGCTTTTTTCAAACGGAATTCATAACAGCGGCGGCATCGTTCTCCTTTTTCTTTTTCATCTGCAAGAAACGGTTCGTTTTTGATGTTTATTGCGTTGTAAAAATCTTCAGGATTGTATTTTTCTTCTATAATACACACATGATTGTTTAAAACAGGAGGAAATTTTGTATAAAAATTCTTCAGCTCGTTTAAGCGTCGTTTATATTCATCTTCAGGATAAATATTAGGATTATAATAGAAAACAGTGATGTTAAAATAATTACAAAGATATTCAAGAACATAAGATGAGCATGGTCCGCAGCAGGCATGAAGAAGAAGTGATGGCTTTTGAACAACGGGGACAGCCCTCGTTTGATTTTCAAACTGTTTAAGAAGAAGGTCAAGCTGTTTCTGATAGTTTTGGTTTTTCATTATTTTTCCAGTCCGTTCTGTAATGCATTATCGGCACAGCTTATAAATACAAGGCTTCCTATTTCATCACCTTTGATTAAAGGAACAACAGTTTTATTTTCTTTAAGCATGCTTTGAACAATCTGCTTTGCTTTTTGACCGTAAGAGCCTTTGTTCTCGATGATTTTTATGTCAGTTATGGTATGATTTTGTACAGTCACGCTAAGTTGAACGTGCATGAACGAGGTTGTTATTTTACCGGTAAATGTTCCGTCGTGAACTTTTTCAAGGCTTGTATTATAGAAGGGAAGTTTCTTTGCTTCATCAAGATTTCTTTTCTGTTTATTTTGCAGGAATGATATGAAGATTAAAAAAACGCAGAAAATCAGAAGAAAGAAAACAGTATTTTTCTTATCTAAAAAAGAATGTTTCATAAAGTAATTATAGTGGATTATGTAAAAAGGTGCTATTCACTAAATTATACTTTTATGATATGCTCAAAAAAATTTAAAAGGGAGAAAACAATGTTAGCAGGACGTCATTTAATACAGCCTGATGATTTAACGGTTTCTGAAATTGAAGAAATTTGTTCACTGGCAGAACAGATTATTGTAGATCCTAAATCTTTTAATGAAGTGTGTCGCGGGAAAATTCTTGCGACACTTTTTTTTGAGCCGAGCACAAGAACACGTCTTTCGTTTGAGGCAGCAATGCTTCGTTTAGGCGGTTCAGTCGAAGGTTTTTCAGATGCAGACAATACATCTTCGGTAAAAGGAGAAACCCTTGCCGATACAATCAGAGTTGTATCATCTTATGCAGATATAATTGCAATGAGGAATCCTAAGGAAGGAGCAGCTTTTCTTGCAAGTAAATACTCTTCGTGTCCTATAATCAATGCGGGCGATGGCGGTCATTTTCATCCGACACAGACGCTTACAGATCTTGTAACAATAAGACAGCTTTCCGGTAGTCTTGAAAATCATACAGTAGGATTCTGCGGTGATTTGAAATTCGGACGGACAGTACATTCTCTTGCAGAAGCGTTACGACATTTTAAGGGAAACAAGTTTATTTTTATCAGCCCTAAGGAATTAACGGTTCCTGATTATTTGATTACGAATATCCTTGAGCCATGTAATATAAAATATGAAATTGTTGAAAGTCTTGATACGGTAATAGATCAGCTTGATATTCTTTATATGACACGTGTTCAGAAGGAAAGATTTTTCAACGAGCAGGATTACATCCGCTTAAAGGACAGTTACATTCTCGATAAAGAAAAGATGAAGATGGCAAAAAAGAATATGATTGTTCTTCATCCGCTTCCAAGGGTAAATGAAATTACTCCGGATGTTGATGATGATCCGAGAGCCGCATATTTCAAGCAGGTAAAATATGGAATGTATGCGCGAATGGCATTAATAGCAAAAATTACCGGTTCGTTATAGGAGGCACAGATGTTAAATGTAAATACAATTAAAAATGGTCTTGTAATAGATCATATTCGTGCGGGCTCGGGCTGGAAAATTTATCAGTGGCTCGGATTAGATAAGGCGCCTTTTACCTCATGCCTTATTCAAAATGTAAACTCTGAAAAATCTGGTAAAAAGGATATAATTAAAATTGATAATATTATAAATATAGATTACTCTGTACTTGGATTTATTGATCCGAATATCTGTGTGAATGTTATCGAGGATGAAAAAATCGTCCGCAAAATTACAATGGAGCTTCCTTCCAAAGTAAGCGGAGTTTTCAACTGTAAAAATCCACGATGCATAACTCAGACAGAGCATTATGTAAATCCGACATTTATTCTTGCAGATAGAGTTAAAGGTTTATATCGTTGTGAATATTGCGATACGCTTTATCTTGCGGGAGCAACTAATTAGCAGGTAAACAAAAGATGACAAAGGCAGTTTTAATTTACAATGCACAGCTTTTAGATGAGTCAATTGATTCTCCCGGAGCACTTCTTATTGAGGATAATCAGATTCGTGCGGTTTTTCAGGGATATTTTACATCACCGCAGACTGCAACCGCATTAGCTCAATCTGTGCTTAAAGAAGACGGATGTGATAAAAACTGCAAATTAGATTTATATGATGCCAGAGGATTAACGGTTACTCCAGCCTTCATAGATATGCATGTTCATATGAGGTATCCGGGACAGACTCAGAAAGAGGATTTAGAAAGTGGTCTTCATGCGGCAGCGGCAGGAGGATTTGGAACTGTAGTTGCAATGCCGAATACGAATCCTGTCGTTTCATCTATCGATATGGCTTTACAGATTGAAAAAGCAGCTGCAAAAATAGGTCTGACTCATTTATTCCAGACTGTGAGCATTACAAAAAATTTCGGCGGTGAAGATATATCGCATTTAAAATCCCTTGATAAAAAATATGTTCCGGTTATTTCGGAGGATGGACGTGATGTTCTTTCTTCCTCTGTGATGCTTGAAGGAATGAAAATTGCTGCAGAAAAAGGAATTGTCGTTAGCTGTCATTGCGAAGACCCGACGCTGGCAATTGCAGCAAGTCCTCATAGAAAAGAAGCACTTGAAATAATGAAAACCTGCGGTCTTTCTGCGTGGGGAACCTTAGATGAAGATGATGATGTTGATGAAGCATCGCTTTTCAAAATTGACGAGGCATTAAAAAAAGCAAACAGTTATCTTGCACTTGCAGAAGATATTGCGACAATCAGAAATATAATGCTTGCAAAGGAATCTGGCTGCAGGATTCATCTTTGTCATGTAAGTACAGAAAATGCCATAAATGTAGTTCATTATGCGAAGAATGAACTTTTTGATGAGCTTCAGGAAAATGCGGCAAACAATGCAGATGAAGCTTATGATTCTTTTGAAGAAAATAGAAAATTTAATCCGCAGCGAAATGATCTTGCGTATGAAATTACTTGTGAGGTTACTCCTCATCATCTTGCTTTGTGCGGAACCGAAGAGCCTTTTATCAGGGCGCTTGTAAATCCTCCATTAAGATCTGAAGAAGACAGAATTGCTTTACTGGAAGCATTGCGCGATGGAACGGTAGATGTAATTTCAACGGATCATGCCCCGCATACCGTGGAAGATAAGGAAAATGGAGCTCCGGGCTTTTCTGGACTGGAAACAGCTTTTGGAATCTGTAATACTGTTCTTGTAAAACAGAATCAGTTTAATCCCGGAAGATTATCGCAACTGATGTCGGCAAATCCGGCCAGAATACTTGGTTTACAGAAAGGACTTTTAAAACCCGGATACGATGCAGATTTAACCTTGATTGATTGTGATGAAGAATGGACAGTTGATTCACGGATGTTTTGCAGCAAGGGAAAAGCAACTCCATTTGAAGGAAAAACGTTAACAGGCAAGGTTCATGTTCTGTTTATCGACGGTCGAAAGGTTTTTGAACGGTAATGAATGGAAAAAGAAATAATTTATAACGGAACTACAGATTTTCCCATCGGTATTTTTTCTCAGGACATTTATTTTACGACCCCTCATCATCATATAGAAAGCGAAATATTTCATTTAACAAAGGGCGAATGCTTAATAGGAATAGATGAAAAGGAATATCAGATAAAGGCGGGAGACAGTGTTTTTCTGGAGGCGGGTGCAAATCATTATGTTAAGCCTGTAAAAAAGGATGAGCAGTTTCACTATTATGCAATTTGTTTTGTTTCTTCGGTTTTTGGAGATGAAAATGATGCTGCTCGTCAGGTGTTTGAGCATTTGAGGATTAAACGGTTTCTTGACCTTTCGCATGAGCTTGAAAAAGAGATTGAATCAATAGTAGAAAAACAAAAGAATGCAGATTTCGGCTATCAGTTTCTTATAAAAGGTGTTCTGTTCAAAATCATTTCGTATATCATTCAGACAAATCAGTTTGTTGAAATATCAACAGAGATTGACGCTATAAAAAGGATATCTCCTAATTCTGTGATTGAAAGTGCGCTTCAGTATATAAAGGAACATTACCGTGAAAATTTAAGTCTTGAAGATTTACTTGAGCTTACCTCGTACAGTAAGAGTCATTTTATAAGAATGTTCAAAAATGCAACTGGATTAAATTATACAGATTACGTTAATAAATATAGAATAGAAAAATCATGCATTGATTTGATTTATTCAGATAAAAATATAACGCAGATTGCAACCGAAAACGGATTTAATAATATTCAGTATTATTCAAAGATTTTCAAACACTACATGCTGGTTACTCCCAAGCAGTATCAGAAGCGGGGCAGAACAATTATCGTTCCTTCGACAGTAGCAAGCGTAAAATAAATAATAAGACTTTTCTATAAAAAAGATGCGTAATTTTTTGTGTTTTTTTATAAATGTTGATTTATAATTATTCACAGAGGTAAGTTATGTTAAGAAAAGTAACTGTTAAACAGGGAGTTGTTCAGGGAATTGCTGCTGCGGATCCAAGAATTACTGCATTTAAAGGAATCCCGTATGCAAAACCACCGGTAGGAGATTTGCGCTTTCATGCTCCTGTTCCTGCCGATAAATGGGATGGTGTTCTTAATGCGTATGATTTTTCACCAATCGCCGTACAGCCAACCCCATATTATAATCCGGATGATTTGTACTGCCGCGAATGGTCTGTAGATCCTGACCAGCCGATGAGCGAAGATTGTCTTTATTTGAATGTCTGGACACCTGCTAAAAAGGCTGACGAAAAACTGCCGGTTTATGTATGGATTTATGGCGGTGGCTGGCAGACCGGCTTTAGTGCAGAGATGGAATTTGACGGAGAACGCATTGCCCGCAGGGGAATTGTTGTAGTTACTTTGAATTACAGACTTAATGTTTTCGGTTTTATTGCACATCCGGAAATCACAAAAGAAAATCCGGAAGAGCCTGGTAATTTTGGTTTACTCGATCAGCGGTGTGCAATGAGATGGGTAAAAGAAAACATTGCTGCTTTCGGCGGTGATCCTGAGAATATTACGATCGGAGGTCAGTCTGCCGGTGGTGGAAGCGTTCTTCATCAGATTTGTTTTGGCCGTGAAAATAATCTTTTTAAAAGGGCTGCAGTTCATAGCGGAATCTTGAAGAATCCTCTTTTTCAGATGTTTAAAACAAGAACACTTGAAGAACAGGAAAAGCTTGGAATTGAATTTTTTGATTTTATGGGAGTAAAAAATCTTTCGGAAGCAAGAAAGCTTGATACTGCTTTTATACGTCAAAAATGGTCTGATTTCGGCGGATTCGAAAAATCAATTCAATACTGGCTTCCTTTCAAGGATGATAAATTTGTAAAGGGTGATTTCTTTGACTGTGCTGAAAAATCATCGTTTGAACCTGTACCGATGATGCTCGGTCAGACGACAGATGAATTCAGGTTCCCTATTCCTGATACTGACAGGATGTTGAGCGTTATAAAGCTTGGCGTGTGGGAATATCAGAAGATTCTTGAAAAAAGAGGATTACCGTCTGAAAACTACTATTATGAATTTGATGTACCAATTCCGGGCTGGGATAATCCTGGAAAATTTCATTCTGTAGATTTATGGTTCTGGTTTGAAACACTTGCAAAGTGCTGGCGTCCTTTTACCGGCGTACAGTATGATGTTGCACGACAGATGTGTAATTATCTTTGTAATTTTATAAAAAATGGCAATCCAAATGGAATTGATTATGAGGAAAATAAACTGCCGCAGTGGGATTTGTTCGGCACAAAAACTCCAAATAAGATGATTTTCGATACAAGATGCCATCAATCGCTCGACAATGAGACTATTTTATAAAAAACAAGATACTTTAGTTGTATTTTTTTATTAAATCTCGTCGTAACCTAAATTAACGCTATTAAGCGTTTTACCCTATGATAAAAGGTAACAAAAAAAGGAGGACTTTGATGAAAAAGTCATTATTAGTTTGTATGTCATTATTGATGGCATTTAGTTTTATTGGCTGTAAAGGTGGAAAAAAAGCTCCACTTAACATTTCTGTTTTCACAATTCAGCAGAGACAGCAGCCTCCAGAGGATAACAAGACTTACAAGTGGATCGAAGAAAAATTCGGTGTAACTTTCTCTTGGGATATCTTGGTTGGTGATAAAGACCAGAAAATTGGTGTACTTATCGCTTCTGGAGACCTTCCTGACTTAGTTGAAGTTGACTCAGAAAAATTCCAGGGAGCTGGATGTCTTATCGATATCAAGCCTTTACTTGAAAAATATGCTCCAAATCTTATGAAGCACTATTCTTCAGCTTGGAAGAAAATGATCGATCAGGATTCTGAAAAAGATGCTAATGGTAAGATTGTAAAAGAACACATCTATTCACTTCCTAACTATGGTGTAATTGATGGAGCTCCATCTGATACATATTACAACCAGAATGCTTGGTGGATTCAGAAAGCTGTTCTTAAAGAATTCGGATATCCAAAGATTAAGACAATCGATGAATATTTCGATCTTATTGAAGCATACTACAAGAAATATCCAACAATTGATGGTATGCCAACAATTCCATTCAATATCATCACAGCTGACTGGGAAGCATTTGACCTTTGGAACCCACCTAACTTCTTGGCTGGTTATCCAAACGATGGTAACGGACACGTAACTCTCGAAAACGGTAAATATGTTTACACAGACAACTTCACAGATGAAAACGCTTACAGATGGTTCAAACTCGCTAACGGATATTTCCAGCGTGGTTTAATCGATCCAGCTTCATTCACAGATAACCGTGATCAGTACTATGCTAAGATTGCACAGGGTCGTGTACTTGGTATGTTCATTCAGGGATGGCAGTTCATGGGTGAACCAGAACAGACACTCTGGACAGCTGGAAAAGATGAAAGAACATATTGTCCACTTCCTGTAGTATTCGATGAAACAATAAAACCACACTACCGTGATCAGTCACTTCCTAACCTCCAGAGAGGTTATGGTTTCACAACAAAATGTGGTGAAGAAAAAGCTATAAGAATTCTTCAGTTCATGGATGAAATGATTAAAGAAGAAAACCAGAAAGTTCTCTACTGGGGATTTGAAGGTGAAGACTGGCAGAAAGATGCTCAGGGTCGTCCTTCAAGAACAGAAGAACAGCGCCAGCAGCAGAAAGATCCTAACTGGATCCAGAAGAACCGTGCTACACTTTGGGCAGAAGAAGCTCCAAAATTGGAAGGACTTTTACCAAGTGGATACACAAGAACTATGGATGAACTTGCTTGGGAATATGAATTATCACAGAAAGCTGTTGATATCGAACTTTGGAAAGCTTACGGTGTAGGTTCTTATGCAGAACTTATCGATGCTAACGCTCCAAAGAATGCTGGATGGTACCCAATGTGGCAGTGTAACCCATCTGCTGAAAAAGGTGGATTCGAAGAAGAAGCTGCAGTAGCTATGACAGGATTCGAAACTCATCAGAGAAAGTATCTTCCTAAGTTGATCATGGGAAGCCCTGCTGACTTTGACAAGACATGGAAAGAATACTGTGACTTGCTCAAGCCTCTTACAGAAACATACAACAAGTTCATGCAGCAGCAGCTTGACAACCGTGTAGAAGCATTCGGTGGTTTCCAGGACTAGTTTTAAGTTTTGGCACTGAGTGATAAACACTGTGTGTCGCTTAATATACGGAAGGGCAGAAATGCTCTTCCGCTAAAAAGTCCACGGTTATTCTGTGGACTTTTTTTTGACTAAAAATAATTGTCAGTGTAATTCTGATACGTAAAAAAATTAATTGACGGGTGTTTTTTAAATGAAAAATGAAAAAACAATTAATGTTTCTGCAAAACAGACAGAGACTGTGCTTACAAACAGAAAGAGCAAGTGGAAACTGTTAGGTAAGCAGAAAATGCTTATTTTAATGTCTGTTCCTTTTGTTCTTTATATCATCTTGTTCAGATATGTTCCTCTTTGGGGCTGGACAATGGCTTTTCAGAGATATAAACCAAACTTGAAGCTTAATGAACAGGAAGTAGTTGGTTTTAAATGGTTTATTCAACTTTTTAAAGAAAAAGAATTTCTTTTATCATTAAGAAATACTGTAGCAATGAGTCTTATTTCTACGGCTCTTGGATATATTACAGCAATTTTAATTGCTGTATTCCTCAATGAAGTAAGGCATGTTGGTATTAAGAGATTTGTTCAGACAGTATCTTATTTACCTCACTTTCTTTCTTGGGTTATTGTTACAGGTTTAGTTGCGAATGTTCTTTCCGTTGAAGACGGAATTTTAAATAACATATTGACTGGTCTTCATATTGTTAAACAGCCGATTCAATGGCTTGCCGTACCTAAATATTTCTGGCATATCATAGGTTGGACTTATGTATGGAAGGAAGTAGGTTGGAATACAATTGTATATCTTGGTGCAATGACAGCTATTGACCCTTGTTTGTATGAAGCAGCACAGATTGACGGTTGTGGTCGTCTTAGGAAAATCTGGCATATTACTTTGCCGGGTATTAAACCTACAATTATCATTATGATGATTATGTCTGCCGGACATATTCTTGATGCGAACTTCGAAATGCCATTCTTCTTACAAAATGGTTTGAATATCGATGTTGCAAATACAGTCGATCTTTATGTATTGAAGTACGGATTTAAGCTGTTCAACTTCTCACTGGCAACTGCTGCCGGAATCTTTAAGAACGCTGTAAATATCTTCTTGTTATTACTTGCAAACTGGTTTGCTAAGAGAGCTGGGGAGGAGCGTTTAATATAATGGAAAAGAAAATAAATTATCTTGCTGCAAAACGCCGAACTTCAATTTCTAATTTGATTTTCGATATAATAATCGCGATTGTTCTTGGATTTGTTGTAGTTGCTACAGTTTATCCTTTCTGGAACACAATTGCTATTTCTTTCAATGATGGTCTTGATGCATTGAAGGGTGGAATTAAGCTCTGGCCAAGAAAATTTACATGGCAGAACTATAAGAGTCTTTTCATTACAGATGCGATTTTCCATGCAGGAATTATTTCTGTAACTCGTACTATTATACAGACAATTTTAAGCGTATTCTGTACATCTATGCTTGCTTATGCTTTGAGCCGAAAAGAGTTTGTAATTAAAAAGCCTCTTACAACAATTCTTGTAATTTCTATGTATGTAAATGCAGGTTTGATTCCAGGATATATGCTTATAAAGAAACTTCATCTTTTGGGTAAATTTTCTGTATATATCATTCCTTGTCTTGTTGATGTATTCAACTTTATTCTTGTTAGAACATATATCAATGGTTTACCGGACAGTTTCGTTGAATCTGCTCGAATTGACGGTGCAAATGAATTTACTATCTTTATGAGAATCATTATGCCGCTCATTGTTCCTTCAATTGCTATGATTTGTTTGTTCGTAGCCGTAGGTGCATGGAACAGCTGGTTCGATACATATTTGTATTGTTCTAATAAAAAGAATTTACATTCTTTACAGTACAAGCTGATGGAATATCTTCAGGCAAGTCAGAATCAGAGTAACTCTGCGGCTGATGCCAATGCAATGGCTGTTGCTGCTTCTTCAGGTGCTTCTTCATCGATGGTAACACCAGTTGCAATCAGATCTTCTATTACAATTGTTGCTACACTTCCTATTCTTGTTGTATATCCTTTCGTACAGAAATACTTTGTAGTCGGAATGACAATTGGTGGTGTAAAGGAATAATTTCCAGTAAAGAATTGGAATTACGGGGACTTTGTTGTTCCCGTTTCCTGCTGGACATTAAGTGTGCAATGGCGTACACGTATTAATTGCAGGAAACGAATAAAAGTAAAACGACACCTGTTAGTTTTTTCTACAATGGGGTAGAATTTGATAGTGATATCATATTCTATCCCGTTTTTTTTAATTACTACTTTTCATAGTAATATTATTTGTGATATATTTTTTTTAGTTAAACAGAAATTTATTAATAAGAGGTAAATAAATGAAAAACGCTTACGTAAATCGTGTGTGGGAAGACGTTCGTGCAAAGAACGCTAATGAGCCTGAATTTTTGCAGGCTGTTGAAGAAGTTTTGACAACTCTTGATCCAGTTGTAGATAAGATGCCGGAACTTGAACCAAATGCAATTCTCGAACGACTTGTTGAACCTGAACGTGTTATCCAGTTCAGAGTACCTTGGATGGATGATGAAGGTAAATATCATGTTAATCGTGGTTTCCGTGTTCAGTACAACAGTGCAATCGGACCTTATAAAGGGGGCTTGCGCTTCTCTAAGGAAGTAAACCTTTCTGTATTGAAATTCTTAGGATTTGAACAGGTTCTTAAAAACTCTCTTACTACACTTCCAATGGGCGGTGGTAAAGGTGGTTCTGATTTTGATCCACATGGAAAATCAGATAAAGAAGTTATGCGCTTCTGCCAGTCATTCATGACAGAGCTTTATCGTCACATTGGTCCAGATACAGATGTTCCTGCAGGAGACAAAAACGTTGGTGGACGTGAAATCGGATTCTTGTTCGGACAGTATAAGAGAATTCGTGATGAATATACTGGAGTATTAACTGGTAAAGGTCTTACATTCGGTGGTTCTTTGATTCGTACAGAAGCTACTGGATACGGACTTATCTACTTTGCTCAGGAAATGCTCAAGAAAGTTGGAGATGACTTCAAAGGCAAGACTTGTGTTGTTTCTGGATCTGGAAATGTTGCAGAATATGCTGCAGAAAAACTTATCCAGCTTGGAGCAAAAGTTGTTACACTTTCTGACTCAGACGGATACATCTACGATGCAGACGGTATTACTCAGGAAAAACTTGACTGGGTTAAGGAACTCAAGACAGTTCGCCGTGGTCGTATCTCTGAATATGCTAAACAGTTCCCTTCTGCAAAATACTTTGCAGGAAAGAAAGTATGGGAAGTTAAATGTGACTGCGCATTCCCATGTGCTACACAGAACGAACTTCTTGGTGAAGATGCACAGAAGCTTTTGGATAACGGCGTAAAACTCGTTGCAGAAGGTGCAAACATGCCTTCTAACATCGATGCTGTAAACAAGTTCCTTGCAGCAAAAATCCTTTACGCTCCAGGAAAAGCTTCTAACGCTGGTGGTGTAGCTACATCTGGTCTCGAAATGAGCCAGAACTCAGAACGTCTTTCTTGGTCTGCTGCTGAAGTTGATGAAAAACTCCACAACATCATGATCAACATCCACGACAATGCTTACAACACAGCTGTTAAGTTTGGTGCAAAAGAAGGTAACTGGGTTAACTACGTTGCCGGTGCCAACATTGCAGGTTTTGTAAAAGTTGCTAATGCAATGGTTGCTCAGGGATTGGTATAATCCGTTTTCAGACTGACAAGCTATCGCTTGCAGTCTAAAACTTTTAATGGCACGACACGTCTTACGTGCGTGCCAAATCAATTTCAAGCCGACAGTTTTACTGCGGCTTAAATCTTAGAAAGGCACTTCACTTTTTTTTTTCAAAAATAAACATTTGTTATAAAAATCTTCCAAAATAGACAGCTGGAAAAACTCATGCTAGAATAATTAAATGAAGCGGAGTTTTTACAGGCAGCTTTTACAAAAGAAATTGCAAAAAAAACTTTTATTTTCTTCATTTCTGATCAGCCTTTTTCTTTTTGTGACTGTTTCGTTTTCCGCATGTACCTTTCTTAAAAATCAAAATGCCAGAGTTGAATTCACGATTGATAATTCTATTGTAAATCAGATTTTAAATACTGCCCAAGATTATGCTCAAAACAATACCGTCTCAATCAAAGATATGTATCTTGATATTTCTGTCATTTCTGTTCAGGGAGATTATAATGAAAACCGTACTCTGCCTCTGGAACGGGAATTGACAATCGTTTTTGATGACATCCCAATTGATACAGTCGTTTATGTGACAGCCAGTGCTTATTTAATAGAAAAAAACAAAAATGGAACGCAAAAAAAGACAGAGTTTTATAACGGAAAATCAAGACGACTGACAATTCAGGAAGGAATAAATCGCATTAATTTGCTTTTGAATAAAAACAGCTTTATTTCTGTTTCTGTCAAAATAATCACTGATATTAATCTTTCGTATAAACAGGATGAATCAAAGCTTATTTTTACAGTTGATGGCGTAGAAAAAGCTGATGATGTGGTTTGGTTTTTGGATGGAGAAATGCAAACTCAAAATACAAAAACATTTATTTTGGAAACAAAAGGGTTGCGCTCGGGAACTTATGAACTTGAAGTAGTGTGCGGTCAGAACAGTGCAGCGGCTTTTATAACAATACAATAATGCTTTTTACAGGAGAAAAAAAATGAAAGCAAAAAACTTATTGATTTTAGTTATCGGCAGCTTATTCCTGATTTCAGGATTTTTCACAAGCTGTAATCTGGAGAGCAGAAAAAATCAAATTGGCGAACCTGATGCTGCTGTTCCGGTGCAGGTAAGTCAGGAATCGGAAATTGCATATCTGCACATTACAGGAGCACAGATTGATTCTTCTACAAGAACCATTAAGCCGGAGTTTACGCTGGAATCTATAAAGGATTTTGTATTCGTGTTAACAGGAATAAAGAATGGAGAGACAACGGAAACGTCAATTGCTTCTTTTGATGATTATGCAGCTCTTATGGAAAAACCTATTCCTATTGAAGAAGGACTTTGGAATCTGACTCTTACAGCAAGTTCTGAGGGAACGATTTTGAAGGGCACAAAAGATAACGTTACCATAGTTAGTGGTGATAACAGTCTTGAGTTTGAATTGAAATGGGATGCAGAGGCTTCGACAGGGAATGGAAATATAGAATTGACATTTGATTTTAGTAAAGCTTCTAACAGAGATGAAGTGATTGCAGTTACTGGAGAACTTGTTGTTTATAATCCAACTACAAGAGAGGAAACTGCACTAGATGTAAACAATTATGGTGTTTTCAGTGGAGAACAGGATCTCACATCTAATTGGAATCGTAATGGTGGTTCTTATGATTACGATGAGCAATATAGATATTTGTTTGATGCAGGTGTAGCCCCTTGGGCTGGTATTTACATTGCGAAAATCCGCCTTTATGCAGATTCAGAAAAGACAATCCCGATAAATACATGGCGTGAAACTGTAATAATAAGTGGCGGTCAGACAAGTCGCGCAACGCGTAGCGTAACGAGTTTGAACAAAGTATATTCAATTACTTATTATGATGGTGATGAAAATATATCAGATAGATTCCAGACTAAATACACAAGATTATGTTCTGATATTTCTCTTCCAACTCCTGTAAAATCTGGTTATGCGTTCTTCGGCTGGTATACAAAACCTGATTTTTCAGGAGATAAAGTTACAACAATTCCAAAAGGAAGTACAGGTGATAAATCTTATTATGCAAAGTGGGATGACGCAGTTGTAATTACAATTGAACAGTCTGATTTGGAACTCACTTATGAAAAGCAAGATGGTAAGATTGTATTTGCTGTAAACGGTGGAAGTGGAGATTATGCATGGTCTGTAGATAATGAACTTAAACAGAATAGTGATGCTAATGAATATACATTTACACCAACAGTATTAGGTACTTTCGAAATTGAAGTTACAAATGGAATGTATAGTGCAACTGCGTTTGTAAAAGTTAATGTTATTTATTTTTCTTCACATTTTGTAAATGTTCAAGGTGGAACCTTTACCTTTGATGATACAAATACACTCACTCCAGAGTCTAGTGTATTTATAAGCGGAAGAACGGTTACTATACCAAATCTGTATGTTTGTAATCATGAAGTAACTCAAGGCGAGTATGATAAATATTGTATATCCAAAGATTTTGATTATGGAAATGGAGAATATTATCCTGCATATTATATAAATTGGTATGATGCTATTGTATACTGCAATTTGCGTTCTATGGCAGAAAACTATTCTCCAGTTTACAGTATAGGAAATGAAACAGACCCGAGTAAATGGCCTGATATTGTCAGCAGTACAGCAGAATCTGGTGGAACAAAATATTGTGGCCCTGATGATTCAAATGATGACTGGAATGCTGTTTCTTTTGATACAACTGCAAACGGATATCGTTTACCAACAGAAGCAGAATGGGAATATGTTGCACGTGGTGGTAACAACTGGGATAGTTATACATATAGTGGAAGCAATAACATTGATGATGTTGCGTGGAATCCAAATAATAGTTTTACTGATGGCCATTATCAAGTACATGAAGTGATGACGAAAACAGCAAATACACTTGAGCTTTATGATATGTCTGGTAATGTTAGTGAATGGTGCTGGGATTGGTATGGGGAAATAGATGCCGATACTGTTACTACTGGACCGACATCAGGTTCTGTTCGTATATTACGTGGTGGAAATTTTAAAGATGATGTTTATAATGAATTTGCTGTTGCAACTCGAACTGATGCCTCTCCTAATGATGATTATCCATACGAACGCTATCAATGTGTCGGTTTCCGCGTAGTCCGCAATGCAGATTAATCAAATAATCTAAATCACTTGATCCCACAAAAACGTCGGGGATGTCAAAAAAACGTTTGGAATAGCAAGGAAGCAGCCAGCGACCGGCAATTCCAAACGTAAAGTAGGTGACTAATAAGTTTAGAGCATGCAGTCATTGAGTCTGTCGAAATGACAAGAAATCAGAGTAATGCTCTATATTTGTTTTACTGTTTTAAAGCTTTTTCTGCAGCTCCAGTACCTTTTCAATCGGAAGTTTTACACATTTTGCAATAATTTCGGGCGCAATTTTTTCTTTTAGAAACTCGATAGCATCTTCAATAGCTTTTTGCTGTTCGCCTTGCTGTATCCCTTGTTTTAATGCCTCCGCGGCACGTATGTCACCATATTCTTCAACTATCTTACTTGCCATTCTTACACCTTCTTCATCTTGTTTTAAAAAACGCATTTTGTCTGCAAGTTCATCGTAAAACATTTCGTCGGCGTTTGATGTCGAAAAATCATGCATGAGCTTTCCAAGTGCATCATCACCTTTGTATTCGCCGTTGATGTACATTATATTACAATCATCATCAAAGGGCAAATTATTTCCTTCACTGTCAGTAATATCAAGTAGCTTTTTTACCCTGTAAACAGGAGCACCTTTTTCAAAAATATCATGCTCAAGAATGAAAATGATATAAAGATTCGGTAAATCCTTATATGAACCGCCTTTCTTTAAGGTGTGGTTGTCTAACATAGCCTGATGGTATCGGATTCTTCTTGCCCCGGCTCCAGCCCCGACTCTTTGAATCTCGATGTTGTATTCTGTCTTAAAGATATCTTCTGCAACGACATCAAGCTTTACGGATTTACCGAACAGATTTGTTTTCTGGACCTGCGACATTGATTTTGTTACAGTCAAATCATTTCTGTTCAGAAGAATGCGGATTAAAAATTGCGTCATTTTTATGTCATCACTGAATGCGGCTGACATAAACTCATCATCAAAGAACCTCATGGCTCTGACCCGTGCCAGAAAATCTGCCAGCGATGTAAATCCACGAAGTAATTCAGAACGAATATGAAAAACATTGCCTCTACAGTGGTTACGAATACATGATGGGAAATGTAGCGGAATGGTGCTGGGGCGTTATTGCCGACTTTTCTTCTACAATCCTTTCCTAATAATACAACTCAACTTCAAAGCTGGAAACATTGCCTATGACGCCCTGCACAGAATATTTGTTTTCTGCTTCATTGTATTTGGCTTTAATTTCCATTTCTTCGCCGAGGTGTGCTTCGCGGGAATAATTGATGCGCAAATCTTTTATCTGTTTTTTCTGGAAGTCTGCCGGCAGATTATCAATTACAAAGTTGATGTATTTTGAATTGTTGGTATGTCCGTTTGCATCCAGTTCTGAATATTTTACTGTGTGTTTTGCAATGGTTTCCATATCATCAGGGAGTACAATTTTTCCAGGTTTAATAGCGTCAAAATCAGTTACAATCGTTGGGCAAGGTCTTAAAGTAAAGGCCTTTGCCGGAAGGATTCTGTGATTATTAATGTCGAAAACTACCCATTGGGTTTGAGCCTTAATTAAAAGACTTCCGTTGTTAGCATCTACAAGTTCAAAATTACGGGTTGCAAAAGGTCCTTGTGGGGCAGATTCCCAGGTATTCAGGCGAATTGTCTGCTCATAAAGCGGCATTTTTTCAACATGAAAAGAAACTCGGGAAACAATAAAAGCGACTCCTTTTTCCTGAAGAAAATCCCAGGGCATTCCACGGCGGGCAAAATCTTCTCCAGCATTATCAGATGTAAAACGTAATATTTCTGCCCAGGTCATTATTCTGTCTGGCGTACACTGGGAAAAATCTATTTTCATTTCTTTGTGAAATGTAAAATCTTCATCATGCCATTGTTTAAATACAAGTTCGTTCATTTTATACCTCATTTTGCGGCAATTATCAGCAGCAGTTTATTCCATGATATTTATTCCATGATAATACAAATGAATTATTAATTGAATCTAAACCATTTGAAATCAAAATTACATCCCGGCAGGAATACAAAGCTTACCTGCTGATTTCCCGTAATTTTGCTGATTTCAAAAGTTTTTTCTTCATAATCCTCGGTATGGGCAAACTCAATTACTTGGGTAGAAGATTTTTCTGCCGCATTTTCGTCTTTGGCAAAGAACTTGAGATTTATGGAATTATTCTCTGTATTTGATTTTCCACAGATTGTGATTGATTTTGCTCCTTCCAAACCAAAATCCATATTTGAAAAATCAAGATTAACGTTGTTACCAATTCCTTCAACTGCATCTTTAGTTTTTGTAAAGGTATCGCCAACAATCGTATCTGCATCAAGGGCACGAAGTTTTGCAAAAGCCTTAGAAGTTTTGTCAAAATAAAATCCCAGGAACTCATGCTCTGTTGGAAGAACGATTGTGATTGTATGAACGCCGAACAATCTTCTATTCAAGGTAAACACATTTTCATTAAAAGTATTGTAAACGGATTCATGTTTATAGGTAAACTTACCAAGACATTCAGCCCCTTCTGCTTCAATTCCGCCACTTTCTCGTGTTGTTCCTTCTGCCGGCTTTCCATCCCAAACTTCTACAGGAAGCTCAGTATTAAAACTGAAAATTGGAATATGAATAGAATCTGCACCATCCTTGCCAAAATCAACCTTATCAAAACTAATCCAGGTTGGTCCTGCAAATCTGTTGGAAATACCGCTTTCAAGACTTACCGTAGGCTTTAGGTGTGATTTATCCCAGTCGGTAAAACGGCAGGCTTCTATCAATTTATAAGGATTTAATTTTGGATTTCCAATTCCTTCAACTGTAAATCCTAAATCGCTTATTACTTCATCAAGCTGACTATTATTTTTGGCAATACAGCGCAAAATACATTCGCCGTCACAGGCTGCCTTTATTTTAGCAGAGTAAATGCCTGGCTCAATTTCAACTGTTTTAGAAACTTCAATGTAATCACTGGAAACACATTCTTTTAAAACCGGATTCCAGCTTATTTCTTTGACAGTCGCGTTTTGTGGAAGCACTTTTGCAGTAAGCGTGATTTCAGATTTTTCTTTATTAAGAAGAACGCCGCCACTAGAGCAATTGCTAGCATCTTCAAAACTTAGCTCAATCTTTCTTACAGGTACAAAATCTTCAACCGGGTGAATGGCATTATAAGGTGCCACGGCTTTCCAATTTTCGCCATCGTATTTAATGGAAGTATTAGGTAAATCCTTGCTGGCCGCTGTAACTACAAAAACAGGTTTTAGATTTCTTGCCGGCTTTTTTGCCCTGATAACTGCAAGGAGTCGGTTTGCAAAAAGCTTTCTTGTATGGCTTATTCCGTTTTCAGAAACATATTCTTCATAATCAGTTGAATCTCCGTTATCCATACCGACAAGTTCTGCATCTCCAGTTACATTGAGAGTAATATAGTTTCGGGCATTTTCTACCAGAGTGCCATTTTTATCAGCAGTCATTATATCAATAAAGAACAAATCACCTGTATCATATTTTTCCGGTTCAAGAATGATTTTTGCAGGATCTTCAAAAGAGCCTTTGATTTCGCTTGCAATTTCCTTTCCATTTTCATCATAGCCGATTGCCTTTAATTCTCCTTTTGAATAAGGAAGCTGCCAGCGTCCAAATGGTTCTTTTCCATCTTTATGATTTATGTCCTGCTTACCAAGGGATTTTCCATTAAAGAAAAGTTCTACGCTTTCTGCATTTGTGTAGGCTTTTACATCAATCAGCTGACCTTCATTCCAATCCCAATAGGGCAGAATATGAACGAAAGGCTCAGCCTTTTTATAAGCCCATTCAGATTTGTAAAGATAGAAGGTGTCTTTTGGGAAGCCCGCTGTATCAATCTGACCAAAATAAGAGTTTTTTGTGTGATAAGGAGTTGGTTCTCCAATGTAATCCCAACCCGTCCAGATAAACTGACCTGCACTAAAGTCACAGTCGCGGTCGTTGGAAATTACAGTCTGAGTATTTGCCGCTCCCCAGGTTGTAGAACAGTTTCCAAGCGCAGAACACTGACCGTCACTAAAGGTAACCAGCTTGAGACTTTCTGGGAAGTGATATATTCCCCGGCTCTGTACGGTAGAACCTGTTTCGGAACCATAGATTTTCCATTCAGGATATTTTGTGTGATGTTCATCGTAAAGTCTTTCTAGATAGTTGTAGCCGACTGTATCAATTTCAGCAGCGCAAGCCTGAGCTCCATCTGTCATCATGTAATTTGAAGCAATTGTGATTGGTGCAACCTTTTCCGGGTCATGTTTTAATACTTCGGCATAAAGATTCTTTGTAATTTGCAGACCATTTCCCATGTGGGTATCGTAAATCTCGTTACCAATTGACCACATTAAAAGGCAGGGATGATTACGGTCTTTTCTAACCCAGGAAGCCAGGTCTTTTTTATACCAGTCATTAAAATAATTACCGTAATCAAAAGGAGTTTTTGGTTTTTCCCACATGTCAAAGGCTTCGTCATCAATTAAAAGTCCCATTTCGTCTGCCAAATCCATCCAGGCCTTTGGTGGTGGATTGTGTGAACAGCGAACTGCATTTACTCCCATTTCCTTGAGTTTTGCAAACTGACGGAATAAAGCATTTTTGTCGAAAGCCGAACCTAGTGCCCCCTGGTCGTGATGCTGGCAGGCTCCGTAGATTTTTATATGCCTTCCATTTAAGAAATAGCCCTTGTCCTTATCAAAAACTGAGGTTTTAAATCCGCAGTTCTGGACAATTTCATCAAGCACACTTCCATCCTGAGCAAAAAGCTGGGTTTTTGCTGTGTAGCAGTAAGGATTTTCAATATCCCAGAGCTGTGGATTTTCAATTTCAAAAGTCTGACTGCTTCTTGAAAGTTTGCAGCCAGCTAGGGAAGGCACGTTTTTCTGTAAATCCTCGCTTTCTTCTTTTGAAAGAAGAGCGGGTGCTGTGGTTGAGACCTCACGCAATTGCACAGGCTTTCCAGCTTTATCAAAAAGCGTGGTTTTTACAACTGCTGTTTCTGATTTTATTTCTGTGGTTGCCCCTTCCAATTCTCTTAATTCTGCTATCTCTGTCGTGATTTTAAACTTCCATTTGCCTTGTCCGTTTTGATTTTCGGCTGTGGTTACGATATAAGTTCCATCAAGAGGCAGAAAGACAGCAGGCGTGTTTATAAAAGTTACATCACGGAAAATACCAGCCCCGGAATACCATCTCGTATTGCAGTTCTGATAGACGGCAATAACTTCAATAATGTTGTCACCGGCTTTTACAAGCTTTGAAATATCATACTCAAAGGTTGAGTATCCGTATTTCCATTCTCCTGCAAGCTTTCCGTTTACCCAGACTGCACTGTTCATATAAATACCTTCAAAACGGATTGCTGTGCGGCGGTTTGTGATTTCATCTTCGCTAAGGCGGAACAGTTTTTTATAAAAGCCCACACTGTTTTTGTATAAATCTTTTACGTGGCAAATCATCCAGTCATGAGGAAGCTTTACAGGCTTATAATTCTGATTTTCTGCCTGCTCATAAAAATCTACAGGATTAAAAAAGACAGGTTTATTGTCCTTATACATTGTACTTGAATCTAAAGGAAGTTCGGCAAACTGCCAATTGCCATTAAATAAAACATTCATAAAAAAAGTATAACAAAGTTTTACTTTAATGTCAGTGTGGAAATTAGGTTAAAATACTTAAAAAATCATAAAAAAAGGGCCAGATAATCCCAAGCACAGCTCTGACCGCATACCGCTGCTGGATTCCTCCTCTGACGGGGTTTTGCGGCAGACACTTGAAGGGCATCTGACCCATATCGGAAAGACGGGGATTCGAACCCCGGATACCATTTCTGGTATGCACGCCTTCCAAGCGTGTACCTTAAACCACTCGGACATCTTTCCAGACGTGTTCTACGAATTTACTATTTATTGAAAAATCTGTCAATAATTAAGTTATTTCTTCGCACTTATTTCCCAGCTTTCCAAAGCCCATTCACCGGTGAAAACAAGATAAAGATTGTGGCTTGTTTTATTGTCATCAGTCGGATAATTCAATTCAGCTTCAAAAGCTCCGCTTCCTTTTATATCAAGCTGACCAAGCAAAACGCCAGAAGTATTGCTGTCAAGATAAAGGCTTAAGGTTCCATCACGGCTTCCTTCTGCTGTCTGGATTTTGATTGAATCAGCTCCCTTAGAAAAATCTACATTGCAAAGCTTTAAGAAGGCCTTGTCATTTATAGGGAAAACTTTATCACTTGAAATAACCAAATCTTTTGAGCTTTGCAAAGTTGCAGCCGGGATTTTTGTATAAGGATTAAAGTCAGCCAGCTGTTCAACTCCAAGCCGGGAAATTGTAGTTGTATCCTGTAATTTCCAGCTTCCGTCATCATTTACGGCAAACTCATTTATAAATACATTTCTGTAACCGCCCTTTGTTAGACCGATTTTCTTTTCTGTAGTCTGTGTGTGGTAGGCAATGTACCATTTTCCTTTTAAATTAAAAATCCAGTGATGATTGTTTCCCCATGGACCAAAATATTTTCCTGGATTTAATAAAACTTCACCTTCATAAGTGAATGGGCCCAATGGATTGTCAGAACTCATGTAGCAGATTGAAGCAATTCCCGGGATAACATCAGCTTTAATATCCTTACGGTCTGCCCAGTTTGAGCAGTAAGAATAATAATATTTATTTCCAACTTTATTTATTCCAGAATCTTCAAAAAGGAAAGGAGCATCAATTTCTGCTGGAACAGAGTCTAAACTTATCATATCTGCACCAAGTTTTGCACAACGCGCAGATTTTGGATGTTCAACATCATTCTGAACTCCACCGCCAAAATAAATGTAGCCTGTACCATCATCATTTACAAAAACAGCCGGGTCAAAAAGCCAGTGAACCCCTTTTATGTTTGGACTTGAGCGGCTTATAAGGGCTTTTCCAAGTGGATCTGTGAAGGGGCCTGTAGGTGAGTCGGCAGTCAAAACTCCAATTCCGTTTGCACTGTCAGCAAAATATAAAAAGAACTTATCTTTTTCGCCAATTTTTTTTGTGGCAATAGCCGGAGCCCAGGAGTTTTTTGCCCATTTTGCAGCACCTTTTGAGCCAGCCACTGCAATTTCACCACAGTCAGTCCAGTTAACTAAATCTTTTGAACTGAATACATTCAGGGTATTTATACTGTTATAAGAATTATCTTCTTCCCCCTGAGAAACTTCTACCTGCTGCTGGTCATTTGTTCCATAAATATAAACTGTATCATTATAAACAAGAACAGCAGGATCAGCTGTAAATTTGTGGGCAATAATCGGATTGTTTTCTGCAAGCTTGATTACATTCTGAGCAAGCTTTTTCTGTACCTGTGAATATTTGAAAACTGTATTTTCTGTTGGACTTTGTCTTCCTGCATTAGAAGCGCAGGATGATGATAATGTTGTTCCCATAATTAATAACACACCTACTATTAAGAGATTTAATTTCATATATAGAGTATAAAACATTATTCCGATTTAGTAAAACGTTTTACCAGAGGATAGAGGATTTTTTTTGTGTGTTTAGTCAAAACCCGTGCTATACTTATTTTATGAGCAAATATGAATATGATGTTATAATCATTGGTGCTGGAATTACAGGCGCTTCCGTTGCACGCGAATTATCTAAAACTACTGCCAGGGTTTGTTTTTTGGACAAGGAAGATGATGTCTGCTGTGGAAGCAGTAAGGCTAACAGTGGAATTGTTCATGCAGGTTATGATCCTGTGCCTGGAACCTTGATGGCAAAATATAATATTCGCGGTTCAGAGATATTTGAAGATTTATCAAAAAAGCTTAATTTCAGTTATCAAAAAATTGGTTCTCTGGTGCTGGCTTTTGATGAGTCTGGACTTGAAAAAATAAAAAGTCTTTATGAACGCGGAAAAAAGAATGGTGTCAAAGGATTGAAAATTGTTCAGAAGGACGAGCTTTTTGAAATGGAGCCAAATCTGAACGAAAATGTAATTGCCGCCTTGTATGCTCCAAGTGCAGCTATAATTTCTCCTTATGAAGCAAGCTGGGCAATTGCAGAAAGTGCAGTTATAAACGGCGCAACTTTTTTAAGAAATACAGCAGTTCATGCAATAAATAATAATCAAGATGGATTTGTTATTTCTACTACAGCCGGTGAATTGAAGGCAAAATACCTTGTTAATGCTGCCGGCTTGTTTGCAGATAAAATCAGTATGATGGCGGGAGCAAGGGCTTATAAAATCATACAGCGTAAGGGTGAATATTGTCTTTTAGATAATAAGTGTTCGGGTCTGGTGAATCATGTGCTTTTTCAGACACCTGGCGTATATGGAAAAGGCGTTCTTGTAACTAAAACCGTTGACGGTAATATTTTAATTGGACCTAGTGCAGAAGACCTTTCCAGAGAAAATGAAGGTTATACGGGAACTACTTCTTCTTATCAGGCGGAAATATTGAATGCGGCAAGACGTTCTGTTGCTGAAATCCCTACAAGAAATATAATCAATTCTTTTGCAGGAATCCGTGCAATTGCGGTAGAAATGGACGGAAGTCCAATAAATGATTTTATTATTGAAGAAGATAAAAATGTCCCTGGCTTTATAAATGTCGGAGGAATCTGTTCGCCAGGACTTACTTCTGCACCTGCAATTGGTGAAGCGGTTGTTGAGCTGCTGGTTAAGGCCGGCCTAAAAGTTGAAAAGAATAAAGGTTTTATAGAAGAACGTAAGGGAATCTCTTCTTTTAAGAATGCTTCTTTGCAAGAAAAAACAGAGCTGATTAAAAAAGATTCCCGTTATGGACAGATTATCTGCCGTTGCGAAATGATTACTGAAGGTGAAATTGTTGCCTCCATTCACAGTCCTATTGGTGCAGTTGATTTGGACGGTGTAAAAAGACGTACAAGGGCAGGCATGGGAAGATGTCAGTCTGGCTTCTGTAGTCCAAGGGTAACAGAAATCATAAGCCGGGAACTTAATATTCCAATGATAAACGTAACTAAAAAAGGCGGAACTTCATACATTCTGGAAGCCAAAACCCGTCCTGATATTTCGGAGGTGGCAAAATGAGCAAAGGCATGAGCAAGAATATTTATGATTCAATTATTGTGGGTGGTGGTCCTGCCGGTCTTGCCGCTGCAATTGCCGCTAAAGAAAAGGGAGCAGATAAAGTTTTAATTCTTGAACGCGACAACAGGCTTGGTGGTATTCTTTTGCAGTGCATTCACAATGGCTTTGGACTTCATTATTTTGGCGAAGAATTGACAGGCCCAGAATATGCAGGAAGATTCGTAAAGCAAGTTGAAGATTTACAAATCGAAAATAAAGTAAATACAATGGTTCTGGAAGTTCATCGTGCTGCTGAGAATGGAGGCTTTCATGAGGTTCTTGCCATAAACTCTAAAGATGGGCTTATGTGCTTACAGACTAAAACTGTAATTTTATCAATGGGCTGCCGTGAAAGAACTCGTGGCGCTCTTGTAATTCCGGGAACCAGACCGGCGGGAATCTTTACTGCTGGAAGTGCCCAGCGTTTTGTAAATATAGACGGATATTTGCCTGGAAAAAAAGTTGTAATTTTAGGAAGCGGAGATATTGGTCTTATAATGGCAAGAAGACTTACGCTGGAAGGTGCGGATGTAAAGCTTGTCTGCGAAATCATGAATTATTCAGCTGGACTTGCCCGAAATATGACCCAGTGTTTGGAAAACTTTAATATTCCTCTCAAGCTTTCTACGACGATTGTTCAGATTCACGGAAACGAAAGGGTTAGTGGGGTAACAATTGCAAAGGTTGATGAGCACCGAAAGCCAATTGCCGGAACAGAAGAATATATAGAATGTGATACTCTTTTACTTAGTGTAGGTTTAATTCCTGAAAACGAAGTAAGTATTGCGGCCGGAGTTTCCATAGACAGTATAACAAGTGGTCCTTCTGTAAATCAGAATATGCAAACTTCAATACCGGGAATCTTTGCCTGCGGGAACAGTGTGCATGTTCATGATTTAGTTGATTTTGTTACCGAAGAATCTTTTCTTGCAGGAAAAGCCGCTGCAGATTATGTCCATAAAGCAAAAGAAAAAGCTGAGGACAAAAAGGAAGATTCGGTTATCGTACAGGTTTATCCGGGAAACAGAGTTCGCTATACAGTTCCGCAAAGACTTGAACTTTCAAAAGCGCTTCTGGAAGGCTCGGCTGATTCTGATGAAAGCATCCGTTTGATGTATCGTTCAACGGATATTTACCGTTCTGTAAATACCTGCGTCTATTCTGGAACGGAACAGCTTGCACATAATAAAAAGAGAATTGTTCGTCCTGGCGAAATGCAGATTATTGAATTAAAAAAGGCTGCACTTGAAAAACTGCTTAAATCACCTCAGCCAATAACTGTATCAATTGAAATACCAGAGGAGGCTATAGACTGATTTATGGAAAATAAAGAATTAAAAGAATATACAAAGAATCTTACCTGTATTATCTGTCCAATGGGCTGTCAGCTGGAAGCCAGTGTAAAAAAGCTGGATACAGAAGAAGTGCAGATTCTGGTAACGGGGAATGCCTGCAAACGGGGTGAAGAATATGCAAAAAAAGAACTCACCCTTCCTATGCGAACTCTAACTTGTACTGTATGCGTTAAAAATGGAAAACGCCCTCTTGTTTCTGCAAAAACAAAGGGCGAAATCCCAAAAGACTTGTTATTAGATGCTATGCAGTATGTAAGGCGTCTGGTAATCCAAGCGCCTGTAACTGCCGGTCAAATTATTGATTCTGATTTTCTTCAGACTGGGGTTCCTCTGGTTGCTGTTGAAGATATCCCCTGTGCAGACGATTAATTCCACGGTTTGTATAATGGATGATTGCAAAAATCCAAACCATAAAGATTGTTGCCAGGGCTAATACAGAAAATCCTTTAAATGTTCCCATAAAGTAAGCAAGAGTTACCGACAGACAGAGAATTATCTGCAGCGAGAAAATAAGGTAAAGTGCACTTCTGGAAGAAAAACCCATGTTCAGCAATTTATGATGAAGATGGGCTTTATCCGGTGACATAATCGGTTTGTGGTCTCTGAGTCGTCTCCAGATTGCAGCAATTGTATCAAACAGCGGGAATGCCGTAAGAACAATCATGATCAGGAACTTGTTGTATTCAAAATAGTCACCCGATGTATAGAACGGAAGAATTGCAATCATAAATCCCAGGAACTGACTTCCGCAGTCTCCCATAAAGATTTTTGCAGGCGGCCAGTTAAAGCATAAAAATCCAAGAATTGAAGCGGCCAGAATAAAGCAGATAAAAGCTTCCTGATTGTTTGAGAAAGTATAGAGTACTCCAATTGTAATGATTGCAGTAATAGAAAGAGAACCGCACAATCCGTCCAGTCCGTCAATAAGGTTATAAGCGTTAATAAGTCCTACAATCCAGCAGAAGGTTATAATATGCGATAAGGCAGCTGGAATGTGCCAGGCAAAAATCTGATTGAATCTGAAGCCATTGAAGGTAACAATTGCCGAAGCTGCCAGCTGAACTACGAGTTTAAGAAAAGCAGGGAAGGTAAAAATATCATCGAGGACAGCAAAAAGAAAAATAATGAAGCAGGCAATCATAATCGGCAGATTGTCTTTTATGCTGACATTTTTGTTCAGTGCCAAAAATACAAAAGTGCTGATTACAAAAGAACCGAATATTCCGATACCGCCTAAACGTGGGATATTTCCAGAATGGATTTTTCTCTTGTCGTGATAGTCATAGAGGTTAAACTTTTTACATACCGCTATGATTATAGGCATTGAGATTAATGACAGTAAAAAGGATAAACCTATAAAAATTATATTTATCATAACTACGTATTATATCATACAAATGTAAAAAAAACAGTATTTTTTGATGTTGTTCATTGATGTTGTTTATTTTGTTCAAAAAAAGTATATTGGTAACTGTAATTTTTTGTATTATCGTGCATTCTTTTGGAGGATATATATGGCACTTGAATGTGGAATCGTTGGACTCCCTAATGTTGGAAAGTCTACTATTTTTTCAGCTTTGACAGCCGCTCCTGCTTCGGCAGAAAACTTTCCTTTTTGTACAATTGATCCTAATATTGGAATTGTTGATTTACCAGATGAAAGACTGGATTTTTTAGCCAGCAAGCATAATCCTAAAAAGAAGACTCCAGCAAACGTAAAGTTTGTTGATATCGCTGGTCTTATTAAAGGTGCAAGTAAGGGTGAAGGTCTTGGAAACAAGTTTTTGGCAAATATCCGTGAATGTACGGTAATTGCTCATGTTGTCCGCTGTTTTGATAATCCTGATATTATGCATGTACGCGATAACGCAAATGAAGCAGCTCCAATTGATCCGGAAAGCGATATTCTTACAATCAATTATGAGCTGGCTCAGGCAGATTTGAATACAATCGAAACAAGACAGGATAAAGTTACACGCGCAATCCGTTCACTTGGAAAAGAAGAAGAAAAGAAATACGCAGCCTGGACTACAGCAGTTGCAAAAATCAAGCCGCTTCTGGAAGATGGAAAATGCGCTCGAATGGCTGACTTAACTGATGATGAAAAGCTGGCAGTTTATGATATGTTCCTTCTTACAATGAAACCTACAATTTATGTTGCCAATGTTGATGAAGATACAATCGCTGAAGGCACAAATAAATATGTCGAAATTGTAAAAAAATATGCAGAAGAAGAAAAATCAGAAGTAGTTGTAATCTGCGGTAAGTTTGAAGCTGATCTGGCTGATATTGATAATCCTGAAGATAAAAAAGAGTTTATGGAAAGCGTTGGACTTACAGAAAGCGGACTTGCAGTTTTGGCTAGAAAAACTTATCACCTTATGGGCTTGCGTACTTTCTTTACCGGCGGTCCTGATGAGTGTCGTGCCTGGACAATTCATGCCGGCGATAAAGCTCCTCGTGCAGCTGGTGTAATTCATACTGATTTTGAAAAAGGCTTTATTCGTGCCGAAGCATATACAATAGATGATTTGCGACAGTATGGAGATGAGGCTGCAATCAAAGCGGCTGGTAAATATCGCCAGGAAGGAAAAGAATATGTTGTGCAGGACGGGGATGTTCTTTTCTTTAAGTTTAATGTGTAGAGCAATTAACAATTGAGAATGGACAATTGAGAATGCAGAATGCATAATGAAGAATTGTGAATGTTGAATTTAGAGAGAATTATTTTACTTAAAATAAATTAAAATTTAAGTAAAATTACTTTATTTTTATACAATATATTTCGCTTTTTATACTATGAAAGCGGTGGGGCTCCAGATAGAATTATGTAAAATCCTGAGATAAACAATCTTTTGGGATTTGGATTCTTCTTTCTGGAGTTTTTTTATGTGGTATGGTTTTAATGTTTTGTGGCTTTTTAGTGCTGGTGGAAAAGAACCTTTTGTAAATCCTCGTTTTATTAGAATTGATGAAAATGAACTGGATTTTATGGCAGAAATGGGTTGCAATTTTGTCCGCCTGCCTACAGACTACCGCTTCTTTATTCATAATTTTGAATATGATAAATATGATGAAGAAATGCTCAAGGTTTTGGATAAATGTATTGCTGCCATCGTAAGTAGGGGAATGCACTGTTCTCTTAATGTTCACCGTGGGCCGGGTTACTGCATAAATGGAAATGAGTTTGAACGTGATAATCTTTGGACAGATATAATTGCTCAGGACGCTTTTACAAATCTCTGGAAAACCTTTGCAGAGCGTTACAAGAATTATTCAAAAGACCAGTTGAGTTTTGATCTTCTCAATGAGCCACCAAATCCTGGACAGTATGGACTTACCCGCGAAAATCATAAGGCTATAATGGCACGCGTTACTGGAGAAATAAGGAAGATTTCGCCAGATAGAACTGTTGTTTGCGACGGTTTGGGCGGTGGACATCTTGCTGCTCCAGAGCTTGCAGATTTGAATGTTGTTATGAGCGGTCGCGGATATCAGCCATTTCATCTTACTCACTGGAAAGCTGAATGGAACGAAAAGAACGGTTCAATGACCTGGGATTATCCTAAATGGCCTGGGGTAAATGAAAACGGGAAGATTTGGAATCGTCAGGCTCTGCTTGATTTTTATAAACCCTGGAAAGAAATGAAGGATGCTGGCTGCAAGGTTCATATTGGTGAAGCCGGCGTTTATAACAAGGTTCGGAATGATACCGCTCTGGCCTGGTACCGGGACTTTTTTGGAGTTTGTAATGAGCTCGGATTTGGTTTTGCCTTATGGAATTTTAGAGGAGCCTTTGGAATTGTTGAACACAGGCGCGAAAATACTCACTGGGAAACAATGCACGGCATGATTGTAGACCGGGATTTGTATGAGTTGTTCAAAGCGAGTATGAAATAAGAAGATTTTTAGGAAAAATATTTTGCGGTGTTTTGACAGGTTCAAGCACCGCTTTTTTATTCTTCTTCCTTATATACTTTTACCCAGTCAACATACATGCGGGCAGGAAGGGCATTTTCATCAATCGGGCCACCCCATTTTCCAAACTCTGCGGTAATTTTCATGTAATTGCGGGATTGAACTATTCCTCCCCAGGCTGTGGCACCCTCTTTTGTTGAATCCCAGAAAGGTTTTTCGCTGTCATCAAGATAAGCCTTGTAATAATCCTTTGTCCATTCAAAAGTAATTTCGTGCCATTGGTTGTAGAAAGAATCGTCAATAAAATATTGGCTTCCGTAGGATTTATGGGCGCTACCGTAACCATCCCAGTGAACGGCGGAGTTTAAGTAAGTGTTTTTGTCTTTTGGCATCCAGGGGTCGTTAGGAAGAATCTCAATGATATCAATTTCGCCACCATCTTTTGCACCATTGCCGATATTTGAAACTTTGTCACTCATCAGCCAGAAGGCATACCAGAGCCCAGACGCTTTTTCTGCCTTAAAACGGATTTTGTAAAGTCCACGAGTCTGTTCAAACTTTCCCCTGCTGCGGACTGCACCACTGATTGGAGTTCCATTTTCTATTTTAGCTTCGATTATGAGGTTTCCGTCTTTTACTGAGGAACAGGAGTTTCTCCAATAACCGCCTGCATCCTGACGCTGCCATTCAGGACATCTTTCCCAACGTTTAGTGTCTAATTTTGTGCCGGTAAAATCATCGAAGAAAGTTTGGGAGTAATTTTTTCCATTAAAAGTGATTATTTCTTCGGGATTTCCAAGGTTCTGTCCGATTGGTGGATCTTCGATTATTGTGGATTCGTTCATAGTTGCACATCCTGTAATAATTACGGCTGATAATATTAAAGTGAGGGTTATAGTTTTTATATATTGTTTCATGAATTAAGTATAGCATAATTAATTAAAAAAAACTGTCGAAATCTGAAAATTGTGATTCCGACAGTTTTAATTAAGACATTTTTGTCTAATGGTTATACGTTGATAAACTCGCGTTTTATGCCTGCGTATTATGCCTGTAAAGCAGTTACTGCAACTGTAGCTACTATGTCGTCTACATTGCAACCGCGGCTAAGGTCGTTGAGAGGTTTTGCAAAGCCCTGGCATACAGGACCGATTGCCATCCATCCACCCATGCGCTGGCAGATTTTGTAACCGATGTTACCTGCGTTGATGTTAGGGAAGATGAAAGTATTTGCATGGCCTGCAACCTTGCTTCCTGGAGCTTTGAGCTCGCCAACTTCAGGGGCAACTGCGGCATCAAACTGGAATTCTCCGTCGAGTGCTAAATCAGGAGCAGCTGCTTTTGCAAGCTCTGTTGCTTTCTGAACCTTTGTAACAGTGTCGTAGTATTTTGCATCGTTTCCAGAGCCTTTTGTAGAGAATGAGAGCATTGCTACGCGAGGTTCAATTCCTGCAATCTTCTTTGCTGTGTCAGCTGAAGCAACTGCGATATCTGCCAATTCTTCTGCACTTGGCTCAATATTGATTGCACAGTCAGCAAATACAGCAACTCCTTCTGGAACGTATTTATTTCCACCTTCTGGAGCAACCATGATAAAGCAGCTTGAAACTGTCTTAAAGCCAGGAGCGGTTTTAATTACCTGAAGTCCTGGGCGTAAAGTGTTTGCAGTTGAATGGCAGGCACCAGAAACAAATCCGTCTGCATCACCAGCTTTGAGAATTAATGCACCGTACATGGTGTGATCTTTGAGAATTGCGGCTTTAGCAGCTGCAACATCAGCGTATTCAGGTGCACCAGTTTTTTTATTGATTTTTCCTTCACGAGCCTTAAAAAGAAGTTCTGCATATTTATCGGCATTTGCATCCTTTGCAGGGTCAATGATTGTAACTCCACTTAAATCTGCATTGCTTCCGCTTGCTTTAATATCTTCATCGCTTCCAATCAAAATAATTTTTGCGATTCCATCTTTTACAATTTTTGAAGCTGCTTCTACAACTCGTTTGTCTTCACCTTCGCAAAGAACGATTGTCTTATTTGCAGCTTTTGCTTTTTTAAGTAAATCTTCAACAAAATTCATAATATACCTCTTCAATAGAATACTACTATCAGCTTTTTTTTACAATCACTGTGAATTCCTTTGTGTTTCTTTATTTTTTCTTGAGAAACCTTTAAATTTAATATATTATAAAGTCTACACAATAATTCATACTATTGCGGAGGTTATATATGACTTTTGTAGAAAATTTGCTTAATAAAGCAAAGGCTGCAAATAAAACTATTGTTCTTTGTGAAGGCGAAGACAAACGTGTTGTAGAAGCAGCTTCTAAAATTGTAAAAGATGGAATCGCAAAAATTATTTTGATTGGAAGCGATGAGGATATTAAGGCAAGCGGAAGCAACGCAGACTTGAGCGGAGTTACAATTGTAGATCCTGCAAAAGATGCAAATGCAGATAAGTACGCAGAACTTCTTTTTAAAGCCCGCGAAGGAAAAATCAACAAGAAAACTGGTGCCCCTGAATATGCAGATGTTGCTGCTGCAAAGGCTGCAATTCTTAAGGACCATACAATGTATGGCGCTCTTATTCTTAAGGCTGGCGATGCTGACGGTTTTGTAAGCGGTGCATGCCACTCAACAGCAAACACACTCCGCCCTGGCCTTCAGGTTATCAAGACTGCACCTGGCTTTAAAACAGTTTCAAGCTGCTTTATCATGGTTGCTCCAGAGGGCGGAAACAAGTACGTTCCAGAAGGAGTTGCAGT
>JAILKS010000011.1 GCA_024693715.1 Treponema sp. | reverse complement strand
GTTTAAATTATATGAATTATTAAAATGAAAAGGAAAACAAATAATTCATTAAGGAGTTTCTATGTTCGCAAAAAATGAAAAATGCGTTTCGAAGCTGATTTTAACTTTGATGTGCTTTGCATTATTTGCCTCACAGGCATTTGCAAAACCAAAGTCAGAATTAGTAAAAGAAGAAGCTGGTTATTACTATGGTTACGGTAAGGCAAGTTCAAATGAAGATGCCTGCGCCATAGCAAAAAAAGATTTACTTGAAACAGCTTTAACTTCAACACTGCGTCTTTCAGACCCGGAGGCAGATAGTATTACTGTTACTGAAGACACAGTTAAAGAGCGTTTTACTGACATCAAACCATTTTTCCAGAGTAAGAATGGTCAGTCGGTAACTTACAGAATAAAAGTTTCTGAATTTGAAAAAGATGAAAAACAATACGCTGCAAAGCTTCGTGCTAAACTTGCACCGCTCTATAATGTTGTTGCTGCAAAAGGCAATATCGGTACAAAAATGAGCAAGGCTATTGAGATTCTCCAGATTCTTTCTGAATGCGGTGAAACAAACCTTTTAACTATGCAGGAAAAGGGAACAGAACTTTATTCAGCAAAGGTTGAAAGCCTCTGTTCTGCAGCTATCAGTGAGCTTACATACAAGTTCAGTGAAAAAGATAAAATCATTACAAGCACAACTCAGATTACTCTTTCTGTAAAAGACAAATCTGGAAAAGCAGTTTCTGATTTACCACTCAAAGCAGTATGGTCTATGCCATATCTTTCAATTTCTACAGGTTCAGAAGAAATTGCAGAGGTTGTATCTTATGTAACAACAGATGCAGCCGGTAATGCAGTAATTGATTATCCTATTGCAGATGAATACAAAAATAAAATTGTATGTCTCGAAGTTTCAATCGCTTTCGCAACTATTGAATTGCCTACAGCACCAATGAGAAGACTTCAGAATGAATCTACAACTGAAGCACGCTATCTTGGAATCACAGATTTCGATGATATGTTCCAATCAGTTGAAGTAAAGGCTGGAACTTATACAACAGGTGCAATTGCTTCGGATGTTCGCGCTAATCCAAAGGAAAAATCAAGAACAGCAAAAGTTAAGGCATACAAGATTGATAAGGATCCTGTTACTAACTTACAGTTTGCTGCATTCATCTACCTTACACATTCTGAAGAAGAACCTGAATATTTCAGCAACTCAGATTACAATGCCGCTCAGCAGCCTGTAGTTGGAGTTACAGTTAAGATGGCAGAAGCTTATGCTAAATGGCTTTCTGAACAGACTGGTGCTAAATACAGACTTCCTACAGATGATGAATGGGAAATTGCAGCTCGTGCCAACACAGACTACATCTATCCTTGGGGAAATGATGATCCTTCTAAGGGCAAGAAAGCAAACTACAAAGGAAACGGAAAATTCAAAAAGCCTTCTCCTGTAGGTTCTTTTGCTGACAGCACAAATGAATGGGGTCTTGAAGATATGGCCGGTAACGTTTGGGAATGGACTGGCAGTGCTAGAAATGAAACAGCTGATTCTACTTCTGCAACTGTTAAAGGCGGTTCATGGATGGACGGTCCTGTTGACTTGAGAATTTCTAATTTCAAGAATATCGATAAAGAAAGCGGTTATCCTGATGTAGGATTCCGTCTTATAAAAGAGGTAACAAAATGAGAAAATTAAAAGTATTAGCATTAGCATTAGTTGCAGTTTTAATTGCAGCCTGTGCTTCTAACTCAGGAATCTCTGATAAAGATCCTGCAGTAGGACGCGGTGTTTCTGCTTGGAATTCAAGAAATCCTGCAGCCGCAAAAGCTTATTGGGCAGAAATCAAAGATTCTGCAAAACAGAAAAAATTCTTAAATTACATCACTTTGTACAATGCTGGTCTTGATTCACTTAACAGCACAGACGGTGTAAAAAATGAGACAAAATTAATTGCTGCAAGTAAAACAGCAATCGCTAAATTCAATCAGATTGATCCTGCTTTGAAATTACCTGCTAGCACTTGTGCAAAGGGTGCTAAACTCGCTGCAACTTGTGTTGACAGTCTTCTTGCTCAGGAAAGAGTAAACGAAGCTGTTTCAATGTACAACGATGCATTAAAACTTTATGGTAAACATCAGGCATTGACTGAAATTGAAAAAGAAGTAAATACCTGTAAATCAATCGCTGCTAAAAAAGCATCTATTCTTGCTCAGGCAGAAAAAGCAGGTAATATGGACAGCTTTGAAGCAAAAGTTGCTGCTTACGATCAGGTAATCGAGAACTGTGCAAAAGAAGAAGCAAACGTTGATGCTATTGCAAAGAACTCTGGATTAGCAGCTACTCCTGGTGTTGCAGGATGTGTAAAAGGCTTCAAGAAAGTTCGCCAGGATATAAAGATTCAGAAGGAAGGCTGCTACCGCGACAAGATTTATGAATTTAAAGAACGTTTCGGTGAAGAATTCGCTCGCCAGCCGACTGGTACTGGTTCTGGAAAGAATGGTGCTTATACAAACACAGAAATCCTTGCTCACTATAAGAGCGTTGGTGAAAATCTCGATAAAATCTATGCAGAACTTCTTGACTTCGCTGCAAAACATCCTAACGATGTAAGCCAGAGCGTAATCAATGATGTTAAAGCACAGAAAATGGACCTTACTGCAAAAATCAATCAGGTTAATAGAGAAATTGCAAACGAACGCGAAATTGCAAGCCGCGGTAAAACTGTAATGCCTCTTATGATTGGTCTTTTCAACCCACAGCCTGGAACATCTGCAGAAGGAAAGAAGAGCCGTCCTGCTAAATTCAGCGCAACAGGTGCAAAATCTAATGAATACTGGTGGGGTATGGTTTCTATTCCTAAGGGACAGATGAATGACCTCGTTATTACATTGAAGGACAACAGAACTGTTCGCGTATTCAATGAAAACACAAAGAGCGGAAAACGCATCGACAAAGATGGTCTTAAAGATCTCGTAAGCCGAAGTTCACGCGTTGGTAACTCTTGGCCGGTATTAAATGCAGGCAGCCAGTTGAAAGGTTCAAACTACTTCTTTGAAGTTCAGAAGGGTAAAACAGAAAGCTATTCTGGCGAAGTAGTAGTATATAGTTCATTTATTACAAGGATGCGTTAATCATGGGTAACATTAAAAACATTTTTAAAAACAAAAAAAGTTTAATCGCGATTATTGTTTCAGCAGTTATTTTGCTTGCTTTAATTGCATGTTTAATTGTATGGAAGGCTAAACCAAAGGGAATGGTTGTAGCTGTTTCTAATCTTCCGGATTCTTTAAATCCGATTCTTGAACAGAATACTTCGGGCTTGAATGCTGACGAATTGATTTTCGATGGTCTTACAAACTTTGAAGTAGATCAGGATACAGGAAAGCTTTATACAGAACTTGCTCTTGCAGAAACTATTGAGCAGGATCCGGGTGATAAGAAAACTTACACAATTACTTTACGTGAAGCTTACTGGCATGACGGTTCTCCTGTAACAGCACAGGATGTTGTTTTTTCATACGATGCTTACGTTTTACCGGAAAATAAATCTCCAAAAAGAGATTACATCAACTCTTTCATCGAAAGTGCTTCTGTAATTGATGATTTTACACTGGAAATCGTTTTCAGAAATCCAATTCCTGAATTCAGAGCATATCCTGTTCTTACTTTCAAAATCATTCCTTCAAGATTCAATGGTGAAGATATGGATGTAAACCTTCGTGAAGGTGAAAATGAACGAAGATTTGCTACTGAACCGGTAGGTACAGGTCCATTCAAATTAAAGAAATGGGAAATCGGAAAACAGCTCGTATTTGATGCTAACGGTAACTATCATAAAATACCGCCAAAAGCAGCTAACTTAACAATGAAAAGAGTTATTGACCCGTTTGCACGTATGAATGAATTAAGAAGAGGATCTGTAAACCTTGTTCTTGAAACAAATCCTATGGATCATGACACCGTTCTTAAAATGAAAGGTGTTAATATCAGTTCATTTATTCCTTATGCTTTCTATGCAGTTTCTATCAACACAAGCTTGTTCCCTAAGAAAGAAGGAAGACAGGCTATGGCTTATGCTCTCAACAGAGAAAAGCTTGTTCCTGGAATTACAGATAAGGAAGAAGGAATTGTTTTGAACTATGGTCCATTCCCATCAAATCTCTTCCAGTTGAACTTCCCTGAATATATTGATGAACCTCTTCCAAACAATATGCCTTTCGATCTTAAACAGTCAAAAACACTTGCTAAGAAGGGTGATATTTCTGGTCAGAACATCAATCTTATTTATCCTGATTCAATGGGAGAATTCGGAAAAGTTCTTTCTGAAGGAATTGCTAAGCAGCTCAAGGAAATCGGTATCGATGTAGACGTTAAAAAGACTGGTGATAAGGTATTTGAACGAATGGTTTATAAAGAAAAATCATACGAAATGGCTCTTATCTATCACGACGGTTTTGACAACGTTTATTCAAGCCTTGGTGAACTTTACCGTTCAGATGGAGAACAGAACATCACAGGTATTTCTGACAAGCAGTTGAACGCTTTGTTCGACAAATGGGACAAAGAAGTTACAATGGAAGCATGGTCAGATTTAACTATAAAGTTGTACGACAAGATTTGTGATCTTTCACCTGCATTATATCTTTGTACTTTACAAAAAGATGTTTATTCAAAAGGATTGAAAAATGTAGTTATTGCTTCAGACAATCCGTTCCTTTCTGTTGAAGACTGGATTTTTGAATAATAATCACTGATTACAATTCAAAAAAAAGCACCACTAACTTACTCAATTTAGTGGTGTTTTTTAATGTATTTAATAAAGTATAGACGAATTTTTAAGAGGAGAAAAAATGCGATTCTTACGTTTTCTTGGTAGAGAATTGTTCTTGCATGGAATTATTTTCGCAATTGTAGGAACTTTAGTGCTTTCGACACTTTATCTTCTATCAATCGGTGCACCTCCAGAAGCTTATTTAGATGCACTAAAATCATTCTTATTATTAATCTCAGGATCAAAAGATTATTCAAAACTGCATCCTGGATTCAGTTCAGGTCAGATAATTGCATCTGGCGCTATCGTTACTTTACCGTTGGCTCTTATTTCACTTGTTTTCTTAATCATCATTGCCCTTTCAAGATCTGCCAATGCCGTAACAGGACGATATCTCGCAATCCATCATGGTGAAAAAGCAATTGAACGAATAAGTAAATTCTTCAATATCATAACATCAGTTTTTGCAGCCATTCCTTTATTTGTTGGTTTCTGGGTACTTTATGTTGTAATCGGTAACGGAATTTCTTTACCGGTAATTGCACTTTTGACTGTATTATTCGGCGGTCTTTCGTGGGATGCAACAAACTTCTTAAAAACAGATATGCTCAGTCAGATTAATCAGACTCATGCTATCGTTTATTCTACTCTTGGTCATAATCTTGGTCTCTTCTTCCCGATGCCTGGTACATATTCAGGTTATCTGTTTTCTTCAAGCTTACCAAGATTCATTCCTTACCTCGCAGGTAAAGTTCCTGCTATAATCGGATCTGTAACAATTGCCGAAGTTGCTTTCAGTTTCCCTGGCCTTGGAAGTACCTTGCTTGATGCATTGCTCGCTACAAATACAGACCTTCTTATTACATCTGTATTCATCCTGCTTTGTGTAAATGCAATAGTTTCTTTCCTTGTCAAGTTAATCTTGTTCTTAATTTATCCGAGGGTATATGAAAAAGCGATTTAATGTATTAAAATTTATTCTGGTATTCATACTGATTTTACCTTTGTTAATTTCATGGATTCCAAGTCATTGTTTTGAAAAAATTACTCCGGAAATTCTTAAAGAAGGTAACTACATAGATTTACTTTTTGCATCATTTAAAGAATTATCATTAACTTTGATAACTACTTTAATTTTTGCAATGCTCATAAGTATTCTTTTAGGATATTTAAGTGTACTGTCAATGAAGGTCGGAAGATTCTTCTCCAACATAATGAACGGTATAGAATCTGTTCCTTCAATCCTCATTGCCTTGTTCTGTTATGCACCTGTTTCCGGTGTTCTTGCACGTTCAAAAGGAAATGCTTCTGAATGGGTTTCTTTGATGGTTTTTGTTCTTGCAGCAACTGCAACAACATTACCGGAAGCTGTACGAAGTATTACAATTCCTTTGTCAGATCTTTATAACAGAAAATACAGTGTTTCTTTCCGTTCATACGGTTTCCCAAAACGAAGAATCCTTTCTGTTTTAATGAAGACAGATTTAATGCTCGATACAATCAAACGTGTTGCAGCAGGAATCCTTCTTAAAACTTTAGTTCTCGATACATCTTTTGGTTTCGTAATTCAGGTTGGTTTTGGTACTTATGGTACTCCTGCACATTTAAGCCCTGGTGCTTTAATTGCTGCAAACCGTGGAATTCTGCTTGGCTTTGCAACAGAAGGAAATCCTTTATTCTTCTGGCTTCCTTCATTATTCCTTATAACAATAAGTGTTGCATTCCTTATAATCTTAAATGATAACAAGGAGGTCGCATAATGAATCCGATTATCCTTAAAGATTTTTCAATTCATCTTTATGATAGAATTACATTGAAAAAGACAAACCTCGAAATTGAAGCTGGAACTTCTACAGTAATTATGGGACCTACAGGAACCGGAAAATCTGTATTCCTTAAATCTATTGCTGGTATTCTTTCTACACAGATTTTCACTTTCGAAGGTTCGTTAAAAATTAATGATATAGATGGTTATGTAGACGGTCAGAAGCTTGATTTTAATCAGTGGACTAAAATTGAACAGTCGGGCTTGATGTTTGTTCCTGCAGAAACTGCACAGGTAATGAACGCTGCCCTTACTCTTGACCAGAACCTTAATCTTCTTGCTCCAGGCTGCCGTCCTGAAATCGTAAGAAGATTAAAAGAATTCTTCAATCTTGATTTCGAAGCTTTTGCACGTCTTTATCCTGATGAGGTATCCGGCGGTGAAATGCAGCGAATCACCCTTATGATTCTTCTTTCTCGTCCGGGTAATTTGATTCTTCTTGATGAGCCGACTGTAAACCTCGACAGAAATCTTCGTAAGAACTTTGTAGAATTCCTTAACAAAGAAATCCTTTGTGATAAGACAAAAACTTTCCTTATGGTAAGCCACGACCTTGACTTTATCAAACGTCTTACACTTACACAGGCATTTATGCTCAATGAAGGTGTTTTGAATAAAATTGAAAAATTACCTGAAATGGAAGGTTATGAAAAACCACAGGCAAAGAAAGGTGCTTCCGGTTCAGCAATTGAATTAAAGGAAGTTGCTCAGTCTTACAATAAACGCGGTATTTTTGGTGAAAAGAAATTTACTGCTTTCAAGGGATTAAATCTTACCTTTGAGCGTTCAACAATTTACGGTATTACAGGTCCTTCTGGATGCGGTAAATCAAGTACTATAAAGGCAATCCTTCGTCTTTTGGATGAAACAAGCGGTGAAATCCTCATGGAAGGAAAAGACCTTGTTGCTCTCAAACCAAAAGAAACTGGTCGTGATCCTCATGTATTTAAGCCATACAGAAAAAGAATGGCAGTCGTTCAGCAGGATTCACGCTTCTCTTTCTTCCCTGATTTGAAAATCAGAGATTCTTTCAAGCAGATTGTTGCAGCAGGTAACGAAGGAACAATTGAAGAGCTTGGTGAAAACCTTGTAAAAGTTGGATTGACTAAAGAACATCTTGATTCATATCCTCAGTCACTGTCTTCTGGAGAAATGAAACGAATGGATATTGCCAGAGCTTTAACAGCAAAACCGGATATTCTTCTTTTGGATGAACCATTCGCTCACATTGACTTTGATACACGTTTACATGTAATGAAGGTAATTTCTGATTATCTTGCAGAACATGCAACAATTCTTGTTGTTGTAACACACGAAGATTTCGACCTTCGTTACTTCATCGAAAAGAACTTTGACTTTCCTGAACTTGTAGGACAGTACAAAAACTAAATTCAAGTTATACGAGGGTTAAATCTTTCGATTTGATGTGCATCCCTTTTTCTGAACTGACAGATTAAGGGATGCATTTTTTTTATAGGATATCAGCAAAATCTTTTTCCATACCATGCTGCAAATTTTGAAAGTCCATCTTCCAGCGTTGTAGACGGCTTGAAATTAAAATCTCGTTCAAGTTCAGAAACATCTGCATAAGTCTGATAGACATCTCCGGGCTGCATCGGAAGATATTCTTTCTTTCCGGATTTATCAATTATACCTTCCTTCATAAGACAGTTTTCAAGCACTTTAACAAAATGAGCAAGACTTGAAGGTGAACTGTTTCCGATATTATACACTTTATATGGAGCACCATCCTCTGTCAGTTGCGGTAACTTCTTCATCACTGCAACAATACCGCTCACAATGTCGTCAATATATGTAAAATCGCGGAACATATCGTCGTTGTTGTAAAGCTGAATTGGTTTGCCTTTTACAAGACAATCTGTAAATTTAAAATATGCCATATCCGGACGTCCAAACGGACCATAGACGGTGAAAAAACGGAGCCCTGTTGAAGGAATTGAATATAATTTTGAATAAGCATATGCAAAAAGCTCATTTGATTTTTTTGTCGCTGCATATAAAGATACAGGATTATCAACATGATCGCCGGTAGAGTATGGAACCTTTTTATTAGAACCATAAACACTGGAAGATGACGCATAGACAAGATGCTCTACAGGATTATTACGGCATGCTTCAAGAATATTATAAAACCCGATTATATTTAAAACGATATATGCATCTGGATTTGTAATTGAATACCTCACCCCAGCCTGTGCCGCAAGATTAACCACAACTGCCGGTCTAAAATCTTTGAAAACAGAATCAACCGTATTACGATCTGAAATATCGCCTTTGATAAACACAAAATCTTTTTTCAAAGCTTCTATAAGAGAAAGACGTTCATGCTTCAAAGAAACATCATAATAATCTGTGATGGAATCAAGTCCTATAACCTTTATACCGTAAACGTTTTCCAAAAGTCTTTTGCATAAAAAACTTCCGATAAAGCCTGCAGCACCAGTTACAAGTATCGTTTTCCCGGTCAAATCAACAGTTCCTGCACATTGATTCTTTTTTTCCATCTCAATCCCTTCCCAATAAATCACGGGTATATATTTTTTCAGATACATCTGCAAGCTCAGAGTCAATTCTGTTTGCTAAAATTACATCACATTCCTTTTTGAAACGTTCAAGGTTCTTTTCAACCTTTGAATTAAAAAATGTTTCTTCATTCAAAGTCGGCTCATAAACTACAACTTCGATTCCCTTTGCCTTAATACGCTTCATTACACCCTGAACTGCACTAGTGCGGAAATTATCTGAAGCAGTTTTCATTGTCAAACGATAGATTCCAACCTTTTTAGGATTTTTATCTATAACCATCTGTGCAATATGATCCTTTCAGGTCGTATTCGACTGAACAATCGCACTGATTAAATTCTGAGGAACATCACTGTAATTCGCAAGAAGCTGTTTTGTATCCTTTGGTAAACAATATCCGCCGTAGCCAAAGCTAGGATTGTTATAAAAATCACCAATACGTGGATCAAGCGAAACACCCTGTATGATTTCCTTAGAATTAAGTCCCTTTAATTCCGCATATGTATCAAGCTCATTAAAATAACTGACTCGAAGCGCAAGATAAGTATTGGAAAATAATTTTACTGCCTCTGCTTCGGTGTCGCCCATAATCAACGTAGGAATTTCATTCTTAAGTGCGGCTTTTTGAAGCAAAGTTGAAAAAGCATTTACTGCCTCAACAAGAAATTTATCATTTAAATCAGTACCGACAACGATTCTGCTTGGATAAAGATTATCATAAAGTGCTTTGCCTTCACGAAGAAATTCCGGACTGAAAATAATTTTAGAATAGCCGAATTTTTTACGGATTGCTTTCGTATATCCCACAGGAACTGTCGATTTAATAACTAACACTGCATGATTATTCACGCGCAAAACCGACTCAATGACTTTTTCAACCGAAGAAGTGTCAAAAAAATTCTTTTTTGAATCATAATTCGTTGAAGTCGCAATGATTACAAGATCTGCATCCTTATATGCCAAAGTTTCATCAACCGTTGCCGTCAAGTTCAGCTTTTTAGTTGCAAAAAAGTTTTCAATTTCAGAATCACGAACCGGAGATATTTTCCTGTTGATAAGATTTATCCTCTCAGAAAGAATATCAACCAGGGTGACATTATTATTTTGTGACAAAAGCGTTGACAAGGAAAGCCCGACATATCCGGCACCTGCAATAGCGATTTTATTTATTTCCATAAACTGTACCCCATCAATCGATAAAAATTACTTTTTAGTGATATTCTTTTTATTTTTTTTGAGAATGTGATAGACTTTTTTCCCAATTGTATAAATTTTTGGATTAATCCTGAATAAAATCAATTTTACCTCATGCGGCGGGAAACACGGCACTTCAACACTTTTTTTAAAGAAAAAATCTCATTGTATTTTTTCTTCATTTTTGCACTTTTAATGAAATCTGCCATCTTGGCATAATCAACACGATATCGATGAAATATCATCAGAAGCATACCGATATCATTGTCTATAAAATCCGGGTAGATGTTTTTAATGTAATAGTACCTTTCAAGAGATGCCTTATACATATCAATCTGTCGTTCCCTGACACTTCGTCCAAGAATGCTGTCCGGATGCTTCAAATAATAATACTTGCACTGATTGCTGAAAATCACTTCGCCTGCATCAATATAGCACTTATAGGTAACAACTATATCATTTACGATTCTGTTTTCAAATCTGCGTGTTGCAAAAATGCTTTTATGATAAAGCTTATTCCAGGTTGTGCCTGACATTCCGATATCATACATGATTCTTGCAATCATTTCCTTATCATCTTTTATGGTTATTTCTTCTTCAACTTCTTGTTTTTTGAAATTATAATCATAAATCTTTAAGTTTTCGCACATAGCGATTCTTCTGTCGTATTTCTTTATCAACTTATAAAGATATTCAATTACATCAAGCTCAACAAAATCATCTGCATCTACAAAATAGTAATATTCGCCTTTTGCATTATCAAGACCTGTATTTCGTGACAGCGCCAGGCCCTGATTTTCGGTATTAATAATTCTGATTCTTTTATCTTTGTAGGATTTACATATTTCAAGAGTTTTATCCGTAGAGCCATCATTGACTATGATGATTTCTAAATTTTTATAGGTTTGATTGACTATGCTATCCAGGCATTTTTTATGTATTTCTCAACATTGTATGCATTGATTATAACAGTAATTAATTCATCCATATTTTTATTGCACAGTCCTCAAAATGCTTTATTGTTAAATCAGTGTTACTTTTAATCATAGGGGGTTTATCTTATTTTTGCAAGTATTTTTATTTATTTTAACTCACCCGTTTTATACATTTTATACATCTCTTCGGCGGCAATACGGGCTTTTGCAACAATATCACCGGCATTCTTCGGAAAACAATAATATAAAGTTTTCATATTTCCAATGCAAATCATATCGCCAAGCTCGTACCAGTAATAATCTGAATAAAGACTGTAGCTTGACTGAGGCTTCTGTTCATAGTGAAGCTTACCATCAGCCCCGTCAAGAACAAATCCTTTATTATCATGCTGTAAAAAGCCCCTTCCAATGTGATAGATTGCCTTAGTGTTCACCATCATATATATTTCCACATCTTCTGCAATTCTATATGAACGGCGTTCAATTTCCTTTCGAACCTCATCTCTCTGCCATTTAAACCAGTCCGGAACATGATTAAATCTATGTGAAATTGCAGCACCAACCGGTTCCAGAAAACCTTTTTCGGTTAACTCCCATTTTGCATTGCATTTTCTGCAGGTCAAATAAATGCCCTTCCCTTCCATATTTCCTTCAGAAGTACAGCACGGACATTTGTATAAAACTCTATTTAAAAAATCAGCACGAAACGGCTCTTTTATCAACACCTGATTTTCCTGCTGATATTTCCAGTTATCAAAAGTAAATTCATTCTTTAAGATTTCATTCAATTCATCAACGCTTTTTTCCCTTACATCATCCTGTGATAAAAGGAACTTTACATCAGCGCTTACATAAGTTTTACGAATCTGAAGATTATTATAAAGAGGATCACGTAAAAAAGCCCCGTAAGTTTTTATCATCACAACTGGAACATCAAGCAGCTTAAGACATTTTCCAAGAACATCGGGCAAAGGAGTTGCAGTTCCATCAAAACTATAACTTGCCTCGGGGTACATCAAAACAGAAGATTGAAGTCTCTCAAGTGCATATTTCATCTGTTTGACCATTACAAAATCAGAAACAAACTTATTTGTAGGAATGCAGCCTATGTGACGCATGAGCCATTTTTTGCCTATAAAACCATCGCTTGTACAAATAATATTTAACGGTCGGGGATACATTACTGTCTGTGCAATTTCCAAATCCATAAAACAGGAATGATTCATTAAAACGAGGCATGGCTGAAAACCAGGAAGTCTTTCCATCCCGATTTCTTTATATGTAAATCTTGTTTCTTTTAAATCTTTTTTAGCCAGGGATTTTATTAAAAAACGCCAGAAAAAAGCAGGCTTTAAGGGTTTTAAAGGCTTTTCTTTTTTAAGGGCAATTACTTTTTCATAGCTTAATTCTTTAACTTTTATTTTCATTTTCCCTCCAGAACAGCAGATTTCATGTTTCCGTCAAAATATTCAACCTTCATTGAAAAAAAAGGAATACGTTTTTCTATAAGCTCAAGGAAAAGCTCATCACTTTCCCAATGCGGAAGTTCAATAATTTTATTCTTTGGAATCCAGGCTAATTCACCTTCTTCACATTCCGGTAATTTTGAAAAATCATCTTCTGGGGCTGTAAAATCATTGCTCCAGAAAAGATGCATCAGTTCATAATATGGTTCTTTACCGTCAGAGGTTTTTGAAACAAAAGTGACAATTCCACGATATTCGGCACTGTTCAAAGTAAAGCCTGTTTCTTCCTTTACTTCACGCTTAATGCAGTCAAACGGACTTTCGCAAGCTTCAAACTTTCCGCCGATACCAATCCATTTGTCCTTATTAATATCCTTCTTTTTTTTGATGCGATGAAGCATAAGATACGAATCGTTTTTTTCAAGATAGCATAAAGTTGTATTATAAAGTGTAATCATAAAATTCAATGAACTATAAAAGTCACAAAAAAAGCAAAAAAAAACGGATAGAAAAAACTATCCGTTTTACTTTATTAAATCCTAAAAGGGATTACTCTGAGAATAAGTTAGACAAATCTTCCAATGCTTTATTAAGGTCTTCTTCACTGTACTCATTAGCCCAGTTCTTTGCCTCTTTCTGTACCTTGTGTGCACAAGCAGCGCAAGAAATAGAAATGATAAGAGTAATAGCCAAAGCGATAATACTCATGATAAAACCAGCTTTTGCCATACCTTTTTTTTCAGTGTTCTTTTTAAGACAGATAGCTCCTAAAACAACACCAACGATAGCACAGATTGTACCAATCCAAGCCAATGGTCCTAAACAACCAGCAACTAAAGAAATGATACCTAATACCAATACTGCTACTTCCATTTATATCTCCTTTAAAAATAGATAATTAATTATACCACATATCATTTGCTTCGACAATATTTTTTTATTATTAAGTAAAGAGTATAAAGAATAATCCCACAGACAAAAAATATTACACTTATAAACTGTGAAACAGAAAGAATTCCTATCTGTCCACGTTCAGCATCAAAGCGGAAAAATTCAATTATAAAACGGATTATGCTGTACGAAAAAATATAAACAAAGCTGATAAATTTTTTACCTTTTTTAAAAAGAACAAATAAAACCGCTGCAAGAACAAAAAGAAGAAAGGATTCAAGAAGCTGAACAGGAAATAAACCAATACCGACCGGTGCCGTTGAAACAGGATTTTTATAATATACAGCAAAAGGACCGTCGTATGGTATTCCATAACAGCAGCCTGCACAAAAACAACCGATGCGCCCAAATGCATGTATTAAAGGAATGAGAACTCCGTAAAAATCTGCAAAATCAAAAAATTTACAGCCGGCAATTTTTATACCGGCAAAATATCCCAAAATTCCTCCGATTAATCCTCCGTAAAAGACAAAGCCTGAGGCTGCATCTGCATCACGCGGATGAATAATCGTATTAATAACAACCTTAAAAAATTGAGATAACGGAAAGCTTACAAGAATATAAAGAAGCTTTGCAAAAATAAAACCGAAAGCAATCGAAATTGTACTTATGATTATAAAATCATAGAAATTCCGCCCCTTGAGTCTGCACATATGATGTCCGGCAAAAACTGCCAGAGTGATTCCCAGAACGATAGATAAACCGTACATCGGGATTTTAATAAAATGTAAATCTAAAAAAGGAAACATAATTTTATAATAAAAAATGCTGCCCGAAAAAATCAGACAGCGTTACAGCAATATTACAAATTAAAAAGATTCTGTAATCCACCGGCACTTTGTGAAACACAAGCAGCACAACCAACACAAGCAACCAGAACAATAATACCACCTGCACAGGCAATAATACCCATAATAAGACCTGCTTTTGCCTTACCTGCATCTGGACCGCCTTTTTTCAAGCCGAGTGCACCAAAAATAATTGCAAGAATACCTAAACCAAATCCACCGTATCCTGTCCAGAAAGATACTAACGACAAAATACCCAATACCAATGCTGCTATTGCCATAAATGACTCCTGAAATATTAAATTTTTTAGTTTTTAAAACTAGTCAATTCTATCATATAAAGCTTTACAACGCAAACTATTTAGCGCGTGAAGTTCCTTTCTTTGCTTCCGGCTGTTTAATCTGAACATCAAGCTGATTAAATGGAATTGATATTTTTGCTTCATCAAGCACTTTTTTTATTGCAATATACAAATCATTTTTTGTTTGAAGAAAATCTGCCGGTTTAAACCATACTGCAACAGTCATGCTTATGCTGCTTGCATCAAATCCATCAAACCAGACGAGAGGAGCCGGTTCATTTAACACAGTCGGACAAAGTGCAGGTGCTTTTTTCAAGGTTTCCAGAGCTTTTTTCATATCTGTTGAATAATCAATCCCAACTTTGAGGGTTAATCTTCTCTTATTATGATAGGAATTATTTGTAAGATTACTGCTTATTACAGTTGAATTCGGAATTCGTACCATCTGATTATCATAAGTATGAACACGAATAGAAAGCAGTTTTACTTCATCAACAATACCTGTAACATCACCGACGATTATTGTGTCACCAACATGAATTGAACCTTCAGTCAAAACAAAAAGACCGCTTATAAGATTACTTACAGAGGTTTGTGCTGCAAAACCGATCGCTACACCGGCAATTCCGGCAGCACCCCATATAGCACTGAGATTAATTCCAAATACACTTAGAATATAAAATACGATTACCACATAAGAAAGATATTTTATTAATTTTACTATTACCGCCGAACGTTGTGCAGGAAGCTTTGAAGACGGAACTTTTTTTATAGCCTTAATGATTATTCTGAAAACAATCCAGATAATAAACAGAATAAGAAGAACCCCTAAAAACTTAAAAAGATTTTCCCAGGTTATAAATCCTTTAATCCATTTCATAAAGGAGCTTGTCTTACTGAGAAGAACCTCATTCGCAGCATTAGAAGCAGCTTCTCCAATCGTTGATTTTTTTTCACCCATAAGTTAATTCTCCATTTTGTTGTGTTTACAAATATCATTTATTATACATTTTTTACATTCAGGTCTTTTTGCAGTGCATACATAACGACCGTGCAATAAAATCCAGTGATGAGCGTTTACAAGAAATTGTTCGGGGATTCTTGATAAAAGACTTTTTTCAACCTGTTCAGGATTTGTTCCTTCTGCAAGTCCGATTTTTGGTGATATCCTCAAAAGATGAGTGTCTACAGGCATTGTCGGTTTATGATAAATTACATTCAAAACAACATTAGCAGTTTTACGACCAACGCCTGGAAGTTTAAGGAGCGATTCCATATCACCGGGAACCTCTGAATTAAAATCATCGACAAGCTTTCTGGAAAGTCCCATTATATATTTTGCCTTGTTTTTATATAGTCCGATTGTCTTAATATATGTTACAAGTAATTTTTCACCGAGAGCGAGCATCTTCTGCGGTGTATCTGCGACTTTAAAAAGTTTTTCTGTTGCCTTGTTAACACCCTTATCTGTAGATTGCGCGCTGAGTACAACTGCAACAAGAAGAGTAAAAGCATTCACATAATCAAGCTCAGATTCAGGCGAAGGATTCTGCTTCTGCCATCTGGAAAAAACTTCATTCATTTCTTCGGAAGATAAAAGTGTCACAATAACATTCCTTATAATTATTTTATCACATTTTTAAATTCTATGTTATAATTAAAGCATCAAAAATCAGGAAGAGTATTATGGATTTTCAGCAGTTTGTTAATAAATTTACAGCGCCAACCTGCGTTATTTCGGTAGAAAAGCAGCCGGACGGCGGTTACGGTAAAATAAGAATTGTCGCAGGAAATAAACCTTATATTGACTCTATAGAACAGGCATCTGATGGACCGAAGATGCTCACTAATAAATTTATACCAAACAGTGAATATCAGAATTATTTTACTAAGGATTTGAATTTCGAATATTTCTGCTATAAAAGTGCAGTTTTAAAACAGCCGCAGCATTCTTATGTTCATCCGGAGCGTTATGATTTCTGGTTCAATCTTTTTTCACTTCCACTTGAAGCTGATGATGACAAGCTTGCATACTGCACATACACTCATGAAATAACTAAAGCCGCAAATACAGAAAAAATGTTCAACTGTTCTTATGAAACTATTTCTGATGTTCTGACAGCCTGTTTCAAGCTTAAAAGCAATACCGATTTTAATTCTGCAATAAAGGAAGTAATCAAGCGAATCCAGGAAATATGTGATGCAAAATACTGCTGCATTATGCTCATGAATGAACAGGAACGCACCTGTCAGCTTTTAGGAGAGGCTTTTTCACAGGATGCAAATTTTCACACAAACGATAACTGGCTTCATTCAGATTTTTATGCTGTTGCAGAAACCTGGGATTCAGTAATTGACGGAAGCAACTGTCTGATTGTAAAAAATTCTTCTGACTGGGAATATTTAAAAGAAAGAAACAAAGAATGGTATGATGATTTAATCTTTTCAGGTGTAGAAAGCATGGTATTATTCCCGTTGAAAACAAACGGTGATCTTTTGGGCTATATATGGGCAACAAACTTTAATACCGAAAATGCCGGTAAAATAAAAGAAACACTGGAGCTTACAACCTTCTTTGTGGCATCTGAAATTTCAAATCATCTGCTTTTTGACAGACTTAAGATTATGAGTTCGATGGATTCACTTACAGGTGTCATGAACAGAAATGAAATGAACAACCGCGTAGATGAAGTAGCGGTAAGCAAGGAATTGAAAAATAAATCTATCGGAATTGTTTTTACCGATTTGAATGGACTTAAAAAAACAAATGATATTCAGGGACATCTTGCAGGTGATATTCTCCTGAAAGAAGCTGCATCTATGCTCAAAAAGCTTTTTCCTCGTGATGAAATCTATCGTGCAGGCGGTGATGAGTTTATGGTTTTAAGCATTGGAACAACACCTGAAGAACTGGAACTTAAAATCGCCGAGCTTCGAAATCAAATTAAACAATGCGGTACAGTCTCTTTCGCAATAGGTGCATGGTTCGATAAATCCTGCAGCAACATTCTTTCTACTATGACGAAGGCAGACAAAAGAATGTACGAAGACAAAGAATTGTTTTATGCAGAAAATCCGGAAAAAAAACGCTGGGATGAATCATCTGAAAAATAACAGACATGTATTAAAAAAATCAACCGGTAACCGATCCATAAAACTTTTCTAAAAGAATGTCCGGTTTATAAGACAGTTTTGCTTTTCGAAGCCCTTCGATTCCAAGATCTTCTTCACGGTTACAATAAAGATAACCGGTACTGGTATTTGCAAACTGTCTGTTTATAACCGCATATGCTCCGTTTTTCGCATATTCATCAATTGCTTTTTCAAAAAGAACATCAAGTACCTTGTCAGAAATTTCTGATGCAAGTGTCATTGCAACAGGTTTTTCATCTACATAAAGTGCACCGCCTTTTATTCCAAACAATTCAGCATTTTCAAGGATTAAAGAAATATTTTTTTGTTCAGCCATAAGACTGTCGCTGCTGTTACCGTCGTTTTCTTCAAACCACTTCCGACTCACTTCAATAATATCAGCCGCTATATCATTTTCAGGAAAAGTTCTAAAATTCCATCTTTCTTTATAAATCCTTTCAAAACGTGAAATGTGATTTCTTTTTTTCTGATATGCTGCACCAGGTAACTCAGAAAGATTTTTTGTAAAATAAAGATAATCACTATCTGCTCTGCTTGTTTTCCAGTTAATACGTCGGTTAAAATATTTCGAAAGATATAAATCAAGGCTATCCTTTTGATTTTTTGTAACTAAACAGAATTGTAACTGTCGTTTTTGAACAAGTGAATCTTCAATAATATAAACCAGAGCATCTTTTAACCATAAATCTGAAGCATCATTTTTTAAAGACAGAGGAAATCCATAGCCATAAATCAAATCATCCTTAACATAATAACGAATCAGAACATCATCATGGATTTTAAGCTCTAACTTACATTTTTCCTGTTGTAAAAAAAGATTCGCAACAGTACAGTCACAACCATAAAGTTCTTGAGTATTCAAATATTTTTTAAGTTTTCCAAAATCAACAGGATTCATATTATAAATTTACAAAAATCATTTTTTATTTTCAAGAAAAAAAATCTATTGTAATAGTACATTTCTTCTCAATCTATTGACTAGTTTTGAACATCTGTTTACAGTATACGGAATAATGGAGGAAACAATGACATTAAAAAAATTAACAAAAATTTTTATTACCCTTTTAGTTTTGCTTACAGCAATTTTCTTTACAGCTTGTAACAGTGAACCAAAGGAAAATCCTTTCCTGGAAACAGCATGGTTTTCATCTTTCCCTACTGATTCATATATAATATTTGTTTCAAACAAAAAATATAAATTCTTTAAAGCAGATTCTGAAAAGTACTATAGTATACAAAAACAAGGTAAATCTTATATTGCAAATCTTCATTCTGGTCCGGGTTCTAATTCTGAAATCACACAAACTTTTACAATAGATGATAAAGATTCAAAAAACGGAACTTTACGCATTTTTTCAAAGCCAGATTTCACTAATTTATTTGCAAAACTGAAAGCATTGCCTGAAGACTAATATGATAACTTTAAGCAGTAAAGAACGACGTGCATTAGAAAAGAAAGCGCACAACATTCAGCCGGTAGTAATTGTCGGTGGTGCCGGGGTCTCTGAAGGAATTATTCAGATGACTGATGCTTCCCTAAAAGCTCATGAACTTATAAAAATAAAATTTAATGAATATAAAGATGAAATTCAGGAACTTACATCAGAGCTTTGCCGGAAATGTGATGCAACTTTAGTACGCATAATCGGCTTTACTGCTATTCTCTTTCGCCCGAAAGAAGAAGAAAAAGAAGAATAATCTGAATCTGCTCCACTCAAAATTACTGTTTTTTTCAATAGATTTATGCTAAAATAGTTCCGTATGAAATCCTCAAAATTTTTAATATCACTTTTAATATGTCTGTCTTTTATTCCATATTTTCTTAATGCACAAAAAATAGGAGAAAAAGTCCAGAAGGAACTGTTCATTGACAATCAGCTAATCTACAAATGGGTCGCAGTTTTTGGAATCGAAGAATTTGATGAAAAAGGAAACGTAATTCACAAAAAAACTGAAAACTATGAAGAATGGTTCAAATATGATTCAAATGGAAATGAAATATTTCACCAGTCAAATAATAAAAAAACATGGACAGAATACGATTCGAATGGAAATAAAAAACGTCAGAAAACAAATGATAAATTTGAATCTTTATGGAAATACGACAAAAATAATTTTTTAATTTACGAAAAATATATTTCTCCAGATAATCCTGTGGCAGAAGCCTGGTATGATAACAATAATAAAGGGAAACCTATTCATTTAAAAACTAACACAGGTTATGAAGAATGGTACACATACGATAAAAACGGAAATTTAATTCTGGAAGAAAGCAGCACAGGATATGAGGCAAAATCAGTTTACGATAAAAACAACAAACTTATCCGTTTTTATAATTCAGAAGGCGAAAATCTTATATACGAATATGATGAAAACGGAAGATTAATCAAATCTGAGTTTGTTAATGTTACAATTGTCGAATACGAATACAATGACAAGGGACTTTTACAGCTTCAGGCAGTTGATGATACGATTTTCCTGTACGATTATGAATTTTACAACGACGGAACAATCAGAAAAAAATATACTTATCATCTTTTCTAGCGCAACTGACAGGAGAATTCAATGAAAGCTTCAAAAAATATAATTTTATTCTTTTTATTTTTCCTTATAACTTTCAATTTATCTGCACAATCCTTCAACGAAGAAATTTACAGAGAAGTTACTGTTGACGGTAAGATTGAAGGGAAATGGCTTATTTTAAAATCAATTAAAAACTATAACCCGAAGGGAAAAATCTTTTTTATAAAAAATAATGACAATTCCTTTACCTCTTACGATTATGATAAAAACGGAAATATTATTCATTATAAAACTTACATAAGCATAGATATTGTCATAGAAAACTGGGATAAATACAATTCAAAAAATCAACTTGTAGAAAGCAAAGACAATGAAAAATCTGTATGGTCTTATGAATATGATTCAAAAGGAAAACTGATTAAGCAGACAAAAACCCGTAAAGGAAAAAAAATAGTTGAATTACAGCATTCTTATGATTCTGAAAATAAACTGATTTCAACTGTTTCATATGATTTTCAGGAACACACAAAGAAAGAAAGAATTTATAAATACGATAAAAAAGGAAGATGCATTAAAGAAGATATCAACGATGACTTTTTAAATGCCGTTTATAAATATGATGACAACGATAACATAATTTACTTAAAAAAATACAATGATGAAGAATTTATGGAATATAATTCTAAAAATCAGCTTATCCATAAAAAAATAGTTTCTGGTTCAAAAGAAGAAAACCTGTGGTACGAATATGTTTATGATGATAAAGGCAGATTAGAAAAATGCCTTGTTTATGCTTCATTTTTAGATACTCTATAGCGATATGAATTTTTTTAAATCACTTGGAAAACTTTTCAAAAAAGAAATTATGCTTTCTGTCTCTCTTTTAGCAGCAATTATTTCTCTTTTCATTACTCCACCGTCAAAAGACTTATTAACTCAGATTGACTGGAAAACACTTGCAACTCTGTTCATGCTTCTTTCTGTGCTCGAAGGATTTAAACAGGAAAACATTTTTCTTCCACTTTTAAGAAAAACATCAAAATTAAGTTCAATAAAAAATCTCACCTGCTTCTTTGTTTTTTCAGTTTTTCTTACATCGATGTTTGTTACCAACGATGTTTCTCTGATTATTTTTGTACCGCTCACTATTTTTTTATTCAGGTTCGGTAATAAGGAAAAATACATTATTCCGGTCCTTACCTTTGAAAATATTGCCGCAATCAGAGGCTCTCTTCTAACACCCTTCGGAAGTCCGCAAAATTTATTTTTGTTCAGCCAAAGCGGAATTTCTGCAGGAAAATTTATTCTGATTATGCTGCCGTTGTGGTTGTTCAGTGCGATTCTTCTTTTTATTTTTATTCTTTTTTTATACCGCAAAGACGAAAAAGAACAGATTACTATTAATCCCGAAAGATTAAAAAAACAGACATCACCTGACCGCAAAAAACAGATTGTTTATATCACTCTTTTTGTAATTATCATTGCAGCAATAGTAACCAGAACAAAATTCTGGTCTTATGTCACTTTGTTCGTTCTGGCATCACTCCTGATTTTTGACTATAAGATTCTTTTAAAGACAGATTATATTCTTTTATTAACTTTTTTCTGTTTCTTTGTCTTCAGTTCATCAATATGTAAAAATCCGCAGATTTCACAGTTCCTTCAAAAAACTGTTACAAATCACGAATATATCTGGAGTATTCTTTTAAGTCAACTTATTTCAAATGTTCCTGCCGCAATAGTTTTGTGGCCGTTTACATCAAATCTTCGCGCACTTTTATATGGTCTTGATAGCGCCGGGCTGTGTTCTATCATAGGCTCACTCGCAAGCGTAATAAATCTTAGAATTTATGCAAAAGAATATCCGGGACAATCTTTCAAATTCATAATAAAATTTACCTGGATAAGCATGATATTTTTTGCAATCGTTGTTATTCCTCAACTTCTTCTGTTGATTTTTTTCAGTTGAAGAAAATCAAATATAAGACTATATTATAGTAAAACATTAAAAGGTATTATTATGAAAATTACATATCAGACACATGGAACCTGCTCCCGTTCAATTTCCTTTGATAAGGCAGATGATGGGACAATCACAAACATCAGTTTTGAAGGCGGCTGCAACGGAAACTTAAAAGCAATTTCAAAACTTTGTGACGGAATGAAAGCCGATGAAATCATAGCAAAACTTTCAGGGAATCTGTGTGGGTCCAAATCAACAAGCTGTGCAGATCAACTTGCAAAAGCTGTTGGACAGGCATAATTAAGAGGTAAATATATGGCACTTGAATGTGGTATTGTCGGATTACCAAATGTCGGTAAATCTACTATTTTTTCTGCACTAACAGCAGCTCCTGCGGCAGCAGAAAATTTTCCTTTCTGTACAATCGATCCTAATATCGGAATCGTTGACCTGCCGGATGAACGTCTTGATTTTTTAGCTTCAATTCATAATCCAAAGAAAAAAACTCCTGCTTCAGTTAAATTCGTAGATATTGCTGGTCTCATCAAGGGAGCATCTAACGGTGAAGGTCTTGGAAATAAATTCCTTGCAAATATTCGCGAATGCTCGGTAATCGCCCATGTCGTACGCTGTTTTGATAATCCGGACATCATGCACGTTCGTGAAAATGCAAATGAAGCAGCACCGATAGATCCTGAAAGTGATATTCTTACAATCAACTGGGAGCTTGCACAGGCAGATATTAATACAATCGATGCCCGACAGGACAAGGTAACACGTGCAATCCGTTCTCTCGGTAAAGAAGAAGAAAAAAAATATGCACCATGGATAAGCGCTGTTGCAAAAATCAGACCGCTTTTAGTTGACGGTAAATGCGCACGAATGGCAGATTTAACGGATGATGAGAAGGCTGCAGTTTATGATATGTTCCTTCTTACAATGAAACCGACAATTTATGTTGCAAACGTTGATGAGGATACAATCGCTCAGGGAACAAACAAATACGTAGAAATCGTAAAAAAATATGCTGATGAAGAAAAATCTGAAGTTGTCGTAATCTGCGGTAAATTTGAAGCAGATCTTGCAGAAATCGAAGATCCTGCAGACAAAAAAGATTTTATGGAAAGCATTGGTTTAAAAGAAAGCGGACTTTCAATCCTTGCAAGAAAAACATATCATCTTATGGGACTTAGAACTTTCTTTACCGGCGGACCTGACGAATGCCGTGCCTGGACAATCAGAGCAGGAGATAAAGCTCCCAAGGCAGCCGGTGTAATTCACACAGACTTTGAAAAAGGATTTATCCGTGCAGAGGCATATACAATTGACGATTTAAGACAGTATAAAGACGAAGCTGCAATTAAAGCGGCAGGAAAATATCGTCAGGAAGGAAAAGAATATGTCGTTCAGGACGGAGATGTCCTTTTCTTTAAATTTAATGTCTAGTTAAATGAGGATTTAATGGAGATTCAGAATTTTGATTATGTAATAATTGGAGCAGGCCCGGCGGGTCTTGCGGGTGCACAATATGCTGCACGTGGCGGACTTAAAGTAATTGTTCTTGAAAGTTCATCAGCCGGCGGACAGGTTTCTCAAATTACGGAGCTTGAAAATTATCCGGGAATATTTCCTGCTGTAAACGGAACTGATTTTATAATGACTATGCAAAAACAGGCAGAAGCCTTTGGTGCCGTAATAAAATCTGTTACTGTTTCATCCATCGATAAAAGCGGCTCCGATTTTATAATCAAAACAAAGGATGTTGAATATCACGCACCTTATTTATGCATTTCTACCGGTGCAGTTCATCGTAATCTTGAAGTTGCCGGTGAAAAGGAGCTTACAGGACGAGGTGTTTCATATTGTGCGGTATGCGACGGACCTTTCTTCAGAAACAAAAAAATAATAGTTGTTGGAGGCGGTGATTCTGCCTGCAGTGAAGCAATCTATCTTTCAACAATTTCAAAGGATGTTACAATAATCCACAGAAGAGATACCTTCAGGGCGCAAAAAGCAGTTGTAGATAAAATGCTTTCCTGTGGTGTAAAAACAATTTATGATTCAGTTGTAAAATCAATAAACGGTTCTTCGAAAGTTGAATCACTCACAATAGAAAACGTAAAAACTAACGCACAGTCAGAAATCAATGCCGATGCAGTCTTTATTTTTACCGGAATGATTCCTCAAACATCGCTTGTTGAAATGTTACCGAAAGATGAAGCCGGTTACATAAAGACTAACGAAAATATGGAAACTCCGGTTCCAGGCTTATTTGCTGCCGGTGATGTACGCTCAAAATCCCTCCGCCAGATTGTAACAGCGGTAAATGATGGGGCAATTGCAGCAAATACAGTAATAAACAGGATTCACAGTTAGAAATACATTCAAACAGGACGATTTTTATGAAAACAAAAAAACTAATAACTTTGATTACATTGATTCTTCTGCTTTTCACAGGTATTTTTGTTTTCGCACAAATCATTTCAAATGAAAATAATTCCCTCTCTGAACAGGCAAAAAAGCTCCCTTCAGGAATTACTTTCTGGAGTGACTATCCGTCTGATGTACTTGCACAGGCTATTGTAGACCGCATGACCGATACAGAGCTTTTATCTCAGGTTCTAATGTTCGGATGGGCAGGTGCAGAACCAAGTGAGCTTTTGAACAATTGGGTTTCGCGTGGACTTGGAAGTGTAAAAGTTTTTGGTTGGAACACAGATGATATTTATCAGGTAGCACGCTCCGTTACGTCCTTACAAAAACGTGCAGGACAAAACAGATTCAAGATTCCTCTTTTTGTAGCGACTGATCAGGAGGGAGGATGGATTCGGCACGTAAAGGGTGACACTTCGATAACTCCCGGAAATATGGCAATAGGAGCTGCAGGATATCCTGTAGATGCATGGTACAGCGCCTATTACATCTGTAGTGAAATAAAATCTATGGGCATTAACATGAATTTTGCTCCTACTGTAGATTTGTTCAGCAATCATAACTCGACAATCATAGGACCGCGTTCTTTCGGAGAAGATCCTGATAAAGCAGGAATCCTTGGTTCTGCGTTTGCATCAGGTTCTCTTGCTGCTGGAATCATACCAACCGTTAAACATTTTCCGGGACATGGAGACACAAGTCTTGATTCTCACGGTAAACTTCCGGTTATTGATATTGATGAAAAAACCTTCAGAAAACGAGAGCTTATTCCATATACTTATCTCATAAAAGATAAAATCCCTGCTTTAATGTCTGGTCATCTGAGTTTTCCGCAGATTGATTCAACAGGTGCCCCTGCAAGTCTTTCAAAATACATGCTTACAGATCTTTTAAGAAAAGAAATGGGCTTTGATGGTCTTATCATCACCGATGACATGATGATGGTAGGTGCAACAATTTATGCGCAGACACTTTCAAACGCCTTCAAAATGGCAATAGAAGCCGGAAATGATATTATTCTTTCTTCTACAACTGCGCAGCTTTCGGAGCCTTTATGGGTAAACAATCTTCAGGCAATGACCGACGAACCTGAATTTAAAAAACGAATAAAAGAATCTGCATATAGAATTATTAAAACAAAGCTCGATTATTTTAAATCTGATAATGCGGCTCCACTCTACCCTGACGTAAAATCTGTTCAGGAAAATGTTCCGGACAAGGAAGGCGAAAAATTCTTCTTTGAACAGGCATGCCGTTCAATCACTTTAGGAAAGGGAAAACTTCCGTTAAATAAAGAAAAGGCTGGAAAAATCCTTCTTGCAGGCTCACTCCAGAGCTTTTTCCGTGAAGGCAGAAAACGCTTTGAAAATGCGGGACAATATTATTTTGCTTATGATGATGTTGCAATTGAAAGCGTACAGGATCTAATCGGCGGATTATGGAACAATGCGAAAAATTATGACACAATCATTATGTGTGTTTCAAATGCAAAACATGCAAGAGCCGCACACGCCCTGAAAAATACCGGAAAGAAAGTTGTAATTCTTTCTACGATGAATCCTGTGTTTGCAGAGGATTTAGACTGGGCAGATATTGTACTTTACGCATACAGCTGGAGATGCGATTATTCCGAAGAAGCACTGATAGGCGCCTTGAACGGAGAATTTGTTCCACAGGGACAAAAGCCTTTCTAAAAGATTAAAACAACAAATTGTTATTTAACGAAACGCTGCGCAGGAGTTACGACCCAAATTGCCACGAGTTCACAGTCTCCTGTATTTTCAAGAACATGTGGAACTGCTGCAGAAAAGGATGCACTGTCCCCTTCTTCAAGAATGTAAATTTTATTTTCATAAGTAAGGCGTGCTTTTCCTTTTAAGATTATTCCGAATTCCCTTCCAAGATGACCATAAGAGCCCTTGTGTGTATGAGCACCAGTCGGAATCTTTAAAATATATGATTCAATTGAATTATCTTTATCTGTACCCGCTGGACGTGCAAGCTCTTCGTAAACCGCTTCATCCTCACGAATTGAAGCACGTTCACCCTTCCTGATAATCGTAACAGGACGCTCCTTTCTGTATTCTTCAAACAAAAATTCAAGATTTATATCAAGCACATCTGCTAAAGCTAAAAGAGTATCTATCGCCGGTGATACATGATTTCTTTCAATCTGCGAAACAAGACTTTCACTGACGCCAGCCTTCTGTGCGACTACCTTTAATGTATATCCTTTATGCTCACGAACCTGTCTGAGTTTTTCACCAAAATGATAGGGAACTCTGCTTGTTTTTTCTTCATCAACTTTTTGCGAAGGTGTCATTATTCTGCTTCTCCTTATTTTGTATAGTAACAAATTGAATAAAGTAATCTTCAAGTGTTTTATGAGGCCCAGGAAGATTTAATCGTAAACGTGAACGGGCATTGTCGCGACGGACAGTATAAAGTGTATAAAAATCACGGTAATCAAGACCGGCATCGGCTTTAACATGAACTCCAAGAAACTTTGAAACCTCATCACGACCAATAGCGGGAATTCCTTTTTCTTTTAAAATCTTTCGCAGTTCGCAGATTTGTTCATAAGAAATGCCGAAAAGAAATTCCTCCATTGCCTGAGTTACACCTCTATCGCCCATTTTCTGTTTGATAAAGCTAATCCACTGGTCATCCATCTGCATGGATATAAGAAGGAGTTCACTTGTTCCCATCATTGTACCAAAAGCAGGAGCAAGTTTTCGTCGTGCACTCCATACAGACTGAAGAACCGGAGCAACATCCTCCCCTGCGTGATCATTCCAGTAATCCCATAAAAGAAGAAGTGACATTGCCCACTGACGACGGAATTCTATAGGCTGTGAAATATCACGTATTAAATTCAAATAAACATCTTCAATCAAAAGCGAGAACATACAGGTAATCGTTTCATTCTCAAAAGCCTTTGAAGCCTCCTCATATCCTTTCATGTGCTTTGTATACTGATAGAAGCTTGAAAAAGTATGCATCTTTGCAACAAGAAGACTTTTACCAAGCATTGCTTTGGAAGGAAGCTGCAATGTAAAATCACCTGCATCCTGATGATGAATAAGAGAATCTATTAAAGAAGTAGGAGTTCTTGTACCGCCGACAAGCTCGTGCTTTTCAAGAAGAGGCGGAAATCGTGCAATTGCATTCGCAAGCTCCTGTAAATCACTGATTCTATCCTGAAAGCTGTCTGCCCTTAAAGCATCCTTTTTCCGGATTGCAGGCATAACATTATTAATA
>JAILKS010000005.1 GCA_024693715.1 Treponema sp. | reverse complement strand
TGTTGCTAAGGTTCCATACAAGTACTCACTTGATGGTATTTCTAACACACAGACAATCAACCCTTCTGCTCTTGGACACAACGAAACAGAACAGATTGATAACCTTGTAAATATCCTCGACGGATACTTCTCTAAGGGTGCTCACCACCTGAACGTAAACGTATTCGGCGTTGAAAAGCTCAAGGACTGCCAGGCTCACCCTGAAAAACCTGAATATGCAAACTTCACAGTTCGTGTATCTGGTTATGCAGTACGCTTCATCAACCTTACAAAGGAACAGCAGGACGACGTTATCGCTCGTACATGCCACGCTTCTTTGTAGGGCTACTTCGAGTTTGCTTTTGCAAACTCGAAGAGCACGGGCAGTAATCTGACCGTGCGGCTCACGCAAGTTTGTAATTAAAGTCTTTGGTGGTTAAGTAGCCCAGAGGGCGTATCCAAACTACCAGATGAAGATTGAAAAAGCTCTGTAGGAAACTACAGAGTTTTTTTTGTTTAATGATTATCTGAACTCTAAATAGAAATCCCCAGTTTGGTACAAAGTGCTTCCTGCAATGTCTGGCTAAAGTTGATAGCTGCTTTTTCTGCTTTAGTATTTAACCAGCTTGGAATTGTTAGGGTTTTCTTTACAGCTTTATTATCAACAAGTTTTCGCCATTCATCAGTGTCCGCTACAACAAGAGAAATTATTCCATCTGTTTTTATATCTTCAATCTTACTTGGTTTTGGAACTTCTTTATTTTCATCTTCATAGGTTGCGAGCATCATTGCAATGACATCTTGTGCCATATAAATTGCATCAGCCATATCATCACCAAAAGTAAAAGTAGATGGAATATCCGGAACTGTAACACCGACTTTTCCATCATCATTTTCAAAAATTACAGGATATACATATTTCATAAAAAAGCCTCCAAATAAAGGGCAGGCATTTCTGCCTACCCAAAACTCCTATTGCAGCTTAGCCTGCTTCAGAATTTTTTGAGCCGTACCCGTCGGTATGTCTCCAGTATGGCGTGGAATTGGCACTTTTTGGCCTGTTGGACTAACCGCAAGGTCATGTGCCGCACCGTGAACGATCTTCCAGCCGGCTTTCTTGAACTTTCGTTCAATTTCAAGCTTTGTCATATCGTTCCTCCATACTTATTAATATATACGTATATTATACGTATGTCAAATTCAAAATTAAAAATTCCTTGCGAATATATATATATATATATAATGGAAGAAAGAAAACAAGTTTTTCAAGGAGCAAAAAATGAGAAAATTGATTTTAAGTATTTTTGTGCTGGCTATGGTATTTGGATTTACCGGATGTAAGAATGATGCACCAAATGGAAGTACAGGCTCTGATGAACCAGAATGGCATGCAGGAAATTGGTATAAGGGAGAACTTATTGTGGATAGTCTCAATAATCCCCATGTATATTTTTCTTGGGAAGAAGTTAGCGAGGCAAATGTTGATGAAGAAAGTTGTTATTATCGTGATTGTTTTTATCTGGATAATCCGGAGTTTTCAGAATGTGTAAAAGCTGAGTTGTATAATCTTGGAGATGGTGAAATGCTTGATTCTGCAGGTGCACATACAATGGGAAGAGATGTTAACTCCTTGATAAATGAAAGCGGTGCAATTATAAGGAATAGGGCAATTATTGTACCTGTTACACCCTGGCAGGTTAGTCTGGTAAATGATTCTCCTGATTATTTTAATACAAAAGCAGTTTATTATTTTGATGATGGAACTACGTTGACATATTATTATGCCAGACGGCTGGATTAAACTTCTACCACACAAGGTTCATTGTAACCGCGGAAAAAAGGGTCATGGGTCAAAAAGGTAAAGCCTTCTGCCTTGGCCTGCGAAAGCATTATGCGGTCAAATGGGTCATTGTGTGGCGGTGCTGCTTTATCGCGCTCTAAGCCGGCAAGCTCTTTTACATGTAAATCGTCTATTTGCAGCTTGTGATAACCGGATTCTTCGCAGTAATGCATAAATTCTATTCCGGAAATGGGTAGTTTTTTTCTGTCGTATTTTATCTGTGTTTCCCACATTGAGGCGATGCTGTAATAGATAGAGCCGATGTTGGCTTTTATAATGTTTCTTGCTTTTTGGGATAATCTTTTGTCTCCTGCAATCATCCAGAGAATAATGTGAGTATCAAGTAAAAGTTCATTCCGTCGCATATATTTTCTCTCCCTTACTGATTAATCTATCATTCCAAACATTCGGGCAATTTCATCATCTGGTTCGTCAAAATCATCCGGTACTACAAATTTGCCTTCTGCAATTCCAAAAATTCTATCAAAGCTTTTTGGCTCTTCATAAAGCGTAATCTTTACAACAGGTTTTCCGGCTCTTGCAACTATTACTTCTTTTTCTTCCCTGCGTTCCAGCAATGCTATGATTTTTGAAAAATTTGTTTTGGCTTCTAAAACATTCATCTTACACATATTGGCCTCCTTATATCAAATTGCTTAGTCAGGTTAGTCTTAGTCAATCTGACTAGATTTTAAGGTATTAACTGTCATATGTCAATGTTTCTAAATACAAGTCTTGAATTATTATCAATAAGACAACAGTTTTTCATCCCAAAAAAAATTCTTGCGAATATATATATATATATAATGGAAGAAAAATAATAATTTTCCTGGAGGAGAATATGAGAAAAGTAATTTTATGTTTGTTGTTTGCAATAGCAATGGTGTTTGGATTTATCGGATGTAAAAATGATGCACCAAATGGAAGTACAGGCTCTGATGAACAGGAATGGCATGAAGGAAATTGGAGTACAACTACATGTTATCATGATTTATATGGTCATTTTTATTTTACCAAAAATGAAATGCTTGCCGCTGGTTATACAGAAGAAGATGATGATATTTGTATCGTGAAATATGCTATTCTGGATAATCCGAAATTTACAAAGATGATAAAAGCCGAAGCGTATACTCTTAGTGATGGACAACTTATTGCTACATACAATATGGTTAAGGTTATTCCTACAGACATGAAAGGTTTTGGAAATACAGATTGGAGTTATGGTATTATAAATAATCGGGCATATGTGGATATTGGAGCTGGTTATTATCTCACCCGTAATTCAGATTCAAATTGTAAACAGATTTTTTATTTTGATGATGGGACAACACAAACTGTGTATTGTCATACAAATTTTTAATTCTTTTGAACTTTGTTAAATCGAAACACCGCTTCATCCGAAGCGGTGTTTTTGTTTTAAATCCTTATTTTATTTAAAACGGAGGATTTGTTAAATTTCGTTATTAAAGTTCTTTTGTTCAATATCCTTAAAATATTTTACGGTTCCAACCCTAAGCTCGTCTGTTGCATCATCATCGCAGACAATAACTGCATTCGGGTGCATCTGGAGGGCGCTTACGGTCCACATCTGGCTGATTCCTTCTTCTACAGCGTGCTTTAATGCAAGTCCCTTGTTGTGGCCTGTAATCAGAATCATAACTTCGTCTGAGTCGCATACTGTTCCAACCCCAACTGTAAGGGCAGTCTTTGGAACCTTGTTTACATCGTGGTCAAAAAAGCGGCTGTTTACGATGATTGTGTCGTGTGTGAGTGTCATCTGTCTTGTACGGCTTTTGAGAGAAGAACCCGGTTCATTGAATGCGATGTGGCCGTCAACTCCAACTCCTCCCATAAAGAGTCTGATTCCGCCTGCATCTTTTATTGCTTTTTCATAATCAGCACATTCTTTTTCTATATCCTTAGCGTTTCCATTAAGGATGTGAACATTTTCTTTTTTGATATTTATATGACTGAAAAAGTTATTCCACATAAAGCTGTGATAACTTTCCGGATGATCCTCGGGGATTCCTACATATTCATCCATGTTGAATGTAACAACATTTTCGAACGAAACTTTTCCGGCCTTGTAAAGATTTATAAGCTCTTTGTAAGTTCCCAGCGGGGTAGAGCCGGTTGGAAGTCCGATAACAAATGGTTTGTCTTTTGTAGGATTTGCTTCGTTGATGCGTGAAGCGATGTGATTTGCTGCCCATTTAGAGACAGTGTCATAATCAGGTCTGATGATTAATCTCATTTTTTGTAAATCTCCTTGATTTTTTTATTATAGAAATAATTTTTTTGTATGTAAAGAAAAATTCCTTGCAAATATACATAGACAATATATAATTGAAGAAAATTGAACCTTTTTTCTGGAGGAAAATATGCGAAAAAGAAATTTATGTTTGTTGTTTGCAATAGCAATGGTATTTGGATTTACCGGATGTAAGAATGATGCACCTGAAGAACCGGAATGGCATGAAGGAAACTGGTATGAAGGAACTTTTTATGATGTTTTGGTAGAAGATTCTGAAGATGATTATCATTTTGAGTATTATTTTTCATTACAGGAATTAAATGCATCAGGACATGTCTGGAATGATAACTCTGATTTGGCAACTGAATGTTTTATGATTGATAATCCAAAATTTACTAAAATTATAAAAAGAGAAGCTTATGAGCTTGAAAGTGATGAACTTTTAGCAACTAATAATATAAATTTGACTGTAGGAAGTACAGTAGATGAATTATATTATGATGAAAAAATAATAAAATTAGAAAATCGAGGATTATGTTTAAAAGATCATGATTATTCTATGTCTTTATCAAGATTGAGTAATTCAAATATAAAACAGATATGGTATTTTGATGATGGTACTACACTTACCTTCTATGGTGAGTTAGAGTTTTAATACAGATTAAATGAAACAGGATATAGAAACAAGATGTACAGGATAAAAAGGATGGTGGTTTTATCTTTTATATCCTGTGCATCCCTGTTTCATATCTGTAAAGAAAAAAGTTTTATGCTATAATATCTTCATGCCGCTAATCGACATCCTTTATATAGACCAGTACCTCGCCGTAATAAATAAGCCCTCAGGCCTTTTGAGTGTTCCTTTTCCGGGATTCAAGGGAAAGACAGCTCAGTCTGTTTTAGAAGAAATTCTACGTAAGCAGGGAAAGGCGAATAATCATCATAAGCCCTTTGCCGTTCACAGACTTGACCGTGACACGAGCGGTGTTATGATGTTTGCGCTTACTCAAGTTGCTCAGAAAAAGATTATGGACGGCTGGCATAAAATGGTAACCGGCCGACTTTATCATGCGCTTACGGAAGTGCCGCGCGCTGGCAGTAAGTTTCCGATTCTTCCTGATTTGAACGAAGGATGGATAAAGGATAATCTTGCACAAAATGCGCATCATGTGGGGTATGTCCCTGAAAATCAGAAAAGAGAATCAAAAAAAAATATTAATGATTATCATAAAACCGTTGATTTGATTCCGGCAAGAACACATTATAAAATCCTTCAGAAAGGAAAAAATCTGTGTCTTTTTGAACTTGAACTTGATACAGGAAAGAAAAATCAAATCAGGGCACATCTTGCTGCTTATGGTTATCCGATTTGCGGTGATAAAGAGCATCGTTCTCATTTAAATCCTTTTGAACGTCTTTGTCTTCATGCACGCACTCTTGAATTTGTTCATCCTTTTACAAAAGAAAAAATGAAATTTGAAATTCCTGAACCGGATGAATGGTCAAAAAAGATAAAATAATGACCTCAAAATCATTTTTTTTTAACATAAATATTATGTAGACATCATTTGCAATGTGTTGTAAAATCAAGTTTATGAAAAGAATTTATTTAATTATCGCGAGTTTGTTTTTGTCTGCAGCAGTTTATTCTCAGTCTGCAGATGTTGTAACAGATATCCTTCAGACAAAGGAAGTAACCTTTGGGCAGATTGCATATCTGTCGGGGGTACGTCAGCAGTTTATTAATGATGACACATCGTATGAAGAAGCCGTAAATGTTATGAAAAATAAAGGCTTTATTAAGAAAACGGTAAATGCTGATGATCCTATTCCTTATGCTAATATTTCGTATTTATATCTTCAGATATGGCCTAAAGCACGTGGTGGTTTTATGTACCGCATGACAAATGGTGCTCCTCGTTATGCATTTATTTTTCTTCGTGAGGAAGGTTATATAGATCAGCATGCAGATCCTGCAGATAAGGTTGACGGTCAGAAGGCTTTGAATCTTCTTAGTGAATGTATGAATGCTTTCGGTGGATATGATGAATGTATGGATATGCAGTTGACCGATGAAATGTCGAAGAAAAAGGCACGCCAGATTGCAAAAGAGCAGAAGGCTGCTGAAAAACGTGCATTGAAAGAACAAAAAGAAGCTGAAAAGAAAGCTCAGCAGGAACAGAAGGCACTTGAGAAAGCAAAAGAAAAGGAAAATAAGAAGCCTGTTGTAATAGAAAAAGAATCAGAACCGGAAGCTGAATCAGCAGATGAACAGAAGCCTTCAGATTCAGGTCAGTTCCTTCATCGTGAAAATACAAAGAAAGAATCACAGGAAAATGAGTAGGAGTTAAGAAATGAAAAAATACTTTTTATCTATAATTACAGTTTTCAGTTTGCTTGCAGCTCCTCTCTGTGCTTTTGAATGGGGCGGTATTGTAAAAAACAATACATCAGTTCTTTCATCAGATTTTGAAAATTATACTTATGATCAGTCTGATGCATTATTTATGTGGATAAGTCTTCCTATAACAAAGGATAATCATATTCATTTCGATGCAGAAGCAATGTATAAATTTAAACTAACAGCAGATGCAGATGAAACTCTTGTTGTACATGATATTGATATAGACCTTTGTAAAATTACAGGAGATTATTATTTTGGACCTGGATTATTCTCTTTTTCTGCAGGAAGATTTTTTGCTTTTGATGCAACTCAGGTGCTTCTTGCTCAATTAGTAGATGGAGTTCAGGTAACTTATGATTTGAGCTGGATAAAGTTTGATTTCCTTTTGGCCTATACCGGAGCTTTGAATGCAATTACAGAACCGATGGTAAGTGAAAATGGAATTGTTACTCCTGTTTCAAATCAGATTTATTCTTTGAACTATCCGTATCTTCCGTTAAAATTCAATATTACTTTCCCTGTTCTTTTTGGAAATCAGGAAATAGCTTTGGAAGGTATTGCACTTTATGATTTCTCTGTAAGTAAAGCAAACAGATATTATGCAAATTTATGTTTGTCTGGTCCTATTTTCAATGTTCTTTTCTATAAGTTTTCAACTTCTTTAGGAACTTATGATTTTGAATCTATGATGAATTATACCTGCTTTGATGTTTATCTCTTAAATAAATCTGCTGTTTCATTTGTTTTCGGTGGAGAATATTCATCTGGTATTTATGGTCCTATGATTGAATACCGTACAATTTCTTCTCGAATCGCATGTAACGCAAGAGATAATCCTGAAACAAGCGGTCTTATCATTCCGTCATTAGGTTTATCATTCCAGTCTGAATCAATTTATTCTGAATTGAGGGCAAAGTGTATTATGTCTTTACCTGATGAAAATTTCAGTTTCAAAGGTGCTGAAGCAGACTTGAATTTTACTTACAATGTTTATTCAGATCTTCAGTTCTCAATAACATCTTTCTACTACTATGATCTTACTGATGAAAAAAGTAATAATTTTGCAGCATCGTTAGGTGCCGCTATAGCATTCTAAAAAAAAGAGGGGTTGTAAATGAAAAGATTATTTGTTGTAATTTCACTTCTTGCATTGTTTGTATCGGCTTTGTCTGCACAGTCAGCTAAAGTTACTTATGTAAAGGGAAAAGTAGAAGTAAGCAGTGGAAACGGTTGGGTAGCCTTGAAGGTTGGTGATACTGTTTCACAGTCACAGACAATAAGTACAGGTTTTCAGTCAGAAGCAAGATTGAATTTAAATGGTCATATTCTTGCAGTTGCTGCTTTTACAAGAGTAAAGCTTGAGACACTTGCATTTTCAGAAAAGAATGACAGTGTAAATCTTTATGTAGATACTGGTGCTGTACGCTCTCAGGTAAATAAAACACAGAATAAAAAAATTGATTATACTGCAAGAACTGCTGTAGCAGTCGCTTCTGTTCGCGGTACAACTTTTGATTTGTTTGCATCAGGACGTGCAAGATGTTCAAAGGGTGGAATCGCTTATTATGCAGCTAGAAAATATAATAGAAACAGAAGTGCAGGAAAACGCGATAAAGTAGCAGCTGCTGATGAAAAAGAGGCTAATGCAAATACTCCTGCAGACAAAATAGATGACAGAGCTCCAAGAGGTGCTGTAGTTTTAGGCGCAGGACAGGAATCTAAGCTTGATTATAAGGGAGATCCTGAACGACCAATGAAGCACGCAAAGTCTGAATCGAAAAAGAAGAAGACAAGAGTTAAGACTGCTAAAGAAAAGGATATTATTTTAGCAGGTGGTGATATTGGAGATGAAAGAACAAGTCTTATAGAACCACAGATTATCATTACAATTAGAATCCCTGAGTAATAAACATTTTTTATGAATGTTATCACTGTTAAAAATTTATCTTTTGCTTACGGGAATTCAGAAACAAAAGCAGTTGACAACGTTTCGTTTAATATTCAGGAAGGAAGCTATAATGTAATAGTAGGAGCCAACGGAAGCGGAAAAAGCACGTTGGCTCGTCTTATTTGTAATCTGGAACAGCTTCAGGACGGAACAATTAATGTTGATGAAAAAAAACGTCTCGGCTTGATTTTTCAGTCACCAAAGGATCAGATTGTAAGTTCAATTGTTTATAGAGATACTGCTTTTGGACCGAAGAATTTGAATTTATCGAAGGGTGAAGTCGAGTTACGAACCATCGAATGTCTGAATTTTCTGGAGCTGTTAGATAAAGCACAAAAATCGTCATCATCCTTATCGCTTGGACAAACTCAAAAGCTTGCAGCATCCGGAATGCTTGCTATATGGCCTGAAATCTTGATTCTGGATGAAAGCGTTTCGATGCTTGACCCGGATTCTCGAAAAACAATTTATGAATTTTTAAGGTTCTGGCATAAAAAAAATAATACTATAATTCATATTACACACGATGCCGAAGCGGTAAAAGAAGCAGAAAATGTAATCTGCATGGAAAAAGGAAAAATTGTTTTTTCAGGTAACCGTCAAAGCTTCTTTAATCAGACTGAGCTTTGTAATCAGTTATTTAATTCAAAAATTAATGAACTTGCTTCAGATAAAAAAAACGGAGGAGAAGTTGTTCTTGAGTTTAAGAATGTTTCTTTTTCCTACGAAAAATCTGATTTAAAAACCGGAGTAAAAGACATCAGCTTTGAATTGAGGAAAGGAACCGTTACTGCTATTTCAGGTCCATCTGGTTCCGGAAAATCAACAGTTCTTGAGCTTGGATGCGGACTTTTAAAACCTGATTACGGAGAGATTCTTTGCAGTAACCGTCCATCGTTTTGTCAGCAGAATGCTTCGAATTCTTTATTTGAAAGATTCGCTTGTGACGATGTTGCATTTGGTCCGAAAAATGAAGGCTTGAACGGAAGCAAACTGAAAATTAAAGTTCAGGAAGCGATGGATAAGGTTAATCTTCCGTTTGAGGTCTTTGCAGACAGACAGTCGGTGAAGCTTAGCGGAGGAGAGCAGAGGCGTCTTGCAATTGCGGGAATAATAGCTCTTGATAAGGACATAATCTTTTTTGATGAGCCGACGGCAGGACTTGACGGTGAATCACGATATATTGTTCTGAAATTATTAAAGCAGCTGGCAGATGAAGGAAAAACCATATTGTTCAGTACGCACAAGGATGATGAAATCCTTCTTGCTGATTCACACATCCGGATAAAGGACGGAAAGCTTGAGTTTCAGGAATTTTCTGGAAAATCAAAGTATAAAAATGAAAATAAAAGCGGGAAGGAATTTGTATCGAAGTTAAAACCGCTTGAGGTATATTCGTCATCAAAAACTCTGGAAAACCTTCGTAAAATTTTAATCTCTCTTTCGGGACAGAACAAAAAGAAATTATCTGTCATAGAAAAAATGCATCCAGCCTTAAGAATCATCTTATTTCTTTTACTTTTTGTTATGTCTCTTGTCTGCAGAAACTGGATGCAGGGTGCCGTGATGATGGCAGTTACCTTTATTTATTGTCTTTTATGCGGTTATGGAATAAAAAAATATTTAATATCACTTTTAAAGATTTTTCCTTTTTTGATTTTTTTCAGCATTTTTCAGTTTATTTTTCTAAAAATAGATTGGAATGCAAAACTGTTTTATTGTCTGACTACCATGCTCAGAACGAATGCTGCAATCGGTTGTATAGCCGGCTTCTTTGTTTCAACTCCTGAATCAGATTTTATAGACGGTCTTTCTGTTTTATTAAAACCACTTGCTCTTATAAAAATCCCGGTAAGATATTTTATCCTTATGCTTGAAATTATTTTCAGATTCATTCCTCTTTTAGTTGAAGAAGCTGTTTCAATCATCAAGACGCAGATTATTCGCGGAGGACTTGGAAAAGCAAAAGGATTTATATCAAAGGTAAAAAATATGATTCCGCTTATTGTTCCGCTTGTGATTCAGTCTATCAGGCGATCAATGAGTCTTGCAGATGCAATTACAATGAGGTGTTTTAAATAATGAATGATTTGAATTATTGTCCAAAATGCAAAAGTGAAAAGATTGAATTTAAAAACAACAAATGGTTTTGTCCTGACTGTAAAATGGTTTTGTACCATAATGTAGCCACAGCAGTCGGTGTAATTATCCGTGATTCTGAAAATAATTATCTTTTTGAAGTAAGGATGAAGGAACCGAAAAAAGGAATGCTTACTATTCCAGGCGGCTTTGTTGATATTAATGAACGTGCTGAAGATGCAATAATTCGTGAATGTAAGGAAGAGATTGGTCTTACAATTGAGAATCCAGTATTTTTACGTTCATTTCCTAATACGTATGAATATAAGGATTTTGTTTATAAAACCTGTGATTTCTTTTTTACGGTTAAGCTTCCTTCAAAATATAAAAATCTTTATGAACTACTTCCTGATTTGACTGCAGAAGAAGACGAGGTACAGAATTTCAAAATAATCAAAATTAATTCACCGGATGAAATTGACTCACTTCCGATTGCCTTTGACAGTACGATTCAGATTTTAAAATATGCGGCAGGTAATAAAAATGGAAACTAAATATCTTATTATGATTTTTGCATATTGCATTTATGCATTATCTTTTTTGATGATTCCTTTGGTAAGGCGAAAAATTGAGAAAAAAGCGGGGAAGATGCTTCTGCAATTTAATATAGACGCAGAACAGAAATCTTTTTCGGTAAAGAACATTCTTATTGTAATATTCTGTGCAGTTTTGATATTTATCGTTTCGAAAATAGGATTTAAAATGTGGCTTATTATCGTTCTTGATTTATGTGCCGTACTTGGAAATTATATCAGTTTAAAAGAAATATCTTTATTCGGATGCTGTGGAATTTATGAAAACGCAATCATAAATAACAGTTATGTTGTTTTTTATGATGAGATTGCTGATTTTCCGTTTTTAAAAGATAAAACTAAAACTGAATATTCTTCATTGACTCTTGTTATCCTTACAACTGCACAAAAGCAGATTCAATTAAGTTTTAACAGTGAAGCGGAATGCAGCATGGCAAAAAACAAGCTTCGTGAGCTTAAAGTTTTGAAGTATTGATATCTTTTTTACAGGTTTTAAGTGTATTGACAACATGATGTTAATTTGTTAGATTAACACTATCTTTTTGGAGTGGTACCCAAGCGGTAAGGGACTGGTCTGCAAAACCATCATTGGTAGGTTCGACTCCTATCCACTCCTTTTTTCAGAAGGGCTCCGGTTATAAACGGAGTCTTTTTTTTTGAATTGAAAATATCTTCCATCTGTGTTACTATTGATGATAAGGTTTTGTAATAACTTTAAATTCTATTCTTTTCAAGGATACTTAAAATGGAAAATTTTAGTAACATTATTTCAAAAATTGATGGTATTGTCTGGGGCATCCCGACAATGGTATTGATCCTTGCAACTGGTTTAATTATGACTATTGCTGCAAAGGGAATTCAATTTACCAAACTGGGAAGGGCATTTAAAGGCATCTTCAAGAAAAACGAAGGACAGGGTGAGCTTTCCGGCTTTGCTGCTCTTTGTACTGCACTTTCAGCTACAATCGGTACAGGAAATATTGTCGGTGTAGGAACTGCTATTGCTGCCGGTGGACCAGGTGCTCTTTTCTGGATGTGGATTGCAGCTATTCTTGGTACTGCAACAAAATATGCAGAATGTATGCTTGCCATCAAATATCGCGAAGTAAAACCTGATGGACATATCCTTGGAGGCCCATTCTATACAATTGAAAAAGGTATGGGAAAATCATGGAAACCGCTTGCAATTTTGTTTGCCGTATTTGGCGCTCTTGCAGGTCTTCTTGGTATCGGTACAATGACTCAGGTAAACGGTATTACAGATGCAGTAAACATGGCATTCAGCAATTCAGGTACAGCATTTACATTTGCCGGTAACTCTTATTCATGGGCTACAGTAATCGGTGGTATTATTGTTACTCTCTGTGCCGCACTTGTAATCATCGGTGGTCTTAAGAGAATCTCAAAGGTAGCAGAAAAGATAGTTCCTGCAATGGCAATCGTTTATGTATTCCTTGGTCTTTCTGTAATAATCATGAACTTTACAGATATTCCTGCTGCTTTTGCACTTATCTTTAAGTCAGCATTCGGATGGAAAGCTGTTGCCGGTGGTGCTGCAGGTTGGGTTATGAAACAGGTTTTGGACTCAATGCAGAAAGGTATTGCACGTGGTATCTTCTCTAATGAAGCAGGTCTTGGTTCTGCTCCAATCGCTGCTGCTCCGGTTCAGACAAATGAGCCTGTTGAACAGGGTCTTGTAAACATGACTGGTACTGTAATCGATACACTCATCGTTTGTACAATGACTGGTCTTGCTATTGTTCTTGCAATGACTAATGCAGACTTCTTTGCACAATATCAGGAAAACGGATGGAAAGGAGTTCAGCTTACAGCAAATGCACTTTCATGGGATCTTGGTGGTGACGGTGTTTCTATTAAATTCCTTCTTATGCTTTGTCTTGCCTTCTTCGCATTTACAACAATTCTTGGATGGGACTATTACTCAGAAAAATGTCTTGAATATGTGACTGGTGGAAAAATGAGCGTTGTAATGGTTTACCGCATTCTTTATATTTTTGCAATCGCAATTGGACCTTACTTTACCGTTACAACAGTATTTGACATTGCTGATATCTTCAACGGTTTAATGGCAATTCCGAACTGTATTTCACTTATAGTTCTTGCTGCCGTTGTTGCAAAAGAAACAAAGGCTTATTTTGATAAATATCCTAAACTTCAATAGGAAATAATAAAATTATTCAGGGGTGGCTTTTGAGCCATCCCTTTTTTTTTTCTTTTCTTTGCAATTCCTTTTAAAATTCACTATAATGCCAACTATGAAATATAAAATTTTTATTGACGGTAAAGAAGGCACAACTGGCCTTAAGATTTTTGAACGTTTTGAAGGGCGCGCAGACCTTGAGATTATGCAGATTGATGAGGATAAGAGAAAAGATCCTGTAGAAAAGGCGCGCCTTATGAATCAGGCTGATTATGTTTTTTTGTGTTTGCCGGACGCTGCGGCTATTGAATCGGCTGACCTTGTTACAAACCCTGATACTAAGATAATTGATGCTTCAACTGCTCACAGAATCAACCCTGACTGGGCTTACGGGTTTCCTGAGCTTGATAAAAATTTCCGAGAAAAGATTATTTCTTCTAAGCGGGTTGCAGTTCCCGGCTGTTATGCAAGCGGTTCTATTGCAATTTTGTATCCGCTTGTAAAGTCTTGCATTATGGGAAAAGATTATCCTGTCGTTATTCATGCAGTCAGCGGATATTCCGGTGCCGGTAAAAAAGCAATTGCTGTTTATGAAGGTGAAGACCGCCCACAGGGTTATGATTCTCCACGTTTGTATGCACTTACTCAGGCTCACAAGCATCTTCCTGAAATTAAGAAAATCAGCGGGCTTGAGTTTGAACCTGTTTTTAATCCTTATGTTTGTGATTATTTTGCAGGCATGACTGTTACTGTAGGCCTTCACGCACGCATGCTCAATAAGAAAGTGACATTGCAGGAAGTTCAGGAGATGTTTGCTGACCACTACAAGGGAGTTCATTTTGTTCAGGTTGCGCCGCTTATGGGTGAGGGCGTGCTCCCGGAACAGTTCATTCCAGCTGATACTTTGGCCGGTACAAACAACATGCAGCTTTTTGTTTACGGTAACGACGACCGCATTATGATAACAACCCGCTTTGATAATCTTGGAAAGGGTGCTTCAGGTGC
>JAILKS010000060.1 GCA_024693715.1 Treponema sp. | reverse complement strand
CAGTTTCTTTATTGATAATGACCTTGTTCTTAATCTTTGTTTTATATAAAATAGTTTGCATTATATGAAGAAAGATGTAATGAAAAAATATCAGATTTGTGAAAAATATATATATTTTAATAAAGAAATGGAAAAAAAAAGTGATATTAATTTCCATGCCGGTGGAAAAGCCCCTTCGGATGTGTATAAAATTGCTTTAGAAAAAGGCTATAAACCTGTTTATGTTCGAAGATTCAAGATAGATGAATTTCATACCTATAAAATAGTTAGGAAAATAATAAATTTTGACTGGTTTTTTCTTATTTTTAGAATCAGGAGAAATTCAATAGTATTATTACAGCTTCCAATTCGTTTTGGAAATCATAAGATGCAATATGCATTTTTGAGGCTTCTAAAAAAGATAAAAAAAGTAAAGTTTATTTCGTTAATGCATGATATTGAAATCTTACGAAAAGCCAGACATCCAAGTGCTGTTGATTTTGCTAATTGTGAATTTGAATTTCATGTATCGTTAAAACTTACAGATTGTCTTATAGTACATAATCAAAAAATGAAGCAGTTTATTAAATACTATGGTTTTCCGGATGAAAAAATAATTGTGCTGGAAATATTTGACTATCTTACAGATTCAAAGGAAAATACAATAAAGTATACAAAAAAAGTTATATATGCAGGAAATCTTGCTGCAAGAAAATGTGGTTTTTTAAGAAAATTAAAAGAGACAGGCATTCCTTTTGATTTATACGGAATTAATTATAAGCAGGATGAAATTGGGGGAAAGAATATAAATTATTGTGGTTCCTATCGTTCTAATATATTGTCTGAAAAAATAAATTCGGGATTTGGATTAGTTTGGGATGGAGATGAACTTTCTACTTGTTCCGGATCATTGGGCGATTATCTTAGATGGAATAATCCTCATAAACTTTCTTTGTACATTTGTGCCGGGATTCCTGTTTTTATCTGGGATGAAGCTGCTGAAGCTGCTTTCGTAAAGGAAAATAAAATAGGTTTTTTAATTCAAAGTATTAATGATATTAAAAATATTTTTGATTCGCTCGAAGAAGATACTTATAAGAAGTTACAGAAAAGAGTATCTTTAATCAGTAAAAGAATTAGAAATGGATTTTATATGAAAAAAGCTCTGGAGATTGCTGAAGGAAGATGAAAGTAAATAATTATGATAAACATATAGTTTTTTCTATAAGTTCCAGCTGGATAATGCAGGTTTGTGTTTTGATCACTTCAATATTGCATTGCAATAGAGAGGTTTTTACATTTCACATTATAGGGAAGGAACTTTCTGAAGCTGAAATAAGTAAAATACAAAAATATGCAAAATCTTGTCCTGTAATTTATCATAATTTGGAATTGATAGACAAAGATAAATTTATAATCCGAGAAGAAGATCATGTTTCAATAGAGACATATTTTAGATTTTTTATTCCGGATTTTTTGGAAAAGAATATTCATAAATGTTTATATTTAGATAGTGATATAATATGTGTAAATAACTTTGAAAAGCTTTTTGAAGAAAAACTTGAAGATTATGCAGCAGGAATGGTCTATGATGCTTTCTATTCAGATATAAGATATTATAATAGACTACAATATAATGTTTGTGATGGATATTTTAATGCCGGTGTTCTGTTAATAAATTTAGATTATTGGCGTAAAAATAATATTTCAAAAAGGCTGATTACTTTTGTAAATGAATATCCGGAAAAATGCTGGTTTCATGATCAGGATGCTATTAATTATATTTGCAGAGGAAAAATTCTGCCGCTTAAGGTTTCATATAATGTTCAAAATGTGTTTTTTAGAGTTTTTGCCTGGAAAAATCCAAAAGGATATCCTGTAAGGGTATTAAAATCTGACTGGATTGCAAGAGACAAATGGAATGAAATAGAGGAGGGGTGTAATAATCCTGTTTTTGTTCATTTTCTTGGTCCAAAAAAGCCTTGGAAAAAAGATTCTTTTATACCATTTGTAAAAATCTGGAGATTTTTTCTTTTACAGACAGAATTTAGAATGTCATTTCAAATGAAGACAAGATTAAAACTTTTTTTGAAAAAGTTGATTAAAAAAGAAGTTGATAACTATAAATATCCTCCTGAAAGTTACGAAATAGAAAATAAAGTGTTATTAAAATTGAAGACTGAATAAACACTAATAAGATTCTGTAAAGAATTATCATTTACAAAATATTTTTAAGAATGTAAAATTATTAGTAGTTTTTAGGAGATTATTCTATGACAATAGCACTTTTGACAGCAGCCGGAACAGGTACACGTATGGGGCAGGATATTCCAAAACAGTTTATGTATGTTGAGGATAAACCTTTAATAATTCATACAATGGAAGTTTTTCAGAAAAATCCTGCAATTGATAAAATCATAGTTGTAACGCTTCCTGCATGGATAGAAGTATTAAAAGCATATGCCAATCAATATAATATCAACAAATTGGAATGGATTGTTCCTGGCGGTAATTCTGGTCAGGAATCTATTTATAACGGTCTTGCAGAATTGGAAAAGCATTGTTCAAAAGATGATGTTGTGATGGTCCATGACGGTAATCGTTGTAATGTTTCGAATGAAATTATTGCGGATAGTCTTGCAACTTATAAGGCAAAGGGTAGTGCGGTTGCTGTAGTTCCTTGTGTGGAAGTTGTCTATTATTCAGATGATGAGGGTATGAGCTCTCAAAAATCCTTACCTAGAGAAAATCTTTATCGAACACAAACACCGCATACATATTCTCTTGGAAAGCTTTTATGGGCTCATGAACAGGCAAAAGAAAAGAATATTAAAAACACTGCTGCCTCTTGTGGTCTTATGTCAGAACTTGGTGAAAAAATTTATTTCTCTAAAGGCTCTGAAGAAAATCTTAAAATTACTACAGTAGATGATTTAATGATTTTTAAAGCTTTACTTCATACAAAGAAAGATAACTGGTTGAAATAATTTTAATTTTCTAGGATATGAATATGACTTTTCTTGCCAATATTAAACATTACGTAAAAGATTTTTTAGGTACAATTGTTTATTCTTTTATGTGTGTATTTAAAATTAATCCCAGAAAAATAGTTTTTTCGAATTATTGGGGATATAACGGATACACAGACAGTCTTAAATATATTTCTCTGGAATTAAAGAAAATGGATGATTCTTTAGAGATGGTTTGGTTAGTAAATAATCTGAATGCAGAGTTTCCGTCTTATATTAAAAAAATTAAATATAATACCATAAAAGGTTTTTATCATCTGGCAACTGCAAAAGTTTGGGTAGATAATCAGAGAAAATCATACTTTATAAAGAAACGAAAAAATCAGTATTATATTCAGACATGGCACGGCTCAATAGGTTTTAAGAGAATAGAATTGGATTGTCTGGATTCTTATAACAACAAGAGTTATTATCTTAAATCACGCAAGCATGATACTTCAATGATAGATTTATTTTTATCGGGAAATGACTGGTTTGACCAGACGATAAGACGTGCTTTTGATTATAAAAAAGAAATTCTTACTTTAGGTACACCTCGTAATGATATTCTGGTTTCTAAGATATCGGACGAAGAAATTGCAAATCTTAAATCCCGAATTGGAGTTTCTGCTTCTAAAAAAATAATGTTTTATGCTCCAACTTTCAGAAAAGATGAAACTGACATGTCGAATTATCTTTCAGATATTGATGGCTTTAGAAATGATTTATCAAAAGAAACTAATGAAGATTGGGTTGTATTAGTACGATTACATCCTAGAATGATGTCACTGGCAAAAAAAATTAATTATTCGGAAAATGTAATTAATGTTTCCACTTACAGCGATATTCAGGAATTACTTTTATTATCAGACATTCTGGTAACAGATTATTCTTCATGTATATTTGATTTTGCCTTGCAATATAAACCAGGTTTTATTTATGCAGCCGATCTTGAAGATTTTAGAAAGGACAGAAATTTTTATTTTGATATTGAGAATTCTCCTTTTTCAATTGCGCAATCAAAGGATGAATTGATTAAAAACATAAAAACTTTTAATCAGAAAGATTATAAGAATAAGCTTAAAACTTTTTTTAATTCAGTCGGATTAAAAGAAACTGGAACTGCAAGTTATAAGGTTGCTGAAATTATCATGAATAAATGTTTATCGAACGGGAAATAATAAAATGAAGAATATTTTAGAATCTAAGCTTTATCTTTCTGATTTACAAAAAGCAGCTGTGTTAGATTTTAGTGAATTAAAGAATAAGAATATTTTTGTGACTGGTTGTAATGGACTTATTTGTTCTTCAATTGTCGATATGCTTTTAATAGCAAATAAAAACAATTCGTTAAATTTAAATATCTATCTTGCAACAAGAAACATTGAGAAAACAAAAAGACGTTTTGAACAGTTTGAAAATCAATCAATTTTTTATGTTAAATACGACGCAACCAAGCCTTTGAGTTTTGATGAAAAAATTGATTTCTTTATTCATGGAGCGAGTCCTGCCAGTCCAGATTTATTTGTAAAGAATCCTGTCGATACAATGCTTTCTAATTTTTTTGGGCTTAAAGAAATTCTGGATAAGGCTGTAAAATGTAATGCAAGAACTTTGTATGTTTCTTCAAGTGAAGTGTATGGAAAAGTACAGACTTCTGAACCGATTCCGGAAGATGCATGCGGACCGATAGATGTTCTTAATTCACGTTCTTCTTACGGACAGTCAAAAAGAGCTGCAGAAACCTTATGTGCTTCCTATAAAACTCAATATAATGCTGATATTGTAATTGTTCGTCCGGGGCACATTTATGGTCCAACTGCAAGCAGAACAGATAATAGAGTTTCATCTTCTTTTATGTATGATGCTTTTGACGGTAAGGATCTTGTCCTTAAAAGTAAGGGTGAACAGCTTCGTTCATATACATATTGTGTAGATTGTGCATCGGCTATTCTTTATGTTTTATTGAAAGGTGAAAGCGGACAGGCCTATAATATTTCAAATCCTGATTCAATTTGCAGTATTGCAGATATGGCACAGTCCTTTGCTAAATACAGTGGAGTAAAATTAAGATTTGAACTTCCTGCAGATGAAGAAAAGAAAGCCTTTAATCCTATGAATAACTCAAGTCTTAACAGTTTAAAACTTGAAGCGCTAGGCTGGAAACCATGTTTTTCAAAAGATGAAGGCTTTGAACATTCTATTAATATTTTGAAGGAATTAAATTAATGACACAACTTTCGTTACAGGAAATAAAAAATACAGAATTTCAGATTCTTAAAGCCTATGCAGATTTCTGTGATAAAAATAATCTGACTTATTTTTTATGCGGCGGAACCTTGCTTGGGGCTGTTCGTCATAAGGGCTTTATTCCGTGGGATGATGATATTGATGTTTTTATGCCACGTCCTGATTTTGAAAGGTTTGTACAACTGACCGGTTTTTCTCCAATTGCCCCTGAATATGATACAAGCTTTTACCGGGATACTAAGCTTGTTGCAGATTATCCTTTTGTTAAAGTAATAGATAACAGAACAAAAGTAATAGAAAAAACTAAGGCAGAAGAAAAATGTACAGGAATCTGGATAGACGTTTTTCCTGTCGACGGTTTTTCTGACAGCATGTTTATAAATAAATTATTCTGTATACGAAAGCTTTTCTGGAAACGTCTTTGCTTTACTTTTTCAGATGATTTATCAAAAGTAACAGATATAAAAAAGAAAATCGGAAAAGCTCTTGTTCTGCCCTTTCTTAAGCTGATGGGACAAAAACGACTCTTTAATAAACTTGATAGAATATGCCGCAAATATGATTTTGAAAAGTCCACAAATGTCGGATGTACTGTCTGGGGATATAAAATTAAAGAATTAATTCCAAAATCATCTCTCCTGCCGCCATCTAAAGTAATTTTTGAAGGAATAGAGTTTTCTGCTCCAGCCGATCCTTCCGTTTATCTTTCTTCGCTATATGGAAATTATATGCAGCTTCCACCGGAAGAAAAAAGAATCAATCATGAAATGCTTGCTTATAGATTATAAACTATAATTCGGGCGTAAAAAAATACGCTTGAAAATACGTTTTTTTTCGGTTATAATTTTTTTATGAAAGAAAATAAAAGATTGGAGTTTAAAGAAAAAGTTTCAAATACCTTTTTAAAAACTGTTTCTGCTTTTGCCAATTATGATGGTGGAATAATAATATTTGGAATAAAAGATGATGGCAGTTTTTCTCCTATCGATAATCTTAATCAAACATGTCTTGATATAGAAAATACAATTAATGATAACATAACACCTGAAGTAGAATATTCATTAAACATTAACGAAATTGATAAAACTATTTTTTTGGAAGTAAAATCTGGACAATTTAAACCTTATTTATATAAATCTAAAGCCTACAAAAGAAATGATACTTCTACCGTAGAAGTTGATTCTCTTGAATTTTCACGATTGGTTCTGGAGGGGAAAAACATTAATTTTGAATCTCTTCCTTCAGATAATCAAAAATTAACTTTTTCTTTTCTTAAAAATAAATTTAAACAAATTTTAAATATTCAAAGTTTTAATACTGATGTACTAAAGACACTTTCTTTATATTCAGATAACAATGGTTTCAATAAAGCTGCACAATTATTATCTGATGAAAATAATTTTTGTGGAATAGACATTGCAAAATTTGGAGATAACATAAATATTATTCAGTATAGGAAAACTCTTGAAACTTCTTCAATTCTAAAACTATATGAAGATTCAATTGAGATTTTTAAAAATAATTATGAATATGAAGAAATAAAAGGTTCTTCTAGAGTTCAAATTCAAAATATTCCAGAAACAGCTTTTAGAGAAGCTTTAGCCAATGCTATTATTCACAGACACTGGGATATAAATGCTAAAATTAGAATACTTATGTTCAATGATAAAGTAGAAATAATTAGTCCAGGAGGTCTTCCTTCAGGTCTTACAAAAGAGGAATATTTAAAAGGCAGAATATCTATTTTGCGTAATCCAATTCTTTCAAATGTTTTTTACAGATTAAAAATTGTTGAAATTTTTGGAACAGGAGTTCTTCGCATACTGGATTGTTATAAAGAAAGTATACGAAAACCAGATTTTGATATTTCAGATAATACAATAACTATTATCCTTCCTTTTGTTGTAAAAGATTTAGGATTTTCAGAGGATACAAGAACTGTATATAATGCTTTATCAAAAACAATAGAAAAACCAATTAGTGAAATTATTAAAACTGTTCCTTTTGGAAAATCAAAAATAGGAGAAATATTAAACAATCTTGTTGAATCCGGTTATGTCAGTATAATTGGCAATGGACGTGGAACAAAATATAAAATCAGGTAAAGGAAAAATGAAAATATATAAATTAAAAAAAATTAATCATATTTCACTAATTCTTTCTAAATGCTTTTACAAGGTTGGCTGGTTTGTTCCGGGAAGATGGCTTGGATACTTCCGCCAGAAACGGACATTGCCTTTTCTTGAAACAGTAGGAAAAGATTTGCTTTGTAAAGAATACTCTTATGATGGGAAAGCACTTCCTATAAAAGAACTTCCTGTTTTTTTTATGTGGTTTCAGGGAGAGAATAATCTTCCAATAGTTATTGAAAAATGTCTTGAAAGCATTCGTAAAAACATTCCAGATAGAAAAATAATTATTATCACCCGGCAGAACATTAAAGAATATACTGATTTACCTGATTATATTCTTCAAAAAGTTGACGACGGATCAATTACAAAAACCTTTTTTTCTGATATAGCCCGGGCTGCTCTTCTTTACAAAAATGGTGGTACCTGGGTAGATGCTGCAATTTACCTTACAAAACAAGTTCCTGATTCATATTTTGATAAACAATATTATTGTCCTGCCGGCATAATTTCTGAACATAAAAAAGATTTCAGATATTTATTTAATGGAACAAAGGGCTGGAATGTAAGCTTTCAGGGAACAAACCAAAAAGGCTTTCCTTTGTATGATTTTCTTTTTCATTTTTATAATGAATATTTTTCTGAATATCCTACTCATGCAGATTATTTTATGAATGATTATATGATGTCTTTATTCTGTAAGCACAATAAACAGTTCCGCGATATTTTGAATAATCAGCAGGAAAATAATCAACGCGAATTTGAGCTTGCCCTGATGATGAACAAAACTCTTTCGGAACGAACAAAAAATAAGCTTCAAAAATTACTCGATTCAAATTACATTCATAAGCTTACATATAGGAAAAACTGGCAGCCTGAAATACATGGTAAAGAAACTGTTTATTCTTTGTTTCTGGATGAAAAACTTATAATTAATTAAATGAGGTTTATGAGTATGAAAAAAAATTACTTTTGTTTTTTATTGCTTTTATGTTTTTTTATATGTTCCTGTTCTTCAATTGATAAATCAAATAAAGACAGCATTTCAGATTATGAGTCCTTTGAAGATATACAATTCAGAAAAAAGCGATGGATTAATAACGAAGGCTTTTCAATAGCGATAATTCCGGACACTCAGGCATATACAGAGGTTGGTTCACAGACATTTAGTCCCAAACCTTATGTAATAGACCAGTGGAAGATTTATTACAGGATGACAGAATTTATAGCAGGTAATTCTGTAAAAAATGGTGGTGATTTTTCTTTTGCACTTCATGTGGGGGATCATGTAGAGCATTCAGGAAATTATCAGTCTGAATGGGAGCTTGCTTCAAAATGCTTTTCAAATCTTAACGGTCAGATTCCTGTCCTTACTGTTCCTGGTAATCATGATTATGATGAGGAAAGGGGATTAGATAATCAGATTTCAGGCTCAAAGAATTTCAATAAAAATTTTGGCCCCGATTCTATATTTTTTAAAGATAAGCCCTGGTACAAAGGTTCTTTTGCAGACGGAAAAAATTCTTATGCAATTTTCGATGCATGCGGAAGAAAGTTTCTTGTAATCGGTCTTGAAGTAAATCCTGATGATAATGCTATCCGATGGGCTCAGTCTGTTCTTGATGAAAATAAAAACCTGCCTGCAATCATATTAACTCATGCATATCTTCACTATAACCGTGAAATGTCCGGTGATACAAAAAATAAGAATTTCAAATTTACCAATGCAAAATATAGAAAAAAAGAAAGCAGCTGGACTCCTGCAAAACTATGGAAAGATTTTATTTCAGAAAATAATCAGATTTTTCTTGTAGTCTGCGGACATGAAGGAACAAAAAAGAAGGGCAGTGCTTACAGGGTAGATAAAAATAAAGACGGCTATACAACTTATAGTGTGCTTTCTGATTTTCAGTTTTTTTCAAATTATTTAAAAGTGCATAATATTCAGAATAAGAAAAAGACTCGTTTTTGTGGTGACGGCTGGTTTTCAATTCTTGATATAGATTTACAAAATAAACAGATAGATTTTTCGTGTTTTAATTCAGACACAGGCAGATTTCTTAAAGGTGAGCCATTTGAAATGTCTTTTCCAATAGATTGGGATTGGAATGAAAGGCTTGGTCTTTAACCGAAAGATGAAAATAATACTACGTTGAATTCTTTAATGTAAAAAGGTAAACTGACTTATGCTTTATAATTTAATAATTTCACCTATTGAAACGATAATTGACTGGGTTTTTGTCTTTATTTCCAGAAATTTCAGTTCTTTGGGAATTATTTCTGCCGTAGCAGGTGTTAGTCTTGCAATGAATTTTATGGCACTGCCTATTTATAATATAGCAGATAAAATTCAAGAAAAAGAACGAAACATTTCTAAAAAGCTTGCAAAGCAGGTAAATCGAATTAAAGAAACTTTTAAAGGCGATGAACAGTTTATGATGCTTCAGGCTTATTATAAAGAAGAGCATTATCACCCGCTTTATGTATTTAGAAGTTCACTTTCTATTTTGATTGAAATCCCTTTCTTTATTGCAGCTTATCACTACTTAAGTCATTGCGAAGCATTATCTGGTGCATCCTTCTGGATATTCAAAAACCTTGGAGAAGCCGACAAGTTTTTTTCTATTCCATTAAAAACAACTACTTTTTATATCAATATTCTTCCAATTTTAATGACACTTATTAATTTCATTTCCGGTGCGATTTATACAAAAGGCGCACCTGTAAAAGAAAAAATTCAACTTTACGGTGTTGCTATTGTCTTTTTAGTTCTTTTATATAATTCGCCAAGTGGCCTTGTAATTTACTGGATTTTAAACAATCTTTTCAGCCTATTTAAAAATATTGTAATGAAAACCAAAAATCCGGGAAAAATATTATATATTATAATAAGTGCTTTATTATTACTTGTTGCACTATTCTTTTTAACCCATCAAGGTAATATTTTCAAAAGATTAGCAGTTTTCATTTTTGCAATTATTATCACAACAGCACCATTATTAAAAAAATTATTAGATTCGAAACTTACTCAAAAAACGATTAAACTTAATAACATAGTT
>JAILKS010000058.1 GCA_024693715.1 Treponema sp. | reverse complement strand
AGCATAATATCGATATCGTTATAGACAGACTTAAGATTAATCCTGATATTACATCAAGACTTACAGGCTCTGCAGAGGCTGCAATGAAGATAACAGATGGTCTTAGTGACTCATTAAATCTTCTATTTTAGCATAAATTTTATTATATAAAACATCATAATCCAAACAATCCAAAATATAAGTACCTCCAAGGATATTTATATATTTTTGTATATCACGCATTTTATTACTATCAATTATTTGATTTTCATGTTTTAATTCCCATTCTAGAATAGCATCAATAGTTGGTTTTATCAAAGAAAAACTATTTGAAATATTTCTTTCAAGAAAGTCAACTATAAAACGCTGATGTGTACATACGTAACGCGTGTATTTCCATGGATCTGGAGAATTGAGTTCATTATCATAAGTTAAACGACCTATCCACCATAAACGAGAAACTGCATTTCTTGTCAATGCACGCCGACCTGTATTCATAAAGAATAGATGGTCACGGATTCCATTTGCTGTCCAGCGAGAGCCTTGTTTCCAACGTTTAGCTGAATATTCATAGTATCTACCTAATGTAAAACCAGTCCATAGACGTTCTTCTGTTGCAACTGAATCAGAAAGCACATCTTTTAATGCTCCATATAATTTTACTACATTATCAAAATCATCATTTTCATTATCTGATATAGTAAGTTCTACATCTGTACATGTAAAGCGTGTATCTATAAAAACTTCATTCCCCAGATATTCTGCGATCCAATTATTATCTGGATTATCATAACTTTTTGTCATTGAAGATATATTTTCTTTTAACTGTATAAGTTTATCAGCTGGTATCATTTTAATCTTCATCAATATTTCCCTCCATTTTATATAATTGATATATACATCCCGTAATAGGTGTGTTCAATAATTTCTGTGACCAGGTTAAAGAATCTGCATTCTTAATCCATGCCTTAAAATCTTTTTCTTCAAAAGGCTGTTTAGATAATATGGTTTGTAAAGCCTTAAGCCAGTCAAAATCTTCTAATCGCGAATTAAAATTTGCATCGTCATCTTTTGCCAGATTTTTCAAATACTCAAAAGTATAAATAAGTGCCGGAATTATAATAGCAGAAACAAGTACCTGTTTAATTGCAGGATTATTTGACATATGCCTATAATACTTATATGTTTCCATAGGTAAATAAATTACAAGTTTATCTGTTCGATCCAGATTTACTTGTAATTCAGATACATCTTCCGTGCCAATAATTGCAATAAAAGAATTTCTGTCTTTTAATTCTTCTTGTATTTTAGGAACATTCAATTCAAATGGATTTGCAACAGCAAGGACACAACCTTTTTCGATATCAAAAGAAATCCCATTCCCATAATCGGGATTAAAAGAATTATTTGTATAATTTGAAATATTTTTTTTAGCTATAATAAAGCTGCAAATTTCGACCCGGTCTTTTACTCTGCGAATGGGGATTTTTATACTATGATTCAGGGAATCTGTTTCATACGCATTTCTAAAACCTGCAAGAGAGTTTTCTATATGATAAACAATTATGGCACTACCGTCTTTAAGTAAATCCATTAACTGGTTATTTTGCAGTTCTACTGAAAAATCCAATTTTAAATCATAGCCGTCCATTGAAAAAGAAGAGTTTACATCAAATTTGCTGCCAACATAATCATCTGCATATGATGATAATACCGGATATGGATACATTTTATTTCTTACTTTCATAGCATTTTACCTCAAAAGAAGAATAATCTGATAAATTTATAGAAAAAATTACTTCTATTTTTTCTCCAGTTTTAAAAATCAAATTATTAAGTACATTTTTATTGTAACTTATTTGAGATTGACCTGTAACAGAAGCGTTAACTAAATCAATATCATACAGCTCTGTTTCAGCAGCCTGTTTGATCTCGACAGAAGCATCTTGGCAATCTACCGCAGGAATAAATAAAAGCTTATATTTTCCTTTTGCCTTTTCTATAGGAATAATACGTTTACTTCTTATTTCCAAAGAAGTTTTTGATTCAACTCCCTGATAATCACCTTCTTTATCTCCACTGTTATTACCCACTCCATCGGTGCCAGTTCCGAAGTTACCACCTTCTGAATCACCATTAGATTTTCCGTCGTTACCACCTATACCAAATTTGTCACCGCTACCACCATTACCATCTTCAGCAACAATATCATTATCCTGATTGGAAGGTTCTGTAAATGAAATTATCTTTTTAGGTTTCAATTTTGTTTTTTCTTTTAAAGGTAAATCAGAAAGTGTATTTTGCATTTCATCATCACCATTATCATTTTCCAATGATGGTAAATAATCTCCAATTCCAGGGTCAATTTCATTTAAAGAGTTATCATTTTCTACAAGAGAATCCAAGCATTTTCTGATAAACGTTACAAAACCAGCTACAAATTTCTCAGCTTCTTGTTTATGACCTTCTTCGGCTCTGCTATATTCCCACTTTGTATGTTCAGGATTTTCTAATCGTCGCAAATAATCATTTATTTCATCTCCTTCAATTGAAAGAATCCCTGCAAATGGAATCTGCCCGTTTATTTTTCCTTGTTCCATTATTCGCATACCTGTTGCACGAATCATGGCAACTTTTCTATGTGACTGTAATTCAGGTGAAATAAGAAGTTTTAATTTAATACTTCCTTTATTTTTATAATTCGGATCCTCAAATTCTTTTGCTTCAGGAGATGTAAGTATTTTATAGTAATTAAGTATTGTAGAGTTTTTCTCAGTACAAAACTGATGAATTACCTCTTCTAAAGTATCATAACTTATTTCAATATCATTAACTTTAACAATTAATGTCTTTTTATAAAGTGCAAATAAGAAACTATCTAATACAGAAAGAACAATTTCTTTTTTCCAATCGTCTGTTTTTGATGTATTGAATCCAACAATATATAAGTCTGTTCCTGGATCATTCTTTTCTCGTTTATAACCTTCCTGTAAAAATAGCTGCTCAAAAATAGGATTATTTTCGTTTCCACAATATCCAGTACCAGTTGTTACATAATCATTCTCATCTCTGTAACTTGCCAACTTTGCAACGCCTTGGCTTGCTTCATTCCCTTCAATATCTAGCGTACTGTAAAAAACCGTATGAAAATATGAGCATGCAAAAGCTGCTGCTTTACCAACACCATAAGAACCACCTGAATTTCCACTTTTGTTTGAGAAACCGGTATTCTTTACAAGATTCGCCCAAGGTAAACTGTCATCTTTACTTTTTGAACCAATTAATCCTTTTGTATTATGATCACTGATTCTTAACATCGGGCAAAACATTTCATCAGCAATTTTAGTAGCCTGTTTATAAAAATCTGCAGCGCGCTTATCTTTTTGTACAGGTTTTGACTTTTCAGCATTACGAAGATTTTGTTTTAGATGCTCTAAATCTGGAATATCACATGAAGAAATATCAAATGATTGAAATTCTACCAAAACGGGTTTGTCTGAATTTGAAAGTTTTGCATCTAATGAATTTTGACAAATTTCTCTTGCTAATGATTCAAAAGAATGCCCTTTAAACGTTTCTATATCACCTTGGCCAATACCTGTCATTGTACCATTTTTAACTGATGGAAAATTCCATTTGAATTTCATGCATTACTCCTTATAAAAGACTACAGCTTAAATTCACCATTACGCTTAGATTCGCTGCTCTGGAAGCGTTTCTTTGCTTCATCCAGTTCTGCTTTAAGTGTACTGAAAATTTTATCTACATCTTTATCAGTGTAATCATAAGTAGATTTGCTGGAACAATTTCCTAGCAACCTGATCATGTTAATAATTTTATTTGTTCTGCTTTCTGCTATACGAACAAACTTGCTTCTCTTATCTTCTGCCATATTAGTCTCCTTAAAAATAAATATAATATATCACTCAATATTTGTCAAATAAATTTCAAATATAATACATATATTTTGTATATTTTTCATATATTTTGATTATTTTTGAGTTAAAAACATACGTGTAAACACATGAAATATATTGTAAATATTTTTCAAATATATCTCTTCTATACATTTTTTTGAATCTTGGAAGAAAAAGAAAATAATGGTATAATAAATAATTTACTATTCAAATGAGGTAAAAATGTATTCTGTCGTAGATTTGTTTGCTGGAGCAGGTGGATTAAGTTTAGGTTTCACACAAACTGGTAATTACAAAGTAGTTGCAGCTTTTGAGAAAAATGAATTTGCTGCAGAAACATATAAAAAAAATAACCCTGAAGTAGAATTATATAATGATGTTTGCTCTGCAGATTATGATGAACTAAAAAAAAAACATGGAAATATTGATATTGTAATTGGAGGCCCTCCATGTCAAGGATTTTCTAATGCAAACAGACAGCATAATACTGCTATTAACCAGAATAATATGCTTGTAAAACAATACATACGTGCAATCTTAGAATTGAATCCTAAGGCATTTATTATGGAAAATGTAGGAATGCTGAAATCTGATGTGCATAAGTTTTATAAGACTTCAACAGATATTGAATTAATCAAAGAATATGGAATAAAAACCCAAAATAGTAGAATTTTCTTATTGGCTCACGATTTCTTTTTTCAGGGAGTAAAAGAGTATATTACGGACCTTTCTAATATTGATAGTTACATATGGGATGCAGATTTCTACTTAGCTATTAATGTTATTCATAAACAGAAGAATAATAAAACAAAACTTAATAAGGCTATTAAAAAATATTCTAAATTATTGAAGGATTGTTTAGATAAAAATTTTGAAGTAGATAATAAAACAATTTCTGAAATCTTTAATGGCCTAAAAAATAATGTTATTAAACTTCTAT
>JAILKS010000045.1 GCA_024693715.1 Treponema sp. | reverse complement strand
AAGTTTTTCATTTTCGGGAACAGGAATAAAAGCAAAATACATTTTTGTCCCATTTATTTTATGCTTTTCCAAATTGTATGACTTCCCTTCAAAATAATTTGAAAGATATTCATTCACAGAGTATTTACCCACTCTCTGTTCATTCACACCAACATAGAAAAGATTATTCTGATAATGAATTACAAGATTTCCATTTGTTGATTGTTCATCTACTATTGCCTGTAACTGATCCTTTGTACACTCTTGCCATTTTTTCCGATAAGATAAATAGTCTGAATCATTTTCTTTTAGTAAAAAATGCCATGAGCTATTAAAATCATCTGCATCAGGTTCAGCAAGAAGAATTGTACTATTGTCTTGCAACTCATTCTTTTCCAGATAATTTTTAAGATATCTTACACCTATTCTAAGTGCAAAAACATTTGTAGATAAAAACAACAGAAACGAAATTAAAAATATTTTTTTCACAATAATATAATTATATTTGGAAACATCTTTTTTCGCAACATGGAAACTCATTTCAAATTCTCATCCATCTTAATAATAGTTTTGATTGTTGTCTGGATTTGGGCCGGCTTAATTCCATGGAACATTTTCTGCATGATTTGAACGCTGTTCTGGTTGCCGTCCTGGCAGAACTTCATGCATTTTTGGGTAAGGACGATTCGCTGTTTTCGTTTGTCGGCTTTGTCTTCCTGGAATTTTATAAAGTCTTTTTTTTCAAGCTTTAAAAGAATCTGTTTTACATTCTGATGGGAGCTTCCAAGAATTTCTGAAAGTTCGTTTATTGTTGGAGGCTCCTTACACATGTTTATACAGATGATTGCAAAAAACTGCTTCCAGCTGATTTCCTTCATCACATTGTCGGCCATGGTCTGAAAGCGGTTTTCGAATGCACTCATAAGTCCAAGTAAAAAATACTCAGGAGGAATTCCCAAAAAATCAATTTTTTCACTTTTTACAACTTCTTCAATTTTCATGTTTACACTCAGGCTTCAAGAAATTTAATAATCGGGTCTATGAATTTTATATCAGACACATCGTATGAATGATCTATCATCTCGCCCATTTCTCTCTGCTTTGCTTCCTTTGATTTTTTTAAGGCATTTGCAAACATTTTCATTCCAAGCTTAGAAGGCAAATTCATTTTGTCGTAATTAATTCCACCCTGGCAGTAAAAGCCTTTTATATATTCTCTTTGTTCATCTGTTAAAAGATTTTTCATTGCAATATCTACTTCAGGGTTTTCATTCGGACTTGCACCAACTGCAACTATTGCAAGTTTTTTTCCTTTTAAACTCAAAGCCTTTTGAAAAAACCAGTTTGATTTTACAACCTTACCTGCCATACACCAGCCGGCATAAATAACTGCATCATAAGAACTAAAATAATCTTCTGCTTTTTTCTGTGCTTCCTTTAAGTCAAAAATATCTGCCTTTGCTTTTTCTGTAATCCATTCTGCGTATCTTTTTGTAAAACCTGTCTGTGAAGTATAAATAACTGCTGTTTTCATATTGCCCTTCCTTTGTAATATGTAATATGTTACCTGTTAAAAATGTAACATATTACTTAATTTAAAGCAAGTTTTTTTTTAAATTTTTACTCTAAGTGATTTTAGATATTCTTTTCTTTCTTCCGGCACCCTAAAGCTTTCGCATGCTTTTTGAATTGTTTTGTTATGAGTCCAGAAATCAAGACGGTGGGTTTCTATAAATTTAACCGCGCTGTCCCACTGCTTTGTAAGTGCTTCTGCAAAAAGCCAGGCTGTCATCATATTCACATAATATTCATTCGAACGTAAATCTGCAGGAAGGTCCAGGTATTCTGCTTTAAAATCTTCATCAAGATAATTAGACATTAAAAGCTTCATGCCGCAGCGACGGGTATAAGTTGCCTCAGACGAAATCCAACCCTGCACTTTACCAATCAACTCTGCCCTATGCTTTTTAAAACACGCAGGATTCACTCCGTCATTCACGGCCCAGTTATCAATATAAGGCATAAACTTTTCGAGCTCACAAACACATTCATCAAAATCCTTGATTCTATTTATAAGCTGAACATGAAGGCAGTTTTCCTCGTGATATTTATGCGGCAAAGTTTTAAGAAATTCAGGGATTACAGGATCGTCTTTAATTCGTTTTAAAATATTTTTATATTCTGGGGAACGGATTCCGATAAATTTTTCACGAGGAATATCAGGAATCAATTTTGCGGAAAAATCACCGTATTTTTTATCTTCATATTCAAATAGAAGAGACTGAAGTTCTTTTATGGTCATGAAAAATACTATATCACAAAAAAAACTTAAATAGACAAACCTATTTTAATCTTTAATGGAAAATATTTATCATAATAATATTCTTTAAGATTACCCGGCGAAATTGGGAATTCACACAATAGCTTAAGATCTATAACGAAAAGACGTCCTACTGCTTCAAAAAAAGCCGTATTAAGTGTATCTCCATTTCTCGGCATAAATCCACATCCGCCTCCAAATCTCCATTCAACGATACCTATATAGCCGGTTGCACTTCCTATCCCGATTCTGTAGAAATTATCGTCAGCTGATTCAGAATAACTGTAAGAAAAATAAACACCAGTACGCAATTCAGTTTTAAATTCGTAAAATAAAGATTCTAATCCAATCTCGAAAGATTTTATTTCGGGATATCCAACTTCCCATGATAAAATAGGAAATGGAAAATAATCTTCAAGAAATTTTTCAAAAGAATCTCCGAATTTTTTTACTGCATCCTTTTCATCTTTTGTTTTTTTCTCATCCGATTTTTCTTCCTGAACCTGTTCTATCTGTTCCTGTTTTTCTGTTTCCTTTGTATTATCTGAACTCTGAGCAAAAATATTATTTGTAAAAAATACAGAAAAGATAATGAGGAAAATAAATGTTAAAAATTTTTCTTTCTTCATGTTTTTATCCTAGCATACCCTTCTATTAATTTCAAATAAGAAAATTCTTAAGAAACTCAACAGACCACGCTTATGCCTAAGACCTCAAAGAAAAAAAAGCACTAACAATCCTTTAAAATCCGCTTTGCTGCATCTTTTACCAGAGCTTTAAGTTCAGGCGGATTCAAAGCTCTGGCCCCTCCGGCAAAGGACATAATCCATGAAGCAGTCTGATCAAGCTGATTTGTTTCAAACGAAAGGTAAACAGAACCATCCTGATTTTCCCTAATAATCTGACTATTATGCCAGATTCTTTCCATTACATAAGTCTTCAATCCTTTTACAAATTCAATTTCTACCTTATGCTTTTCACCATTATTTCCCCAAGCCCCTATCTGAACATCAATATGATCTTCAAGCTTGAAATCCTTTGGTATGGAAAACTTGTCGCCGGTAATCTTACAGTTTCTGATACGAGGCATTGCCCAAAGTCTTATCGCTTCAGAAGAATGAGAATATCCAAGAACATACCAGCTTCCCTTCTGACAAATGATGTGATAAGGATTAAAACGTCTTTCCTCATAATCGGTATTCTGTGCAGTCTTATATTCCATCTGCAAGGTAAAATGAGTTTTTGTGGCTTTTAATACATTTTCAAAAACGCCGGGTTCAAGAGTTGTTATTGGATCAGAAATAAAGTGAACTTCATTATTAATAAGAGCTGAATCAACGGTGATTGTTTCCGGCAGCATCTGAATAAGCTTTTGCATTAAATCACGATAAGACTTTTCAAGAGGCGTATATTTGTATTGCTCCAAAAGAGGAAGAATTGTCGAAAGAGTAAGAAGCTCTCCTTCCTTTAACATTACCTGCTGAATGAAAAAGGTATTGTCTGTGTAATAATATCCGTTTTTCTGAAAATCAAATTCAACCGGAGCCCCGTAATCATCCCGCAAAATATTTATATAACGACCAAGTGTACTTCGACTCAGATTCCATCCATGTTCTTTGTTAAGCTTGTTTGCATTCGGATAATCCCCATTTCGAATATCCTTATCTATCTGAAATATGTAACTGAAAATGTGAACAGGATTTCTTTGAACTGTTTTTTTCTTCTGTGCCATATAAAAACTCCTTAAAAAATTATATCACATTTTTTTAGGGTGCACCATTAATTGCGACACCCCTTGATTTATAATTAACTCGATGATAAGGAGGTTTATATGAACGCACAGATTTTAATTAAGACAGCCAACGATTGGTTTGAATTTACAAAGAGCAAAACTGGACAGCTCGATTATGTTGGCAAGTGGGAAAAGAACAACAAGCCCGATGTTGATGGTGCACAGGAATTTATTTCAAGTACTTATTTCTCTCCAAGCTGGTACGTATATATTCAGACAGCTTTGAACTGTAATCCTGTGGTTTATGTAAAAAATGATGTAGACGTTTCGGATAAGGATATCTTTGATTATCTTATTCACATTGGTCCTCTTCTTGCTGCTGTGGATGCAAAGAACAGTCTTCTTGCCGGAGAACTTTTTATGCGCCGCAGTGCAGTTTTCGAAAAGTTTGCTCAGCTTACACAGTACATTATGGAGCCTCTTTGCGTAGAGATTCTGTTCTCATTGTCTTACGGTAAGATGAACAATATCGATCCAGATGATATTCCTTTGATTTTTGAAAGTGCAAAAAAGAAGCTTGAATATGATTCTTCACGCGAATCGCTCGACCAGGCTTTTAAACGCTGGTTCAAAAAGAATGAAGTAACTGTAACTCTTCAGCTTGTTGGTACAAACTTCTATCACTGGGATGACGACATTGTTCCTGAAGCTCTTACAAAGCTTACAGACAATCTGAGTGCAGATGATCTTTGCGGCAATGCAGAAAAAATCCGCAAGGCAAAACATGATTTCTACGAATCACTCAAAGTTTCTGTACAGGCAGAGCCTTACAATGTACACGATAAGAACTCAATACTTGTCTGCATCGAAAACGTAGAAGCAAAGCTCTTTGGAAATCCAGGACTTGAAAAAGCCGGCCATATCCGTGCTCTTGCTGCAGAAATCATCCGCGAAGCAAAAACTTCAAAGATGTCTTTTACAGCAAAGCTTTCAAATCTGAATTACCGTGAGATTGTAGTTCAGTTTACAGTCTAATCCGTAACACCATATTCTGCCCCGCTAAAGCAGAATGTGGTGTACAATATTATAAGGAGGTATGTTCAAAAAATTACATCCATATAATTTTTTGAACTGCAGATTTTGCCTATGGCAAAACTGCGCTTCACGCCATCCATGGCGTATCGCTGCCGCGAAGGCTTAAGGAGAATACCATGAATACATTTATCTTACGCTGGAATCCAAACATATCATCATACAAAATGGAGACTCATCTTAAAGTAGTTTCTCATGCAAAAATGGGAAATGTTCCACAGAACTTTGACTGGTCTGTATTTGAATGGCAGAAAGTAAAAGACGGCGACATGGTTATTCTTTTACAGGTTGGAACAGACTCTGATGGTATCGCTATGATTGGTAAAATCATGGGTAAACCAGAAGCCGATAAAAGCTGGCGCGATGATGGCAGCAAGGCTCATTATGTTTATATCGAAGTTTTTGATGCTTACAATCCTTCTGAATTCAAAGAACTCCTTGCAGAAAACTTTGAAAACGAGTTCGACAAAATCAAATGGCACAAAGGACATTCCGGCGAACTCATAGACAAAGCCACTGCCGATCGTCTCTTCAAAAAACTCATTCCAATCATTCATCGTTCAGGTCATATGCAGGCAGCTCGAATTGAAGACTTTATTGAAAATGGCTGGCATAAGGTTTATCTGGATTAAACGGAGGTTGCGTATGTTTAATTCAATTACTATCGAAAAAGAAGTAAGTTATATGGGCCGCAAAGACATATACACCATTGAACAAGGTGACAAGTCAATTCCAATTACTCACAAAGTTGGTGGCTTTATGCATAAGAAAGAAAAGGCAGAAACAAAGAAATTAACTCATACAGACTTCCGTCCAATCTTCGATGCCTTCAATGAATTAGATTTCACAAAAGCCTGGAAAGAATCTGGAGATATAGTTGGCTACGACGGTTGGACTCTTAAATGCACAATCTCAAATGTTTCATCAGAAACTTCTGTAAAGCTCTGGTGTCCTGCTGAGTCTCCTGAAAATCCTGAAACTACCAAGCTTCTTCAAGCCTGTGAAAAAGTTTTCTCACTTTTTGAATAATGATAAGGAAATGATTTATGGGATTGAATATGGAAATTTACATAGAAAGACGTAAATTTATACAAGAACATGAAACAGTCTCAATAGACGAATATAACAAAATTTGTGATTCTCTATTATCCCTAAATTATACAAGCATATTAAAAGAATATGAATCTGTTATTGAGTTAGTTAAAAATTAGAAATGGAAGGTACATTGATAAGTCATTCCATATTGTGCCAGAAAAAGGATGTTTTAAGTACACTGTTAGAAGTTTATAGAAATCCTAACACCAAGCCACTGTTCCACTCTCAGGAATTTCATCGTTATTAATTTTATCTCTTATACCATTCATCGCATGAGAACCATATTCATAATATTCCTCGTCTTTTTCAGGAGTCTTAAGTTCATCTTCAGTTAATTCAGGTTCACCATTCTCTTTACGGATTCTATTTATACCATCTCTTATAAATTTAGCATCCTCAATAGTAAAAATGTCTAATCCATCATCTGGAGCTATTTTAGTAATATCAATTGTTCCTCGCTCAAGATTAACTTCGATTATACCTGGTCAAAATGTAATGCACCAAATGGATAATAATAATATCTGAGAATATTTCCGTCTCTGAAAAAAAAATTATATTTTACCATTTCATTATTTATGAATATCTAAAGGATAGCCTTTACTTAGTTTTTTAATAAGACCAACATCAACATTCATATAATCTTCTATTTTCCTAATGGTTCAATTGGAATGAAATCCATAAAAAATTCAATTATTTCTAAAGTCTTTTTCCAGTCACCGGTAAACTCTATTGCATTTCCACCGGCAGCTGAAAAAGGTTCAAGCGATTTTTTTCTGTCATCAATAAGATAGGAATCAGAATTTGCATATTGATCTTTGTATTCCGGTTCTAAAACAAATATTGCATTTTCAAGCGGCATCGTTGTATTCTTTTGGATCCAGAGTTTTTTACCTTCGCGGCCTTCATCAAAATCAATAGAACTTAAAATATATAATTCAAAGATTCCCTGTGCAGCATATTCCTGTAATTTTTCAAAAGCTTCTTTAGCACCTGGCATCCAATCCATTTCAGCCCAGAACTTTGGTCCTTCGGATATAACTTTATCCCAATTTACTTTGTTTGGTTTATCTTTTCGCCAATAATCATACTTATTTATCTGAGAAACAAAATCAACAAGTGTACCGTCCATATCAAGATAGACTTTTTTCATGACCGCTACCTCCTTTTTATATGATTCACTTGTATAATACTGCACACCCTGTAGCATATAATGATACAGGGTTAGATTTTGAGTCTTTTTAGTTTTCTGAATTATTTTTTTTCTTTCTACTCTACAACTTCTTTCACTTGAATTTCTGCATCCGCTCTTTGATTCTTTATTGCAATTTGAAAGTCATCTTCATAGATAACTTCTCCTGGCGGTTCGGTGCATTTTGACATATAAAGCTTGAGGCCGTATTTGTTTGCCATAGCCCGGTAAAAATCCATCTGCCTGTAAATGTCGTTTCCTTGTGGAGTGTCTTTGAACCAGGTGATGGCATTATCAGGGTTACCCTGTTCGTAAAATGGCGGAACGGGGAGAACCTTTTCAAAGTATTCGCGGTTCTTCCAGTATTCGGCAGTTTCTTCTTGGGTCAAAGTTTTGGATTCTACGAGCTTCCATATTGCAGTAAAAAGCCCTCTCGGCTGCTGAGTCATATATGCGATGTCGGCGGTGTGGATTCTGTAATAGGTCATAATTTACTCTTGTTTAATTAAATAGATAACATATTATACTGCAATTTTTGAATGTATGAAGTACGACAAACATCTGTATTCTCGAATTGGTTTAAAAAGTTTTATAATCTGGAAAGTGTGAGGAAGGAATACTAATATATTTAAATATACAAATTCCTTCCCGGAGTTTTAGAATCATAAGGTGTAAGCTCAAAGCCTTTGCCGCTGATTGCACAACTGATCATCTTTTTTGTAAGTACAGGAACGCTTTCTTTAACCAAAGCATCTTCGATATCCATCCAGACAACCTGATCGTTTTCATCACCATCGGAACGGGCTTCGCCTTCAACATAAATTGCTTCAAATACGGCATACCAGTCCTTTGCGCTGAACCTCATACCAATAAGCTTGCCTGCTTTTACTGTGATGCCGGTTTCTTCCTGATATTCGCGTACCAAAGTTTCTTCCGGAATCTCGCCAAAATTAACATAGCCGCCGGGAATAATGAACATACCTTTGCCGGCTCCATAAGTATGACGGGCCAACAAAACCTTACCATCACGAATACACACGCCGCCAACCGACTGGCTCCAATTTGTCTTTTCGATATCTGCTTCTGACATAGCGTTACCTCACTTTTTTTATTGTCAGTTTATTATATCCTATTAATTGTCCTTTGACATCTTGAATGTTATAATTATTCAACATAGCAAAAAAATAGAGGATATTTAATAACATGAAAAACACACTTGTAAAAATCATCAGAGAGCAGACTGAAATTCTTTTTCAAAATCTTGAAGTTCAGATTAATGAAGCACCTCTTGATACAATGTTTGATAATGTCAACAATTCACGATATTTATTTCATGCAATTCATTCACTTGACAGATATTTTATAAATCCTCATCACTATGAATACGAAGCAGAAAAGATTATCGGTATAGATGAAAATCTCAGTATTATTGCTGAAGACCGTGAAGGTTATGATGCCGCTCCTGGTTTTGTAATTGAACGACAAAAGCTTTTGGAATACTTTAATTTTGTAAAAGCAAAGATTTTTTCTTATCTTGATAAGCTTACAGACGAACAGCTTGCCGAAAAACCGGAAGATTGTCCTCACACGAAGCTTGCTTTGATTCTTGGTCAGTACCGTCATCTTATGTTTCATGCAGGACTTTCAGAAGCAGTAAACTTTGATACAAACGGTACCTGGCTCAAATATACCGGCTTTTCATATTTTAAAAATAAATAATTAATTTCTTTTTTTATGGCCGCGGATACAGGTGGACTTTTTTTTCTCCTCGTTTTATTCGGGCTCCGTAAGCGTTAAGTGTATAATCAAAGTATTCATTAAAGTGATTTGCATCTAATTCCATAAGATATTGATCATCAGCTTCCGGGTACTTTCCGTTTTTCTTATAGTATTCCTTAAAATATTCCTCTGCTTTTAAATAATTACTGAAATGTTTTATTTTTTATAGATTTAACAAGATACCAGATTGAAACAAACATAAAGCACAGAAAAACTGGAAATAATAAAAGACCAAAGGGCCAGCTTTTACCGCCAAATTATGATATAAATATAAAAACAAAATTTACAACTGCTAATATAAATTTTACTCCACTTACTTCACCATTTTTATCCTGCATGAAAATAATTGGTCGTTTCATTTTTTTTCTCCTAACATTATTTAAAATTATATCATGCTTTTATTCTAAAACGATTTAAAAAAACATTTATTTTATGTATAAATTTTTTCATTACAGTGATAAAATATCATCCAGGTAACAACAAAGGGAGTCTGAAAAAATGAAATTTTTCAAAAATTTGACTTATACATTATTAACTGCACTATGCATCATCTCTTGTTCAGAAGTCAATTATGCCCATGCTTCAGACGGGATTGCAATCAGCAGGGAAAATTTTCCGGATCCTAACTTCAGAGCAGTACTTTCTGGTCCCACTTATGATAAAGACAGAAACGGCAGCCTGTCCGCTTATGAAATCAGCAGAATTTACAATCTTCACTGTGAAAATAGAAATATAAAAACCCTTAAAGGAATCGAATATTTTCATGAACTTAGAGGCTTGTGGTGTTTAAACAACCATATCTCTGATTGGGATCTTTCGGGTAATCCTAACATTACCGGAATATGGTGTTCGCATAATGATTTTACTTCGCTTGATTTTTCTGATTGCCCGAAGCTTGAATGGGTTTATTGTTTTAACTGCAAACTCCGTTCCCTGAATGTACGAAATAATCCTGAACTTGCTTACATGGAATGCAATGCTAATCCGAACCTTACAACCCTCGATATAAGTCAAAACCCAAAATTAGAAAATTTATTCTGCAGTGATTGCGGGCTTACTTCTCTTGATGTTTCTCATAATCCTCTGCTTTGCGAGCTTGATGCTTTTAAAAATGATTTAAAATCACTTAATTTTTCAAATAATCTTAACCTTAAAAGACTTGATGTGTGGGATAACAAAGATTTAGGTGATGTTGATATAAGCATGCTCAAAGGTCTTCAATTCTATAATTGTGCAAAAAACAATGTTACAAAACTTGATATGAGCAATAATCCTGAACTTGTTATGCTCATCTGCAGTTATAACGAAAATCTTACTTCATTAAATATATCAAAAAATCCAAAACTTGCATTTCTTAATCTTGAATGCGATTACAGACTTCCTTCTCTCGATATTTCAAAAAATCCAAAACTCTATCATTTGTATGCCTTTGGAGTACTGGGTGTTTCTGAAATTGACATAAGCTATAACAGCCGTCTTTTAAAAGCATATAACAAGGGAACAAAGAAAAATGAAACTCACCTTGGAAGAGTTCATTCCTATACTCTTAATTATGGTGGCAGCGGTGATTACTTTGATGATTTAAAACATGAGTTTGTTATTGATGATTCTGTAAAAATCACGATAAATCCTGTAAATTCTGATTCTGTTGACGATTGTTATTTCACTAAAAATGATGGTCATTCCTCTTCTGAAAATTTTGCAACAAGAGCTGAAGCAATTCAAATTCTTTATGAAAAAGCAGGTCGTCCGGCACTGAAACCTGATTCGCCGGTAAACAATGGTCCTGATTTTACAGATATTGCCGGTTCTCCGTACGAAACTGCAATCAAATGGGGAAAACAGAATAACATCTGCTTCGGATATCCTGATATCTGTTCTGATAATTTTTCTCCTGATACACCGATAAACCGGGAAGATTTTGCACTTATGGCACACCGATTTGCCGGCTATCTTAAATTGGGAACTGCCTTTGATTATGGAAGAACAGACTGGTATGATGATTATTACGATATTGATTTTTATGGCTGGGGACCTTTTACATGGGCAATGCAATTTGAAGTCTTAAAACCTTTCGATAATAATTGTTATCCACATGGAAGGATGACTACAGAAGAACTGAAAGCCGGAGCAGAAAAAATATTTAATCTTGATGAAGCGGCTTCTTATTCTTCCATAGTTAATGGAAACGGCGTATAAAATGATAACTTATCAGAAACTTACAGAAAAGCAGCTTGATGTATTTATCCAGCTTCGAATAAAACAACTCAAAGAAGAAGGTGCATCAGAAGATTTTGATTTAAAACCTGCTCTCCGTGATTACTATAACCGGCACATGGCAGACGGAACCTTTGTTTCCTGGCTTGCAATGGATGGAGATAAAATCATCGGAACAAGCGGAATGTCTTTTGTAGAAAAGCCTCCATATTTCAGTTGCCCGAACGGAAAAATCGGATTACTTTCAAGCATGTTCACAGCTCCCGATTACCGAAGGATGGGAATTGCAAAGGAATTACTTTCACGCGTTGTTGAAGAAGCACGTTCTTATGGATGCAGTTCAGTTCAAATTACTGCTTCTGATATGGGAGTTCTTTTATATACAAATTTTGGTTTTGTAAAAAACGGAAATTTCATGCAATATAATCTGTAAAAAAAGGAAAATCTATGAGAATTGTACTTATCCGTCACGGAGATCCAAATTACGAAAAGGATTGTCTTACAGAGCTTGGTCACAAACAGGTAAAGATTGCCGCTCAGCGTCTTTTGAAAGAAGGAATTGAAGAAATTTACTGTTCACCGCTTGGACGTGCCCGCCAGACTGCACAGGCTTTTTCAGACGCATCGGGAATTAAAGAAATTAAAATTCTTGATTTTATTCAGGAAATCCGTTTTGGTCGCGAAGGTGAATTGTACGATAATAAATGGAATCCTTGGCTTGGTGTAAATGCGCTTGTTCATGAAGGAAAGGATGTTCAGTCCGAAAACTGGCGTGAATACCCTGCTTTCAAAGATAATTTTGCCACCGAAGATGCAGATAAAATTGCTGTAGAAACTGACAAATGGCTTGAAGAAATCGGCTACAAACGTGAAGGTAAATATTACCGCAACATCCGTAAAGATGATAAAGAAAAAACAATAGCAATTTTCTGTCATGGCGGTTCAAGTGCTGCTTTTATGGCACGTGTTTTGAATCAGACTTTTCCTTATATGTGCGGCGTGCTTTTGAGATTTCCCCATACTACAATTACTGTTCTAAAATTTGACAATACGCCTGGCGCGCTTACACTTCCAATCATTGAACTTTTGAATGACGACAGACATTTAAAAGAAATAATGTGAAAAAACTACAAAAGACTTTCAACACAAGAAGCAACGTCGGCCATTTTTGCAGTCGGTTCAAACCTAGCCACAACGTTTCCCTTTCTGTCGATTACAAACTTTGTAAAATTCCATTTGATTTCAGGATTATTTTTATAGTTCTTATCAATTCCTTTAAGAAGTGCTCCCATTGCTAAAGCAGCCGGTCCTTTTCCAAAGCCTTCGAAACCTTTCTGATCTTTAAGGAAGCGGAACAATGGAAGCTCATTTTCTCCGTTTACATCTGATTTTTTCATCTGAGGAAATTTTGTGTTGTATTTGAGCGTACAGAATTCATGAATCTCATCATCTGTACCCGGTGTCTGCCCCGCAAACTGATTACACGGAACATCAACAACCTCAAATCCCTTGTCATGATATTTTTCATACATTTCTTCGATGTCTTTATAATGAGGAGTAAAGCCGCAGCCTGTAGCAGTATTTACTACAAGAACAACTTTTCCTTCAAAGCTCTTCATAGAAACTTCCTCACCTTTTGGTGTCTGAACACTGTAATCATAAAAACCCATAAAATCCTCCTTAAATATAAATTATCCTAACGCAACGTCAAGAATCATCATTAAGACAAAGCCTGTCATAAACATGATAGTTCCAAGGTTTGAGTGCTCTCCTTCCGACATTTCGGGAACAAGCTCTTCTACAACTACGAAAATCATGGCACCGGCTGCAAAGCTTAAAAAGTATGGAAGAATTGAAGAAACCTGACTTGCAAGAAGGATTGTAACAAAGCCGGCAAGAGGTTCTACTATCCCCGAAAGAATTCCATAAAGACAGGATTTTGCTTTGGAAAGACCTTTTGAATGAAGCGGCATTGAAATGATGGCTCCCTCAGGAAAGTTCTGGATTGCAATACCAATGGCTAGAGTTAAAGCTCCGGCCTGTGTAATCTGCGCAGAACCGTTTGCCCATCCCGCATATAAAATTCCTACTGCCATTCCTTCTGGAATATTATGAAGTGTAACGGCAAGAACCATCATTGTTGTTTTCTGGAGTTTACTTTTTGGACCTTCTTCACTTTCATCAAGGTGCATGTGGGGAATCGCTTTGTCTAAAATCAAAAGAAAAATCATTCCAGCACAAAAACCAACGGCAGCAGGAACAAAAGCCAATTTACCCCTGTCACTCACCATTCCCATAGAAGGAATTAAAAGGCTCCACACGGAAGCGGCAACCATTACACCGGCTGCAAATCCCGAAAGCATATTCTGAAGCCTTATACTCAGCTCCTTTTTCATAAAGAAAACAAGAGCGGCTCCAAGAGAAGTTCCTAAAAATGGTATTAAAAGTCCTTTTGCAATTATCCAGTTCATAGTTTTATTATAAGCTGAATTTTACCTTAATGTAAATTGTGCTAAGGTCCTTATACGCTCCGTATTTACCATCGTTCTGTGGACCCGGTAAAAAGATAAACGCACCAGTTTCAAGCGCAATCTCATCAGAAAGGCTGTATTTAACTGTCGGATTAATGAGGCTGTCAAAATCCGTAAAGTTCATAAGGGCATTTAAACCAAGCTCCAGTGTTTCGTTTACCAAAGATTTTGAAACGCTCAAGGTTGCTCCGTGAGTATAAGCCTTGCTGCGCTCAAGTGAGTCAATATTTCCAAAAACATAATCACAATAATACTGTGCAGTAATTGTCCAGCCGGAAGGCATCCAGTCTAAACCAACAAGAGCGCTAAGTTCATTGTGCTGTTCTGCTACTTCAACTTTACCGGGTGTAGTTCCTGTTGCCATGGCATAATAATCTGCACTCATTCTCTGGCTCATGATTTTTTCATTTGATTTTTGGAAGTATCTTTGAGGGAAGAATGCTGTTTCTGCACGAATTACAGTCTGGTTTACAGGAATTGCAAAATCAATTCCAACCATGCTCATGCGTTTATATGTTCCATTAACCTTGATACCCTGAGGCAATGCTGTAGTGGGGTCGCCTGGATCTGAAGGATTTCCGTATGAAATTTCATAGCCCAAAAATGGATTATCATCCCAGCCGTAATATCCGTAAAGAGAAACATCCAAAGCAGAAAAATATCCCGAAAGCTTAATTCCGTATTCTCCGTTTTTTAATGAGCATTCAGGTTTAAAAAGATTTCCCACGCTAACAGGGATATTAATTACTGTTCCAAGAGAACTAACCGGAAAAGCGATGCTTGAAGGAACAATAAATTTTTTAAGTGAATTACCTTCGTTTAAAGGAAGAGCAGCTGGTGTGAAAAAAGGAATCCAGTAAGCATCAACTGTAAATGCATCCTTTGTAACAGAAAATCTTAGAGCATCAACTGCAAGCTTTGAATCATCACTTGTGATTGCAGAAAAACTGGACATATCGGAAGGACAGATTACATTTGTAATATCAATTCCGTCTGCCTTGCCCCACGCAGTTTTTTGTCTTCCAACACGCAGTCCCCAGAATGCAGAAGAATAATCAACCCAGAGTTCTCCCAAAGAAAAATCCAGAAAATTACTAACCGCGTCATAGGAGATTGTTCCGTTTGCAAAGGCTGAACTGTTACCTGCATAGGCATTTAAACTTGGAGAAAAGCTTGTGGTGCCAAGAAGAAATTTTCCGGCAGAAGTTTCCTCGTTTGTCCAGGGAGCTCCCACGCCCCAAAGACTCTGCACATCTGCACTAAAGTCCAGCCCGCCTGCGAACGCTTTTCCTCCCAGCAATAAAATCAATCCCAGAAAAATAATCTTTTTCATTTACGCCTCCACAGGATGCCGAATTATCTTATTCTTCCCTTTTCGAGGGCGGCTACGGTAAAGAGGGAGTCGTCCATGTCGGTAGCGTCATATACGATGTCTTTTGTTTCGATGAGCGACCATGTACCAGTCTGAACGTTTTCCATTTTCATCTTCTGAGCAGTTGTAAAGCCCTTGATTGTTGTAAAGTCTGTGCAGGTAAGCACGCGGTGGAGCTGGTTCTGACGGTCGTAGAATTCGCACTTACGCATGATGTAATCAGTTTTTCCGATGTATGTGATGTAGCGCGGATCTTTTTCTGTGTGAGCCTTACTGATGCATTCAACCTTGTAGCATGCTGTACCGTCCACATTTTCTTCGCCCAAAAGCTTGTAATCATATTTTGAAAGACTTCTTTCTCCCATATCCTGATATGTAAAATCAGTTCCCATAAAGCTTCCTTCACTTTCTGAACCGCTGGAAGCAATACGGCGTGTTTTTTTCATGGCAGGAAGATAAAGCCAGTTGTCTGAATCCTTTGTGTTACCCTTTGCATCTTCCTTGTAATTGAACATGAGGTACCCTGTTCCGGCAACATCCTTTGGAGTAGTAAAAACAATTACTTCTTTTTTAACATCACCGTAATCCTTGCTCTTCATAATCACTTCGCGAACTCTGTCTGAACCTTTTTTTGAATGAATGGTAAGAGTTGCAGTTGATGATGAAGTCTTTGGCTCTGGCACATCGTGTGCTTTTTTCA
>JAILKS010000043.1 GCA_024693715.1 Treponema sp. | reverse complement strand
TGCTTCGTTAGAAATATAACCCTGTTCTTCCTGAACACGGTGCAAAATCATGATGAGATTTCCCGGTTTTTCCTTCCATTCTTCTATAAACTTAAGAAGATCAGCAGAAAAAACGGACTTTCCGCTTTGTGCCATAAATGCTCCTATATGTCTTTGTCATTGTCGGGCTTGACCCGACAATCTCTTATTTTGAAAAAATTAGCGTTTCAATTATATCCTATTATATAGTAAAAGTCGATAGATTTTTATAACTCAGATCTTCCGCGGAAGCTGAGGGAAAGTGTTCGTTTATCGATATATTCAAGATCGCCGCCTACCGGGATTCCAGTTGCAAGACGGGTTACTTTTGGAGCGGGAGTCAAATTCAATTCTGAAATGACTTTATTTATATAAAGCGCAGTTGAATCTCCTTCAACTGTAGGATTTGTCGCAATAATAACTTCAATTTCCTGTTTTTCGCTATTTATCTCTTTTAATCTGTTTAAAAGCGGCATAATTGACAGTTGTGCAGGCCCTATTCCTTCCAGAGGTTTAATTAATCCGCCCAAAACATGATATTGTCCTTTATATTCACCGTGTGCTTCAATCGTAAAAACATCCTGTGCTTCTTCTACAACACAAATCTGATTTTTATTTCGAAGTGAATTTGAACATATAGAACACGGTTCAATTTCCGTCCATGCCCCGCACACCGGACACGGTTTTATTTTTTCCTGAAGTTGACCTAAATTATGAGCAAATCGTGAAACATACGAAGAATCCTGTTTTAAAAGCCAGTTTACCATACGAACTGCGCTTTTTTTACCGATTCCAGGAAGTCGCGAAAAATTATTTGTCAATTCATCAAAAATGTTCATCTCTATAATCCGAATTTACTTAAATCAATTCCACCTAAAAGAGATGATGATTTTTCTTTTATTGCTTCCTGAACGTTATCGCAGGCATTTTTATGAGCTGCTACAATTAAATCTTCAAGCATCTTTACATCACGGTTATCTACACAGATAGGATCCAGCTTAATGTCCTGCATTTCGAATTTTCCGTTTAAAGTTACAGTCACCATTTTTCCACCGGAAGAACCTTCTGCCCTTATATCAAGCAATTCCTGCTGAAGCTTCTCCGACTGTTCCTTAATTGCACCTGCATTCTTAAATAATTCAAATGGATTCATTTTTTTCCTCTTTTTTATTGTTTTCCTGCTACGATTTTTCCACGAAATGTTTCACAGATAATCTGTACCTGTTTAGGAATCTCTGTTTCCTGTTTTTGTGCAGATTTTTCTTCCTGCTTTAAAAGTAATTCAATTTTCATTGTCCGTCCACAGATTTTCGATACAGAAGCACTTATTTCCGGGATTTTTTTTAATAAAAGCGATTTATCATATTCAGAATTAACAACTATCTGAACATTATCGTCCGTTATAATCCATTCACCGGTTTTTTCAAGAGCGGCTGCAAAAAAACTGTCTTCTACTTCAGATGCGGCAATAACCTTTCCCTTCAGAACCTGAACATCATCCTTTTGTGCTGGAGCCGGCTGTTCATTCTCTTCTTCATACGAACTGTAATCTACAGGCGGTTCATCTGTATTTGTCCATCCATCGTCATCATATGTTTCTTGTGATGCTTCTGCTACAGGAGGTTCATAACTGTAAACCGGATGCACTTCCTGTTTAACTTCACCTGGCACGCCGTGAATTATCAGCTTTTCATTAACAACAGGTTTTTCCTGCTGCTCCACTGATTGTTCAGGCGGCAGTGGTCCGCCATCATGAAAAGGGGGCGTTTGTTCCGGTTCATCAGCCTCAGGCTTCTTATCAAGTGCCGAAAGTCGAGGTAGTCCATCTGGAATCTTCATTTCCTTCTGAACATTATCCTGTGCCTGCATAATTATATTTTGAGCAGTCTGATTTATTTTACTCTGCACGGCACTATCTGAAATACCAGTAGCCTTAGCAAGCAAAGACTGTGCCGCATCAATTGCTTTTTTAACTTCCATAGGTGAAACATACTGACCAAGCCAGCACATTCTGCTGAATGCAAGTTCAAGCTCACTTCTTGGAGAAAGAGAATATCGTATATCCCTGTATAAATTCAAAAATATTGATAAGGCTCGTTCAACCTGTACACAATTCCATGCACTTATGACAACCTTACTATAACGTTCACTGGAATTTCCTAAAAGCGATTCCTTTGTGATTCCATTTTTAATAAACAAAATGCTTCGTAAATAATCCGCGCTGTTAGAAATCAACTGTTCGATTGAGATTCCATTCTGTAAAAATTCATCAAGAGAATTCAAAACCTCATCTGTTCTGCTATAAGCACATGATTCAAAAATAAGATTAAGCTTTTCTATTCCGACAAGTCCCAGCTTATCACGGATTTTTTCATAAGTAATGTGACCATCACTGAATGCAACAACCTGATCAAAAAGTGTATATGCATCACGCATTGAACCTGTAGATTCACGTGCTATCCAGAATAAAGCTTCATCATCTGCCTGAACATTCAATTCTGCCGCAGCCTCTGCAAGACACTGCTTTATTTTTTCAATGGAAACAAGTCTGAAGTTATACTGCTGACAGCGTGATTTTATTGTAGCAGGAACCTTTTGAAGCTCTGTAGTTGCAAAAATAAAAATAACATACTCCGGCGGCTCCTCTATTGTCTTTAAAAGAGCATTAAATGCCGAAGTAGAAAGCATATGTACTTCATCGATTATATAAATCTTATAACGACAGCTGTTCGGTGGAAAAAGAACTTCATCCTTTATCTGGCGGATATTATCAACAGATGTATTTGAAGCTCCGTCTATTTCTATTACATCAAGCGAAGAACCTTTTGTAATTTCCTGACAATTCGAGCACTGACCGCACGGACTGTCTGTAGGACCATTCTGACAGTTCAATGCCTTTGCAAGAATTCTCGCAGTAGAGGTTTTTCCACAACCACGAGGACCTGAAAACAAAAAGGCATGAGCAATTTTATTAGATCTGATTGAATTTTTAAGAGTCTCCGCAACAAATTCCTGACCAATTAAATCATCGAATTTTTGAGGACGACGTCTGGTAGCTGTTACTTCATAAGACATGAATAAATTATAATATAAAAAAAACTGTTAGTCATTAGAAAATCGGCTGATTAATTTACTTTTATCTGACTTAAAACCTTACCGATTGAATCATGAATTACAAGCTCTGCACTTGAATCCATAGAAGTTGTTGATTTATTCAACAGAACAAGATGATTTCCCCTGAAATATCTTACAAAACCAGCTGCCGGATAAACAACAAGTGATGTTCCGCCAATGATTAAAGTGTCTGCGTTAGAAATTGCATCTATCGATTTTTCAATCAAATCCTGATTTAATCCTTCTTCATATAAAACAACATCAGGTTTTACAAGTCCTCCGCATTTTTTACAATGAGGAAGCTTATCTTCAGAATTTTCACTTTCCTTTATGAAATTTTCATCATAAAATTCACCGCATTCCAGGCAGTAATTCCTCAAAGTGCTTCCATGAAGTTCATAAACTGTTTTACTGCCCGACTTTTGATGTAATCCATCTATGTTCTGCGTAATGACTGCTCTAAGCTTTCCACTTTTTTCAAGCTCCGCAAGCTTATAATGTGCTGCATTCGGCTCTATTCCAATCGGAAGCATTTTTTCCCTATAAAACCTGTAGAATTCCTTTGTATCACTGTAAAAAAACGAATGACTGATTATCTGCTCCGGAGGATATTTCCACTGCTGATTATAAAGCCCATCCACACTTCGAAAATCGGGAATACCTGATTCTGTAGAAACACCAGCCCCTCCAAAAAAAACAATATTCGAAGAAGAATCTATAATCTGTTGAAGTTTTACAATTTTTTCGTCCATTTTACCTCGTAAGGCTGCTTCTGTCTAATTTATCAAATCCGTCTGTAAGCTCTCTTGCAATATTAACAAGTTTTTCAAGATCACCTTTTCTTCCACCTTCAATATTCATCGGCATAACAGGATCATGAAGACTCATTCTTAATAAAATCCATCCCTGAACTTCATCTGTCTTAAAAGAAAGCCTTATTCCTTCGTATGACTGCGGCATTTGATATCCTTTTGCAACCGCACGCTTTTTGAATTCTTCAAGCACCTTGTTTCCATATGCCTTAAAATCTTCGCAGTTAATCTTAAAACGATATTCACCTTCTTCTACAAGCGGTGGAAGCTTTTCTATTAAACTGTCAAGCTTTTTACCTTCTTTTGCGGCCTTTGCAAGAGCAATCACAAGCTTTACTGCAAGAAAAGCACCGTCATCAAGGAAATAATTATCTTTCAGGGCTCCATGACCGGAAGTTTCCATTGCCAGTGGAGAAACAATTCCCTTTGCATTTAATTCCTTTTGCTTGTTGATGACATTTTTATATCCACGCATATAACAAAGATGCTTTAACCCAAGCACATCCTCAAGGAAATATGTAAGACGGTCTGAAGTTACTGAATCAGTTATGATTGTAGAGCCCGGATATTCTGGTGCGAGAATTGCAGATATCATTGCAATAATGGAATCTCTGTTAATTTCACTTCCATCTGATAAAACGGCAGACATTCTGTCAACATCGGTATCAAAAATCAATCCTAAATCTGCTTTATTTTTCAAAACAGCACTGCGTATTGCTTCCATCGCTTCTTTATTTTCAGGATTCGGAATATGATTCGGAAATTTTCCATCCGGTTCAAGGAACTGACTTCCTGTTGTATCTGCTCCAAGCGGTTTTAAAATTTTATCTACAAAAAAACCTGAAGCACCGTTTCCACTGTCTACAACAATATGAAGACCGCTCAAAGGTTTTTCCTGTTCTGATGAAATTCCTTCTTTAATTTTATTTTTCAAATGCTCTGCATATATATCAAGAAGATTAAAAGATTCTACTTCCGTACTGAAATTCTTTTTTGCATTCTGAACAAAATCATCGTTAACATCCGACGCAATTTTCAAAATTTCAGTTATATCATCGTGTTCAAGTCCACCGTCCGCATCAAAGAATTTAATTCCGTTTCTGTTAAACGGAAGATGACTTGCAGTAACCATTGCCGAACCGTCATATTTTGTCTGATTAAAAACAATCGACATAAACATTGCAGGAGTTGTTGCAAGATTACAGTTTACAACCTTTGCCCCCGCACTTACAAAACCACAAATTAACGCATTTACAAGAGATGGTCCTGTTAAACGTGAATCCCGACCTGCACCTATCTTAAGTTCATCACAAACTTTTCCGGTTTTTTTAGAAAGCCATTGAACAAATGCAAAACCGATTTTCAACGAAACATCTTCCGTAAGATTTACATGTTCCCCTTCGACACCTTCTAAAGCAATTCCACGTACATCGCTGCCGTTTTGTAATTTCATTATATCCATTCTTCACCTTCTTACTAATTTTTCATGAATTTATAAATGACAAGCAGAATCTTATATTTTATATACGAAAAAAGCAGGAAAATTTTAAAAGGATTATGAATAACTTCCCTGTAAATTTCATGACCTCGTGCAAAAGTTTTTTCATTTATCTTTTTAATCTTTTCTGAAAAAATACCAAACGCTTCCTTGTAATATAAAAAGATTGATGATGAAAATCTGTTTCGTCTTCTATATGCCCAGAGATTTTTTTCTTTTACACCATCGCTGAGAAGAACTAAAGACGGCTGTGCTTTAAAAATTGCCGCTATGATACTGTCCTCTATGTTCTTAGGATAATATCCCACATATCTGCCGATTACACGAAGATTCGGGAAGGTTGCACGAACGTTTTCTTCTGCCTTTGATAAAATCTTTTTTGTGGAACCGAGCATATAAAGTGTCTTATAATGCGATTCCAGAATTGAAAGAATCTGAATTACAGCAGAAAACGGATTATATCTTTCAGGAACAGGTTTTCTTAAAAATCTTGCTCCACCTATAATGCTTTTTGAAACAGGCAATACAAGACTTGCATTTTTAACGCATTCAGAAAAATCACCCTTTCTTCGTGCCTTTAATAAATCCCATACAGAAAGAAAAACAATCTGCTTTGTGCCGGGTTTTGCCAGAAGTTCAAGAATTTCATCTTCCAGTTTATCTGGTGTACAAATATCTACCGGTACACCAAGTAAAGTAATTCTATCAATAGCCATAATTACACCGCCGTTTGAATTGCAGCAATTCCATACAATGCCGCTGTCTCACATCTTAATATATTAACAGAAAAATGAACAATATGAAAAAAGCCCTTTTCCTTTAAAAATTCAACTTCTTCCTTACTGATTCCACCTTCGTTTCCAACTACAATTCCTATTTTTTTTACATCCCTGCATTCAGCCAGCGCCTCGTGCAGATTTTCACTTAAATCATCACGTTCAGAAAGAACAAACCCCTGTTTCTCTTCATTTTTGTTCCATAACTCTACAGCTTCTGAAACAGAACATGCTTTTTCTACGACAGTTTCAACCGGTGATCCGCTCTGCTGTCTTGCTTCTTTTATTATACGGTCAATCCGTTCTTTTTTGGAGCCCTCCAGCGCCTGAACATTGTTTTTTTCTGTATATTCACCAATTATGGGAATTATTTTTCGAATTCCGCATTCTGTCGCCTGTCTTACTATCTGCTCAAATTTCTGCATTTTCGGAATAAACTGAAAAAGCCAGTATTCAATACAAATATTGTTTTTTTGAATCTCACTGGCAGTAACTCCACGATTTATGTTTTTTTTCGAAAAATCTGTATCTGCACAAATTTGAATCGTGATTTTTCTTGACGCTTCGTCTATTTTTACAACTGTTGCATTTTTCAACGAACCGTCCGTCAACCGGAGATTTATCATATCACCGGTTTTTGAACGAAGCACCTGATGCAAATATTTATAATCCTTTGCCTCAAGAACAACGAGACCCGATTTATCTGGATTCTTATCTAGAATAAACTGCCTCATTTTTTAGCGTTTTCGTCCTTTTTTGCTGCTGCCTGCAATTCCTTTAAGGTTTTTGTGCTGTTCATCAGCTTATTAAAATTACCTTTCTTGATAATATCAATTGCCGCATTTAATTGTAAATCATAATCTAAATCATACAAGGCATCTTCTTTATTTCTGTAAACTGCATTGCGGATTAAGCGACGGATAATTCTTTCTTCAAGAGGATATTTCAAAGAAAGCTCCTTTGCCTTTTGCGCAATCTGTTCTTCGGTCATGTTCGGATTTTCTTTCGCAATAGTTTCAATCACCTTGTCTTCATTCAAGGAAGCAAAAACCTTAGATTCTTCATCATTGAATTCTTTAAAATTGATTACTTCCAGATCAGGCGGAATACCTACTTTATCAATATTAACATCGCTTGGTGTGTAATAGCGAGCGACGGTATACTTAAAGCCCTCCTGATCACTTAACTGTCTGACCTGCTGAACAGAGCCTTTTCCGTAAGTATTTTCTCCAACAAGATAAGCAAGATGATAATCCTTTAATGCCCCGGACAAAATTTCTGAAGCACTCGCAGAACCTCTGTTAATAAGAACAACAACAGGCATCTTCTTTTTAATTACAGTTTTTTCTTTAGTTGCCTTATATTCGAAGTTTTCACGGGCAATTCTACTCTTTGTAGAAACAATCACGCCTGAATCAATAAATTTATCTGCTACATCAACGACACTTGAAATTAATCCGCCCGGATTATCACGTAAATCGATAATAAGACCTGTATATTTTTTTGATGCAAACAAATCAAGCGCATCCTGTAGACGATTTGGAGTTTCAGGAGTAAATTCTATCAGACGAACATAACCGATGGTTGTATTTTCTATCATTCCATATTTTGCTGTAGGAACTTCGATTAAAGCTCTGGTTAAAGTTACTTCAAATTTTGTGTTAGTTCCACGAAGGATGGTAACCTTTACATTTGTTCCTACCGGTCCACGCAGATTCTGAAGAACTTCATTCATTGTCATTACATCTGTCGGTTTATCATCAACAGCAATAATAAAATCACCGGACTGAATGCCTGCCTTTGCTCCGGGAGATGTAGCCAGAGGATATGCAACTTCTACATATGCCGGTTTCTCTGCAGAATTTGCCGTAGGCTTTGTGATTGAAAGTCCGACACCTCCAAAAGTACCTTCTGTTGTATCAGACAAATCACGAAGATAATCTACATCAAGATATGTAGTATATGGATCGTTAAGAGAATCAAGAAGTCCTTTTACCGCCCCTTCATATATTACCTTTGGATCTACTTCATCTACGTAATACTGCTGAATAAAATCAAAAAGCGCATTCAGTTTTTTGAGATATTGAAAACTGCTTCCCTTTGATTGAGAACCTTGTCCAAAGCAGGAAGAAGCTGTAAAAATCAACAATAATGATAAAACTAATCTAAAAATTCTAAATCTTTTCATTTTTTTCACCCTTTATTCATTATATTATAACACATTATTCAAAAAATCTATTGATTATGCTATAATAGTTTGTATGGCACAGATAATTCCAATAGCAAGCGGTAAAGGAGGAGTAGGAAAATCTCTTCTTTCTGCCAATCTTGCAATAACTTTAGGACAGCAGGGAAAACGCGTAGTTTTAGTAGACCTTGATCTTGGTGCAAGTAATCTTCATCTTGTAATAGGACAGCATCCGGGAACAGCAAGTTTAGGCTCATGGTTTACAGAAAAAACTCAGTTTAAAGATATTATTCAACCTACTGACTATCAGAACGTAAGCTTCATTGCCGGTGACAGTCAGATTCCAGACTTAACCCAGTTAAAATATGCCCAGAAAATTAAATTAATCCGTAATCTGAAAAACATTGACTGCGATTATCTCATCCTTGATTTGGGAGCTGGTACACATCAATTTATTCTTGATATGTTTCTTCTCTCACCTCAGGGAATCGTTGTTTCTGCTCCTGCTGTTACGGCAACTTTAAACGGATATCTATTCTTAAAAAATGCAGTTTTCCGTCTTCTTTACACGACTTTTAAAAGAAACACACCGGGACGAACTCTCCTTGATAACTTAAAAAAGAATTCTACCTCAATGCAAAAGCTTTATATTCCGCAGCTCGTTCAGGCACTCGAACAGGTTGATTCAGAAACTACAGAGCTTTTCAAATCAAGAATGCAGCAGTTCCGTCCACGTCTCGTAATGAATATGATTGATTCTCCTTCCGATGCTGAAAAAGCACAAAGGATAAAAACCTCATGTAATCAGTATCTGGGACTAGAAATTGACTTTTTAGGATTGATGTACCGCGATATGCTTCAGGACAAAGCATTAAGCTCACAGCTTCCTCTTGTTGTTTATAAACCACGCTCTGTTTTAGGTCAGGCAATCTATAGAATAGCAGATAAAGTGATTGAAACTCCACCGAGAAACTTTGATGCTGATTTTGATCCTGCTTCCTTCTCTTCTGATTCCTTTAATTCTGCAGAAGAAGAAGCTAACAGTGATTATGACTTCAAACTATCGGGCATCGATGATCTTGTTGCAGGAGGAGAGCTTTCTATCGGTGAACTTGCAGAAATGATTAAAACACAGCAATATGAATTAATCCAGTTAAAAAAGGAAAACAATCTGCTTAAGTCTAAACTTGTTAAGGCGGCTCAGGCAGGCTTTAAATTATAAAATTATAAAAAAAAGGACAAAATTATGTTTTTATATATCAATTATCCATCCTGGATTCATCCCGAAATTTTTCCCGGCATAAAATTTTTAAGCATTTTCCGCTGGTACGGCCTCATGTACGTATTTGCCTTTGTAACAGCGTGGTTTCTTCTTAAAAAAGTTGCAAAAGAAGGTGCTTTAGATTCAAAAAACTATAAAGCAAATGAAGACGATGTTTTTAATTTCATCATCACCGGCATTATTTTTCTTTTAATCGGAGCACGTCTTGCTTCAACATTAATTTACAATAAATATGATCCGCAAAATCCATATTCAGTTAATTACTGGACTCATCCATGGTTAATATTCTGGCCTTTCGAGGGCAAAAAATTCACAGGCTTTGCAGGAATGTCTTATCACGGTGGATTTGTCGGCGGTTTACTTGGCATGATTTTCTGGTGTAAAAAACACAAACAGCCGGTTACAAAATGGATAGATGCAATGGTTTGTGCAATTCCACTTGGCTTTACCTTCGGACGAATCGGAAATTTCTTGAACGGAGAGCTTTACGGTAGAATTACAACAATGCCTTGGGGAATGACCTTCCCGCTCGCAGAAAAATTCTCTTCATCGCTCGACTGGGTAAAAACTATAGCTCAGAAAATCGGAATGGATATTTCTAAAGGAGGCCTTGTAGATTTACCAAGACATCCTAGTCAGTTGTACGAAGCATTTTTTGAAGGAATTGTTTTATGGCTTATAATCTGGCTTCTTAGAAAACACAAAAAGTTTGACGGTATGCTTGCCTGCATTTACACAGGCGGTTATGGTCTTTTCAGATTCATAATTGAATATTTCAGACAACCGGATGCAGATTTAGGCTTCCGAATTGGTGATAAAACAGCTAATGTTTATGAAAGAACATCTTTATTAAATTTTTCTACCGGACAAATACTTTGCTTCCTTATGATTGCAGGTTCTATTATCGTCGGAATACTTTTATACCGAAAATCAAAGAAGGAACAGCAAATATAATTCTCAAGGAGTTTTTATGAAAAAAACAGTATTTTCAGGGATTTTACTTTTTATAACGGCTTGTTTTACTTTAAGCTGCAATCTGAACATAAAGACAGATTCACGGCTGAACCGTCCGGATTTAAAAGAATCTGAATCCGGAGTTATAATCAGTGCAAAATATGTTAATTCAAAAACAGAATATATTAATATCTTCCGACTGGATGTAACCGGTTCAGATCCTGATGAAGCAGATGCACAGAATATCGGTATTATTTTCCCGGCTGCCTTTGATAAAGCTAATCAGACTTATTCCTTTGAAGATTTGAATGCTGTTGTAGGACGAAAATATGCTTATGCCGCACGACTTTATGCAGAAGGTGAATATTATTTGACCAACTGGACAGACAAAAAAGACGGCTTTGAAATTAAAACAGGACACGGAACTGCAGTTGCAGATTATAACAATCCTTTAGATTCTGAATTAGGCTTTGATGTAAGCGGAATAACATTTGAATATGATGCAGACAACAATACAATAACTGCCAGCTCATCTCCTTCTGCTCCGACTAAAATCAAGAATGCCGATTCCTATGAAACCTGCCTTTTAGTAAAAAAAGCAGATAGAGTTCAGCTTTTTCCTGTAAAATTTAATGCTTCCATCAGTTTGACTAACATTTTACCGACAGATTTCTTTGATTGCGACATCTATATTCTTGGAATCATCGGTCAGAACATGAAGAAAACATCGGGTACAGATCCGATAATCCAGGAATGTATCTTTACACAACCGTCATTAATTTCTGTATCAAGCGGTGGAAATCCTGTTACGGACAACAAAATTAAAATCATCACAAGTACTGCCGGAAACGGACTTGATTACACGCCTTACAAACAATAAGGAAAATGACAATTGCACAAAATTTGAGAACATGTTAATTTAGTACAATGAACATTCTTGTTGCACTTTGTGCAGTTGGTGCTGAAAAAATCCTTGGCAATGAAATCAAGCATTACGGTTATAAATTACACAGTAACGCACCCGGTAGAGTTTCTTTTTTCGGTGATGATGATGCTCTTTTTAAATGTAATCTCTGTTTACGCACTGCCGATCGTATTTATCTTCAGTTAGCCGAATATGAAGCATTAGATTTTGATTCTCTTTATGATGGAACCTATGCTGTTTCATGGCAGGATTATTTAAAAAAAGATTCACGCATCGTTGTAGATAAGGTCCGCTCCTATAAAAGCAAATTAAATTCAGAACATTCAATTCAGGGAATCATTCATAAGGCAATTTATTCTAAGCTTGGTGATGTGTGGCACATGAAAACAATGCCCGAAACTGGTTTTCAAAGCGATATACGTGTTTATGTAGATTCAAATAAGGTTTTTGTCCTTCTTGATTTGTCTGGACTCCCGCTTCACAAAAGAGGATATCGCGTTGACGGTGGAACAGCCCCTCTTCGCGAAACAACAGCCGCTGCTCTTTTACAGGAAATGATGTGGAGAAGAAAAACTCCTTTACATGATCCCTTTTGCGGTTCAGGAACAATCCCGATTGAAGCAACTCTTTATGCCTTTAATGTAGCTCCCGGCTTTGGACGAAGGTTTGCATTAGAAAATCTTCCGTTTTATGACGAGAAAAAAGCTGAAGAAATAAGATGTCAGGAAGCTGAAAAAATCCGCACAGATGTTGAAGTTCGAATAACAGGGTCGGACATAGATCCTAAAGCAATTGAACGGTCAAAGAAAAATGCAGAATATGCCTGTGTAACAGCAGGAAGAGCCCTTAAATCTATAGGAATAAGCAGACACATCCCTCGTCCGGATTTCATTCAATCTGATTTTTCTGAACTCGCCGCTCCATATGAAACAGGGCTTTTATTAATGAATCCACCGTATGGAGAACGACTTGGAGATGAAAAAGAAGCAGATGAGCTTTATAAAAGGATGGACTGTTTATGGACAGAATTTCCTGACTGGGATTTAGGAATCATAACTTCAAATGAGAATTTTATGAAAAGCTTTAATCACAATGCAAATAAAATAAAAAAAATAAAAGCCGGAAACCTCGACACCAGCTTTTACATTTATCAAAGAGCTAAATAGGATTTTAATATGGCAATTATTGTAGAACATGAAAAACGACGAAAAGAAATTCTCCAAAAATCACTTGATGTATTTGTCGAAGAAGGCTACGAGGATGTTACTTTTCAAAAAATAGCCGACCGATGCGGAATAACTCGTACAACCTTATACATATATTTTCACAATAAATATGATATTTTCATCGAAAGCATAAAGGAACTTCTTGGTTCTATGGAGCTTGATATAAAAAAATGGCTTAACAAGGATATCAGTCAGGAAGAGATTCTTCGACAGGTTGTAGAAATAATATTTACGAAAATTGAACAGAATAAAAAGCTTTTCGTTGTTCTTTTAAGTTATTTCATGCAGTTGAAAAAAACAGGCGTTGATATTGAAGAAAGGATTCAGCGCAGAGTTTTACGTTTGCGACACATTTTAAGTACAATAATCATTCATGGCATTAAAGAAGGTACTTTTCAACATTTGATTGTTAAAGACATGAACGATTTACTTTATGGATTGATTGAATCTGCAATTTTCCGACTCGTAATCTTAAACCAGGAAGACTTAAGTGATTTAAGAAAAACCATCAACGTTGCCATTGATGGTTTTGTAGTAAATAAAAATCCTGAAAAAGAATAATCCTAGAATTTTGCTTTTCTTAAGCGGACTTTTTCGATGTCTTCGCAGAACAGTTCGCGGAGGTCGTTTAAGCCCAGCGCCATCAATGCCATACGGTCAATACCGATACCCCATGCAAGAACAGGACAATCAAGACCCATAGCCTTTGTTACTTCCGGACGGAAGATTCCTGAACCGCCGAGCTCGAACCAGCCCAAAACAGGGTGCTTAATATGAACTTCGATACTTGGTTCTGTGAACGGGAAGTAACCTGGTACATATTTTACTTCTTCTGCACCGGCAATTTCTGTTGCAAACATCTTGAGCATACCCAAAAGGTCGCGGAGTGTTACATCGTTTCCGGCAATAATACCTTCTGTCTGATAGAAGTCAGAAAGGTGAGTTGCGTCTACCTTATCGTAACGGAAACAGCGTGCAATACCAAAGTATTTTCCAGGAACTTCAGCCTTATGAAGCTGGTGTGCAGACAAAACTGTACCCTGTGAGCGCAAAATGAGGCGGCGTGTAAATTCGTTATCAAAAGAATAATTCCATCCGCGGCTTCCTGTATCTCCACCGTTTTCGTGAACCTTCTTTACGTTAGAAAGATATGGTTCTTCGATTGATTTAGCGTGTGTAGGATTCTTTAAGCGGTAAACATCGTGAATATCACGTGCTGCATGGAACTGAGGCATGAACAAAGCGTCTCCGTTCCAGAATTCTGTTTCTACAAGCGGACCGTCAAATTCCTGAAATCCAAGGCTTACAAGCTTATCTTTTACAGATTCAAGGAACTGAACATAAGGATTTGTGCGTCCCGGAATAATACGTGCAGGAGGAATTGCAATGTTGTAACCACGGAAAGTACCGTTTTTCCATTCTCCTGTAGCAAGCATTTTTGGTGTAATTTCACCAATTTCGTTACCTGTAATTCCGGCTTTCTTTAATTCGTCTACAACCTTTTCAAAGCCTTCTGCAAGCTTATAGAATACTGTTTCTCTTTCGATTACTTTAAATGGACTGTCGTTAGCGCCTCTTTTCTTAGCAAGACCATTCATTGCTTCAACTTCTTCTGCGCTAAGGTTGTCTTTATTCAACTGGCCGTTTTCTGCGTCACATGCCTTTTTAATAAGGTCAGAAGTGATTTTGATTCTTGCTGGTAATTCAGCACCAGTGTATTCAACCTTCTTTTCGGCATTCATCTTTAAAACGCCTTCTTTTACCAAAGGTCCGAATGCAGAACCAACGTCCTTCTGTTCAAGTCCGATTCCAGCTGCAATTTCCGGCATAGTGTGAGCACCGTTGTCTTTTAAGAATGCAACCATTCTTTCTTCAACAGTACCGGTTTTAGCCATAGCACGACCAAAATCTGTAATTTCAAAATATGTATGTGGAGTTCTACGGATTTCGTTTAAGAGCTCTTTTCCAGAAAGCCAGGAGAAAGCCTGATTTGCGTGACCTTCCTTGTAATCCAATTCCTTCTGAAGTTTTTCCGAAGTAAGTTCATCCTTGCCTGTATATTTTAATAAAACTTTGATTTCAAGCGGATGTAAGTTTTTAATAATGTTTTTAACGTCCATTTTTTTGACCTTTAAAAAAATATAACCGGTATAAAATAAATTACACCGGTTGATATTGTACTATATTTAAAACAAAATATGAATAGGTTATCTTGAAAATTTTACAGTAGAAATATACTGTGTCTTTCTTCTTCCCTTATCATCCTTGAAGAAGCGTTCCTTATCATCCTTTATGTATTTATATGAATAATATTTGTGATCAGCCTTAAAATCTTCAAGACACTGTAAAACAGTGTTCATTGCTTCACCGCGGTTATATGTTACATACATGCATTCATAATAAATTCTAGCTTCATCATATAACGGCATATACTCAATCTTTACATTTGCAGTTTCATCTACAATATGCTGATCCTTTGGTATAATTACTTCAACCTTTGTTTTGATTTCTTCAAAGTCTTCAGTATTCGGTATAGAAGAGTTTTTAGGCATAGAAGTTACAGAACCAGTCTTACCATTTGTACTCTGAGCCAACATAACAAGATTAATCGAAATAATACTTAATAAAATAAATACTATTTTTTTCATTTCGTTTTTCCCCACTAAAACTGTTTATACTCTATAATTGTACTGCTTTCTAGAAAAAAATCAAGAGTTACTGTATAACGCCCGGAATCAATTCCCAATAAAAGAGGTTTTTTTATTAAAACTTTTCCACGAATTTCACGAGGTTTGTTCCTGATAATCTTTTTATAATAATCAAGAATCGCATTTTTAAGGGCATCTTCACAGGCTGTCTGTATACCGTCAAACCCTTTTTCAATCGGACCAAAGCCTCTGCCCTGAATCGACGGATTTTTTATTGTTGTCCAAAGCTGATAATTTCTTTTCTGATACTCCGAACGGTTATAATCTATCCAGCAATTCAATCTGTTGTCTTCAACCCACGGAGATGAATAAATAATATTCTTTTCAACTTCATCAAGAGGTTCTATCGGCTTTACTTCGACAAATTCCTGTATTCTTCGTGTTTTATCTGACGGAACAACAGTAAATTCCCAGCCATAAACCATTCCGTTTACGATTAACGATGATATTTTTTTTATCTGTTTTACTGCATACGAAAAATCTGTGTCGGAAGTATCTGATGCTTCTGCAAATTCACTGAATTCGGGATAAGCATCAATATCTGCCCATAGAGGAAAACGTATTTTTTCTTCAATTGACGGCACCTGAGCGCATAACAAAGCCGATGCAAACACCATCACAAAAATCAATAAAAATCTTTTCATGTTTAATCTACAAAGTATTCTTCCATACTTTTATCGGATTAACACCCATTCTTATTAACAAATAAAGCCAGGCTGCCAGAAATCCGAACAAATGTGCCAGGTGCGCTACATTACTTTGATCTACAAATTGACTTATAACCTCTATAATCGTAAATACTAAAACGGCTATCGGTGCACGCATTGGAATAATTCCCCAAAAGGATATTACTGCTCGTGGATAAACAACCGCAAAGATGAACATCAAGGCATAAATTGCTCCGCTGGCACCAATTAAACAAACATTCATACCGCCAGTTACACAGTAAACGAGGAATGAGAAAAATGCGGAAAAGATTCCGCAGATAAAATAAATCATCAGAAATTCTTTTGAGCCTATTGCTTTTTCAAGAGAAGCTCCAAACATAAAAAGACAAAGCATGTTGAAAAAGATATGCAGGAAATTTCCGTGAATGAACATATAAGTTATAAACTGCCAGTACGCATGAAATACTATTACATTATAAGGACACATTCCAAAATACGGTATAAAGCCAGGCCTTACTCGTGTAATCAGATATACGATAACATTCAGAATAACAAGAATTAAAGATGCATTAAAAAAACAATATTTAAATGGACGTCGTATAAAAATCTTCATTTTTTTGCTTCTAATTAATTATATTTGCGTTTAGGATCAAAACAATGAACACAGTTTCTTCCGTTATTTTTTGATACATATAAAGCCTTATCTGCCTGATTAACAAAATCGTTCGGAGAATTTACGGCATTGTCTTCATCATCAAGAACGGAAACTCCTACAGAAATAGTAACATGAAGATGCTGGTCATTATAAATAAAATCATAATCAGCAATTGACTGACGGATTCTATCGGCAACAAGCATTGCTTCGTCTTTTCCGGTTTTATCAAGCATAACGGTAAATTCTTCTCCACCGTATCGGCTTGCAACATCAGTATCACGCAAATTTTTACGGATTATATCTGCAACTGAAATAAGGACGAAATCTCCGCATTCATGACCGTATGTATCATTAAACTTTTTAAAGAAATCTATATCAAACATCAATACGGAAAGATTTCCTTTTTGTAACAATGCCTGTTCCATCGCATCTGCAAGCAAAGTAAAGAAATAATATTTTAACTTAAGATGAGTCATCATATCTGTTGATGACCGCTCAAGAAGATAAGCGTTATTGATTGCAACAGACGCGAGTGCGGCAATTTCCATTATCTGATTTTTTTCATATTCTGTATAAGAAGAATCATCTTCTATGGCAATTCGTTCCTGTAAAATCAAAATACCGTTAAGGTGATTTTTCTGAACCAGCGGAACTATTAACGACGGATTAAAGCGTTCGAAAATTGTAAGGCATTTTTTATTTTTTACTTCCGATTTAAGTTCTGCGAAAGTAACCGGTCTTTGTAATTCAAGAAGCTTTACTGCAACAGGAGAATCAACCGGAATAGCAATCTGTTCTTCATCCTGAAGCATGGTTTTATTAGTTTCAAGCACGAACGATTCATTTATCATTAAATCGCGTACAAATATTTCTGCACCCAAAACATGCATCTGAGCCATACAGATATAAACAATAGATTCCAGAAGATTTTTATAATCAAGCGTTGAACAGAATGATTTTGCAATATCCAGAAGTTGTTCTAAATCGTAAATACGTTTTTCAGATACTACTGCCAGTTCGACAGGACTATTCTGATTTACCGTATTCTGAGAATCTTTTACTGTTTTTTTCTTAGCAGCAGCCATTTTTATCTATACGTCTCCGTTAACATTATTAATAATAACATAGTTTTTCATAATATCAAAAAAAATCGTCCAGTTCTGAATCTGTTCTTCAAGAAGATTAGAATGCTCCCTGTTTCTTGAAGACATCATCAGCATTTTCAGATTAGAAATAATCTCACTTGACGGCTTTTTAGCATCGGCAATCAATTCTATCAGATTTTTATACAGAATTTCCAGCGAAGAACATATTTCCTGCATTATTTTATGACACTCATCGTTTGCACTTACAACCATCTTTTCAAGTCTTCTGTAAAAATCCTTATCCTTATGGCTGTCGTTAACATAGCCCTGCATAACTGCAATACTGTTTCTTTTATCCTGACCAAATGAATCTTCAAATTCAGAAATCTGTGAGTCTGCATTTATGACAGAATAAACAATTCCTGAAAAATTTGATTTAAAAGTCGGGCTGCTGAAAAAACCTTCTATTACAATATCATTTAAAAGGCTTTTAATTCCACTACTTATATAAACTTTTACGAAAGTTTTTAAAACCTGCATAGGCTTTATCCACTTAAAAGCAAAGGATGTGTTTTTCTGAAAAATCCTGTTATATTCATCATTGTAGCCTAAAAGCTGTTCAAGCTGAACATTTTTAAACAAATCGGTTACATCGTTCGTTATCTGCTCATCCTGTATTTCTGATTTTACACGCTGCTCATTTGAATCAAATTCTGTTTTTAAAGTAGCGGCAAATTCCTTTTTTGGTGAACCAGAATAAAGCGCGATTTTCGGTTCATAAGTACCGTCTGCCTTTACATATCTTATCAAAGCCTTGATTCTGTTTGCAGGAATAATTTTCGAAATAATATAATTTATTTTTTTCAGATTGCTCACATAACTGTTAATTTCTGTATTTTCAAGAACAACCCCTTTTCTTAACTGTGCAAGAGCAAGCACCTGATCTGCAAGAACAGTAGTAATCTTTAATCCCTCGGTAAGATAATAAAAATCTTCAAGAAGATTAATGGCCTTGTGAACGCTTACTTCATTATATGTAGGTTTGTACGAAAAATCTCCGGCAATAAAACCATTATCAAAAATCTGCATGAACGGAACAAAGCTGTAATGACAGAATTCAACAAAATGACGAAGCTCCAGAATTTCCATATCCATTTTTGCAAAAGGCTCTTCGTTCAAATCGCGGATTAATTTATCAAAATTCCTGCGCTGTTTATAATAAATTTTTTCTGCAGGCTCATGAGATTCAAGAATTTCTTTTTTTCTGTTTTCATAAGCCAGAGATTCAAAAATAACCTGATCTTCCGGAGAATATGCCGTAAAAATCAACTGTGATTCAAATCTATGCTGGCGCTGAACATCAACCGGACTAACAGTAACAGAGAATAAGTCATCTAATGGTCTTGTGAGTTTATACAACGAATATAAAGCTTCTGCAAAATTCGGCTGCAGTTTTCCTTCTATACACAGAACCGGTGAAAAAAGTCTTATTTCAGAATCAAGCTTTTTAAGAAGCGTTCGTTTCTGAACTTCGGGAGACGACCTTTTAAAAATAGAATCAAAAATTTCTGCAATTGCCTGAATAATACTCATTTTCTAATTATTTAATTGTATCAGAAGAACGGTGTTTTGTCGATTTTTAAATAAACCCTTCAAAAATATCATGATAGTCCTGAACGGTTTCTGCATGAACAATTTTTGCCCTGAGTGCAGCTCCGTTACAGATTCCTTTTGAATATGCAGAAAATCTTTTGCGCATTTCAAGACAAGCGTGCTTTTCATTCGTCGTTGAAACAAGTCTTTCGAGTTCTTCAAAACCGGTTTTTATTCTTTCTTCAACCGGTACCGGCTCATAACTTCCATTTTTCAACAAAGAAACTGTATCTCTGAATATAAAAGGATTTCCCATTGCGCCTCTTGCAAACATTACAGCATCTACTCCGGTCTGCTCTATCATCTTTACGACATCTTCCGGTTTAAACAAATCTCCGCTTCCAAAAACAGGGATTCTTCCACCGACGAACTCTACAAGTTTCTTCATGATGCTCCAGTCAGAATGACCCTCATAGCCTTGTGTTTTAGTTCTCGGATGAATAGTAATCGCTTTTACACCGGCATCTATCGCTGCCTGCGCCGCTTCCTTCCAGGTAAGATTAATTCTATCCCATCCTGAACGGATTTTTACAGTTACGGGAACATTTACTGCTTTTACAACTGCACCAGCGATTTTATAAAGCTTTTCGGGCTCTTTAGTTAAGACAGAACCAGCCCCGCTTCTGATGATTTTTGGAACAGGACATCCGCAGTTAATATCAATTACTTCACAACCTGTTTTTTCAAGAACAATTTGTGCTGCCTCTGCCATAACATCCTCTGCTCCACCGAAAATCTGTACCGCATAAGCTTTTTCATTGCATGCACGCTGCATCAGAACTTCTGTTTTCTGATTTTTTCGTACAAGCGCTTCGGCACTGACCATCTCTGTATAAGTAAAAGCCGCTCCGTTTTCAATGCAGACAGAACGAAACGCACTGTCACTATAACCTGCGACAGGTGCTAAAAAGAGATTTCCTTTAAGATTGATGTTTCCGATTGAAACGGGATGATATAATTCCATCTTCTTCAAGGCAGTAAGGCTATTACAAGCTCAGCCACCAGTTATTCCGGCAGGTTGAACGCCTTACAGCTGTTTTTCCACAGAATATCGCTTAATTCTTCAAGATCCATCTCAAGCATTTCTGCAAGAAATTTAGCGGTAGACGGGAGATATGCCGGCATCGTTCGTTTTCGTTCACGATATTCTGCAGGAATCATAAACGGACTTTCTGTTTCAATTAAAATTCGCTCAACAGGAATGCTCATTACCGTATCATGAAGATTTCTTGCATTTCTATAAGTTAAATTCCCGGCAAAACTAAACCAGATGTTTTTATCGAGACATTTTTTTGCATATTCAGCATCCTCTGAATAACAGTGAAGGATTGCTCCTGCATCCGGAAGACGTTCGGTAAGAACATCATAAACATCCTTTCCGGCATCTCTGTTATGAATTATTACCGGAAGATTATGCTTCTGTGCAATTTCAAGCTGAGTAATAAAAAGCTCAATCTGTGAACGCTTGTCTCCAAACTGCTTGAAATAATCAAGGCCTGTTTCTCCTACTGCAATAACATTAGGAAGCTCAAGATTCTTTTCTATTGTGTTTATCCAGTCAGGACCAGGATTTGTAACCTCAGATGGAGCAATTCCAACCGCATGATAAAGTCCGGTCATAGACTTTAAGTTATTATAAACCTTCGGAAAATCCAATAAACTGTTATTTATGCTTACAATTCGTGTAACTCCAGCCTGTTTTGCCTGTTGTATAACGCGTAATTGTTCAATATGATCATCGTAAATAAGCCCGATATGAGCATGAGTATCAAAAAACTTCATGGCTTTGTCCTTAAAAAGATGTGTTATAAAAACGTATGTTCTTACCGATAATGATAATATAGGTTTTTGCTTATGTCAAATTATTTCTGCGATTTTTACTATATTAATGAATAATAATTGATAAAAAAAAAGTACTGTGCTATACTGTTAAGACACACTTAGCACAATTTTTTAGGGAGCTATAAATTGTCTAGAACACAAAAACAAGTTAAAAAATTTGAAAAAAGATTCGCAAACAATGTTTCAAAAGGCTTTGGTTCCCTATTTAAAAAAATAGGTGCTCTATTTGTACGCATTTTTAAATTTTTAGACAATAAACTTACAATCATGATTGTTCCTCATTCAAAAAGTAAGGTCATCAACTTTCAGACAAACGTTTTTGCTTTATTTCTGACTGTTTTCCTTACAGTAGGAATTTTCTTTTCATTCTTCTATTTTAACAGTAAATCAATTTCTGCAAATATGACAATTTCTAATCTTGAAACTCAAAACAAGGAAGCACTTGCAAGTCTTGACCTTCTTCGTGACGAAAATACAAATCTTTTCCAGGCTGCAAAACGTTTCCAGGTTTCTTTATCACAGAGTCTTTCACTTTTAGGAATAAACAAGGGTTCGTCTAAAACAAACAATAATGCTTCTACAAGCGATCTATCATCACTCTTCAGTACAAAAGATATTACAACAGGTTCTTCACGAGAAATTGCCGATATACGGGAGCTTACATCTTATCTTGAAGGGGCAATTGAACCTATAGAACAGATTGGAAAAATGCTTAAAACACAGCAGTCTCTCTTTACTGAAATTCCAAGTATCTGTCCGTTGATTGGACCAAATCTTCACGTTTCCATGTCTTTTGGTCCTAACATCCATCCTACAAAAGGAAACTGGTATATTCATAAAGGAATCGATTTCTCTACATACAGAAGTGGAGATCCTGTTCTTGCAGCCGCTTCAGGTCAGGTTGTAACAGTAGGCTTTGACAGTGGATACGGTAACTATATCATTCTAAAACATAATCACGGATTCTACACACGCTATGCTCACTTGAATTCCTTCAGAATCAGTAAGGGACAAATTGTAAATCAGGGTGATGTAATCGGTACTTGCGGAAGTACAGGTCTTTCAACAGGTCCACATCTTCATTACGAAGTTCACATCGGTTCAGATGTAGTAGATCCTGCAAAATACGTAAACATCAAACTTTCTAAAAAATAGGTTCTACTTTTATGGCAAGTATATTCGACGATATTTCAATCAATACTCTTATAGGAAAAGGCACTTCTATTTCCGGAAACATTCATATCAACGGATTTGTCAGAGTTGACGGCGATATTGATGGAAATTTATATACAGACGGAAATATCATCATCGGTGAAAGCGCAAGAATCAGAGGAAACATCAAGGGAAAATCAATCTTAATCACAGGCGGAATAATCCTCGGTGATATAAACGCTTCGGAAGGAGTTTCACTTTTATCGGAATCTATCGTAATAGGTGACATCCTTTCTCCAAAAGTTCAGATTGAAGATAGAGCAACCTTCCACGGAAGATGTATTTCTATAAAGGATTCGGAAACTTATAAAACAGAATCAGAACAATATCTTCAGTCTAAAGCCATTAAAGAAAAGGTTTTACTTTCATGAGTGATATAAATCCTCTAAATGCTGCCAGTTATTATGCAGGTGTACAAAATGCGTCTGCGGGGATCCCCAAAAAAAACGAAAAAGTAGAATCTGACAAAAAGATTAGATTTTCACAGTTGTTCAATGCTTCTAAAACAGAACAAGAGCCTTCAGAAACTACAGAGATTAATCTTCCACCGCAAATACGAACGATGTCCCTCGAAGAAGCGGCTGTTTTTTTAAAGGATGCTGTAGATTTAGCGGGCAACGAACTTTCTTCAAACATAAACAATGAAAATATCAGGAATTTTAAGGAAAAAGTACAGCAGTTTGTTTATTATGTCGTAATACATAATTTCCAGATTAATTCCAAAAAATTCAAGGCTACAGAAATTTCACATGGAAGCTTTTCAAACTATCAGCTCCCTCCGCACAAAAAGGATCCGAGAACACAGGTTGAAGCCATAAACCAAAAGCTTGATGAACTGACAAAAATGACCTTGCAAAACCAGATGAACAATCTTAAAATTCTGGCACAAGTTGACGAAATAAAAGGTTTAATTGTAGACTTAATACAGACATAAAAATATAATGATAAACAGGATTAAATATGAGTGATATTTTTGAAAGCGATATAGATGATGAAAACGAAAATCTTTCGAGTCTTGAAGATAATGAAGAACATGTAGAGGAAGTTGAACATCTTGTCATTGATTTTCCTCTCTATCACATAAAGCTTGAATATTCCTGCGAAACTCTCTATGCAAAAGCCCCGGACAAAATGGAACTTAAAGCGGGCGATTATGTAATTACACCGACACGTTATGGTAAAGACATGGCACTTGTTCTTGGTCAGTCTAAAAAACCAATCGGAATTAAATTCGAAGACATTGTAACAATAGACAGAAAAGCTTCTGAAGAAGACATGAAAAAACGCGAGGAGCTTGTTAAAAAAGAAAAGGATGCCTTTAAAATATTTAAAGAAAAGGTTGCCGCTCATAAGCTTGATATGAAGCTTGTAGATACTCATTTTCTTTTTGAAGAACAAAAGGCTCTGTTTTTCTTCAGCTCTGATAACCGAGTTGATTTCCGTGAGCTTGTAAAAGACCTTGTTTCTGTTTTCAAAATGCGTATTGAATTACGACAGATTGGTGTAAGAGATGAAAGCAGAATTACCGGAGGATTAGGAGTTTGCGGAAGACCTTTCTGCTGTCATGGCGTATCTGATAAATTACGTTCTGTTTCTATAAGGATGGCAAAGGATCAGAATCTCTCGTTAAATTCCACTAAGATTTCAGGACAGTGCGGACGACTTCTCTGCTGCCTGTCTTACGAATTCGACTGGTACAACGAGGCTAGAAAAAATCTTCCTTCAGAAGGAATACACATTTACTATGACGGGACAAATTTCACTATTACCGAAGTAAATCCTCTTACAAACATGGTAAAAATGTCCGGTGAAGATGGACGATTGCTCGAAGTAAACGCAAAGCGCTTTGTTCACGAAGGCGGAAAGTGGAAGATTGAATAGACTTCGGCAATTGCAAGACCGTAGTTTGTCATAGGAACACCTGCTGAACGTGCATTGTGCTGACGTTCAAGTACATAGGCTCTGTTAAACATGCAGGCCCCGCAATGAATGATTAAATCATATTTTTTAAAATCTCTCTGGTCGGTCGGAAAGTCTGTTCCGCGCACAAAATCTATCTGCACTTTCGGGGCAATTTTTCTTAGCATATTCGGGATTTTTACAGTTCCTATATCTTCTGTTGCAGGAACATGCGTACAGGCTTCGGCAATCAGAACACGGGAATTGTTTGTGAGAGTATTAATTGCCTTGGCGCCCTGTGTAAAAAGTTCTATATCTCCTTTGTGTGCAGCCATAATTATTGAAAAGGAAGTGAGTCTTGAAGAGGCCGGTTTGTTGTCGTTCACAAACGGGAAAAGCTGGGAGTCTGTAATTATGAGGTCCGGCGGATTTTTGAGGGAGTCTATTGTTTGTACAAAGGTGTCTTGCGTGCAGCAATGGATGCAGACTCTACGGTCCAGCAGGTCGCGGATTGTCTGAACCTGTGGAAGGATAAGGCGGCCTTTTGGAGCCTGGCTGTCCTGCGGCATAACAAGAAGAACATTTTCACCGGGCTTACAGTATTTTTCGGTCAAGGAAGAATCAAAAAAGTCTGCGGGAATCTTTTGCTTAATTGCTTCAAAAAGCTGGGCCTTGTTTTTGCCGGTAAGGGAATCTACAAAGACCGGAGGATTTTTTTTGAACAAATCAATTTGTCCAAGGTCGGGTTCTGCATCGTTGATTTTTGTAATTACCCAGATAAGAGGTTTTTTAGATTGAATCAGCTTTTGGAAGGCCGGGGTTTGAAAGAAGTCGTTCGCAGCCCCCTCCCCTACGCAACAGGCCTCCTCCAATTCTTCCGCCGAAACAACCCCAAGGATAATATCGCACTTTGCAAGCGCTTCCCAGGTTTTTACAATTCGTTTTTGCCTAAGCTCAGAATCATCATTAAAGCCGGCAGTATCAATAAAGACGCAAGGCCCTGCGCCCGGAAGCTCCATATTCTTTTGAACTGAATCTGTAGTAGTACCCGAAAGCTCAGAAACAATAGAAAAGTCCTGTCCTACAAGCATATTCATCAGCGAGGATTTCCCACTGTTAGTGTTGCCAAACAACCCTATATAAAGTCTCTGTCCTTTTGATACTTCCATAACGACCTCCTAAAATCTAAAGTCGCGTTTACCGTTTACTTCTTCTTTAAGATACTGAATACAGCGTTCGCGCACAAGTTCATTTGGAATTGTCAAAAGCTCTTTTTCAATAAGCTTGTCTCCAAGAGTTTTTGTGTCTGCAGCCGCATAATCTTCAAGATATTCTTTAAGAGTCATAAGCGCATTTGGATGACAGCAGTTTGCAATCTGACCAGATTTTACAAGCGACATAAATCTGTCTCCTGTTCGTCCGGCACGGTAGCAGGCGGTACAGAACGAAGGAACGTAATCCATTCTCATAAGCCAGTTTATAACTTCATCAAGTGTTCGGCGGTCACTAACATCAAACTGTGCAGTATCTTCAGGGCGTTCTTCTTCGCAATATCCTCCAACACTTGTGCGGCTTCCACCACTAATCTGACTCACCCCAAGAGCCAAAACTCTTTCACGTGACTTTTGTGATTCGCGGGTAGAAACAATCATACCAGTGTAAGGAACTGCAATTCGGATGCACGCTACAATTTTTGCAAAGGTTTCATCATCAATAGCGTCCGGGAAAAGAGATGGATCTACGCCGTCTGCAGCCCTGAGTCTTGGAACAGAAATTGTGTGTGGTCCACAGCCTTTGGCGGCTTCAAGATGCTCTGCGTGCATAAGCTGACCTACAAACTCATATTTGTAAGTTCCAAGTCCGTAAAGAACTCCGCAACCAACATCATCAATTCCACCATCCATAGCGCGGTCCATTGCTTCTGTGTGGTAAGCGTAGTCAGATTTTGGACCAGTCGGGTGAAGCTGTTCGTAGCGTTTTTTGTTGTAGGTTTCCTGGAACAAAATGTAAGTTCCAATTTCGGCATCCTTGAGTCGTGTGTAGTTTTCTACAGTTGTTGCGGCAATGTTTACGTTTACACGTCGGATTGCACCGTTTTTATGCTTGATTGAATAAATAGTTTTAATAGAGTCTATAATATATTCAATAGGATTATTTTTTGGATCCTCGCCCGCTTCAATTGCAAGACGCTTGTGACCCATATTCTGCAGGGCAATTACTTCCTGGCGGATTTCTTCCTGAGTAAGTTTTTTACGCGGAATGTGGCGGTTTGTTCCGTGGTAAGGACAGTAAGTACAGCCGTTTATACAGTAATTCGAAAGATAAAGCGGCGCAAATAAAACAATGCGGTTACCATAAAACTTAAGTTTGATTTCCTTTGCAAGATTTTCGATTTTCTGATTAAGCTCCGGAACCTCGCACGCAAGAAGAACTGCAGCATCTCGGTGATTAAGACCGTTACATTTTGCCGCTTCCTCAAGAATGCTTGTGATAAGCTTTTCATCGGTTTTATGCTTTTCGGCATAATCAAGTGTTTCAAGGATTTCTTCATCGTTGATAAAATCTTCTGCTTTGTTTGACATTACATTGTAACTCATAAGTTACTCCTGTAATCCCCTCGTTCGTTCAAGAGGATTTTATAATTTATATTTTCCATTTCACGCATCAGGCTTTTAAGGCCATCAGCCGTTTCAATTCCACCTTTTGATTTTCCTTCGTACAAATCATATTTTTTGCGATTTTCTTCCGGCGACAGATTTGGCATTACAACATTTGCGCCCGCTCTTATTCCGTCTATTCGTCCTGTTTTGCTTAAAGTGTTCAGAGCAGTGGTTGCAGGAATTAATGCATTTGGAAAAATCACACGAAGGAGGCTTATTAAAAAAAGAGTCAGTTCTACATTGCCGGCGGGATAGTCTGCAAAAGGAGTTGCCCTGTGCGGAACAAAAGGTCCTATTCCGATCATGTGAGGTTTAAGTTCCTGAAGGAACAGGATGTCCTGGGCCAGGTCCTGGATTGTCTGGAAAGGCGCGCCAACCATAAAGCCGGAGCCTACCTGAAAGCCGAGGTCTTTTAAATTAAAAAGGCACTCTTTCCTGTTTTCAAGACTTTGTGTAGCAGGGTGAAGTTTTTCATATAAACGGGAATCTGCTGCTTCGTGGCGAAGAAGATATCTGTCTGCTCCAGCCTGCCGCCAGAGCTTATAGGTTTCATAATCGCGCTCACCAAGAGATAAAGTTACCGCACAATCAGGGTACTGATTTTTGATTTTTGAAATAAGGTCTGCAAGGCCCTGGGCAGAAAACTGAAGGTCTTCTCCGCCCTGAAGTACAAAAGTTCGAAAGCCTTTTTCGTAGCCATATTTACAGCAGGCAAGAATCTGTTCATCAATTAGACGGTAACGCTGCGCCTGTGAATTACTTTTTCGGATTCCGCAATAAAAACAATCGCAGCGACAGAATGAAGAAACTTCTATGAGCCCACGGATGAAAACCCCGTTTCCAAAATGCTCCTGCTGAAGTTCCCGTGCATGGGTCGTAAAATCCGGCTGTAAATCTTTAAAATGAGAAAGGATATTTAAAATGTCTGATTTTGAGTATTCGTTCAAAACTGTCATTCGATTTTTTGAGGTTGCTGAGCCCGTCGAAGCACTATTTATTCGGAAAAACAGTTTTAGCACTGATACCGTCAATTGCCCCAAGCTTTCCGCTCAATGCGTTAATCTTGTCCATAGGCGCATCAACAGCAACACTTATCAAAGAGATATTTTCTTTTTTGTAAGGAATACCCATACGTCCGATTATGTACTCGCCGTACTCATGAAGAATCTGATTCAGCTTTTCCACCGCATTTAAGTCCGAAACTGCAATGCCGATCAAAGCAACCTTTGTTTCCATAATAATTCTCCTTCCCCATCAGCACCCGCGCCCTTTCAAAACCGCCAGTCCTTTTGGGTTAGTAAAAATAATTTGTTTGTATCTTTAATTATAGATATTTATGGGGATATTACAAGAGGGGAAAGTATTCCGCAGAAATTATCCTCTACCAGATTTCTCAATTGTCATTTCTTCTAAATATTATTATATTTAAAATGTAAAGCCACTGCACAGAAGGTCATATCCAACAACTTATCAGCGTTTTTAGTATGTGTGGTTATAATTCTCGGGGTTTCTTAGCTTGTCGAAGGCCCCTTAATAATCTCTTCGTTTTTTCTTTACCATAATTCAGGCCCGGTGTTGGACAGGCGCTGAATCTCAAAAAAACTCCTGGAGGATATGGTATGGAAAATGAAATTTCAATTCTAGAAGAAAACTCTATTCGTTCAAAGATTCATGTTATTCGCGGGCAGCAGGTGATGCTGGATTTTGATCTGGCACAGATTTATGGGTATGAAACAAAGAACTTTAATCGTCAAGTCAAGAATAATATTGAACGATTTGATTCCGACTTTATGTTTCAACTATCGGATATGGAAGTAGAAGAACTTTCAAGGTGCAAAAATTTCATCATGAACAAAGGAAGCGGCAGTAATATAAAAGATCCCCGGGGCAAGCCCGAGGATGACAGATGGGTTAATGGGGGTTTTAGGGGGCGGAACCACCTAGGAGAAGGGGGTATGTCGAAAACCGCGTAGCGGGTTGAGACCAGGGGGAAGCGAGTTTTGTTATCCAATCTTTTAATGGGAAACAAAACTCGGTAGCGAAGCGTAGCTTTCCCCCTCCTATACACCTATTTTCATACCATTCATTTTTTACTATAATATTTCCATTATGAAAGCATCAAAATTTATAATTTCAACGCTGCGTGAAGCACCTAATGACGCAGTTATTTCCAGCCATCAATTGATGATGAGAGCTGGTCTTATCCGTAAACTTGGAAACGGTCTTTATTCATATATGCCTATGGGTCTTAAAGCCTTCAGGAAAATTGAAAAAATCATACGGGAAGAGCTTGATAAAGCAGGAATGCTTGAAATGAAACCAACAGTAATCCAGCCTGGTGAAATCTGGAAGGAATCAGGTCGCTGGGAAAAGATGGGCCCGGAAATGCTTAAACCTCAGAATCGTGGCGGTCAGGATATGGTTGTTTCTCCAACTGCAGAAGAAGCGTTTACTGCTCTTGTTCGCGACGGACTAGATTCCTACAAGCAGCTTCCTTTTACTTTATATCAGATTAATACTAAATACCGTGATGAAATCCGTCCTCGTTATGGCGTTATGAGAGGCCGTGAATTTACTATGATGGATGCTTATTCCTTTGATAAGGATCAGGCAGATCTGGACGCTTCTTACGACAATGCAGCAGCCGCTTACCGAAAAATCTTTAAGCGCATGGGACTGGAAACAATTTCCGTAAAGGCCGATACCGGTGCTATGGGTGGTTCAGGTTCCGAAGAATTCATGGTTGAAAGCGAAGTTGGTGATGACACACTTATTCTTTGTCCTGACTGTAAATATGCCGCTAACGTAGAAAAAGCATCGTGCAAGGATGATGTTGCTCTTGATTCTAACGGCAAACCTCAGACTGCAACCGACAAGGCAGTAGAAGAAATCCCAACTCCAGATGTTCGTACAATTGAAGAATTGAGTGAGTTCCTTAAGACTACTCCACAGGCATTTATCAAAACTTTAATTTATAAAGTAGAAAATCCTGGCGTTGAGCTTAAGGGTAATTTTGTTGCTGTTTGTATCCGCGGTGATCTTGATGTTAATGAAGCAAAGCTTTGTGCACTCTTAAAGGCAAGCTCTGTAGAACTGGCAGAAGAAGCTGATGTTGTGAAGATTACCGACGCACCTGTTGGTTTTGCTGGTCCTGTAAAGCTTACAAAGGCTCAGGTTATTGCAGATAAAACTGTTATGACAATGCATGATGCTGTAACCGGCGGTCTTAAAAAGGATGTTCACTTTATTCATGTTGAACCAGGCCGCGACTTTACTCCTTTTATGACTGCTGATGTCCGCATTGTAAAACCCGGCGACATTTGTCCTGAATGCGGCGGTACCTTCTATTCAAAAAAAGGAAACGAGCTTGGACACATCTTTAAGCTTGGTGATAAATATACTAAATCTATGAACGTAACTTATCTTGATGTAAACGGAAAGCTTGTTACTCCAATCATGGGATGTTACGGAATTGGTGTAGACCGCACACTTGCAAGTATTATCGAAGCACATCACGACGACAACGGAATTATGTGGACTATGAGTACCGCTCCATTCCAGGTTGCAGTTGTTCCTGTTATGTACAAAGAAAAAATGAAGGAAGTTGCCGATAAGCTTTATGAGGAGCTTTCAACTGCCGGAATTGATGTCCTTCTTGATGACCGCGATGAACGTCCTGGCGTTAAATTTAAGGATGCAGATTTGATTGGTTATCCTGTCCGAATCGTTGTCGGTGATAAGAATCTTCCGAATGTTGAACTTAAACTCAGAGATTCTGAAACACCAGAGCTTATTCCTGCTGAACAGGCAGCCTCAAGAATAATTCAAATTGTAAAAGAAAAACTTGCAGAATTAAATGCATAAAAACAAGGCAGACTTCATGAGTAACTAAAACGAAGTCTGCTTTTTTATTTATAAAGGAAGGAATAAAAAATGAAAAAATTAATTTTACTTATTACAACTCTTTTTATCGCTTTTTCAACTGCAATCGCAATGCCGGGCTTTAATTCTTATATTCCCGATAAAGCAGGAGAATTTGTCTATTACCGCGATTACTCTTTCAGCAGAGAAAGTTACATCGGTTTTTTAAAATACGATGATTCAACCTATCAGATAAGATATTATTCTCCGCATGATTCAAAACAAAAACTCATGGAGAAAAATCTTGCGCTTGCAGTTACAGTAAATCCTGCTTCAAATTTCTGGGATATGACAGGTGAAGTTATATTGCAGGCACCTCAAAACAATGAAGAAGACATTGAAATTTTAAACTATCTTCATGATATCCTTTATGAATTCTCATCACGCAGAATAAAGGTTGGAAACATCTCGCCGGCTTCAAAGGGATACATCAATTCAGATATTTTTAAAAACAGCGGATTTGCGGTTACCGAAAAATATGATCAGTTTGGCGGAACAGTTACAACGCTTTACGATGTTTTAATCCCTTTGTGGAATGTAAAATCTATCGTTGATTATACAGGAAAAGTTCTTTTTGATTGTGTTACAATCGGTCGTTTAAGCTCAAACAATGATAAATCTTTCGATGAATTTAAAGGTTTCAGCAACGTTCAAAACAAAGGAAAGGTTCAGAAATTCAAAAAATCTGTTCCTGCAGAAATAAATATCAAAGACAACAATTTAAAAGTAATAATCGATTCAAACTGGACTGCGGTAAATGATTTTATCTATCTTTTAGGTGATGAAGCAAACATTTCTGCTTATGGAACTGCATTTAAAAATAATTATGATGCAGAAAAAAAGACTTTATGGACACTCCGCCTTTTTCTTGCCGGAAGCGAAAAGTCATACACAGATATTTCATCTATCGAAATAATAAACAAAACGGAAAATGAACGCTTTACAAAGATTTCATATAAATCATATTTACCTGATTCAAAGAATATAATTTATACGACAAGACTTATCAATATTCCGTCAAACAGTAAGGAAAACGTAAATCTCTTTTCTTTGTCTGTAAATCTGAATGCTTACACAAAGAAAAAAGCATATTACGATGGAATAATCAAAAGCTGTTCGTTTGAAAACTAAAATGAACTTCTTGAAAGTGGAGCGTCAATTCTCTGGCCTTCACTTCCAAGGAATATTTTTTTCTGACCTTCAATTAAGAACTGTACACTGTTTACCGTCGAATAAGAGGTAGCAGTATAAACTATCTGCATTAATTGTCCTATCGATCCCTCAACTCCATCCGGATTCATCTCAAAGGCATCATTAAAGCTGAGATACGCAACTCCATCACTGACTTTTGCACTAAGAAGCTTTGTGCCGGGAGGAATTAAAGATACACAATTTTTTTCTGCTGATTTTGAAGTGTCTGGTCCTGCCAGCAAAAGATTGATTGCATTTGTTAATGGAGAATCATTTTTCGGAACAGAGCGTTTAACTATTTTTCTGTTCAAGGAGCCGTCTGCATCTATTTCAATAAAACAAAGCTGAACATCTGAATATGTCACTGTTGTTGTTTTTTTAGGTTCTTCAGTTTTTTTCTGTTCTGTCTTTGTTTCTTTTTTTGGTTCAGGCTTTACTTCTTTTTTTGATTCTGCCTTTGATTCTGTCTTCTGCTCAGATTTCTGTTCTGATTTATTTTCTTTTTTATCTGCTTTTGCAACAGGAGATGGTTTTTCAACAGTTTCAACCTTGATTGTCACTTCTTCATCTTCTATAACATCTGTCTGTTCTTTTTTCGATTCGTGATTTTCTACAAATTCAGGTGTTTTTCCAAAAACTCTTCCGAAAAAATTTGTTTCCTGAAGATTTGTTATAATTGAATCTTTTTTTACTAAAAATAATACTGCTATTACAAGGACGAGCAGAACGCATACTGCTGCCGCCAGTCCGGTAGTCTTTTTTCTTGCCATATTCTTATTATCGGTAAAAATTTGAGAATCTTTTATTGTTTATTTAGAAAGATATTCGTTTATTGCAGCCGCAGCCTTTCGCCCTTCGCCCATTGCAAGAATAATAGTTGCCGCACCAAGAACAATATCACCACCAGCCCATACTTTTGCACGACTGGTTGCCTGTTTTTCATCAACAATAATATGTCCTTTTGAATCTGCATCTAATCCATCAGTTGTAGAAACAAGCAAAGGATTTGAACCGTTTCCTAATGCGACAATCAATGCATCACAAGGGAATTCATGTTCAGAACCTTCAATTGCAACAGGACTTCTTCTGCCCGATGCATCTGGTTCACCAAGTTCATAAGAAAGACATCTTACGCCGCGAATTTTTCCATCCTCATTTCCAAGAATTTCAACAGGATTTTCAAGAAAGTGGAAAACAATGCCTTCTTCTTCGGCATGTGCAATTTCTTCTATTCGTGCAGGCATTTCTGCTCTTGTTCGCCGGTAAACAACAATTACTTCTTCTGCACCAAGACGTAAAGCCATCCTGGCAGCATCCATCGCAACATTACCACCACCGCATACTACAATACGTTTTGCATCATATATAGGAGTTGCAGCATGATCTTTGTCATAACCTTTCATTAAATTTGCACGGGTTAAATATTCATTTGCAGAAAAAACACCTATTAAATTTTCACCCGGAATATTCATGAATTTTGGAAGACCGGCACCAGTTCCTACAAATACAGCATCGAAGCCTTTTTCACCTAAAAGCTGATCAAGAGTATCTGTTCTTCCGACAAGGAAATTTGTTTCAAACTGAACGCCTAATTTTTTAAGATTCTCAATTTCTTCCTGAACAATCTTTTTTGGAAGACGAAATTCAGGAATACCGTACATCATTACACCACCAGCTTTATGAAAAGCTTCAAAAACTGTTACAGAATGACCTGCGCGTGCACAATCAGCAGCTACAGTTAATCCGGCAGGACCTGAACCTATTACTGCAACCTTTTTGCCTGTTTTTGCAGCAACTTCCGGCATTGTAACAAGATTATTTTCCCGTTCCCAGTCAGCGACAAATCTTTCAAGACGACCAATGGAAACAGCTTTTTCCGGAGATTTCCAGATTTTACCGACTGTACATTTTCCCTGGCACTGCTTTTCCTGAGGACATACTCGTCCACAAATTGCCGGTAAAAGACTTGTTTTTTTGATTGTATCTACCGCTTCTTTAAATTCACCTTCTGCAATCTGCTTAATGAAGCCAGGAATATCAATGTTTACCGGGCAACCATCTATACAAAAAGGCTTTGCGCATTGCAAACATCTGTTAGCCTCTACAATTGCCTGTTCTTTTGTAAAACCAAGTGCAACTTCATCCATCATTCTTGCACGCAGTTTAGCGTCTCTATGAGGCATCTGCATCTGAGGAATTGCATTTCTATCTTTCGGTGTAAGTCCACCGTTTTTTATTTTTTCCTGTATTTTGTTATATTCTTCCGTAACGTTTATAGACATTTTTCATACTCCTAACCAAGCTTAGCTGCTTCTGTCTGAAGCTTACACTTATGATAATCTTCTGTTTCACGTTCTTTAAATGATTTCATACGCATCATCATATTATCCCAGTCAACTTCATGTGCATCAAATTCAGGACCGTCTACACAAACAAACCTTGTTTTACCGCCGACGCTTACACGACAACCTCCGCACATACCGGTTCCATCAATCATAATTGTATTTAAAGAAACTGTTGTTTTAATTCCATATTCCTTTGTTGTTAAAGCACAGAATTTCATCATAATTGGAGGACCAATTGCTATTACTTCCGCCGGAGGACACTGACTTTCACAAAGCTCCTTAACCGGTACAGTAGAAACACCCTGTCTTCCTGCACTTCCGTCATCTGTCATGATGATTACTTCATCACAGATAGCTTTCATTTCATCTACAAAAATCAAAAGATCTTTATTTCGTGCACAAATAATCATAATTACCTTATTGCCGATTGCTTTATGTGCCTGAACAATAGGATAACATGGAGCAACACCAAAACCGCCACCGACAATTACAACCGGTGCATCATATTTTTCAATCTTTGAAGGATTGCCAAGAGGTCCAAGCACAGTCGGTAATGAATCACCAGCTTCTTTTAAAGAAAGCTTATATGTTGTCGCACCTACAGCCTGAAAAACAAGTACAATCCAGCCTTCCTGAGAATTTGCATCTGCAATAGTTAATGGAATTCTTTCACCGAATTCTTCTTCTACCTGAACAATAACAAACTGACCTGCTTTTCTGTTTTTAGCAATTTCAGGTGCATTTACCTTCATATAATAAACACCTGCAGAAAGCAGTCTTTTTTCCAGAATCTTAAACATTTTAATCCTTCTTAAAAAATTTAATATTATTAAATATTACTATATGTAACAACTTACGTCAAACGTGTATCGACTCTGTTTACATTCCAAGCGCAAAATTCATAAAAACACCAAGCCCCGCACACTTAAAGCTCGAAACAAAATCAGAGGATGATGTTGAAACACCAGCACCAACCCTTAAAAGTCTTATATCAACATCTGCCTGAAGCTTATGAATATAAATCTGATCTGTTCGTTCTGATGACAACGTAATTCTTAAAAAGTTCCATGCCCCGAACGATGTTCCCAAATAATAATCAAAATAAAAGCTCAATTCTTCGGGATTTTCTGTAAACGGATGCAATAAAGTAAAACCAATTCCAGCCTTATAATCCATTATGCCGTTATGCGGAGAAAAAATCATATCTGCATAAATTTTCAGCGGCCGGTTAATGTAATATTCTTCTTCCTGACATTCACCAAGCTCATAAGAAAAAGTCGGCGGATTTTTACTGTTTTCATCATCCTTACTTAAAAGAGTAGAAAGATTTGTCGTATATTCAGAATCGCACGTTGCAGGAATCATGTTATGAATACGGCTTGGAATAATCGGGATTGAAACAGATGCATCACAATGAAAATATCGTCCAAAATCAAAACCAAGCTCAAAACCTGCATCAATACCAAAGCCTTCAAATCCAAAAAGTGCCGGAAGATAATTATCAGTGTTTTTTAAAAACTCCTCAGAAAAAACATCTTTACTCAAAGGAATAAGGCTGTATATTTTACCGCGACCTTCAAGCTTATATCCAAAATTACAATCCTCGTCATTAAAAGCAGTAACAGTAGACCCTTCTGTTGTAACATGAACGATTGATTTAAATGCAGATGCCCTTAATTTAAGCTTGAACTTGTCTGAATCCCAACCGAAAGATGTATCTACATGCGCAAACAAATCAAGAAATCCATTTATATCTTCCTTTATGTCAATTGTATCTTCACTGCCGTTTCCAAGAAAATCAAAAATATCTTTACTGAGATTAATTTTTGAATATAAATCAAAACCGACCAATAAAGATACTGCAACACCCGCATTAAAGCTCAGCTCAAAGGATGGATTATATTTTGCTATAAGTTCAAATCCGCTGTCCGGCATATCCTTCGCAATTTGAGTTAAATCGATTACCGCTTCTTCTTTAAAATAATCAAGCGTTCTGAAAGAATTGTTCGTCAAAAACAAAGGAGAATCTACCTTAAACTCAAAAATCCTTTTTGTAAAATTTTCCTGACAAAAGCATGAAAAAGAAAAGAGAAAAACAAAAACAGAAAAAATTATTTTCTTCATCATTCTCCTCCAAAAGGATAAACAGTCAAAGGCTTACCGTTTGTTTCTAAACCAAGCTTTATTTTTGTAGCAAAGAACATATCTCGTGCAACTGCGAAATTTCCTGTCGGGATATTCATTTTTACCGAAGGACACAAAGGATAAGTTTCAATTAAATCTATCGGTGAAGTTTCAAAAACCCCGTCAATTATACCAATTTCATCTGTCGGGAACCGTGTACCGTCTCCGTCCATATCTAAAACAATTTTCAAAGGATTTGATGTTATGAACGGTTTTTTTGTTGTATTAAACTTAATGCGTGCCTTTTCAACGATAGATAAAAATTCCTTTATTGTTCCGGAATCTGATGAAGAAGAACGTCCAAACAAATCCTTTTCCTGATCTGTTCCGGAAGAATCCTTCCCTGCCATGATTTTCATTACATCAATCTGATCTTCCGCGCTGATGTAAAAATCAAGTGCCAGAGAAAGCATTGCAACTATTTTTATAGACGGTGATGTCTGATTCTGAAGATCTGCTTTTGTAATTGTGATTGTACTTTCAGAAGAACCCGTCAAAAATTTTAAATCATATTCAACACACAAAAGAGTTTCCGTAGAATCTGTTGTTGTTGCTTCATTAATAAGCGGTGTTAAATCCCAGCCTGTTGAACCCGTAATTTTATTTATTACAACATTATCCTTCATTGTAAGTGCCGGTTCTTTTTCACGAGGGATTTCAACCGGATTATTATAACCTCCAATCTTATATTCTTTTCCGTTTGCACCGATTGCTTCAAAATCACTGCCATTCTTTTTTCCAACGTAAGATTGAATTGTTCCTTCAAAATGTGGATTTTCAAAACCAGATGAATTAGGAAAATCACAGAAAAGATATATATTGGTTTCATTTCCCGGTCGCAAAGTTACCTTATTTGCAAGATGAGTTCCAAGAGTTGAATCTGCCGCTGCAAAAATATCCTTTAAGTTAAAATCAAAATATTTAACTCCTTTTTGCGATTCTGAAGATATATTTTTTATTTCAACTGCATCCCAATCAAGCTTTGCTTCAATGCTTATATCAATTTTATATTTTTTGCCGCATTCAACATCATTAAGGATAAGTTTTCCATCCGTATTTCCAGGCACCTTCAGTTTTGCATTTAAATCAACATTTGATGTTGTTTCAACATTTGTTACCTGTGACGACTGATTAAAGAGAATTGTCTGATTCGTTTTTCCTGCTTCAAGTGTTTCTGTAGTCTGATTTATATTCAGAAAAATTGATTTTACATTTTCAAGCTCAAAATCATTTCCTGACGGAAAAGTATTTGTATATTTTACTTCTATTGCCCCGCCTGCTTTCCATGTAATTGTTTTAAGCATATCTTTCGCTTCATCACTCAGAGGCTTGTTTATAGAAATATCTGTCTGAACGCTTTCATCAAGTAACGCAGTAATTTTTGAAAAACCGTTTATCTGACTTTTAACCGAAAAAACAGGTCTGTCGGCAAAAACAATCGTTGCATTATTAAGAAGGATTTTTGCTGCTGTATCAACATCTATCGCTGCAAAATTATAATCCTTGTTGCTTAAATCTTTTGTGACAGGGCCGGCCTCTGTTGCCTGTGCTATATTCAAACCACCGGTTATTTCTGTTGTAAATTGAGTTGAAACTCCTGACCAGGATGCAGGAATTTCAATTCCAAACTTAAGATTACTTCCCGAAGCAAACCTGCAGGATTCAATTTGTGAAACTGACTGAGCAGGAATTGAAAAGTTATACGAAAGTTCTGGTATTACGGATGAATCATTAACTGTTACACCCGTGCATTTTTTTATTTTACTTCCTTCCCTGATTGTCGCAACAAAATTATGTCCGGACTCATCAACAAATTTTATCATTACATTCTCTTTTCGTAACGTTTTGTTATTCAGAGAAATTACCGCTTTGTTATTGTTAAAGGTTCCTGACGAAACTTCTGCGGTGATTACAGGATCTGCCGCATTTATATCATCAACCTCAACAATTTTTACAACTTTACCGTCCGGAATATCTGAATTTGGTGCTATAACATCCATCTCACCAGATTTATATTCAATAGTTGAAAAATCACCGCCTTGAAATGAAATGTTTACAAGAGTTCCCGTATCACCGCTGATGATAAGTCCGGTATTTATCATTGTATTTACCTGTTCAAGATCAACATTTTCATTTTGTGAAAAATCTATGCTCGGAATTTCAATTTCCTGATTAAAACTCATCGCTTCAAAACCGGCACCAATTGCTCCGTCTTCAATGTACTGTTTAAAATCAATAGGAATTTCCTGAACAGGCATTCTTAAAAGATATTTCTGAATTGTATTATTTTCACCAGGATTATAATCATAAACATCCATGCCGGAATTTTCTGTATAATTTTGAATCATCTGTGTAGGTGAGAAAATTGAATCCAGCGGATAATCGATATTTAAAATATTAAAATTATAATCTGCTTCTGTAGAAATTTTTATTTTTTTTGGAATTTTATAAAGATCACAGGAAAAAAATGAGATTGTTAATAGAATAAGACCGGATAAAAATAAACATCTTTTCATTACATCACCTCAAAATTAGTATAATACAAATTTTACAGTAAAACAAATTTGAAGTTATACTTTTATTATCGGTAAAAATTTATTTTTTCCGGTCTTTTGTTGTTTTTTCCTACTTCTGATTAAAAAATGCAGCAAAAGGATTATAGTTCATTCCATCGTCGGAATTCTGTGTATACTTCTTGTTTTCGGCGCTGTCGGCCTTAAAGTCGCTGTGAATTTTCTTTACAACAACTCGTCTTGCATTGCCGGAAGTACCGTTGTTTGCAGAATTAGGACGCTCGGTTCTTTTTGGTGCCGATTTTTGTCCTGTTCCCGCTCTTGAAGCAGCATCGCTCTTTAAAGAAAGACTGATTCTTCTTCTTACCTGATCAAGCTCAAGGATTGTAAATTCGTGAACATCGCCAACCTTTACAACCTCCATAGGATCTTTAATAAAGTTGTCGCTCAATTCAGAAACGTGAATCAAGCCTGTTTCATGAAGACCAATATCAACAAAAGCACCAAAATCAACTACGTTTTTAATCTTTCCTGTTACCTTCATTCCTTCTTTTAAGTCTTCAAACTGAACAACACCCTTCTGCATGATTGGAGCAGGATATCCGTCGCGTGGGTCACGGTTTGGCTTTTGCAATTCATCTACAATATCCTGAACTGTTGTTACACCAAGATTATATTTTGCGGCAACCTCATCAATTTTAGAAGAAGTAACCTTTTCGCCGTTTTTGATTACAGAAAGGAACTCTCTTGCAGCGTCGTAATTTTCAGGGTGAACCCAAGTATTATCAAGAGGATCATCGCTTTCTGCTATCTTCAAAAATCCTGCACACTGTTCATATGCCTTAGGACCAAGCCCAGGAACATTCTTTAAATCTTCGCGGCTCTTTATTTTTCCGTTTGCATCTCGGTAAGCAACAATTTTCTTTGCTGTAGTTCCGTTAATTCCAGAAACATATTTTAAAAGTGAATAAGATGCAGTATTAAGATTTACACCAACGTTATTTACAACTGAACCAACAACTTCATCAAGCTGTTCTGCAAGCTTTTTCTGGTTTACATCATGCTGATAAAGTCCTACACCAATAGCCTTAGGATCGATTTTTACAAGTTCAGAAAGAGGGTCCTGAAGGCGGCGTCCCATTGAAATTGCTCCACGGATTGTTAAGTCTAAATCAGGGAATTCTTCGCGGGCAATGTCGGAAGCAGAATAAACTGAAGCACCAGATTCATCTACAACTGTATAAACTACATCACTGTAATTTTCGCTGATTACCTTGCTTACAATTGCCTGAACTTCCTGGCTGCCTGTACCGTTACCAACTGCTACAACCTGAATATCATACTTATCGATTGCGTCGTTAATCTGTTTGTATGAATCTTCCGGGTCCTGTACCTGGAAAAACTTAAAGAAGCCAAGATATTTTCCTGTTTCATCAAGGGCAGCACACTTAGTACCGGTTCTGATACCAGGGTCTACACCAAGAACACGGCTTCCTTTAATAGGCTGAGTCATCAAAAGGTTCTTTAAGTTTTCGCTAAAGATTCCAATTCCGTGAACATCAGCTTCGTCTGCTTCGTCGCTACGAATTTCGCGAACAACGGCAGGAGAAAGAAGGCGAACAACACCATCTTCGATTGCATCTGAATGATATTTATTGTTGATTGTATATTCTTTCTGTAAAAGCTTTACGGCTGAATCTACATCAACATCAATTGTTACTTCAAGAGCACCTTCGCGTTCTGCACGGTTGATTGCAAGAATACGGTGTGGTTTTACCTGATTCAATGGTTCTTTAAAATCCCAATACATCTGGTAAGTTGATTCTTTCTTTGCTGTTTCTTCGTCTTTACCTTCCGGAACAATGCCTTTTGTAACCATGTTTCCTTCTTTTAAGTACAGAGCGTGAACAGCTTCGCGGTTTGATGTTTCCTGGCTTACTCTTTCTGCAACAATATCCTTAGCGCCTTCAAGAGCATCAAAAGCGGTTTCTACGTTTAATGCAGAATCTTCGTTGTCGGTTTTAATATATTTTTCTGCTTCTTTTTCGCATACTGCATCGTCGTGTTCTGCGATGATAAAATCTGCAAGAGGTTCAAGACCTTTTTCTGCTGCAATCATACCGCGAGTCTTCTTCTTTTTCTTGAACGGAGCCCAGAGATCTTCGAGTGCAGTTAAAGTTGTTGCAGACATTGCGGCATTATAAAGAGATTCTGTGAGTTTTCCCTGTGCAAAAATGCCTTTTACAATTTCGAGTCGTCTGTCTTCCAGATTTTTATATGATTTAAAAAGATGATCACAATCGCGTACCTGAACTTCGTCCAGAGAGCCATGTTTTTCTTTTCGGTAACGGCTGATAAAAGGAATGGTACATCCTTCGTTTACAAGGCTGATTACAGCGCTAACCTGCTGAAGACGAATGTTCAATTCTTCTGCAATTTTTTTCATAATGTCAACTTCGTTGACAACCAGTGAGTCGATTAATTCTTGTGTAAATTCCATTATAATACCTTAGATAAAATTTTTTATAGAATGATATTCTATCATTTTTGTTTTTGATGCAACTATATAACTTCCAAACATTGCCGTAGCGGTATCTATAAGAGTTGCAAAAGAACAGATAATAAATGCCGCAGGTTTTAAAAGCAGATAGCTTGATTCAAATCCCTGCCCATATTTCTGACAGATAACAGTCAAAAGAACAAAAGCTCCACCGGTTGGAAGTCCACCCAGCAGGAATGATGTTCCGAATGCAATCAGGAAGATAAGCATTATCTGACCAAATTTCAATACAAGACTTGAATATGAATACATAATAAGAATAAAACTGATGGAAGCAACAAGTGCAGAACCACCACGTGCAAAAATCGAGAATAACGGATATGTAAAGCCGGAAACTCTTCTTCGAATTCCAAGGCTTTCTTTTCCGTGCAAAGTGCTTATTCCAAGCGCAAGATTCATATCGCCACTGATAAAAGAAAGCATAAAAGGAGCAAGACTTGCATAAAGCACTCTGTATGGGTGAGGGTCATGACAAACATAACGTATAATCACCGGATAAATAATACATGCAATGACAATAAAATCTATCATAAACATTACCATCATTGGTGTATAAGTTCCCGATGATAAAGTTGTTTTATAAGTGAATGCCCAGTAACACATAATTGCTACCGAAAGAACAGATAAAATTTCGGTAAAGAAGGATGCTATATTGTAGAAAAGCTGTGAAAGAGAATCAGCAAGCATTGTTATAGGTTTAAATGTATTTGTTTCATTTAACGACGAACTGCTCCAGCCGATGAAAAAAGCAAACAAAAATGCAGCGCCAACGAAGGTTCCCTGAATTAATGACTCAAAAGCCGAATTAGGGAACAAAGACAAAATCAAAGATTTTATATCAATTGAAACAACTTCAGAGGTTGTATCTCCAATAATAGGAATACGTGGAAGTCTGAAAAGAACAATCGAAATAATTCCCATAAGTGTTAAAAACAATGAAGAAACAACAATTATAAGAAATGTCCATAAAACAGTTTTTCCAATCATTTTGGAAGAACGAAGCTTATTTACTGCTACAATTCCACTTGCAAAAATAAGAGGAATGACAATATAACGACCGATTCTGATAAACAAATCAGTTAAAAATGACAGGATTTCAGCGGCTTTTACACTTGAAGCCGGAAGAAAAAGCGCACAAATAACGCCCAGTACAATACCAATAAAATATTTTATCCAAACTTTCATAAATCTGATTATATCATATACAAGATTACAATTCTACTAGATAGCAAATCTATAGTATGTTATAATATTATCTATGGGTGATATTTTAATAGCCGGTAAAGAGCTGCCGGAAAGTCTTGAATTGGCTGTAAGCTTTACAAAACAAAATAGAAATGTGTTTATGTCTATCAGAACAGACGGTGAACTTTCAACTCTCGAAGCGTCAGATATGATTGATGCATGTCTTTGGAACAAGGGCTCTGCAATTTCTGCACGTTCCTTTTTAATTCAGGGTGAATCAAAGCTTAAAGAGCTTGATAATTATCTCTTCTATTTTGACGCGCTTTATTTTGCAAGTAAGTTTGAATACGACAGAACAGATAACATTTCTATGGCTTCAGATACAATGATTAACAGTTTTCAGTTTCTTGCAAACGAGCTTCTCTTCCGTCTTGAACAGCGAAAAGATCCTGTAACAGTTACCTTTATGGTAAAAACCTATCCTTCGAAATTCGACATCCTTCACGCAGGTTCAAAAGCATTAAATACAGTTCCGGCAAGTAACATCGTTAATTCTGCACAGGAAGCATTTATCGCTCTTGCCCAGAATTTTGCAACCCTTGTTCAGGAAAAACAATATCTTTCTGTTTCGCTCGTAAGATGTGATCCTTCAAACGAATACTACAACAACGAAGAATATATTGCAGCCTGGATAAGTCAGAATTTAGAAGCACTTAAAAATTCAAAAAACAGACAATCTGCAAAAAATGCAGCAACATGGGTAAAGGTCGGCTCAAAAATATCAGGCTTTTCTTTATTCAAATAAGATTCTAATAACTTCCAGGAGTTCTTATGCCAGATTTTATTATACAAAATGTCCATCTGGATTATCTTATCCGGCTTACTGCAAGCTTAATCTGCGGACTTTGTTTTGGAATTGAACGAAAGCTCCGTCAGCATTCTGTAGGCATAAGAACCTTAATTCTAATCTGCATGTCCAGCTGTCTTTTAAGCATTCTTTCCGTTTACATGGCATCTGAATTTAATGTAAAAGGAGATCCTACAAGAATTGCCGCCGGTGTCATAACTGGCATTGGTTTTTTAGGCGCAGGTGCAATCTTCCATTACGGATTAAACATTCGTGGTTTAACTACAGCTGCAATTATTTTTACCGATGCATCTGTAGGAATTGCCTGTGGTGCAAATTTATATGTACCTGCCGCTCTTGTGATGATATTCAGTATTCTAACTCTGGCAATCATTTCGAGAGTAGAAAAAAAGCTGTTTCCTGCTGAAAAACGAAAAAATCTTCTCTTAACAATCGCAAACAAGGATTATGATGAAAATTATTTAAGGGAAACCCTCAAAAGCTGCGGCTTCATTATTCATGACATGGATATACGCTATTCATACGAAGAAAAAAGAACACGCCTTACAATTTCAGTTCATGCACCAGATTCTTTAAATACAAATGACCTTACTGAAAAGCTTTCAAAATTCAGGGGAATTAAAGAAGTTGTTTTAACTGACAACTGATAAACCGCATCCGAAAAATTATCATCTTTACTCTAGTTTTTTTATTATAATTTGTGCTATTATTCGGTTAAAGTTACTTTATTGTTTCTATATTTTTAACCAGGTGGTAAAAATGTTTAATCGAAATGATTATGTAAGTGATAAAGAATGGCAGCGTTTTCTGGATTTTACAAAGGATCTTGAAACTCCGAATATTGCAATTAATCTGAACAAAGTAAAATCAAATTTTATTAAGCTGAAGAATTCATTTCCTTATGCAAGAATTTTTTACGCTATCAAGGCAAATCCCGGAGAACCTGTTTTACAGATGCTTGCAGATATGGGTTCCTGCTTTGATATAGCTTCACGCTACGAATTAGACTTAATCAATAAATTCAATATCAGTCCCGACAGACTTTCTTATGGAAATACAATCAAAAAAGCAAAGGATATAAAATACTTTTACGACAAGGGCGTAAGAATGTTCGCAACCGACAGCAAGGATGATTTAAAAAACATTGCTGAAAACGCACCCGGTTCAAGAATTTATGTCCGCATTCTTGTAGAAAATTCTGTTACTGCCGACTGGCCTCTTTCTCGAAAATTCGGCTGCCATCCGGACATGGCGTATGATCTTCTGGTACTTGCAAAAAAACTCGGATTAACTCCATATGGAATAAGTTTCCATGTCGGCAGCCAGCAAAGAGATATCGGTCAATGGAACGATGCAATTGCAAAGGTAAAATATCTTTTTACATCACTTGAAGAAGAAGAGGGCATCAAACTTTCAATGATAAATATGGGCGGCGGATTCCCGGCAAGCTATGTAGATCCTACAAATGATTTGAGCGAATATGCATCTGAAATATCACGTTATATTCAGGAAGACTTCGGTGATAATATCCCGGAAATTATTCTTGAACCTGGACGTTCTTTGGTCGGTGATAGTGGGATTTTAACAAGTGAAGTCATTTTAACTTCAAGAAAAAACAATACGGCACTTGCAAGATGGGTTTACGTAGATACCGGAAAATTCAACGGATTAATCGAAACCCTCGATGAATCTATCAAATATCCTATAATAACAAACAAAGATTCTCCGACGGAAAAAGAAGGCATTGTTATTATTGCAGGACCAACCTGTGACAGCATGGACATTATGTATGAAACTGCACAATACAAGCTTCCGGTTTCACTTAAAGCAGGAGACCGTATTTACTGGCTTTCTACAGGAGCATATACTTCAACCTATGCATCTGTTGCCTTCAACGGATTTCCACCGATAAAAACTTACTATTATTAATCATCCTTTGTTTTAGGAATATAAGTCTTTATCGCCTGCAGATAAGTCTGAGCGTAACGGGAAAGAACGACATTCTTATGTGTCACAATTCCAATTTTCATGTAATCCTCAAGCTCCAGTGGACGTGCTATAATACTGCTTCCATTCAGTTTATTGTCGATGACACCAGAACTTACCGTATATCCGTTCAAACCGATTAGAAGATTAAACAAAGTCGCACGGTCACTTACCTTTATGTTCAGTTTATGATCTATTGCAGGAAGCGGTTCTTCTCCAAAATAAAAAGAATTATATTCACCCTGTTCATATGTCAGATACGGATATGATTCCAGATCTTTTAAAGAAACAGTCTTTTTTTTTGCAAGAGGATTAGTGTTTGAAATAAAAATGTGTGGTTTTGCGGTAAACAATTCTTTGAAAACCAGATCATTTTTTTTAAGAAGCTTTGAAATTATTTCCGTATTTTTTATATTCAAATACAAAATTCCAATTTCACTATTTAAATTCGCCACATCATCTATAATTTTACTTGTCTGACTTTCACGCAAAGTGTAATCATATTCAGAGCCGCCATACTTTTTTATCACATCTACAAAGGCATTTACCGCAAACGAATAATGCTGACAGGTTACGCTGAATCTTTTTTGTATCTGACGTTTTCCAAGATATTTTTCTTCAAGCAAAGAAGTCTGTTCAAGAACCTGCCTCGCATATCCTAAAAATTCACTTCCTTCATTTGTAACAATTACACCTTTGTTTGTCCGTGAAAAAATAGATATTCCTATCTCCCGTTCAAGCTCATGAATCGCCGCGGTTAAACTTGGCTGAGAAATAAAAACCTTCTGACTTGCCGCAGTAACATTTCCACATTCCGCAACTGCAACGGCATATTTTAATTGCTGAATCGTCATATCATCACCTTAAAAGCATTATACTTCTTGCCATAGATAAAATCTATGGCAAACACACAAAATTTAGTATTTGATATGATAACTATTGCCTAGTATATTAATAGGCATAAAATCAAATAATTGAGGTACAAATATGAAAACATCAGTAATAGGATTTCCAAGAGTTGGTGCAAACCGTGAACTTAAATTTGCATCAGAAAAATACTTTGCAGGAAAAATCACAGATTCTGAATTACAGACAACAGCAAAAGAAATAAGAAAAAACGCATGGCTTTTACAGAAGAATGCCGGCATTGATTTTATCAGCTCCAATGATTTTTCTTTTTACGACAATATGCTCGATACAAGCTTTATGCTTGGAGTAATTCCTCAGCGTTACAAAAATCTTTGTCTTTCAAAACTCGATACCTTCTTTGCAATGGCACGAGGTTATCAGTCAGATAAGGGTGATGTTACTGCTCTCCCAATGAAAAAATGGTTTAATACAAACTATCACTATATTGTTCCGGAATTTGACGATACTGTAGAAATCCAGCTCGATGATTCAAAGGCACAGGAAGAATACAATGAAGCAAAAGCTTATGGTGTTCAGACAAAGTGCGATGTAATCGGTCCATATACTTTCTTAAAATTAAGTCACTTTACCGGTAAAAAACAATTAAATGATTTTTCTGCACAGGCTGCAAACGCTTACAAACAGCTGCTTTCTAATGCAAAAAGCTGGGGTGCAGAATGGATTCAGCTTGATGAGCCTGCTTTAGTTTTAGATATGACAGCAGAAGATAAAGCACTTTTTACAAATCTTTATAAAACAATTCTTGACGGAAAAAACATAAAGGTTCTTTTACAAACATATTTCGGAGATGTCCGTGATTTTTATAAAGAGCTTCTTTCTTTTGGTTTTGATGGAATTGGTCTTGATTTTGTTGAAGGAAAACAAACTCTTGAACTGTTGAACAAGGGGGACAACCCTGACTGTTCTTTATTCGCCGGAGTTATCTGCGGTAAAAACATCTGGAAGAATAATTATTCAAAAACAAATGACTTGCTTGAAAAAATCCAGTCTAAATGGAAGGGCGAAATTGTTCTTTCAACATCATGCTCTTTGCTCCACGTTCCGTATACCGTTAAAAACGAACAGAAGCTTGATTCAAATATCTTAAAATATTTTGCATTTGCAGAAGAAAAACTTACAGAGCTTTCTGATCTCGCTTCTAAAAACACAACTGCATTTGCCGCTAATGAAGCATTGTTCAAAACAGAACGTACTGCTAAAAATTCAGAAATTGCATCTAAGGTTGCAAATCTTAAAAAAGAAGATTTTATCAGACAGCCGGCTTTTGCAGAACGAGAAGCCATTCAAAAGAAAGAATTCAATCTTCCTTTATTCCCAACAACAACAATCGGTTCTTTCCCTCAGACACAGGATGTTCGTGCAAACCGTTCCGGCTTCAAAAAGGGAACTGTTTCAAAAGAAGATTATATTAAATTCAACCAGAAAAAAATTGCTGAATGTATTGCTTTACAGGAAGAAATCGGCCTTGATGTTTTAGTTCACGGTGAATTTGAACGAAACGACATGGTTGAATACTTTGGTGAAAATCTTGACGGATATATCTTTACTCAAAACGCATGGGTTCAATCTTATGGAACTCGCTGTGTAAAACCGCCGGTAGTTTGGGGTGATGTAAGCCGCAAAAATCCTATTACCGTTGAATGGTCTAAATTCGCTCAAAGCTGTGCAGATAAAAATTCAAAGAAGCCTGTAAAGGGAATGCTCACCGGTCCTGTAACAATTCTTAACTGGTCTTTCCCACGAGAAGACATCAGTCTTAAAGAAAGCGCTTATCAGATTGCACTTGCAATCCGCGAAGAAGTATTGGATCTTGAAAAAGCAGGAATCAGAATTATTCAGATAGATGAAGCCGCATTAAAAGAAAAGCTTCCATTAAGAAAAGCAGACTGGCATTCAGAATATCTTGACTGGGCAATTCCTGCCTTTAATCTTGTTCACTCAGGATGTAAACCACAGACACAGATTCATACACACATGTGCTATTCAGAATTCATTCCTATCATTAAAAATATTGATGATATGGATGCTGATGTTATTACATTCGAAGCAAGCCGTTCAAATCTCGAGATTCTTAAAGCACTTAAAGACAACAATTTCCGAACAGAAGTAGGACCTGGTGTTTACGACATCCATTCACCTCGTGTTCCATCTGTCGAAGAAATTGTAAATGCAGTTGAAAAGATGAAAAACTATGTTCCACAGAGCAAACTATGGATAAACCCTGACTGTGGATTAAAAACACGCGGCGAAACAGAAACAGTAGCCAGTCTTAAAAATCTTGTTGCAGCTGCAAAACAGACAAGGAAATAATTTATGATAAACAACAGCATTTTCGACGAAAAGACAGTTTTTTCATTCGAGGTTTTTCCTCCAAAGAAAAATTCCTCAATTGATACAATTTACAGCACATTGGACGAGCTTTCAGATTTATCTCCGGATTTTATAAGCGTAACTTATGGAGCCGGCGGAAGTGAAAACTGTTCAAATACCCTGGAAATTGCAAAAAGAATAAAAAAATCATGTAATGTCGAAAGTGTTGTTCATCTTCCATGTCTTTATCTTTCAAAAGATGAAGCCTCATCTATGCTTAAAGAATTTCAGGAAAACAGTATAGAAAATATTCTTGTTCTTCGTGGAGACAGAATCGAGGGCAGAACTATTTCCGGTGATTTTTTACATGCTTCTGATTTGAGCAATTATATAAAATCATCGACAGGTTCTGCCTTCCATCTTTCTGCAGCCTGCTATCCTGAAAATCATCCTGAATCAGAGGATGTTTTTAAAGAAATTCACAATTTAAAATTTAAGGTAGACAGCGGATGCAATCACCTGATTTCACAGCTTTTTTTCGACAATCAGATTTTTTATAAATTCATCGAAAACTGCCGGCTTGCCGGAATCACCTCGCCTATCGAGGCTGGAATTATGCCGGTAACAAATCGTGCCCAGATTGAACGAATGGTAAACCGCTGCTCTGTTGTGCTTCCTGAAAAATACAGGGTTATGCTGGACAAATACGGAAACAACGATGATGCGATAATGGATGCCGGAATTGCTTATGCGGTAAATCAGATTATAGATCTTGTGAGCCATGGAGTTGATGGAATTCATCTTTACACAATGAACAAACCGGTTGTTGCAAAAAAAATATACGACGCGGTAAAAAACATTATTTCAATCCCGAAAAAAACTTTTAATTAATCTTTCAATTATTTAATTCTTAAAAAGACTTTTTAAAAAATATCTGTTATAATGTTTTTTAAGAGGTATAAATGAAAATTTCTAAGGGAATTATTATCACTGCAGCTTTGATTGCAGCTGTTGTTTTACTGGGCATCAAAAATAATAAAAAGGAATCACGCCTCCATGATAAAATCATAAAGGAAGTAACTCTTGTTACAGACGGAAAAATAAATCCTTCCAATAACGAAAAACTTGTCTTAGTCAGCGGAAAAATTTCTTACACAACCGATGATACTCTTTGCTTTGAAGAACTGAATCCACCAATAAATTCTTTTAAAATCAAAAGAACGGTAAAAGATTTTGTTTCTTATGAAAAAGACGGCAAAACTCACTATGAATGGAAGGAACGAACACAGGAACCACTTCTTTACGGCTCACTTCTTGACAGCCTTTATTCAAGCGAAATAAAAATTAATCCTAATGTCGGAGATTTTCTTTTAGATGATTATGGTTTTGACCTTGTTCCGATAGATGAATCATACGAAGAAGCAAAAGAAATCTGTGGTTTAAAATACAACGGACTTGAATATGCAACACATGATGATGAAGATGAACCTGGTGATGTAAGTCTTAATTATAATTATTTCAACGTAAGTAAGAACAATTATTTATCTGTTCTGGCAAAACAGACCGGCTCAACTTTCGCACCTTATAAAATCGGAAAAAATAATATTTACTTTGTTTTCCCTGGTAAAGTAGATTCTATCGATAAATTAAAAGATATGTTTAAACTTGAAATCAAAAAAGATAAACGGGGCAGAATTGCACTTATAGTTATAATTGCTGTATTTGCAGCCCTTATTATTTATGATAAAACAAAAAGAACAAAACAGGATAATTAAGGAGTAAAAAAATGAACAAGTACGCAGGAACACAAACAGAAAAAAATTTGCAGGCAGCATTTGCCGGTGAATCTCAGGCTAGAAACAAATATACTTACTTTGCTTCTACTGCCAAAAAAGAAGGCTTCGAACAGATTGCAGCAATTTTTGAAGCTACCGCAAACAATGAAAAAGAACATGCTAAGATGTGGTTCAAGGAATTAGGTGGTATCGGTGATACTCCGGAGAATTTAAAAGCCGCTGCAGACGGTGAAAACTACGAATGGACAGACATGTACGAGGATTTTGCAAAAACAGCAGAAGCAGAAGGCTTTGCCGCTTTAGCTGCTAAATTCCGCGGTGTTGCTGCCATTGAAAAACATCATGAAGAACGCTACAGAGCACTTCTTAAAAATGTAGAAACTGCAGCTGTATTTGAAAAGAGCGAAGTTAAAGTTTGGGAATGCCGCAACTGCGGACACATCGTTGTAGGAACAAAGGCTCCTGATGTATGTCCTGTTTGTGCACATCCAAAAGCATATTTTGAAGTAAGCGCAGAAAATTATTAATTTTTTGAGAAAAGCTGCAAACCAGACGTCCGCTATAATCGGATGTCTGATAATTAAACCAAGCGTTTACGAGCCCCTGTGATGAACGGGGGTTTTTTTATGCGGGGAGGGAATCAGTCCAAAGTTCACACTGGCTGATAACTGTTTTAAGTGCGTCTTCCTGGCCTTCCGGTGGATACTTATATTTTTTCAAAAGCTTCTTTACAATCATACGCATTTTTGCTCGGGCAGATTCCTTTTTCTGCCAGTCAATCGTTTTGTTTTTGCGGAGTGTTTCGGTCAGTTCTTTTGTGAGGGCAACTAAAACATCGTTGGTATAAAAATCTTTGACGGCTTCAGGTTTTGTAAGGGCATCGTAAAAGGCAAGTTCCACGTCTGTTAATCCAAGCTTGTTTCCTTCCGCGCTTGCGGCAGCCATTTCCTTTGCAAGCTTTAGCATTTCCTGAATTACTTCTTCGTTGGTAAGCATGCCGTTCAAATACCGGTTCAAAGTTTCCTGAACGAGGACGCTGAAC